>JBBSHE010000014.1:0-66334 GCA_038253325.1 Propionibacteriales bacterium
CGGTGGCGTACTGGCCGCCGGGCGACGTAGCCGGCTGAAGTGTGCCGGACTGTGTGGTGAGGTTGGCGTAATGGATCACCCGGCCGGCGGTGCCCGCCTCCAGTGCTTGCTTGTTCAATGCGTACAACTGCGGACCGTTGAAGTGGGCGCCAAAGTCCGGTAGCAGCTCGTATTCAGCGGTGCTCACGTAGAAACCGTTTGCGTCCGCACCGATCAGCGGTTGGTCACCAAAGCATGGACAGTTCGGATGATTCAGGTCGAGCGCATTGATCCGGTACAGGAAGTAAGTTCCCAGCGGGTCGCTGGACTGACTGACCGCGAGAACGGTGAATGCATGTTGGGTAAGCGCCCCCGTCTTCGGGTCTTGGCCCAAGATCAGCGCGGTGTGGAACCAGCGCTTCGTTCCCGGGTCGAAATAGCACTTGGGATCGCTGACGAACGGCCCAAATCTGTTGGTCGTCCTGTTGAAGGTCGGAGCCAAGCCGAAGAACGCGGACAGCGTGACGGGTGGCGTCTCGAGGTTTCCCTGCGCGTCGAACACCTGGAGGGCGTCGTTGACCGATTCGACGACATGCTTGGTCCCGGCGCTCACGCCGACACACAACCCCTGGTCGGGCGGTTCGAGACTGAACTGGTTGCCTCCGCCTGCGAGGCGTTGATCGGCGTGGTCCAGCCCGGAGAAGCCCTGCCGTGCCAAGTTGACCACGACCCGAGTGGGTGTCGCCGTCGGCGGCGGTAGCTTCGCGGCGGGGGTCAGCCCCACCTCGCCCTTCGCCAATTCATGGGTTGGTGCCAGCTCAGGACCGCCTTGACCGCGCGCAGAAGCAGGCGCCGCTGCCAGCTGATTCAGCGTCACCGAGCCGTTCCGCGTGATCGGCTCCTGGGTGACCGTTGGTTTGTGCACCGAGGGGTGAGGCGCGTTCGGCGCCGATGATGCATTCGACGTCCCGACTACGGAAAGCACAGAAACGGTTACCCCAAGTGCGAAAACAGCCGGGGAATATCTCAACCAACGTCGGCGCATCGTCGTATCCGTCCTTTTGTCGTGGCGTGATGACTGTAGACCGTGAGAGTGCTTTGCCGCCAGACCATGGATCGTGTTTCAACGGTTACGCTCGGTCACACCGAGGCCCCTCCCATCAAAGGGTAAAGCCATCCGCGCGACGCCTACCAGCACGGTGAGTTCAGGCTTTCTTGCGGACCCGGCGGCCACGCGAATCCGCCGCGGGATCGGCTCATTCCGGCCGTCCACGTGGGGGCGAGTCTCAATTCCTGGCGTCCCCGCTGCGAGGGGAGTACAGCCAGGGGTGATCGAGGTCGAAGAACTCGGGCTCCCCGACGTTGAGGGCATCCATCTCCTCCATCTGTGCCTTCAGCGCCGCAGGCGGCTCCTTTCGTTCGCCCTCGCGAGCCGCCTCCTGGGACGTGAAGTACAGGGCCACGGTGTACGAACCGCCTTCGTGTCCGGCCGCGACGCTCCCGATGATGTCCGGTCGGAAATCGGCCCAGGCGGATGAGTCCTGTCCCATCAGCTCACGCGCCCGTTCGGGGTCGCTGCCGCGACCCTGGATGATCTGAACGAACCCGGCGTCATTCGGATCGCCGTTGAGGTCGAGGTCCACCTCGGTGCTGTCACGAAAGGTGACCTCGCCGGTGAACAGCTTGGACGTCTCGGCCCACCAGTCCCCCTGCTCGGTCCGGCCGCTGTTCTGCCGGGCCGCATCGGCGGACTCGAAGCGTGCGATCGTGATGAACCGGCCGTCTCCGGTGACACCGGCCGTACTGCCGAGCCAGCCCGCGGCGTTCGGGGACAGCTCCTGGACCCATCTGTCGAGCGCTGCCCGAACCTGATCTGGGTCGGTGACGTTTCCCTGGATCACCTGGACGAACATGAGTGCTCCCTCAACCGCTGTCAGGCCTGTGTCGTTGCTCTGGGACGCTACTCCTCTGGGCCGGCTGCGGCAGCGGAATGCGCTGTTGGAGCCGCTCGCCATCGATTGCGGCCGCGGCAGTCAGCGCATCTCCACGGGTTCTCCACCACGATCTCCACGGGTTCTCCACCACGACAGCGGACGGACCGGTCCTCGCGCGGTTCCGGCTGGGTAATCTGACGCGATGCTGCGTCCCGGGTGGCCACTGCTGGACCGTTCGAGGTTTGCGCTGGTCGCCGGCCTGGCCATCGACAACTTCGGCTCCGGGCTCTTCCTGCCGCTGGCCCTGGTGTACGCCACTCGAGCGGTCGGGCTCGATGTCGACGTCGCCGGCGCCGTCGTGGCCGGTGCCACGATGCTGGGGCTTGCGGTGCCGCCCCTCGCCGGTCGGCTGACGCACCGTTTCGGCCCTCGGCTCGTCGTCGTGGGCGCGCAGCTGTTACAGGGTGCCGGCGCGTTCGGCTGCGTGGGCATACACCGGGAGCTCGGCTGATCGGTGTGGCCCGGTCACCCGGCCGGGCCACACCGATTGAACATCGAACGGGAGGCGGCCTACCGTATCTCGACGTTGGTGAAGATGTCGGTCTCGCCGATTCCGGTTTGGCGGATCGCGTCGTTGCGCCCGTCGGTCCACACCGGATACACGGCCTGGTTGCTGGCAGCCAGCCCGTTGTAGTCACCGATGAACGCGCCACTGGTGAAGAACCCCTTCGTGGGATCCCAGTCCCTGGTGCTGATCTTGGCGCTGCCGAAGCTCGCCGCGTCATTGGTCGAGACTGCCTGCCACGTGTTGATCCGCACGTTGTCCGGGTCGACCCGACGGTCGAACCAGATCACGTAGAACCGCCCGGCCTCATCCGATGCAGCCCACGGGAAGAACTGGTCGTTGCGTGCCGGGTGGCCGCGGACGGTGGGGAGGAACTTGGCGTTAGACCAGCGCAAACCGCCGTCGGAGGACGTCTGGTACGAGATATCGGCGGCCGACCGCGGCCGGTTGACATTGTTCTGGTAGACGTACAAGAGCGTCCCAGTGCGCGGGCTGTACGCCAAGGATGTGGTGTTCGGGGCGCGAAAGTGGGTCGGCGGTAGAGTGTCGTCCTTGGCGGCGTCCCGGAAATCGGCGTACTGCCCCGCCTTGTCGATTTGCACCGCCCGCGGCAGGAAGCTCTGCCCGCCGTTGGTCGACTTCTGAAACAGCAGGTGCGGGTCGAACGAGTCGTTGCAGTTCTCGGAGACGAACCCGATGTCGAGCGTGCCGTTCTTCTCGACCACGGGGTCGCTGAACTGGTTGGCTGATGATCCGGTCCCGTCACCACCGGGGTTGTCCGGCTGGACCGGCGTGTGCGACCAAGTGGCCTGCGTCGGGTTGAAGGTCGGAATGACGTCGGTGTACGAGAGTTGGATCGGACAGTAGTCGCTCGACCCGTTCGGCTTTAGGTGGAATTTCGTATAGGTGACATACACCCGACCGTAGTGAGGGCTGGTCGGGTGGTTGTCGACCGTGATCAGCTCCTTGTCGTTGAAGATCGACTCGTCGACGGTTCCGGTGGTGTAGTCGAAGTTGCTGGCGGCGCGGGCCGCCAGCCGGCCGGGTGTCCACGTCCGGCCGTTGTCGACGGACTTGTAGACCTGGACCTCGGAGTACGGAAGCGCTCGGAAGAAGCACAGCTGGGAGACATAGAAGGCGTGATCCCGGCGGCTGTAAGCGACCCCGGGGTCGCCGCCGCTGCAGAAGTCACCGGTGCCCCCGAACTGCGGTATGACGCGCGTGCTCGCCCAGTGCCGCCCGCCGTCCGCCGTCCGCATGACCACGACGCCACCGGACACGTAGTCGTTGGCCGCGGCCACCGCAACAAGCGGTTTGTCGACTCGATAATCGACCGCCGTCTCGTTCTGTGGCAGCGGCGGATTGCTGTCGTTGTTCATCTGCACGTTCGGGCCGCTGCTGAGGGGAGCGGCGACGAAGCCTCCAGCCTTAGCCTGAGAGACGACCCTGGCCTTCGACGCGGCGCCCTGGCCCTGCGCGGCGTACATGGCCCGGACGCCGCCCGAGATGCCGCCCGGGTAGCGCTGGATATGGGTGACCCAGCGCGGCGTGCTGGTCTTGGCTGTGGTCGCTGTTGCGCCGACCATGGTCGGTGCCGCGAGCGCAGCCGCCGCGGTCGCGAGAACGGCAGCGGCTGGGATGAACCGTCGCATGGCATCTCCTGATGTGAGAACGAGGCATGAACCGGCCAAATGGTAGTACCGGGACCGATCGCCTCGCTGCCAAATGGAGAAGGTTGGACTTGCGAGGCAACTCGCCGGTGGTAAGTGGATACGGCCGACCCAGGGGAAGGCCTCGTACACGAGTTGTCGATACCACATTGTGATCGGGAAGGCGCGGACAGTGATGACGCCGGCTGCTTCGGACCGAGCCTCTCGTTCTTGGTGCGGGTGACCGGGTGCATCGCCACCAACCAGGGGTTCGATGGGGTGAGCCACCAGCCGCGCTGGTCCGATGGCGACACCCATCTGCATCCCACCGCGCAGTACTTCAGCAGCCCGCACCTGGCGCCAACTTCGGTACCAACTACCAGCGGGTTGCGTTCGAGTCCGACCTACCGCGGATCACCGCGACCGACCTCGGTGGCACCTGTGACGGGGACACCGGCCAAGGCTGGTGGGTAGTCACTATCGGTGGTGGAGCGGGTGACGGGGATCGAACCCGCATTGTCAGCTTGGGAAGCTGATGTTCTGCCATTGAACTACACCCGCGCCCCGCGGGGCGTGCGACCGCCAACCGGGTCGCCGTCGAGCCGCCGCGCCACGATACTACGGCCCGAGCCGACGTCGCCTGCGGCTTGTGGCTGGCCGAACGTGAGGTAGTACGTCGCGAACTCCCAGCCGATCCGTCGGACACGCCGCGGCGGCCGACGGCTCCGCCACTAGGCTCCGTCGGTGGCCGCCTTCCTCGCCCTCATGTCTAGCCTGACCTGGGGATCTGCGGACTTTCTGGCGGGCGTCGCGAGTCGTCGACGTCCCGCCGTCGCCGTTCTCGCCGGCTCGCAGCTGATCGGGCTCGTCGCGGTGCTCATTGCCGCCACCCTTGCGCACTCGTGGGGTGCCGACATCGGTTGGCTGCCATGGGGGATCATGGCAGGCGCGACCGGGGGACTTGGCCTGATCTGCTTCTACACGGCTCTCGCGTCCGGAACGATGGGCGTCGTATCGCCGATCGCCTCGATGGGCGCGGTCCTCCCGGTCGTGGTCGGGTTCGCCTCGGGCGAGTCGCCGACCACCGCCCAGCTAGTCGGCATCGGGCTCGCATTGGTCGGCGTTGTGGCGGCAAGCGGACCGGAGCTGTCCGGTCGTACGGGCAGGCGTCCGGTCCTGCTGGCCGTGGTCGCCGGCGTGATGTTCGGGCTCGTGTTCATCGGGCTGGACCACGGCAGCAGGTCGTCGCCGTTGATGACACTCGTCGGCATGCGACTCACCTCGTGCACGGCGCTGCTCGGGCTGGCCCTTGCGTTTCGCACGACGGCCGGCCTGCGGGCCGCGGACTTTCCCGTGCTCGCGGCGGTCGGCCTGGGAGACCTCGGTGCGAACTTCCTGTTCGGCCTGGCATCGAACCGCGGACTGGTGAGCATCGTGAGCGTGCTCGGTGCGCTCTATCCCGTGGTCACGGTGCTGCTCGCTCGGTTCTTCCTCAGCGAAAGGTTGCGCTGGATCCAACGACTGGGCGTCGGCGTTGCCCTCGCTGGCGTCGTCCTGATCTCCGGCGGCTGACCCTTCCCACCGACGTGGCAGACCGTACTCACGGCATCACACGACGACGGTCTGACAAGTCGGGTAGGTTGCGACGGTGCTGCTCAGCGACCGCGACATCAAGGCGGAGATCGACGCCCGACATGTCGTCCTCGAGCCGTACGACGAGGCGATGATCCAGCCCTCCAGCGTCGACGTCCGGCTGGACCGGTTCTTCCGGGTGTTCGAAAATCACAGGTACCCGCACATCGACCCGTCACAGGACCAGCCCGACCTCACCCGGGCGGTCGAGCCGGACGGTGACGAGCCGTTCATCTTGCATCCGGGCGAGTTCGTCCTCGGCTCGACATACGAGCTGGTCAGCCTGTCCGACGACATCGCCGCAAGGCTGGAGGGGAAGTCGTCGCTCGGGCGGCTCGGGCTGCTCACCCATTCGACCGCCGGTTTCATCGACCCAGGCTTCTCCGGTCACGTCACCCTCGAGTTGTCCAACGTCGCGACGCTGCCGATCAAGCTCTGGCCGGGCATGAAGATCGGCCAGCTGTGCTTCTTCCGGTTGTCGTCGCCGTCCGAGCACCCGTACGGCAGCCAGAAGTACGGGTCGCGCTACCAGGACCAGCGCGGTCCCACCCCCTCGCGCTCGCACCTGAACTTCCACCGCACACAGATCTGACCGGACCGACGCTGTGCCTGTCCGGCGCCACGGAACCGCAACGGCGCTCGGCGCTACTGAACCGCAACGGCGCTCAGCGCCGCGAGGGTCTCGTTCGCGGCGTTGAGCAGTGCGTGGAATCGCAGGGGTCGGGTCGGTCGTCCCTCAGCCCTTCGACCGGCCGGTCATCCGGCGCAACAGGTCCGCAGTCCTCGACCGACGGCCGCGGGTCTGTTCCGGGAAGCGCGGCCGAGCGACGGTGACCCGCTCGTGGATGAGCTGCTTGGCGGTGTACTCGTTCATCGGGTCCATGACGTGATTCCTTTGCTGTGTTTCGGGTGTGCGAGGTAGAGGTCGTGGCGCGTACCGCGACCTGGTCATTGGTGTGGATGGCCCTGTCGGGCGAGCGGTCAGACCCTTCGCAAGGTGATGTCTCCGCTGCCGGTCATGGCGCTGACGGTTGCCGTCGGGCCGCCGTCCGGGTGGTCGCTGGCGTCGAGCTCGGAGCGGACCGTACCTCCACCGCTCATCACGTCGAGGTAGACCGCTGTTCCGTCCGCGACCCCGACGACGATGTCTCCGCTGCCGGCCTTTGCCTTGAGCTCACCGCGCGCGAGCCGCTTGACGTTGATGTCGCCGGACCCGGTCATCGTGTCGACCGAGTCGCCGGTCTCCTGCACGGTGATGTCGCCCGACCCGGTCCGCAGACCAATCGCGCCGGTGCTCGTCTGGACGACCAGGTCACCAGATCCAGTGCTCACCTTGCCGTCACCATGTACGGTGCCGACCAGGATGTCGCCGGAGCCCGCTTTGGCGTCCAGCCGGCCCTCGACCTCGTCGAGCTTGATCTCGCCGGACCCCGTCTTGACGCTCACATCGGCAGCCCGCTCGAACGAAGCGTCGCCCGAGCCCGTCTTGATGTCGAGGTCGCCGAACGTCCCGGTCCCGCCGACGTCGGCGGAGCCTACGTCGATCTGCGCGGAGCTTCTCGTCGGGACGGTGATCCGTACGCCCACCTCCGCCTTGCTCCGGAACAAGCCGCCCTTCGACTTGGGCAGCAGGACGAGGATCTCGTCACCGCGCTGCTCGACCCGGGCTTCGTCGATGAGCTGTTGGCTCACGTCGCTGCGGCCGAGGGGCCGCAGGTCCACGGTTGTCTGGTCAGTGTCGACCGCCTCGACGCGGACGTCGCCGGCGTGAAGCTCGACACGCAGCTTCACCGGGCGGGGGGTTTCAAAGGTGCGGTTCATTGGTTGCTCTCTCTTTCGTACGGTTGGTCAGGCTGGTCAGCGGACCCAGCCCTGGATGCGCTTGCCGGGGCGACCCGGTGGCATCGGCGGCATGGGCGGCCGGAGCGAGATGTCGACCCCGAGCGTGGCGATCCGGGCCGCGTTGACGAGCCAGCTGTTCAGGGACTGGCCGTGCCTGGCGGCCAGCTCCTCAGCCCGGTTCTTGAGCGACTCGGGGATGCGAAGCGTGATCCGGACGACGTTGCCGTCCTCGTCGTCAAGGTCCGATGCTGCGTCGGCAGTCGGAACCGGCTCCGGTTCGGGCTGGGAGCCGATGCCCTCGACGACGAAGACCGGCTCGCGGCCCTTGAGGCGTACGTCCACCGAGCCTCCTTGCAGCTCGGTGCTGATCTCGTCCGCGGCCTGGCTGAGGGCGTCCATCAGGGTGAGTCGGATGGCGGGCTCGAGGGCGTAGACGAGCCGTTCGGCGGCGTCGCGGACCTCGGTGCTGCCGGCTTCCGCGGCGACCACGAGGTCCCGGCGGAGCGTCTCGATGAAGGGGCTGATGTCCATGCGCACCACTATGACACCACAATGGTGTCACGTCAACCTCGTTGTGACGTCATCTCGCGTCAGGGTCCGTGCGCGAGGGCGGCGGAGGCTCGAACCCCCGTCGGTTTTGCGTACTTCCGGGGAGTGCGGGGGCGCCGGCACACCCCGCAAGTACGCAAAATCGGAGGGAGTTCCAACTCGTCTCGTTGGACCGAGATCAGGCAGGCGAGGGTCAGGAGGGTGGTGGGCCAGGCCGGCCGCGGTTGACCGCCTCGAGCAGCAGCTCGGCGACGTCGAGGACCTCGACGTCCTCGGCGGCGGAGCCGTCGGCCTGCTTCGACGTCAGCCCGTCCGTCAGCATCACCCGGCAGAACGGGCACGCCGTCGCGATCTGCTTCGCGCCGGTGTCGACCGCTTCGGTCGTCCGGTTGACGTTGATCCGCTCGCCGATCCGCTCCTCCATCCACATCCGCGCCCCGCCGGCGCCGCAGCAAAACGAGCGCTCGGAGTTGCGTGGCATCTCCCGGAGCTCGGCACCGGGGATGGCGTTCAACAGCGCCCGAGGAGGGCTGTAGACCTGGTTGTGCCGGCCCAGGTAACAGGGGTCGTGGTACGTGATGGGGCGCCCGTCGACGGAGCCGGCGGGATCAGCGACCGGGATGAGGCGCCGGTCGCGGACGAGCTCGTTGAGGAGCTGGGTGTGGTGAACGACGTCCAGCTCGACCCCGAGCTGGGAGTACTCGTTCCTCAAGGTGTTGAAGCAGTGCGCGCAGGTCGCGACGACCTTCGTCGCCGTCGCCTCCTTGAGCACTTCGGCGTTCTGTGCCGCGAGCATCGAGAACACGAACTCGTTGCCGGACCGCCGTGCCGGGTCTCCCGTGCATGTCTCGCCATTGCCCAGCACGGCAAATGAGACACCGGCGATGTGGAGCAGTTCGGCGACCGCCCGCGTCGTCCTCCTCGCTCTGTCTTCGTACGCGCCGGCGCAGCCGACCCAGAACAACCAGTCGACTTCCGAGAGATCCTCGACGTCGACCCCGACCTGCTTGACGTCGAACGGCAGATCCTTGGCCCAGTCCATCCGCGCCGTCGTGGCCATGCTCCAGGGATTGCCCTTGTTCTCCAGGCCCTTGAAGAGCTGGTTGAGCTCGCTGGGGAAGTTCGACTCGACGAGGACCTGGTAACGCCGCATGTCCATGATGTGATCGACGTGCTCGATGTCGACCGGGCACTGCTGGACACAGGCACCGCAGGACGTGCACGACCAGAGCACGTCGGGATCGATGACGCCGCCATCCTCCACCGGCCCGACAAGCGGACGGTCTGCCTCCGCGCGTACGTCCTCCGGCAGCGACGCGCGCTCATCCTCGGCCGTCTGCAGGAAGGGGGCCTTGGCGTACGCGTGGTCGCGAAGTCCCATCACGAGCAGCTTCGGCGACAGCGGCTTCTGGGTGTTCCATGCGGGGCACTGCGACTGACAGCGGCCGCACTCGGTGCACGTCGTGAAGTCCAGTAACCCCTTCCACGTGAAGTCCTCGACCTTCCCGACGCCGAAGCCGGTGTCCACGTCGAGGTCGTCGATCTGCTCGAAGTCGATCGGCTCACCCCCGGCCATCATCGGAGGCAGCGCACCGAGGGCGGGTGGACCGGCGGGCTCGCGCCGGAACCAGATGTTCGGCCAGGCCGTGAAACGGTGCCAGGCCACGCCCATCGTGGTATTGACGGCGATCACGACGAACCATGCCATCGAGATCAGGATCTTGACCGTCGCGACGAGGAAGACGACGTTTTCCAACGTCGACCGGCCGACACCGCTGAAGGCTTCACCGACCGGCCAGGTGAGCGGGAAGTCGATCCGATGTCCGTTGCCGAGTGCGTACTCGAGCCCGCGAAGGGTGATGACGCAGGCGACGATTCCGACGATGGTCGCCTCGACGTAGTAGCCCTGCCAGTTCCGCGAACCGAAGAACCGCGACTGCCGTCCCCGTCGTCGTACGACCTGCCGGATCACGATCAGGGCCAGGATCGACAGCCCGCCGAGCACAGCGATGAGATCGGTCGCCCACTCGTACACCACCCAGTGCCCGAGCACCGGAAACGCGAACTCCGGGTCGAAGAGCTGCCCGTACGCCGTGACCAGCGTGAAGAAGAGGGCACCGAAGGAGATGAAGACGAACCAGTGCGCGATCCCGACGAACGTCCACTGGAGCATCCGGGTGTGGCCGAGTGTTTCTCGCAGCATGGTCGCCCAGCGGGTGGCCTTGCGGTCGGTACGCCCGGTGGTCGGCTGCCCGAGCCGTACTACCGCGACGATCGCGGTGATCGCGCGGGCGAACAGCGCAAGCGCGACCACCGACGCCACCAGCGACACGATGACTGCCGAAACCTGCACCTGGTCCACTCCTCATCCGGCCGGCCGAGGACGCCGGACGTGTGACCCGGAGCCTATCGACGGATCGGAGCCACAGTGCGGTTGCCGGACTCGACGGCGACCCGGAGCCTACCGAGCCGAACACCTCGAGCTCCGTCATGTCGGTGAACGTACAACCGCCGAACGGTCCGTCCGGGCAGTTCGTCGTGAAGCTCGGCACCTGGTTGCCCAGGATCCAGAACGTCACGTACCGCGCACCGTCGTGCCGCCGGGAAGCGCCGGTCATCTTGGTCGGCTGGCCTAACGCCCTCGTCAGGGCGGTTGTTCCGAATCGGCTGAAGGGAAGGGCCGGCCGGTGTGAATGAACCGGTGAAGCGTCCGGTCGCCGCTGATCCGTGCCGCCAACAGTCCCGCGACCGTACCGATCTGACGAACGGCGGCGGCCCGATCGAACGCCCGGCCGGTGCGCGGCGGACGGGACTCGTAGGTGATGGCAAGACCCGCGACGGGATAACCCGTCGGGTCGGTGACGGCCGTTGCGACGGAGGCGAGGCCGGGCGTCACCTCACCATCCTCGAAGGCGTATCCCCGTTGTCGAGTGGCGGTGAGCAACGTCGTGAGGGCGGTCAGGGACCGCGGGCCGGCGCCGTACCGGTCGACGAAGGCAAACCGATCCGGGAACAGCGCACGGACCTGTTGGCCCGACAGCCGAGCCAACATCGCGCGTCCGCTCGCGGTGAGGTGAGCGGGTAACCGAACGCCCACGTCAGTGACGAGTGACGGCCGTCCGGCCGCGCGTTCCTCGACGACGTAGAGGACGTCGCGGCCGTGCAGAACGGCCAGGTGTGCCGACTCACCGACCGCGTCGACGAGCTGGGCGAGGGGTTGGCGCGCAATCCGCTGGAGGGGCGCCTGCCGGAGGTAGCCGCTGCCGACCTCGAAGGCCGCCAGCCCGAGGCCGTACGTGCGCTCGTCGGCGTAGTGGATGACGAAGCCCGTCTCGATCATCGCGTCGAGCAGGTGGTACGCCGAGGATCGTGGGATCGCAAGCCTGGAGGCGATCCGGCCGACCGGTACCGGACCCGGCTGCGTACCCAGGAACCGCAGCACCTGCAGCGCCCTGGTCGCTGACGGAACGGCTCTGCCCATCGGTCACCGTCTCCCTGGGTCGTGCGGCAGTCCGGTCGCGAGCCGGTCGACGCCGACTGTCTCGGCCGATCTGGCTGCCGCCATCCGTCGCCTCCATCGTGTGGAATGCTCGGTTCATCACGATGCCACGCCATGGCATTGCGGGGGCAGGTCTCTACGTTCTGACTGGTTTCTCGGATCCGAGACACCAATCAGACGCCGACGCTGGCGCTTGGCGGCCGCCAGGAGTGCAATGAGTGCATGGTCGACAGCGCTGGCACCCGCTCCGGGCGATGGCGAGTGTGGACGCCTCGCACCGACGTCAAGGCCCCCGCCGGCACCGTCGTCATCGACGTCGGACCGCTCACGATCGACGACGTCGTCGCGGTGGCACGCCTCGGCGCCCCTGTCCAGCTGAGCTCGGCGGCAGTCAGCGCGATCGGCCGGTCGCGTAAGGCGGTTGAGGCCATCGCGGCGTCACCGACACCCGCGTACGGTGTGTCGACCGGGTTCGGCGCGCTCGCCACCCGCCACATCCCATCCGACCTGCGAACCCAGCTCCAGCGCTCGTTGATCCGCTCACATGCGGCAGGAGCGGGCGACGAAGTGGAACGCGAGGTGGTCCGGGCGATGATGCTCCTTCGCCTCGCGACCCTTGCGACGGGTCGAACCGGCGTACGAGTCGAGACGGCACAGGCGATCGCGGGGCTGCTCAATGGTGGCGTGACGCCGATTGTCCTCGAGCACGGCAGCCTCGGTTGCTCGGGCGACCTGGCTCCGCTCGCACACTGCGCCCTTGTCCTGATGGGGGAGGGCGAAGCCCGGACGGCCGACGGCATCCGGCGGCCGGCGGCCGACGCGTTGCGCGCCATCGGACAAGAACCGGTCGTGCTGGCCGAGAAGGAGGGCCTGGCGCTGATCAACGGCACCGACGGCATGCTCGGGATGCTCGTGCTCGCGATCACGGACCTGCGTACGCTGCTCCACACAGCCGACATTGCGGCGGCCATGTCTGTCGAGGGACTGCTCGGCACGGACCGGGTCTTTGCCGCCGACCTCCAGGAGCTGCGTCCGCATCCCGGTCAGGCCCGGTCAGCCGAAAACCTGCGGCGCCTCCTCGCGGACTCGGCGATCATGGCGAGCCACCGCGGGCCGCACTGCCACCGGGTCCAGGACGCGTACTCCTTGCGATGCTCACCGCAGGTGATCGGCGCCGCGCGTGACAGCGTCGACTACGCGGCCGTCGTCGCGGATCGAGAGCTCGCGGCGGCGGTCGACAACCCGGTCGTGCTTCCCGACGGGAGAGTCGAGAGCAACGGGAACTTCCACGGCGCGCCGCTTGCGTACGCTCTCGACTTCCTCGCCATCCCGGTCGCGGACGTGGCGAGCATGGCTGAACGACGCACCGACCGCTTCCTCGACCCGGCTCGCAACGGAGGACTGCCCGCCTTCCTGGCCGACGACCCCGGTGTCGACAGCGGCCTGATGATCGCGCAGTACACCCAGGCGTCGGTTGTCTCCGAGCTGAGGCGCCTCGCCGTTCCGGCCAGCGTCGACTCGATACCGACGAGCGCGATGCAGGAGGACCACGTGTCGATGGGGTGGTCGGCGGCGCGCAAGCTGCGTCGCTCCGTCGACGGGCTCGCTCGAGTGCTCGCGATCGAGGTTCTGACGGCGGCTCGCGGGATCGATCTCCGTTGCTCTCCGGCAGCGGCCGGTGGATCGGATCCCCAGCGGTCGGTGAACCGCCACGAAGGCAGCGAGTGGGCAGCGGCAGCGAGCGCCGGCCTTGCCCCGGCACCAGGCACCGGTGCCGTGGTCGCGGCCTTGCGTGAACACGCCGCGGGCGCCGGCCCCGACCGCTACCTGGCGCCCGAGATCGAGGCGGCGTACGCGCTGGTGCGGTCCGGCGCCCGCGTCGCCGCCGCCGAGGCCGCGATCGGCCCGCTGTCATGAACCTAGAGCTTTTGCGTACTTGCGGGGCACGAGCCCCGGCCTCGATGCCCCGCAAGTACGCAAAACGCAGGAGACGGGAGGCGATTGAGTGATGACCGAAGCACCTGAGGTGGTACGTGCTCGCCGAGGGACGACCTTGACCGCTCGATCGTGGCAGACCGAGGCACCGATGCGGATGCTGATGAACAACCTCGACCCCGAGGTCGCAGAGCATCCGGAGGAGCTGATCGTCTACGGCGGATCGGGCAAGGCCGCCCGGGACTGGCCCTCGTACCACGCAATCGTCCGTACGCTCACCGACCTGCGCGAGGACGAGACGCTCCTCGTCCAGAGCGGAAGGCCGGTGGGCGTCATGCAGACCCACGAGTGGGCACCCCGTGTGCTCATTGCGAACTCCAACCTGGTCGGTGAGTGGGCGACTTGGGAGGAGTTCCGCCGGCTCGAGGCGCTCGGGTTGACGATGTACGGGCAGATGACCGCCGGTTCATGGATGTACATCGGTACGCAGGGAATCTTGCAGGGGACGTACGAGACGTTCGCGGCGGTGGCGGCGAAACGGTACGGCGGGACACTCGCGGGAACGATCACGTTGACCGCCGGACTCGGTGGAATGGGCGGGGCGCAGCCGCTCGCCGTCACGATGAACGACGGCGTGTGCATCTGCATCGAGGTCGACCCCTCGCGAATCACCCGACGCATCGACCACGGCTACCTCGACGTCCAGGCCGATTCTCTCGATGAGGGAATCCGGCTCGCCGTCGAGGCGCGCGATGCCAAGAGGGCACTGTCCATCGGAGTGCTCGGCAACGCCGCCGAGCTGGTCCCGCAGCTGCAGTCGAGTGGAGTGCCGATCGACATCGTGACCGACCAGACATCGGCGCACGACCCGCTGATGTACCTGCCCGTCGGGATCGACTTCGACGACTGGGACGCGTCGCGCCGCTCGGACCCCGCCGACTTCACCGCCCGCGCCCGTGAGTCGATGGCCCGGCACTGCGAGGCGATGGTCGGCTTCGCCGATGCCGGTGCCGAGGTCTTCGACTACGGAAACTCCCTTCGCGCCGAGGCGAAGCTGGGCGGGTTCAAGCGCGCGTTCGACTATCCCGGCTTCGTGCCGGCGTACATCCGCCCCCTGTTCTGCGAGGGTAAGGGGCCGTTTCGTTGGGCGGCGCTGTCCGGTGAGCCCGACGACATCGCCGCGACCGACCGGGCGATCCTTGAGCTGTTCCCGGACGACGAGCCGCTCGCCCGATGGATCAAGAAGGCGCAGGAGCGGGTCCGGTTCCAGGGGCTGCCCGCGCGGATCTGCTGGCTGGGCTACGGCGAGCGGCACGAGGCGGGCATCCGTTTCAACGACATGGTGGCCTCCGGTGAGCTGGTGGCCCCGCTGGCGATCGGCCGAGACCATCTCGACTGCGGGTCCGTCGCCTCCCCGTACCGCGAGACCGAGTCGATGGCCGACGGCTCGGATGCGATCGCGGACTGGCCACTGCTCAACGCGATGGTCAATGTGGCGTCCGGCGCGACGTGGGTGTCGATCCACCACGGTGGGGGCGTCGGTATCGGCCGGTCGATCCACGCCGGCCAGGTCGTCGTCGTCGACGGTACGGAGCTGGCCGGACGCAAGGCCGAGCGGGTCCTCACCAACGACCCCGGCATGGGCGTCATCCGCCACGTCGACGCGGGCTACGACCGGGCGAGCGAGGTTGCCGAGGAGCGTGACGTCACCGTCCCGATGCGCGGGAACCCGACCCGTCAGGGTTGAGCGACACTGGGGGTCCGAGGCCGCGTCACCACCGGTGACGGTGCACGACCTCGTCGAGAGCGCGTCGCCCTCGGCGCAGCGACGGAGACGGGCGGTCGGGCTGGCGGTGCCCGAGGGCGATCGCACCGATCGGCGCGTAGTCGTCGGGTACGCCGAACGCGCCTCGGAACGCCACCGTCTGCTCGGGTGGGATGCCGAAGAAGCATGCACCGAGTCCTACGTCGACAACGGTCAGGAGCATCAGCAGCGACGCCATTCCGGTGTCGATGTGCCAGTACGGTACGGGCCACCTCGCTTCGTCCTGGTCGGTCCACCTCTTGTCCGGCTCGGCGTACCGGCTGAGGTACGCAGCCTTGTGCGACATGGCGACGATGATGACCGGTGCCCGCCGCATTCCTTCAGACCAGGGATCGTCGCCTTCGCCCGGCGGCGTCGCCGAGGCCCAGAACCGGGCAGTGTCCTCGGCACTGTCCAAGACGAGGAATGCCCACCCCTGGCTGAAGCCGGCACTCGGTGCGTGCAGCGCGTTCTGGAGCAGTCGGGTGACGACGGCGCCGTCGACAGGCTCGTCGGTGAAGTTGCGCACCATCCGTCGTCGGTCGACGACCTGTTGGAAGTCCATGTCCTACCCCTCTCCCAGGTCGGATGACAGGTCGACCCAACCACGTACGCCGACTGCCCGGTTAGGTTGGGTGGGATGACGTTCGAGGAGATGTGGCGTTCGCTGCTTCCGGTCGGGCGTAGTCGGCGCACCGGTGGCTACCTCCGTTCGCCGTACGGGACCGCGGAGCGTGAGTGCTTCGCCTGGTTTGCCGACGAAGCCGGCGCACGACGCATGCCGGTCGAGTACGACGGCCAGGGCAACGCGGTCGCGTGGTGGAACCCGGGCGCCGGCCCGATCACGGACGCGGTGCTGACGGGGTCCCATCTGGACTCGGTGGTCGAGGGGGGTGCCTTCGACGGGCCACTCGGCGTCGTTTCCGCGTTCGCCGCGATCGACCGGCTCGTCGAACGGGACATCCATCCGACGCGGCCGATCGGTGTGGTGGTCTTCGTCGAGGAGGAGGGTTCCCGGTTCGGTCTCGCCTGCTTGGGCTCTCGCCTCGCCAGTGGTGCGTTGGATCCAGCCGACGCCGCGGCGCTGCGCGACCACGACGGGGTGTTCCTGAGCGACGCGATCGCGGCCGCCGGTGTCGAGCCGGCACTCGGTCCCTCCGAGGTCCTCGAGCGGGTCTCAGTTTTCGTGGAGCTGCACGTGGAGCAGGGCCGTGACCTCGTCGACCGCGGTCGGGCGGCCGGCGTCGGGGCCGGGATCTGGCCGCACGGCCGCTACCGGTTCGACTTCACGGGCGAGGCCAACCATGCGGGAACGACCGCAATGGGCGACCGTCATGATCCGATGCTGACCTACGCGATGACGGCGCTCGCTGCGAACAAGCAGGCGCGACGCATCGGCGCCCGAGCGACATTCGGACGAGTCGAGGTCGAGCCGAACGCGACCAACGCGATCCCGTCGCGGGTCGCGGGATGGCTCGATGCGCGGGCGGAGTCAGCGGATCAGCTGTCGGCGCTGCTCGAGGCGATCGGTACGCAGGCGATCGACCGCGCGGCTCGAGACGGGACAGGTCTGGAGCTCACGACCGAGTCCGTGTCCGGTGCGGTCGGCTTCGACCCCGTCCTGGTGAGAAAGCTGGCGGCGACCTTGGGCGACGTACCGGTCATTGCCACCGGCGCCGGCCATGACGCCGGTATCCTCTCCGCCGCCGGTCACCCGACCGCGATGCTGTTCGTCCGCAATCCGAGCGGCGTCTCGCACTCCCCGGCCGAACACGCCGAGATGGCCGATTGCCTGGTCGGTGTCGAGGCGCTGGCCACGGTGCTGGCCGAGCTGGCCGGCTGAGTGCCGACGGTGTTCCTGCGTCGTCGCGCGCTTCCGCGCAGCCGACTGGAAGGATGGTCGACGTGGTTGAAGGGACCCGGCCGGACGCGTCGTACTGGTGTGAGTATGCCTGGCTCGGCGGCGATCGCGCCACGCCAGGTGTCCGCGTGGACGTGGCCGCCGGCACGATTGCGGCGATCACCACCCAGACCGAGCGCGACCAGGTCGGATCGGCGGCGGTTCACGTTGCCGGCTTGACGATCCCGGGACTGGCGAACTGTCACAGCCATGCGTTCCACCGGGCGCTGCGCGGACGTACGCAGGGTGAGCGCGGCACGTTCTGGACGTGGCGCAACCAGATGTATGCCGTCGCTGAACGACTCGACCCGGACACGTACTTCACACTTGCCCGTGCTGTCTACCGGGAGATGGTGTGCGCGGGCTTCACCGTTGTCGGCGAGTTCCACTACGTACACCACCAGCCGGACGGCGCCCCGTACCAGGATCCCAACGCCATGGGGCGCTCACTGACCGCCGCGGCCGAAGAGGCCGGGATTCGGATCACGCTGCTCGACACGTGCTATCTGGCGGCCGGCATCGACTCGGCACCGGAAGGCGTGCAGGTCCGGTTCAGCGACGGGGATGCGACGAGCTGGGCCGGACGGATCTCGGCGCTGGTCCCAAACGCGAACACCCGGATCGGCGCAGCGATCCACTCCGTACGTGCGGTGCCGCCCGACCAGCTCGGCGCGGTGACTGAGTGGGCCGCCAGCACGCAGGCGCCGCTCCATGTCCACGTGTCGGAGCAGCGTGCCGAGAACCAGGCCTGCATGGCGGCGTACGGTCGGAGCCCGGTACAGCTCCTCGACGAGGCCGGCGCGATCGGGTCACGGACGAGTGTCGTGCACGCCACCCATCTGTCCCAGGACGATGTGGACGTCGTCGGCAAACGCTCGGCGTACGCCTGCTTCTGCCCGACCACCGAGCGAGACCTCGGTGACGGTGCTGGTCCGAGCCGGGCCCTGCACCAGGCCGGTGCACGGCTGACGGTCGGGTCGGACTCGCACGCAGTCATCGACCCGTTCGAGGAGATGCGCGCAGTCGAGATGGACGAGCGACTGCACTCGGAGGAGCGAGGTCACTGGTCGGCCGCCGAGCTGTTGACCGCCGCGAGCGGCACCGGGCATGAATCCTTGGGCTGGCCGGATGCCGGCCGGATCGAGGTGGGCGCCCCCGCGGACCTGGTCACTGTGGATCTGCGGTCCGTGCGGACTGCGGGTACCGGCGACGGGCTCGAGTCGCTCGTGTTCGCAGCGACTGCGGCCGACGTGGTGCACGTGGTCTCGGGCGGACACGTCGTCGACGTTGCCCCCGAGGCCAGGATGCGCGTGGCGCGCGACCTGGCGTCGGCCATCGCCCCGTTGTGGAAGGCGCCGTGACGCCGCACCCTGGTGTCTTTGCGTACTTCCGGGGCATCGTGGGGCCGCCATCTGCCCCGCAGGTACGCAAAACCGAGGGAGGGCCGGCGTGAGCAGCGTCCTGATCGACAACATCGGCGAGCTGGTGACCAACGATCCGGACCGCGGCGCCGCGTCGACCGGCGATCAGCCGGCCCGGCGGGCAACGGACTCGCCGAGGAAGCGCTCGGTGGTCTCCGACGGGACCGATCAGCTGGGGATCATCACCGGCGCGGCGGTCGTGATGGAGGGCGAGCAGGTCGCGTGGGTCGGGTCGGCGGCCGATGCACCCGAAGCGGATCGGCGCGTCGATGCCCGGGGCGCTGCCGTGATTCCCGGTTTCGTCGACTCGCACTCCCATCTGGTCTTCGCCGGCGACCGCGCTGCCGAGTTCGCGGCACGGATGGCCGGCCAGCCGTACTCCGCCGGCGGCATTCTCTCCACCGTCGCCGCGACCCGGTCCGCGAGCGACGACGAGCTTCGCCGGGCCGTACGCGGGCTGGTGCGCGAGATGCTGCGTCAGGGTACGACGACGGTAGAGATCAAGAGTGGCTACGGCCTCACCATCGACCATGAGCGCCGGTCACTCGAGATTGCCGGCAGCTTCACGCTGGAGACCACGTACCTCGGCGCGCACGTCGTCGCTCCCGAGTACACCGACGACCCCGCGGCGTACGTCGCCCTCGTCACCGGCGACATGCTCGATGCCTGTCGGCCGTACGCGAGATGGATCGACGTGTTCTGCGAACGGGCCGCGTTCGACGGCGACCAGGCCCGAGCGATTCTCGAGGCCGGCAAGGCCGCCGGTCTGGAGCCGCGGATCCATGCGAACCAGCTGGGACCGGGACCGGGCGTTCAACTTGCCTGCGAGGTCGGTGCGGCCGCCGCGGACCACTGCACCTACCTGTCGGACGCCGACGTCGCTGCCCTGGCTGGCAGCGGCGTCGTCGCGACACTGCTACCGGGCGTGGAGTTCTCGACCCTTTCGCCGTACCCGGATGCCCGGAGACTGTTGGCGGCCGGTGTGACGATCGCCCTGGCGACCGACTGCAACCCCGGTTCGTGCTTCACGTCATCGATGCCCCTGTGCATCGCGCTCGCGGTCCGGGAGATGGGCATGACGCCGGCCGAGGCGCTCTGGTCGGCGACGGCCGGCGGAGCGGCTGCCCTACGGCGCGCCGATGTCGGACAGATCAGGCCCGGAGCCCGGGCCGACCTGGTGCTGCTCAAGGCCCCGACCTTCGTCCACCTGGCGTATCGGCCCGGGGTCCCACTCGCCCTCAGGGTCTGGTCTGGCGGCACCGAGTTTGCCGGACCCAGTCGCGTCCCAACGTTCACGGCCTGACAACTCGGGTGGGCGGGAATGAGTCGGCGGAGCAGCCCGTTAGACTAGGGACAGAGTTGAGTCGGTCGGGCGCAAGTTACCTGCTAACAAGGACCTGGCCGGGCGAAACTCGACCTAGACAGCAGAACACCAGACACAACCGGAGGTAATCCATGGCTCGCGCCGTCGGAATCGACTTGGGTACGACCAACTCGGTCGTAGCCGTCCTCGAAGGCGGTGACCCTACCGTTATCGCCAACGCCGAGGGATCGCGGACGACCCCATCGGTGGTCGCCTTCGCCAAGAACGGCGAAGTCCTCGTTGGCGAGGTCGCCAAGAGGCAGGCGGTCACGAACGTGGATCGTACGATCCGCTCGGTCAAACGCCACATGGGCACGGACTGGACCGTCAACATCGACGGCAAGACATTCACCGCCCAACAGATCAGCGCCTTCGTCTTGCAGAAGCTGAAGCGCGACGCCGAGGCCTACCTCGGCGAGCCCGTGGCGGACGCGGTGATCACCGTTCCCGCATACTTCAACGACGCACAGCGTCAGTCGACCAAGGAGGCCGGCGAAATCGCCGGTCTGAACGTCCAGCGCATCATCAACGAGCCCACGGCCGCCGCGTTGGCGTACGGCCTGGACAAGGAGTCCGACCAGACCATCCTGGTCTTCGACCTCGGCGGCGGCACGTTCGACGTCTCCTTGCTCGAGATCGGCGAGGGCGTCATCGAGGTGAAGGCGACCAGCGGCGACAACCACCTCGGTGGCGACGACTGGGACGCGAAGATCACCGACTGGATGATCGAAAAGTTCAAGAACGCCCATGGCACCGACCTCGGCGCCGACAAGATCGCCCGGCAGCGTCTCCAGGAGGCCGCCGAGAAGGCGAAGATCGAGCTGTCGGCGTCGTCCGAGACGACGATCCACCTGCCGTACATCACGTTGTCCCAGACCGGTCCGCTGCACTTCGAGGAGAAGCTCACGCGCGCGGAGTTCCAGAAGATGACGGCCGACCTGCTCGAGCGGACCAAGCAGCCGTTCAAGCAGGTGATCAAGGACGCGGGAGTCGACGTGGCCAAGGTCGACCACATCATCCTGGTCGGTGGTTCGACCCGGATGCCCGCCGTCAGCAACCTGGTCAAGGAGCTTGCGGGCGGCAAAGAGCCGAACAAGGGCGTCAACCCCGATGAGGTTGTCGCGGTGGGCGCGAGCCTGCAGAGCGGCGTGCTCAAGGGAGAGGTCAAGGATGTCCTGCTTCTCGACGTGACACCCCTGAGTCTCGGCATCGAGACCAAGGGTGGTGTGATGACGCGGCTGATCGAGCGCAACACGACGATCCCGACCAAGCGGTCGGAGGTGTTCAGCACGGCCGACGACAACCAGCCCTCGGTGATGATCCAGGTCTACCAGGGCGAGCGCGAGTTCGCGGCACACAACCAGTTGCTGGGCAACTTCGAGCTGACCGGGCTTCCGCCGGCTCCCCGCGGGATCCCCCAGATCGAGGTCACGTTCGACATCGACGCCAACGGCATCGTCAACGTCTCCGCGAAGGACCGGGGCACCGGCCGCGAGCAGTCGATGACGATCACGGGCGGTTCTGCGTTGTCCAAGGACGAGATCGACAAGATGATCCGGGACGCCGAGCAGTACGCCGACGAGGACCGCAAGCGTCGGGAGGTCGTCGAGGCGCGAAACCACGCGGACTCGCTGGTCTACTCGACCGAGAAGTTCTTGTCGGAGAACTCGGAGAAGATCCCTGCCGAAGTTAGGTCCGAGGTCGAAGCCGACGTCGCGGAGCTCAAGACGGCGCTCGAGGGTGAGGACAACGACGCCGTCACCGCCGCCGCGTCCAAGCTCGCCACGTCGAGCCAGAAGATGGGTTCGGCCATGTACGCCGATGCCGGTGCGGGGGGCGGGCAGGCCACGGGCGAGGCTGGTGCTGCCGAGGGCGACGACGACATCGTCGACGCCGAGATCGTGGACGAGCCCGGCAGCTCCGAGTCCCCGGGCGACGGTGAGAGGTCGTGACCCCAGTCTTCGACGACCCAGTCTTCGACGACGAACCACGCGAGACCCCGGTCGTCCGCGACAAACGGCGCCTCGACCCGGAGACCGGTCTGCGTCGCGAAGGCGTACCGGACCTCCACCCTGCATCCGGCACCGCTGCAGACGGCGGCGGGTCGGGAGCGGGGCCGGGGAAACGGGACGTTGCGGGGGGCGACAACCTCCTCGCCGACGTCGAGCGGCAGCTGGCGGAGCGTACCGACGACCTCAAGCGTCTCCAGGCGGAGTACGTGAACTACAAGAAGCGGGTCGACCGTGACCGGGAGGTGACGCGCCAGAACGCCATCGGGTCGGTCGTCGGCCAGTTGCTGCCGGTTCTCGACGACATCGGTCGCGCCCGCGAGCACGGCGAGCTCGTCGGCGGGTTCCGGGCGGTGGCCGAGTCTCTCGAACGTGCGGTCGACGGCCTGGGGCTGGTGGCGTACGGGGCGGTTGGCGACCCGTTCGACCCGTACCTGCACGACGCGCTGACGCACACGTACTCCGACGACGTCGACGGACCGACCTGTGTGCATGTGATGCAGGTCGGCTACCGGATCGGTGACCGGATCCTGCGGCCTGCTCGGGTCGGCGTGGCCGAGCCGCAACCGCAACCGCACCCGGATGCCGTGTCAACGGACGCGGAGTCGGAGCCTGATCCGAACGAAGATCCGGCTGAGGTGCCTGCCAACGACCCGGTCGCCGAGCGCTGAGTCGGCGTACACCGGCGACACGCCATGAGAACGATGGAGACGTCAACACCAGCAGAACGCGACGCGTCGACCGACAGACAGCAGTCGAGGAGGTGAGCCGATGAGCCCGACGGATTGGGTGACGAAGGACTTCTACAAGGTCCTCGGGATCCCCAAGGGCGCGAGTGCCGCTGACATCAAGAAGGCCTACCGCAAGCTCGCCCGCGCCAACCACCCCGACAGCAAGCCCGGCGACAGCATGGCGGAGGAACGGTTCAAGGAGATCTCCGAGGCCAACTCTGTGCTCAGCGACCCGGCCAAGCGCAAGGAGTACGACGAGCAGCGCGAGCTGTTCAGCGCCGGCGGCTACCGCTTTGGCGGCGGCCAACCGGGCGGTCAGGGCGGCTTCGACTTCTCCGACCTCTTCGGCCGGCAACGAACGGCGGACTCCGGCTCCTTCAATGACCTGTTCGGCGGGATGTTCGGTGGGAACCGGCGGTCGCGGCAACAGCCGCGACGCGGTGCCGACGTCGAGTCCGAGGTCACGCTCTCGTTCGAGCAGGCTCTCGAGGGGACCACCGTCTCGCTCGGGCTCAGCAGTGAGTCGGCGTGCGCGGCATGCGCCGGAACCGGTGCGAAGGCCGGCACGATGCCACGGGTATGCCCGACCTGTCAGGGCACCGGCATGGTGACGTCGAGCCAGGGCGGGGTCTTCGCGATGACCGAGCCGTGCCGTGACTGCCTGGGTCGTGGTCTGATCGTCGACGACCCGTGTCCGGTCTGCCACGGCTCGGGCCGCGGCGTGTCGACGCGGACCGTACACGCGCGGATCCCTGCCGGTGTCAAGAACGGCCAGCGCATCCGGCTCAAGGGCAAGGGCGCGCCCGGCGAGTTCGGCGGTCCCGCCGGCGACCTCTATGTCGTGTGTCATGTGCAACCGCACCCGGTGTTCGGGCGCAGAGGGGACAACCTCACGATCACGGTCCCGGTCCGGATCGACGAAGCCGCGCTCGGCGCCGAGATCCAGGTGCCGACAATGAACGGCGTCCCGGTCACGCTCAAGATCCCCGAGGGTACGCCGAGCGGGCGTACGTTCCGTGTCCGTGGCAAAGGCCCACGGCGCAGCGACGGCATCAACGGTGACCTGCTCGTCACCGTCGACGTCCAGACTCCCACCGGACTCGACGCCGACTCACGAGCGGCCCTGGAGGCCTACCGCAATGCCAACAGCGGCAACGACCCGCGCGCAGGTCTGCTGGCGGCGAGCAGCACCGGGGGTACGCCGTCTTGACGACACCCGAACGAACCGACCCGGTGGCGTCGGACCGCCCCGTGTACGTGATCAGCATCGCCGCCGAGCTGGCCGGGCTGCATCCGCAGACCCTGCGCAACTACGACCGGCTCGGCCTATTGAGACCCGGCCGGTCGGGAGGTGGTGGTCGCCGCTACTCGGCACGCGACGTCGACCTGCTGCGTGAGATCCAAGAGCTGACCGCGGCCGGAATCGGGGTCGAGGGCGTGCGCCGCATCCTTGACCTCGAGAACCAGGTGACAGCTCTCCGCGAACGCCTCGCGGAGCTGCGAGCCGAGCTGGGGTCTGCGCACCGAGCACTGGCTGACGCGATGGCACCAAACCTCCCGGCGCGGCGGCGCGAGGCCACGATCGTGCCATACCTTTCCCGCACCCGACGACGCCCCTTGAGATGAGGGGGGAGAACGAGCCGAACATGGACGCCAACAACTTCACTCGTCGTAGCCAGGAGGCGCTGGGCGCCGCAATCCAGCTTGCGACCACGGCCGGCAACCCAACGGTGGAGCCGGCGCACGTCCTCGCCGCGCTGCTGGCCCAGGACCAGAGTGTGCCGGCCGCGCTGCTAACGGCGGCCGGCGCCGACCTCGGCGCCATCACCCAAGATGTCGGGACCCTGCTGCGCCGGCTCCCGGCCGCCAGCGGGTCGACCACCCAGGCGCCGACGTACGCGAGGTCGACGGTCGCAACCCTCGCCGACGCCGATCAACAGGCGAAGGCGCTCGGCGACGAGTACATCTCGACGGAGCACCTGCTGGTCGCGCTCGCCACGGTCGACAATCCGGTGAAGGCCTTGCTCGAGGAGCACGGCGCGACCGCTGAGGCGTTGACGGCGGCGTTCGGTGCCGTCCGGGGGTCGGCTCGGGTGACCTCGCAGGACCCGGAGGGTACCTACCAGGCGTTGGAGAAGTACTCCATCGACCTCACCGCCGGCGCGCGCGAGGGAAAGCTCGACCCGGTGATCGGCCGGGACGCCGAGATCCGTCGCGTGGTCCAGGTGCTGTCGCGGCGAACCAAGAACAATCCGGTGCTGATTGGCGACCCAGGAGTCGGCAAGACCGCCGTCGTCGAAGGGCTGGCCCAGCGGATCGTGGCCGGTGACGTACCGGAGTCGCTACGCGGCCGAAAGCTGCTGTCCCTCGATCTGAGCGCGATGGTCGCCGGCGCCAAGTACCGCGGCGAGTTCGAGGAACGGATCAAGGCCGTTCTCGCGGAGATCAAGGACTCGGGCGGCCAGGTCTTCACGTACATCGACGAGCTGCACACCGTCGTCGGCGCCGGCGCGACCGGCGACTCGGCGATGGACGCCGGCAACATGCTCAAGCCGATGCTGGCCCGCGGCGAGCTACGGATGATCGGCGCCACCACGCTCGACGAGTACCGCGAACACATCGAGAAGGACGCGGCCCTCGAGCGGCGGTTCCAACAGGTGTTCGTCGACGAGCCGAGCGTCGAGGACACGATCGCGATCCTGCGGGGCTTGAAGGAACGCTACGAAGCCCACCACAAGGTGGCGATCGCCGACTCGGCGCTGGTCGCCGCCGCCACCTTGTCACACCGCTACATCACGGGCCGCCAGTTGCCCGACAAGGCGATCGACCTCATCGACGAGGCGTCGTCGCGGCTTCGGATGGAGATCGACTCGAGCCCCATCGAGATCGACGAGCTCCGGCGCGCGGTGGACCGGTTGAAGATGGAGGAGTTCGCCCTCGAGAAGGAAAACGACCCGGGATCCGTGCAGCGCCTCGAGGCGCTGCGCGCGGAGCTGGCGGACAAGGCCGAGGAGCTGCGTGGGCTCGAGGCCCGCTGGGAGCGTGAGAAGCAGGGCCTCAACCGGGTCGGCGAGATCAAGCAGCGCATCGACGGGCTCCGCACCGAGGCCGAACGGCTGAAGCGCGAGGGCGGCGAGGACAATCTCCGCCGCGCTTCGCAGATCGAGTTCGAGGACATCCGCTCGCTGGAGAAGGAACTCGCCGAGGCCCAGGCCGCCGAGGCCGAGGGTGCGTCGGAGCTGATGGTCCGCGAGGAGGTCGACGCCGACGAGATCGCCGAGGTGGTCGCGTCGTGGACCGGCATCCCGACCGGGCGCCTGCTCGAGGGTGAGACCGGAAAGCTGTTGCGGATGGAGGACGAGATCGGCCGACGGCTGGTGGGCCAACGGACCGCGGTCGTCGCCGTCTCCGATGCGGTACGGCGCGCCCGGGCCGGGATCTCCGACCCGAACCGCCCGACGGGCTCGTTCCTCTTCCTGGGTCCGACCGGGGTCGGAAAGACCGAGCTGGCCCGCGCGCTCGCCGAGTTCCTCTTCGACGACGAGCGCGCGATGGTCCGAATCGACATGAGCGAGTACTCCGAGAAGCACTCCGTGTCGCGGCTGGTCGGGGCGCCGCCCGGCTACGTCGGGTACGACGAGGGCGGTCAGCTCACGGAGGCGGTACGCCGCCGCCCCTACTCCGTGATCCTGCTCGACGAGGTCGAGAAGGCGCATCCGGAGGTGTTCGACATCTTGTTACAGGTGCTCGACGACGGTCGGCTGACCGACGGCCAGGGACGTACGGTCGACTTCCGCAACGTGATCTTGATCTTGACCAGCAACCTAGGTTCACAGTTCCTGATCGACCCGCTCGCCAGCGAGCAGCAGAAGCACGACGCCGTGATGGCGGCGGTCCGTTCGGCGTTCAAGCCAGAGTTCCTCAACCGGCTCGACTCGATCGTCGTGTTCGACGCGCTCACGCCCGACGACCTGAGCGCCATCGTGTCGTTGCAGGTCGCGTCGCTCGCCCAACGGCTCGAGTCCCGGCGGATCAAGCTCGACGTGGGCGATGACGCGCAGGAGTGGTTGGCCACCACCGGCTTCGACCCGGCGTACGGCGCACGTCCGCTGCGCCGGCTCGTGCAGACCGCGATCGGCGACCAGCTCGCCCGGAAGCTGCTGGCCGGTGAGGTGAAGGATGGTGACACCGTCAGGGTCGTCCTCAACGCGGACAAGGACGGGCTGGACATCGAGACCGTATGAGTATCGACGGATCACCGTCGGCGAGAGGCGCACCTCCGAGGCCGGTGCAGGTCACCCGAGCGGCGTGGCAGGGGATCATCGGCAGTGCGATCGGCATCATCTTGATGGCAACGGCCGTCGGCCGCATCAACAGCAAGGAGATGCAGGACGTCGCCGACCAGGTTCGCAAGCAGCCGATGATCGGTCGGAGCCTCAGCCTCGACGAAGCCCTCAACCTGATCAAGCTCAGCGCGATCTTCGGCGCCGCGGTGTGCGTCGTGAGCCTGGTGTTCTCCGTGTACGTCCTGCGCCGCCACCGTGCCTCGCGCATCGGGCTGACGGTGATCGGCACCTTGACGGCGCTCAGCGGCCTGGTTCAGGCCCCGACCGGGCTCGTCATCACTGCGTACATCGCGATCTCGCTCTACCTGCTCTGGACGCCGCCCGCGCGAGCATGGTTCGCCTGGAAGCCGGGAATGCCGGTCGCCGGTCCGCCGGCGCCTGGTGCTGGCACTCGTCCGCCACCTCCACCGCGGTGACCACCGCGTTGACCTGATGCGGCGACGGTGAACCGTCGCTCGCATCCACGCCCACCCCTCGGTTTTGCGTACTTCCGGGGCATCCGGAACAGCTGGGATACCCCGCAAGTACGCAAAGGTGGAGGGGTCAGCGCTGATGCGTCATGGTCACCGGAGTGCGGAGAGTCGCCGGACTGCCTCGTCGAGCACGGCATCTTGTTTGCAGAACGCCCAACGCACGAGCGGTTTACCGACATCCACGTTGTCGTAGAACACTACGTGCGGGATCGCTACCACGCCGCACGCAGCCGGCAGGTCGCGGCAGAACTGCATCCCGTCGTCGTAGCCCAACGGGCGGACGTCGGTGGTCACGAAGTATGTGCCCTGCGGGACGAACACGTCGAAACCAACGTCCGCGAGGCCGGTGCAGAGCCGGTCGCGCTTGCCCTGGAGGCTCCGGCCGAGACTGTCGTAGTATGCGTCCGGCAGCGCGAGCGCCTGCGCAATCGCGGGCTGCAACGGTGCACCGGAGGTGAACGTCAAGAACTGCTTGGCGGTGCGCACGGCGTCCAGGAGGTCCGGTGGTCCGATGGCCCACCCGACCTTCCAGCCGGTGAACGAGAACGTCTTCCCACCGCTCGATATCGTCACGGTCCGGTCGGCCATGCCGGGAAAGGCGACCAGCGGCCGATGGACCGAGTCGTCGAACGTGATGTGCTCGTACACCTCGTCGGTAACGACGATCAGGTCGTGTTCGACCGCGACCGCGGCGACGGCCTGGAGCTCGGCGTCGGTCAGTACGGTGCCCGTCGGGTTGTGCGGACTGTTGACCAGGAGGACCTTCGTACGCTCCGTCACGGCGGCTCCGAGAGCGGCCGGGTCAAGCCTGAAGTCCGGCGGCCGAAGCGTGACCGGGACCCGGACACCGCCCGCCATCGCGATGGTGGCCGCGTAGGAGTCGTAGTACGGCTCGAGCGCGATCACCTCGTCGCCGGGTTCGACCAGTCCCAACATGGCGGCGGCGATCGCCTCGGTGGCGCCGGTGGTGACGAGGATCCCGTCCGGGTCGACGTCGATGCCGTAGAACCGCCGCTGGTGCGCCGCGATGGCGGATCGCAGCGCAGGCACGCCCGGCCCCGGTGCGTACTGGTTGGCTCCTCCCCGCAGCGCGGCGACGGCCGCCTCGATCACCTGGTCTGGCCCGTCGGTGTCCGGAAACCCCTGTCCGAGGTTCACGGAGCTCGTCTGCTGCGCCAGCTCGGACATCTCCGCGAAGATCGTCGTGCCCAGCCCGGCCAGCCGACCGGCCATCCGGGCGCGGTGTCGGCTACCCGGTATAGACGCGCCGGTCACGATGCCGCTTCGTCGTGGTCGTTCACGATGTGCATTGTTCCCGCCCGCCGACGCTCAGCGCGAGCAGTGTCCTTTCGCCGACCCGATCGCCCTCGCGGTCAAGCTGGGCTGAGAGGCCGGTACGCGAGCATCCGCCCCGTCACCGTGGCCCCGATCGCGCGCACGGGCAGGTGCCCCGGACTGTTGAACGTTATCCGTTCCCTAGTCCCAGGCGACTGTCCAACGAATGCCCGGGCGGGACCGCCGCGGCCATCGCTGCAACCACCCGGCGGGTGACACGAATCCTCATCCGAGCCCCTCCGTCTCGATCCGGGAGCAAGCAGAGCATCCGACGGATGCTCAAGACACGGGCCCGTGTCCCGCCGAGTGCGATCTTCACCTGAGGTTGGGACGGCAGTTCCACGATCCACGCACTCTTTGTGGGTCTGTCCGGTACAGCAAGGTGTCCGCCTGATGATGTGGACCGTCAACATCGGAGGTCCCGAGTCGTCCTGTCCCAGCCAGCGGCTTAGGGTGTCGTCCATGTCCGACCGCGAGTTGCTCCGTTCGTACATCCGCGACAAGGCCTTCATCCGTGGCGATTTCGTCTTGTCGTCGGGCAAGCGGGCCGACTGGTACCTCGACCTGCGCAGGATCAACCTCGACGGCGAGGCCGCACCCGTCGTCGGCCGGGTCATGCGGGAGGTGACCGCCGGGATTGCGTACGAAGCGGTCGGTGGGCTCACGCTCGGCGCCGACCCCTTGGCGACGGCGATGATGCACGCAGCCGCGACCGCAGGCGACCACATCGACGCCTTCGTCGTGCGCACGGAGGGGAAGGCACACGGCTTGCAACGCCGGATCGAGGGCCCCGACGTGAGGGGACGCCGGGTGGTGGCCGTCGAGGACACATCCACCAGAGGCACGTCCGTGATGATGGCCGTCGAAGCCCTTCGCGACGAGGGCGCCGACGTCGTCGCGGTCGCCGTCGTCGTCGACCGTGGTGCACGTGGGCACATCGAGGCCGCCGGGCTCCCGTACCTCGCGGCCTTCGAGATGGAAGACCTCGACCTGATCTGACGGAAGACTCAGCCGGGGGCGCCGACGCTGGTCCCGGCAGAGCGCAGGCTCTCACACGCCTCAACCACTCGAGCCGCCATCGACGCCTCGGCGGCCTTGCCGTACGACCGCGGGTCGTACGTCTTCTTGTCGCCCACGTCTCCGTCGACCCTGAGCACGCCGGAGTAGTTGGTGAACATGTGGTCGGCCACGGCCCGGGTGAATGCGTACTGCGTGTCCGTGTCGACGTTCATCTTGACGACGCCGTAGTCCAGCGCCTCCCGGATCTCGCTCAGCGTCGAGCCGGATCCACCGTGGAAGACGAGGTCGAACGGCTTCGCGTCGTCATCCAGACCGCGCTCCTTGGCAACGGCTTCCTGCGCCTGCTTCAGGATCTCGGGACGAAGCTTGACGTTCCCCGGCTTGTAGACGCCGTGCACGTTGCCGAACGTCAGCGCCGTGAGGTAGCGGCGATGCTCGTCGACGCCGAGCGCCTCAGCGGTGCGCACTGCGTCGCCCGGCGTCGTGTACAGCTTTTCGTCCATCGCGCCCACCACGCCGTCCTCCTCACCGCCGACGACGCCGACCTCGATCTCGAGGATGACGTTCGCAGTCGCGGCGAGCGCGAGCAGCCCCCGTGCGATCGAGAGGTTCTCTTCGAGAGGTACGGCGCTGCCGTCCCACATGTGTGACTGGAAGTACGGCAGCCCGCCGGCGCCGACGCGTTCCGTCGATGCCTCGAGCAACGGGCGTACGAATCCGTCGAGCTTGTCCTTGGGGCAGTGGTCGGTGTGCAACGCGACGTTCACCGGATACTTCTTTCCGACCTCGGCGGCGAACGCCGAGAACGCCAGTGACCCACTCACCATGTTGTTGATGGTCGCGCCGGACAGGAAGTCGGCTCCACCGGTCGACACCTGGACGATCCCGTCGCTCCCGGCCTCGGCGAAGCCCCGAAGTGCGGCGTGCAGCGTTTGGGACGACGTCACGTTGATCGCCGGGTAGGCGAACCGCCCGAGCTTTGCCCGGTCCAACATGTCGGCGTAGACGTCGGGGGTGGCGATCGGCATCGTGGCTCCGTCCGTTCAAGGCTGTCCCGCGCGAACCCTCGAGCAAGGCCGGCGCGCTGGCACGTTCAACCGCCAGTATCTCGCGCCGCGCGACCGTGTGCACCAGGCGGCTGGGCAGGCTTCCAACGGCTGACGGTCTGCGGAGGTCGGGTTACGACATCGTCGGCAACCTGGACGAGCTGCTACCCGCCGGGGTGGCACCCGTAGATCGCATGCCGGCCAGTGTGACGGACTCGAAGCTGTTGGACGCAGCGCTCGGCACCATCGCGACAATGTTGTCCGCGCAGCGCGACGTCACCATCAGCCGGAACGAATGGCGTGCCAGGGCGCGGGCATCGGTCAACCGTGCTCAGACCCTGCGGCAGTGTCTGCAGCGGGCCCGGTTCCGCGCAAACCGTACGTCTGCGGATTCGTCGCGAACCGCCCCATCGGCTGGATCGACGCGCCTCCGCTTGTTCGCGAGCAGGTGGGCGTCGCGCGTGCTGGGGGGAGGTTGACCTCATCCGACATCCAGCGCCGCCGGGTTCGGTACCGGTGGTCCGGTTTCGGCCGGCCGGGGCAGGGCGTGCTGGCGGACCCACGTGTGCATCGCGATCGCGGCTGCCGCGCCCGCGTTGATCGATCGGGTAGAGCCGAACTGGGCGATCGAGAGGGTTACCTCGCACACTGCTCGTACCGGGGCGGACAGCCCCGGACCCTCTTGGCCAAAGACGAGGACACACGCGCGCGGCAGCGATGCTTCCTCGACCGGAACCGCACCGGGCAGGTTGTCCACGCCGACGATCGGTAGTCCTTCGTCGGCCGCCCACGCGGCGAGCTGGGTTCCGTTCTCGTGATGGCTCACGTGCTGGTACGTGTCCGTCATCATCGCGCCCCGCCGGTTCCACCGTCGCTGGCCGACAATGTGGATACCCGCTGCGTTGAACGCGTTGGCGGTCCGGACGACAGAACCGATGTTGAAGTCGTGCTGCCAGTTCTCGATCGCGACGTGGAAGGGATTCCGACGGCTGTCGAGGTCGGCGACGATCGCGGCGTGGTGCCAGTACCGGTAGCGGTCCACGACGTTGCGTCGGTCCCCGGTCGCGAGCAGCTCAGGGTCGTACCGCTCGTCGCTCGGAAGGGGACCCTCCCATGGCCCGACGCCGACCGCGCCCCTCGCGAGCGCTTCCCCTGCGGGCGGTGCGTTCGCGTCGGGCGGCCGAACGACGGGCTGGCTGCTCCCCATCGGCCCAGCGTATTCGTCGGGCGCGGCGTCATGGTGTGACGTGGCGTGGTCGGCGCGTACGACGACCGCGGCTACGCTCGAGCCGTGACCACCACGGTGCTGGCATTGCCTCTCATCCCGGACCCGCAGCAGATCATCGACCGGTTCGGATCGTACGCACTGTGGGTGGCCCTCGTCATCGTCTTCGTAGAGTGTGGGCTGTTCGTCTTCTTCATGCCGGGTGACTCGCTGCTGTTCACGGTCGGTCTGGTGGTCTCCCAGCAGCACAACGTTGGCGCTCCGATCTGGGTTGCCTGCATCCTGCTGAGCGCGTCCGCGATCGCGGGCAACATCGTGGGCTACCTTGTCGGGCGACGGGTCGGTACGTCGCTGTTCAAGGACGACGCTCGGTTCCTCAAGACCAGGTATCTCGAGCAGACGCACGCGTTCTTCGAGCGGTACGGGAACCAGGCCGTCGTGCTGGCTCGGTTCGTCCCCGTCGTCCGAACGTTCATCACCATCCTCGCCGGCGCATCACGGATGGGGATGCGGCGATTCGTCGCGTACAGCGCTGTCGGTGGCGCGATCTGGGCAACCGGGGTGACCCTGCTCGGATACTGGCTGGGTCAGATCGAGTTCGTCCGTGTCCACATCGAGCTGATCCTGATCCTGCTGGTCGCGGCGTCCGTCGTCCCGATCGGCTTGGAGTACCTGCGCCGCCGAGCCAGCATCAAGGGGTCACCCCGCGAGCGCGACCTCTGAGGATTCGCCGCGCCCGGCGGGCTTGCGGAGTGCCGCATATCCACGGCAGGCGAGGTAGATGAGGAATGAGATCGTCGTGACGTAGGGGCTGATCGGGATGCTGGTCCCGAGCGCGACCAAGATCCCGCCGACCATTGCGCAGAGTGCGAAGACCACCGACAGGACTGGCACCCATAGCGGTGACGCGGTCACCTTCAGCGCCGCTGCTGCCGGCGTGCAAAGCAGTGCCAGCACGAGCAGCGCCCCGACCACCTGGATCGAGACGGCGACCGTGCAGGCGAGCAGCAGCATGAACAGCGGACCGAGCAGCCGCACGGGAACGCCGCGGGCAACGGCGAGGTCGGGGTCGACGCTTGCGAACATGAGCGGACGCCAGACGGCCGCGAGCACGGCCAGGACGGTCACGGAGGTCGCGACGAGCGAGCGGAGTGAGCCGTTGTCGATAGCGACAATTTGACCGGTCAGCAACCCGAACTTGTTCGCGGCCCGGCCGTGATAGAGCGCGAGGAACAAGATCCCGAGACCGAGACTGAACGGCACCACGACGCCGGTGATCGAGTTCCGGTCGCGAGCCCGGCTGCCGAGAACGCCGAGGACGAGCGCAGCGCTCACCGACCCGACGAACGAGCCGGCCACGACACTGCCGCCGAACAACAACGCGCCGGACGCACCGGCGAACGAGATTTCACTGATGCCGTGGACGGCGAACGGCAGGTCGCGGGTGATCACCAGGACGCTGACGACACCGCCGACGAGACCGAGCAGCGCGCCGGCGATGATCGAGTTGCGTACCAGGGGTAGCAGCTCGCTGTAGTCTGCGAAGTTGAAGATGTCGTGCCAGGACACGTCCGCGGACTGCATCATCGCGTTCCTGCCGGGTTGATGTGCCCGTGCCCGGCGGATGCGTCCGGATGGTGTGCATGCTGGTCGTCGTCGGCACCCACGACGATCAGCCGGTTGTGCCGCCGGATCACCTCGACCGGAGCGCGATACAGCTCGGACAGGACTTCGGACGTCATCACCTCCGACGGCGACCCCAGCCGGAACTTGCCGTCGATGATGTACAGCACGGAGTCCGTGACGGCGAGGATCGGGTTGATCTCGTGCGTAACGAACACGACCGCCGTCTCATGCTCGCGTCGCCGCCGGTCGAGGAGGTCGACGATGACTCGCTGGTGGTGCAGATCCAACGAAAGCAGCGGCTCGTCACAGAGCAGCACCGCAGGGTCGGTCGCAAGTGCCTGGGCGATCCGCAGCCGCTGCTGCTCGCCGCCGGAGAGCTGGCCCAAGGGAACACTTGCGAACGAGCTGGCTCCGACGTCGCCAAGCAGGCGGTCGACCGTGGAACGATCGCGTCTGCGGTGGCGGAGAGGGGGACCCCAGCGATGTCCGTCGAGGCCGAGCTGGACGAGGTCCCTACCCCGCAACGGGACGTCGGTGTCGAAGCCTTTCTGCTGCGGGATGTAGCCGACTCGATGGTTGCCACGGCGGACGGTTCTTCCGTCCACCTCCGCCCGCCCGGACGACAGCGGGGTGAGACCAAGGAGCACTCGGAGCAGGCTGGTTTTCCCGGAACCGTTCGGTCCGAGGACCGCGACGAACTGACCCGGCTCGACGTCGAGGTCGAGACCAGACCAGAGGGTCCGGTCGTCGTACGACAATGTGGCGGCGGTCAGCCGGACGGCGGCGGTCATCGGGCGCTCAATGCAGTCGTGATAGCGGCCAGGTTCTGCCTCATCCAGGTCAGGTAGGTGGCGTCCGGTGGAAGGGTTTCGGTGACCGGAACGACCGGGATGGCGGCAGCCTTGGCGGCGGCCAGGACCTCGTCGGTGATCGCACCGCTCGTCTGCTCGTTGTAGGCGAGCAGACGCACCCGGTGCTCCTGGAACAGCTGGAGGGTCTCTTCGAGGACCGAGACGGAGACGTCAGCGCCGTCCTCGACCGCCCTGCTGAAGGCACGCGGTGTCGCGTTGCGCGCGCCGATCGCGCCGAGCATGTACAGGGGTAGGGCCTCGGTGATCGCCACCGGGACACCGGTGAACCTGCCACTCAGGTGGCGCTCCCTCGCGGCCAACGCATCGACGGAGGTGTCAAACCTCGTCAGGTTCGCGCGGAAATACCGGGCGTAGGAGGGCTCGCGTCTCGCGAGGTCTGCGGCGAGTGCGGCGGCGACTCGTTTGACGGCGGTGAGGTCGAACCAGACGTGTTCGTTCAGATCGCCCGATGCGTCGGGCTTCAGTCCGGAGATCGAAACCGCGTCGAGGACGGTTGCGGCACTGTTGCTTGCCCTCAACAGCTGGCCGACGAAGTCGTCGTACCCGCCGCCGTTCTCGATCACGATGTCGGCCTTGGCGGTTTCCAGAGCCGTTCGAGCGTCCGGTTCGTATGAGTGAGGGTCCTGATCCGGCTCCGAGAGGATCGACGTGACAGCAACCTGCTTGCCTCCGATGTCGCCTGCGATGGCACCCCACACGTCGGTCGAGGCAACAACCCTGATCGTCCCCGGGGCGAGGCGGTCGCCCGAGCTGCAGGCGCTCAGGAAAGCAGCGACGACGGCGAGCACCACCAGGACACCCGATCGCTGCTCGGCGGATCCCTGTCGCATGGCTCGTCCTTCGTCCTCGTCGATCCAGACGCGGGACCGCGTACTCACACCGCCACGGATGGCCCCGTCACCGCGATCTTAATGATAATGACTGTCATGTTCAACTCCTCCGTGCAGGTCCAGGCATCGCAACAGAGTGGGCCCGAATCACACCTGTGCCGCTGGCGTCGTCCACAGGATCCCGCCCCGCACCCGCCGCCGAGGTACGTGATGCGTACCTGAAATCGACGAATTTGGGTTGCGAACCCGTACTTCGGCAGAAGGGGGACGCCGGTGGAGGGTCGGCGACTGGTTGTCGGCCAGCGCTCTACGTCCTGGACGACTCCGACCTCCGGACCGTTGGCCCGATGCGCACATCGTGGCGCCAACGCCACACGAGGACGGACACGTCGCGAGACGTTGCGGGGATGCACTCAGGACTCCTGGTCCTCGTGGTGTGCGAGTCCGAGCTGAGTGGCAGTCGACCCGAGTCGTCTGTCGCGAGTCCACAAGGCCGCGCCCGTGGTGAGCAGCGTCGCGGCGAGCAGATGCGCGTCGACGTACCCGATGCCTAGCCCGGACAGGTGTCGGTTTTCGATCAGTTCCAGGACTTCGACGTCTGTCGCGGTCTTCGCTCGCGGAAGGTTGTTGAGAAGACCGAGTATCTCGCTGCGGCGAGACAGCAGGCCGAGCGCCAGCTCGCCGATCACCCACGGATGGCCCAGCACGTGACCGTCCTGAAGCAGCGTCGCGAGTTTCGGCTCGCCAACCCTGAGGTGATCGATCCAGATCGAGGTGTCGACGAGAATCACGCAGGTTTCGTCTGACGTCTCGGGCTCCCCTGCGCGCCGGGTTCGCTCCCGGCCAGTTGAGCCAGGCGGCGTGCGCTCTCGCGCTCGATCAATGCGCGCAGAGCCTGGCGAACCAAGGCGCTCTTCTCGCGAGTTCCGGTCAGGCGCTGTGCCTCCAGGATCAGGTCATCATCCAGAGCAAGCGTCGTTCTCATCCCGCCTCCGTGGCACGTCGATCAGCATCGTACGATGACGATACACGTGTCAGGTACTTCCCTGGTAGCGGATCGGCGACTGCGACGGCTTCGGTGAGCCGGGCCGCCAGGATCGCACGCGCCGTCGGCGAGCATCGACGAGGCCGGCTGTCACGGAAGCAACGCGCTGGCAGCGTCCCTGCTGGAATCGGCAAGGAACACCCGGCACCGCTGCGCCTCCTCGACGTCGCCGATGGCCTCGGCTGCGATCGCCAGCGCAGCCAGGGAGCGCAGGAAACCACGGTTCGGCTGATGGCTCCACGGGATCGGTCCGTGACCCTTCCAGCCGCTGCGTCGCAGCGCGTCGAGCCCGCGGTGATAGCCGGTTCTCGCGTACGCGTACGCCGCGACGTGCTCGTCCGCGGCCAGCGCGGCCTCGGCAAGGCTGGCCCAGGCGATCGACGAAGCGGGATGCGAGCGCACCGTCTCATCGGCGCTCGTCCCGCCGGCAAGCATTGCAGCAGCTGGGTCGTCGGGAAGCAAGGTGTCGGGTGGGCCGCCGAGCAGATTGTCGAAAGTCATCAGGTCATCCTCTCCGATCACCGGGCGATGCCGCCGTCCGGCCGTCGGTCGTGGTCGACGCCAGGACCATCCGGTATGCACCCGGCCGCACGACCCAGGTCCGTCGGTGGACCGGTAGTTCCAGCTCGCCGTCGGTGTTGCAGGAGAAGAGCTCACCTTCGATGCTGACCCGCCGGACCCGCGCGGTCGTCACCTCCGGGCTCTCGCCCTGGCGTCCGAGCCTGAGCCGCACGGCGTACACCAACCGCGGGACCGGTGAAACCGCGAACGACACGATCAGGTCGGCGAAGCCATCGTCGACAATGGCGTCAGGCGTCAGCGGGGTGCCGCCGCCGACGTAGCGGCCGTTGCCGATTCCCACCTGGAGGACGCGTCGGCGTCCGCTGCTGATGGCACGGTCATCCCCCACGACCCTGATCTTCAGCCCGTCGGCTTGCAGCCCCGCGATGAGCGCACCGACCAGGTAGCCGACCTTGCCGAGCCGCGACTTCCAGGATTCGGCGGCGCGACCGGCGTCGGCACCGACACCGACGTGAGTGGCGTTCACGACGACGCTGTCGTCGTCGGCGACAAGGATATCGAGCGGTCTCGCCGTCCCGTCGAGGACGAGGCGTGCCGCGTCGCTCGGGTCGAGCGGGATCTCCAAGGTGCGCGCGAGGTCATTTCCCGTGCCGAGCGGGATCAACCCGAGGACCGGCTCGGCCAGGTCGCCCCGGCGGTGCAGTGCCTGGACGACAGCGTGCAGGCTCCCGTCGCCGCCGACGACCACCACGTCACGGCCGGATCTCCCCTCGAGCACCGACCCGAGCGCGTCGCTGTCGGCCGTTGCGCGCACATCGACGTCGGCCCCGGCCTTCAGTACGTCGAGTGCGCCTTCGACGACATCCTGGTCCCACGATCCCGAGTCCGGGTTGGTGATGACCAAGATCCGCTCCACACCGCCACCCTTGCACGGTCTCGGCTGCGCCAGCACCCGGCACCGGGAGCAAGATCACACCGCGACCGATGCGCGTCGCTCGGGGCCGATGGACGCCTGTCGCCGACGAGCGCGTCATTGCCGAACCCTCCGGTGCGGCGTAGCGTCGACTCATGCCCGAAGCCGTCGCGATGGTGTTACTCACGGCGCTGGTGACGGGCATCGTGGCCACGGTGTTCTGGCTCGTGAGCCGGTTCAACCCGATCTCGGAGCGGCTCGAGCAGGCGTGGTGGCGCCGTCAGCACCCGCAGGAGGTGGCAGCCGGTAACGCGCATCCCATCGAGGAGCTGGCTCGTGACCTCCGCCGGCTGCGCAGGTCACTCACCATGGTCGACGTCGGCGTACCGATGGCTCGTCGGCGCGGCATCGTCCTTGCGTACGACGATGTCCTCTGCGAGGTCGCCCACTGCCTGGAGGTGCCGCACATGATCGTGGACCTGCCGCTCGGCTCCGATCGTGACCTCGAGCGACTGCGGGTCGAGTCGTGCCTCGAGGCCGCCGGTGTGCCGCTCGACCCCTGATCACCGTCGCACGGACGGGCCGTGATCACCCTCCTCGGTAGACTCCCCGGTCTGTGACCGACCCGACCGGGAGGTGTGACGATGCCCGCGGTCGTTATCGTCGGCGCTCAGTGGGGCGACGAGGGAAAGGGCAAGGCGACCGACCAACTCGGTGACCGTGTGGACTTCGTCGTCAAGTTCAACGGAGGCAACAACGCCGGCCACACCGTCGTCATCGAGGACGAGACCTACGCGTTGCACCTGCTGCCGAGCGGCATCCTCACCCCCGAGGTCGTGCCGGTGATCGGGAACGGCGTCGTGATCGATCTCGAGGTGCTCTTCGCGGAGCTCGCTGACCTAACCGCCCGCGGCGTCGACGTGTCACGGCTGGTGATCAGCGCCAACGCACACGTCATCCCGAGCTACAACCGCGACATGGACAAGGTCACCGAACGGTTCCTCGGCTCTCGAAGGCTGGGCACGACTGGCCGGGGGATCGGCCCGACGTACGCCGACAAGATGAATCGGATCGGGATCCGGGTCCAGGACCTGTTCGACCCGAAGATCCTTCAGCAGAAGGTCGAGGCGGTGCTCGAGTACAAAAACCAGGTGCTCGCCAAGATCTACAACCGTCGCGCAGTCGAGCCCGGCGACGTCGTCGAGCATCTGCTGTCGTACGCCGATCGGCTCCGCCCGATGATCGCGGACACCTCCCTGCTCCTGTCGAGGGCTCTCGACGACGACGCGATCGTGCTGCTCGAGGCCGGCCAGGCGACGCTGCTCGACGTCGACCACGGCACGTACCCGTTCGTCACGTCCTCGAATGCGACCGCAGGCGGCGCCTGCACCGGTTCAGGGATCCCACCGGGCCGGATCGACCGGGTGGTTGCGATCATCAAGGCCTACACCACCCGAGTCGGCGAGGGACCATTCCCGACCGAGCTGTTCGACGACCACGGTGCGTACTTGCGCAAGCAGGGGTGGGAGTACGGAACCACGACCGGTCGGCCGCGCCGGTGCGGATGGTTCGATGCAGTACTTGGGCGATACGCGGTACGTGTCAACGGCGTCACCGACTTCGTGCTCACGAAGCTCGACGTGCTGACGGGCCTTGACCAGGTGCCGGTCTGCATTGCGTACGAGGTCGACGGTGAGCGGCACGACGAGATCCCGATGACCCAGACGGACTTCCACCATGCCCGACCGGTCTACGAGTACTTTCCCGGGTGGTGGGAGGACATCTCGTCCTGCCGTACGTTCGACGAGCTGCCGAAGGCGGCCCGGGAGTACGTGGACGCGGTTGAAGCGATGATCGGAAAACCCATCGCTGTCATCGGGGTTGGGCCCGGTCGCGACGAGTCGATCGTGGTCCGCGACCTGATCTGATCCACGTGGGTGTGGCGCGAGGAGGTCTGGTGTGAAGGTCCTGGTGGTTGGCTCGGGCGGGCGTGAGCACGCGATCGTACGGGCCCTCGCGCGTGACCCGGACGCCACCGAGCTGCATGCGGCGCCGGGGAACCCAGGAATCGGCCACCACGCCTGCTTGCACGCCGTCGATGCGCTTGACGGTGCGGCCGTCGCAGCGCTCGCCGCAGACCTGGACGCCGACCTCGTCGTGGTGGGGCCCGAGGCGCCGCTGGTCGCCGGCGTGGCCGATGCCGTACGCAGTGCCGGCATCGCGTGCTTCGGTCCGAGCCGAGCAGCTGCTGTGCTCGAAGGCAGCAAGGCGTTCGCCAAGCAGGTGATGGCCTCGGCCGGGGTGCCGACCGCGAGGTCGTACGTCTGCGACGACGGCGAGCAGGTTGCCCGAGCGCTGGATGCATTCGGACCGCCGTACGTGGTCAAGGACGACGGGCTCGCCGCCGGAAAGGGGGTCGTCGTCACGTCGGACCGTGGCCGGGCAGAGCGGCACGCGGCCTCCTGCGGACGCGTCGTCGTCGAGGAGTACCTGGACGGACCGGAACTGTCGTTGTTCGCGGTTTGCGACGGACGGAGCGTCGTCCCGATGCGACCGGCGCAGGACTTCAAGCGGTTGCTCGATGGTGACGAGGGTCCGAACACCGGGGGCATGGGCGCATACACGCCGTTGCCGTGGTTACCGGGTGGTCTCGTCGACGACGTACGCGAGCGGGTGCTGCAGCCGACCGTGGAGGAGATGGCGCGGCGCGGCGCGCCGTTCACCGGCCTGCTGTATGCGGGCCTGGCCATCACGAGTCACGGCGTACGCGTCGTGGAGTTCAACGTACGGTTCGGTGATCCCGAGACCCAAGCCCTGCTCGCGCTTCTCGAAACCCCGCTGGGAGGTGTCCTGCTCGCCGCCGCCGAGGGACGACTCGACCAGGTCGGCCCGTTGCGATGGCGCGACGGCGCGGCGGTGGCGGTCGTGATGGCGGCAGCAGGGTACCCGGACGCGCCTCGTGGCGGTGATCTGATCGACGGGCTCGATGCCGTCGCACGCCTCGACGAGACGTTCGTTCTGCACGCGGGCACGCGTCTTCACGGTGACGACATCGTCACGTCGGGCGGTCGTGTCCTCGCGGTCACGGCCCTCGGCCCGGACCTTGCAACCACTCGCGCACGGGCTTACGACGGCGTACACCGGATCGCGTTCGACGGCGCCCAATGGCGCAGCGACATAGCCGAGGAGGCCGCCCGCGGATGACCCGACCGTCGCCACCTTCCGACCTCGAGCTGCTCGTCACCGAGTGCGACGTCTTGTGGGGCGACCAAACCCGCGGGCGGGACGGGGAGCAGCCAACGGCTTCGGTTCTCGTGTCACGGTCCGGCACGGCCTTGGTCCCCGGGCCGGACCTCGTCGCACCGGTGCGTTCGCGGCTGCGCGGAATCGTCGTCGACGCACCGGGTGGCGACGGCACCGAGCGGGGCGTTGCGCCGCCGATTGTCAATACGTGCCGCGGTATCCTCGAGCAGGCGATCGGCCCGATCCACGTCTCGGGTGGTCCGAGCTATCTGGTCGAGCCGCCGTTGGAGTCGAGCGCGAGTCTGCCGGTGCTCAGATCCGGGTGTCCGGGAGATGCGCGCCTTCTCCGCGATGCGCGCCCAGACACCTGGGAGGCGGGCGAGTGGACCGAGCTTCTCGACGGGCAGTCGGGTCCGTGGGCCGTGCTGGTAGACCACGATCTCGTGGTCGCGGTCTGCCACACGCCGCGCGACGCCCCGTCTGGTGTCGAGGGCGGGATCTGGACGCACCCCGAGTTCCGCGGGCGCGGGTACGCCGCTGCGGTGACCGCCGAGTGGGCGAACCTGCTGGCCGACCGCGGGCGGACGTTGTTCTACAGCACAGCTGCCGACAACCGAGCCTCCCAGCGGGTGGCCGATCGGCTCGGGCTGCGTGAGATCGGCTGGATCTGGCAGCTGAGGCCGCCGACGACCACCTGATGACATTCGGGGACAGGAGTCGACTCGTCTACTCGCCGGGTGCCGGCTCGCCGGGCGGGCCAGGGTCAGCCGCACCCGCGCGCTCGTCTCGGGCGGCCCACTCCAGCAGCGGTTCGATCGAGAACACCGCGTCGTCGATGCCCGCGTGGAGATCGCCGAGCTCCGTGAACCTGCCAGGCACCGTCTCGATCGTGAAGTCGGTGGGCTGCACGTCGTCGATCTCGTGCCAACCGATCGGCGTCGAGACCCTGGCGTCCGGGACGCCACGCACCGAGTAGGCGCTGGCAATCGTGTGATCGCGGGCGTTCTGGTTGTAGTCGACGAACAGGGTCGTTGGGTCGCGGTCCTTGCGCCACCAGGTCGTTGTCACGTCGTCGGATGCCCGGCGTTCCACCTCGTGGGCGAATGCCCACGCGGCCCGGCGTACCTCCGAGAAGCCGTACTGCGGGTCGATCCGGACATAGATGTGCAGCCCTTTGCCGCCGGACGTCTTCGGCCAGCCGACGGCTCCGAGCTCGTCGAGAACCTCGTGCGCGACGTGCGCCACGCGCCGAACGGTCTCGAAGTCGCATTCGGGCATCGGATCGAGGTCGATCCGCCACTCGTCGGGTTTCTCGGTGTCCGCCCGGCGGGAGTTCCACGGGTGGAACTCGACGGTGGACATCTGGACAGCCCAGACGACGCTCGCGAGCTCGGTGACGCACAGCTCGTACGCATGCCGACCGTAGCGCGGGAACTCGACGCGCACGGTCTCCAGCCACGGCGGCGCACCGTGCGGCACGCGTTTCTGGTGCACCTTCTCGCCGCTGATCCCGGTAGGGAAGCGGTGCATCATGCACGGACGCTCGCGAAGCGCACGGACGATCCCGTCGCCGACACTGAGGTAGTACTGGACGAGGTCGAGCTTCGTCGCGCCGCGCTGCGGGAAGTAGACACGATCTGGGTTGGAGACCCGCACGACGTGCGGCCCGACCTCCACCTCAACAGCAGGCGACTTCGATCCAGCGCTTGCCATGTCGATCAAACTACCGACAACGGGAGATCCAGCGAACCTCGCCGTCGACGGTCACGTCACTGGGTTCCATGCCGAGGTGCTCCGCCACGCCGATCGACCCCGCATGGTAGGGGTGGATGTGTGCGACGAAGGTCCGGACGTCGCGTCCTCGGAGCCACTCCACCAGGCCGGTGGCAGCCTCCCGGGCATACCCCCGATGCTGGTGGGAGACGGCCACTACCCAGGAGATCTCAGCCGTGGGCGCTCCGGCGTCGTCGTGCACCGTCGCTTGCACGGTACCGAGGACGCCTCCGCTCTCGCGGTGACGGATGATCCAATTCAGCCAACCCTGCTGTCCGTCGGCCGGTCCCGTGATCTGACGGGCGTACCGCTCCCGAAGCTCCTCGAGCTCAGGCGGCCGTCCGCCGATGAACTCGTACAGGTCCTCGTCAGCGAGAACCAGCGTCATCTCGTCGGCGTGTTCGACACGCAGCGGCTCGAGGGTCAACCGCCTCGTTCGGATCAGCTCTGCAAGGGGCCAGCCTCGATAGATCACGTGGCCCACCGTAGATCGGCGACCTCCGCACGTAGACACACTGGCGGCCCGGATGCTCTGGTTGCTGGTCGATCAGGGACGTGGACGAGCCGATTCCCGCAGCGGACGTCGACTGCGCGAGAATGGGTTGGTGACCTCCGGAGCGATCCCCAATGTGCTCGCCGTCCGTTATGCGTCCCCGGAGCTGACCCGGATCTGGTCGGCACGGCACAAGATCGTGCTCGAGCGACGGCTCTGGATCACGGTCCTCGAGGCGCAACGCGAGCTTGGTGTCGACGTACCTGCCGGCGTTGTCGAGGCGTACGAGCGCGTGGTCGACCAGGTCGACCTCGACTCGATCGCCGAGCGCGAACGCCGCACGAAGCACGACGTCAAGGCCCGGGTCGAAGAGTTCTCGGCGCTCGCGGGGCACCAGCACATCCACAAGGGGATGACCAGCCGCGACATCACCGAGAACGTCGAGCAGGTGCAGATCCTTGCGTCGCTCGACCTGGTCCGGACCAAGACAATCGCCACCCTGGCCCGTCTCGCCGAGCTCGCGAGCCAGTATGCAGAGACGGTCCTGACGGGCCGGTCGCACAATGTGCCAGCCCAGGTGACCACTCTCGGCAAACGGTTCGCCACGATCGCCGACGAGCTGCTGATCGCGTTCCAACGTCTCGAGGAGCTGATCGCGCGGTACCCGCTCCGAGGTATCAAGGGACCCGTGGGTACGTCCCAGGACCAGCTCGACCTGCTCGACGGTGACGCGGCCAAGCTCGCCGAGCTCGAACACCGGGTCGCAGAGCATCTCCGTCCCGGCTCCGGAAACGTCCTGACCAGCACCGGCCAGATCTATCCCCGAAGCCTCGACTTCGACGTCGTCTCGGCACTGGTCCAGCTCGGCGCGGCGCCCAGCAACCTGGCCACCACGCTCCGGCTGATGGCCGGACACGATCTCGTGACGGAAGGGTTCCAACCCGGCCAGGTCGGCTCGAGCGCGATGCCGCACAAGATGAACACCCGCTCGTCGGAGCGGGTCAACGGGCTCGCGGTGATCCTGCGCGGCTACCTGTCCATGGTCGGCGAGCTGGCCGGAGACCAGTGGAACGAGGGGGACGTGTCGTGTTCCGTCGTCCGCCGGGTCGCGATACCTGATGCCTTCTATGCCATCGACGCGATGTACGAGACGATCCTGACCGTTCTGGGCAGCTTCGCGGCGTTCCCCGCGGTCATCGAGCGGGAGCTCGCCCGCAACCTGCCGTTCCTGACGACGACGCGGGTGCTGATGGCGGCCGTACGTCGAGGGGTGGGTCGTGAGACCGCGCACGAGGCGATCAGCGAGCACGCGGTCGCGGTGGCGCTCGAGATGCGGGACAAGGGCGTCGACGGAAGTGACCTGCTCGACCGGCTCGCCGCCGACGACCGGCTTCAGCTGTCGCGCAGCGAGCTGGCGGGCGTGGTGGCCGATCCGCTGTCGTTCACGGGCGCGGCCGCAAAGCAGGTCGCGGACGTCGTCGCCCGAATCGACGCTTTGGTATCCGCCAACCCGGAGGTCGCGGCGTACCGCCCCCGCGCCATTATCTGACCAACCCTGGACTTGTCGGCGCCTCACGAGGTGATGACCCCGTGACGTACCGACAAGTCTGACCAACCCTGGACTTGTCGGCGCCTCACGAGGTGATGACCCCGTGACGTACCGACAAGTCGAGGGGATGGGAGGATTTCCGATGTGAAGGCGGCATACTCGGGCAAGGTCCGCGATCTCTACGACCTTCCGGACGGGCGGATCCTGATGGTCGCCAGCGACCGGATCTCCGCGTTCGACTTCGTCCTCGAGACCCCGATCCCGGACAAGGGCGAGCTGCTTACTCGGCTGTCGCTGTGGTGGTTCGATCGGGTTGCCGACCTCGCTCCCCACCACGTCGTCTCGACCGAGGTGCCGAGCGGATTTCCGCCCGAGTGGTCCGGCCGGGCGATCGTCTGCGAGCGTCTCGCCATGATCGACGTCGAGTGCGTCGCCCGCGGCTACCTCGCCGGATCGGGCCTCACCCAGTACGCCGAGTCGGGCTCGGTGTCCGGCGTTCCGCTGCCACCAGGTCTCGTCGACGGGTCGAGGCTTCCGGAGCCGATCTTCACACCGACCACGAAGGCGCCGCTGGGCGAGCACGACGAGCCGATGACCTACGCCGAGATTGCCGCCGAGGTGGGGTCGGACCTCGCGACCCGGCTGCGTGACCTCACTGTCGGCGTGTACGAGCGCGGCGAGGCGACCGCGCGTGAACGCGGGATCATCCTCGCCGACACGAAGATCGAGTTCGGCCGCCGCCCGGACGGCACGCTCGTGATCGCCGACGAGCTGCTGACCCCCGACTCGTCCCGGTTCTGGCCGGCCGACGGCTGGCGGCCGGGGCATCCGCAGCCGTCGTTCGACAAGCAGTTCGTACGCGACTGGCTCACGTCGGGCAAGAGCGGCTGGGATCGAGGAGCTGGCCGTCCGCCACCGCCGTTGCCGCCCGACATCGTGGACAGGACCCGGGCGCGGTACATCGAGGCGTACGAACGCCTCACCGGCGCCGGCTTCTGAGCGGCGCCGGTAGAGTCGAAGCCCGGGATCTCACCAGCATGAGGTGTGCCATGCTCAACCTGAGCGTCGTGTTGGAAGACAGTGCTCGCCGATATCCCAACCGAAACGCGGTCGTACTCGGGTCGTCACGGCTGACGTACGCACAGGTCGACGCCGCGGCCAACCAGGTGGCGAACCTGCTCGCTGACAAGGGCGTCGGTCAAGGCGACAAGGTCGCCCTGAGCTGCGTCAACATCCCCTCCTTTCCGGTCGTCTATTACGGCATCCTCAAGACCGGAGCCACCGTCGTCCCGATCAGCGTCCTGCTGAAGAGCCGCGAGATCGCCTACCACCTCCAGGACTCCAAGGCGAGGGCGTACTTCTGCTTCCAGGGGTCGGCGGAGCTTCCGATGGCCCAGGAGGGCGAACAGGGGTTCGCCTTGACCGACTCGTGCGAGGAAATGTTCGTCATCACGGCCGATCCGACGGCCGATTCCCCGATCGAAGGAACTCCCACGTTGGCTGCCGCGCTCGACGGTCAGCCGCCCTTGTTCGAGACGCGCCTCACCGAGCCGACGGACACCGCCGTAGTTCTCTACACGTCTGGAACGACAGGGCAGCCGAAGGGCGCCGAGCTGACCCATGCCAATATGGTGCTCAACGCGCAGAGCACGCTCCAGCTTCACGGCCGGCCGGAGAACGGCTGGGACACCCACCTCGTGGCGCTGCCGCTGTTTCACTCGTTCGGGCAGACCGTGCAGATGAATGGCGGGTTCGCGCAGGCCGCGACGCTGGTCCTGCTGCCACGGTTCGACGCCAAGGCTGCCCTGGCGCTGATGCAGTCGGAGGACATCACCTTCTTCGCCGGCGTACCGACGATGTACTGGGGACTGCTCGGTGCCCTCGACGACGCGGTCGACGTCGATCGGATCGCGAGAAACCTGCGGGTGTCCGTCGCCGGTGGTTCATCGCTCCCGGTCGAGATCATCCACGAGTTCAAGAAGCGGTTCGGCGTCGAGATCAAGGAGGGCTACGGCCTGTCCGAGACGTCGCCGGTCGCCACCTTCAACCCGTCGGACCGAGACCCGAAGCCCGGCTCGATCGGTACGCCGATCTGGGGGGTCGAGCTCAGGCTGATCGACGAGAGCTGGAATGAGGTCCGTGAGGTGGGCGCAGTCGGTGAGATCACCATCAAGGGTTACAACGTGATGAAGGGCTATCTCGGCCGACCCGACGCAACCGCCGAGGCCGTCCGCGACGGGTGGTTTCGTTCGGGCGACCTCGGCAAACGTGACGAGGACGGCTACTACTACGTCGTGGACCGGGCGAAGGACATGATCATCAGGGGTGGCTACAACGTCTACCCACGCGAGGTCGAGGAAGTCCTGATGACCCACGAGGCGGTATCGCTCGCCGCCGTGGTCGGCGTGCCGGACGAGCAGTACGGCGAGGAGGTCAAGGCCTTCGTCATCACGCAGCCGGGAGCCGAGATCACCGAAGACGAGCTGGTCGCATGGTCGAGGCAGGAGCTGGCGTCACACAAGTACCCGCGGGCGATCGAGTTCCGCGACGAGCTTCCGATGAGCGCGTCGGGCAAGATCCTCAAGCGCGAGCTCGGCTGAATGCTCGACTTGTCGGCGCGTCATCGGGTCATGACCCCCTGACGTACCGACAAGTCGTCAGTATCTGGTTCCTGCCACCCGGTCGGCGAGTCCGTCGAGAAGCGCGCGGTCTTCAGCGTCGAGCGAGATGTCGAGGGCGGCAACGTTCTGCTCGAGCCAGCGGCGCCGCTTCGTGCCGGGGATCGGGACGACGGGCACGCCGAGCCGGTCGCTCTGCGCGCGCACCCAGGCGAGCGCGATCTGTGCCGGCTCGCACCCGTGCCTGGCCGCGACGTCACGCACGGAGGCGACGACTGCCTCGTTCTGGGCCGCCGTCTGCTCGCCGAACCGCGGAAGGTCGCGGCGCATGTCGTCGTTAGCCAGAGTCGAGCGGTCGAAGGTGCCGGTGAGGAACCCTCGGCCGAGCGGGGAGAACGGGACCAGGCCCACCCCGAGCTCGGCCATGGTCGGTGTCAGCACCTCGGGGTCGCGGGTCCACAGCGAGTACTCCGACTGCACGGCCGCGATCGGGTGAACGGCGTACGCCCGACGCAGCTGGGCACCGTCGACCTCGGACAGGCCGATGTGACGTACCTTCCCCGCCGCGACGAGATCGGCCATCGCGCCGATCGTCTCCTCGATCTCCACGTTCTGCGGGGGCCGATGCAGGTAGTAGAGGTCGATGACGTCCGTCTCGAGTCGCCCCAGCGAGGCGTCGCAGCACTGCCGGACGTACGCCGCGTCCCCTCGGGTGATCATCCGGCGGACGTTGGCGCTGCGGTCGATGCCCACGATCCCGAACTTGGTCGCCAGCGTGACCTCGTCGCGCCTGTCGGCGAGGACCTGCGAGAGCAGGGTCTCGTTGGCGCCGTCACCGTAGACGTTCGCGGTGTCGAGGAAGGTCACACCCAGGTCCAGCGCCCGGCGCAGCGTCGCGATCGACTCTGTGTCGTCGGGCACTCCGTACGACTGGCTCATTCCCATGCAGCCGAGTCCTTGCGCGGAGACCTCAAGCGCGCCCAGTGCCGTTGTCTGCATCTGCTCCCCTTCCATGCTCGCCACGCGTGCACGCTACCGCGGTGACCCCCGGTCAGGATCGTGAGCCGCTGCTCAACTCTCGTTCGAGTGGGGTGCGGAAGCTGGGGACGACGACGGCGCCGTCGAGCCGTTTTGTGAGCCCCTCCGCGGCAGCCTCGACACCGGACGCGGCCTCGACCCCGGCGTCCTCCAGCAACCGCCAGACGATCTCGCCGCTCGGATGTACCGCCCAGCCGCCGACGACCCGGCCGTCCCACCACACGGTCGGGCCGACATTGCCGAACCGGTCGAACAGCGCGCCACGATGGGGGCCGAGGAACCACTCCCGCTGCTGCCAGCCCATCGGTGTGGGGTCGAGGGCGGGAAGCAGGACGGCCGAAGGAACCGCGGGCTCGACGGTTGCGACGTCGTCGGCCAGCACGACGCCGGGGACACCTCCCAGGTCTACGTCGACGGTGTCGACGTCTGCCAGCGCCTTCCGGGTCGTGCCGAGCGACCACCCGGTCCACCACTGCAGATCCGCGACCGTGGCCGGGCCGAACACCTCGAGCCAGCGGCGGGCAAGGGTGGCCCGGGCGTCGGTCTCCGGCACGACGGGGATGCCCGCGGGCCACCACCGGGTCGCCGGCTCCCACGTGTGATGCCGCGACGTCCACGGTCCCCGCGGCCGTCCCCGCACGATGCGCCCCTCGGCGCCCATCAGGGTCAAGACGCGAGTGGTGACGTTGCGCCTGATGTCCCACCTCTTGTCGGTCGTCGGCAGCTGAGCGGTCCGCAGCCGTGGCTCGTCGGCGGCGAGCTGGCTGGCAGTCGCCTCCCCTCGGGCGGCCAGCGCACGCTCGGTGCTGTCTTCGACGTCGGCGAGCCAGCCGGCCACGTCGGGTCCGAGCGGCGGGTCGGTCGGTCCGGTCCGCAGGTCCTTGACGAGCTGCCGGCGAAGGCGATGGGCGATCGGCACGCACGCAGCGCTGTGGAGCACGGGCACCAGGGCCGACGGGACCACGAACATCGTCCGGCGCATCGCGATCATCCGAACCAGCTCACGGGTGTCGTACAACGCGGCTGTGGTGCCTTGGAGGGTCGCGTCCGGGCAGCGCGCGAGGACGGACATGTAGACGGTCGCTGGATCGGTGGCGTGCAGCGCCAGCATCCCGGCGACTGCTGCCTCGACGTCTTCGGCCGGTGCGTCCGGAGCAAGGTGGTGCCGGCGGACCAGTCGGTGTCGGCGCTCGGCGACTCCAAACGTCAGCACGAGCCGACCTTGTCACATCAGTTGGACGGTTGCTGGTGAGCCAGTCGGCCGTTCCACTCGTCGAGCAGCTCGGCCTCGCGGTCTCGTGTCATCCCCGAGCCAGGCGCGAGCACCGACTCCGCGCCCACTTCGTCGATCCAGGCCAAGGTGTCGCGCGCGGTCTCGGCCAGCGACCGGTGGGTGAGCCCGGACTGCGTGGCGCGGCTCACGTCCATGGCCAGGGCCCACACCACCGCGGCCTCGGGCCAGAGCGGCAGCTGCTGCCCGTCGACGCCATGGTCGAGGAGCCAGCTGCCGTCGACCCAGACGAGCTGGGCGCCGCTGGTGGCGCCGGTGACGGTCGCCTCGAGCAGATCGGCGTAGGTGATCTGAGGTCGAGCGGCCGTGAACGTGCCCGCCTGTCGGCGTTCGACCAGGCCGACCGCCCACGTACCCAGGTCGCGGGCGTCGACGACCTGGAACGGTGCGTGCGGCGGGCCAGGCGCCAGCATCGGACCGCCCCGGGCCGCCTGCGTGACCCACCACGGGTAACGGCCGGTCGGGTCGTGCGGACCCACGACGTACGTCGGCCGGATGATCGTCAACGCGTCACCGTGCGCCGACTGCGCGGCGAGCTCACAGGCGACCTTCAGCGGTCCGTACGTGTCCCCGGTGACGGTCTCGACGTCGTCGGCAGCCGGCTCGAGGAGGGCGGCGTCCTCGGTGGCGCCCGGCCCGGGCGGGTCGGCGTACACCGAGACGGTGGAGACGAAGACGTGGTGTCCGCCCCTCCCGTCGAGCGCCTCGGCGAGCGAACGTACCTGGCGCGGAAAGTACGCGGCCACATCGACGGTCGCGTCCCACGCGCTGTCGTCGAGCACGGACAGGTCGCCGTCGCGGTCGGCGAGCAGGTGGGTCGCTTCGGGAAACAGGTCGGCGCCGTGCTCTCCCCGGTGCAGAACCGTCACCTCGTGGCCGGCGGCGACGGCCGACTCGACCATTGCCCGTCCGACGAACCGGGTTCCGCCGATGAAGAGGATCCGCATCCCTCGATCCAACCAGGGCCGGCCATGTCCGGACGAAAGGTTTCGCTGTCGGCCGACGAGCAGCCGGCTCCGGTCGACCCTCTCTGAATGCGGGTACACCGGCTTCGGGGACCTGTCCGCCCGGATCCGTAGACTCGTGCCGCAAGTGGTGCTGGGCCGGCCGGTTCACTTTCCGAGGGAGGTCCCGTGGCGCGCGTGGTCGTCGACGTGATGTTGAAGCCGGAGATCCTCGATCCGCAGGGAAAAGCGGTCAACCAGGCATTGGCCCGGCTGGGGTTCGACGGGATCATCGAGGTTCGCCAGGGGAAGCGGTTCGAGATCGACCTCGAGGGTGATCCGAGCCCGGACCGGCTGGCCGAGATCAGCGAGGCGGCGGCGAGCCTGCTGAGCAACCCCGTGATCGAGGACTTCTCGATTCACATTCAGGACGCGGCGTCATGAGGATCGGCGTCGTCACCTTCCCCGGTTCGCTGGACGACACCGACGCCAGGCGCGCGGTGACCCGCGCCGGGGGCGACGCCGTACCACTCTGGCACGGCGACCGGGACCTCCGTGCTGTCGACGCGGTCGTGCTGCCGGGGGGGTTCTCGTACGGCGACTACCTGCGGTGCGGGGCAATCGCGCGGTTCGCCCCTGTGATGGAAGAGGTGGTTGCCGCCGCGGCTCGGGGGCTTCCCGTGCTCGGGATCTGTAACGGCTTCCAGATCCTGTGCGAGTCGCACCTCCTCCCGGGAGCCTTGATCCGCAACCACCACCGCAGGTTCGTCTGCCGAGATCAACGGATCCGGATTGAGTCGAATGCAAGTGCCTGGACACGCGGGTACGAACCCGGCGCAGAGATCACGATCGTGCTGAAGAACGGCGAGGGCGGCTACGTCGCCGACGAGAAGACCCTCGACCGGCTCGAGCGGGAGGACCGGATCGTCGCGCGCTACCTCGATCTCAACCCGACCGGGTCGGTGCGCAACATCGCGGGCATCTCCAACCCGGCAGGCAACGTCGTCGGCCTGATGCCACACCCCGAGCACGCGGTCGATCCGCAGTGCGGCCCCGGAGGCGACGGCCTCGGCTTCTTCACGTCCGTGCTGGCATCACTTGCCAGCACCTGACCATCTCGCTGGCGTTGAGGTCATCCGCCGGCGAGCATCCGAATCTCAACACCAGCGGGGTATTCAGCCGAGCAGCACGACGAGTGCGACGACGGCGGCGACGAGGACCATCACCACGACCAGCAGGACCACCTTCGATCCTCCGGTTTCGGTGATCACGCCCGGGTTGACGACGTGCCGGTCGGTTGGCCGGCTCGAGGCACCGGTCGTCCGGTAGTCCGTTCCCGATGCCGTCGGGCCGCCGGCCCACCTCGTCGTCACCGGGTGAGCCGGCCGAACGGCATCTGGCGGTGGTGATGACCAGCCCGGCTGGCCGGCAGCGGGAGATGCCCAGGGTGATGGCGGACCTTGTGGCCCGGCACCGAGCGGCGGTGGGGACCAGCCCGGCTGGCTCTGGTGACCCGATGCATCCGGCCGCCGGATGATCACACCGTCGGGTCCCGATGCGGCGATCACGCCGCCTGGGTTCTTCATGACCCCGATGACGGCGCGCAACAGCGATGGGACGGGTCGGTCAAGGTCGTACTCCTGGCCGTTGATCACGAGCCGGTGCTTCATCACCGTCCCCTCGACGGGACGCTGTAGCTCGTCCGGTACGCCGTCGTCGTCGGCGTCGTGAAAGACGCCGCTCGCCATCAACTGCTGGCGGATCTCGACCGGCACGTCGTCCCATGACTTGAAACGCCGTCCATTCACGTTGATGTCCACCCGGCGGCCTCCTTCGAGTGTCCCCGACGATACGCCGTCCGCGCGGGGCGGCGCGGGAGACGGACCGGCGTCGAAGGTAGTCTGGTGCCGCTTTCCCCCTCCTCGTACGGGAGTACCCTGCGGTGACCGACCCTCGTCCGCTCGACACCGTCAAGTCGGCCGAGCAGACACCTGACCAGCTGCAGCCGTGGAAGGAGCTGGGCCTGCGGGCCGACGAGTACCGGCAGCTCCACGAGATCCTCGCGCGCCGGCCGACCGCCAGCGAGCTCGCGATGTACTCGGTGATGTGGAGTGAGCACTGCTCCTACAAGTCGAGCAAGGTGCACCTGCGACAGTTCGGCGACAAGCTGACCACCGCGATGCGAGAACGCCTGATGGTCGGCATCGGCGAGAACGCCGGTGTCGTCGACGTCGGTCAGGGTTACGCCGTCACGTTCAAGGTGGAGTCCCACAACCACCCGTCGTACGTCGAGCCGTACCAGGGTGCCGCGACCGGTGTCGGCGGCATCGTCCGCGATATCCTCGCGATGGGTGCGCGGCCGGTAGCCGTGATGGACTCGCTGCGGTTCGGCGCGATCGACGCCCCAGACACGGCCAGGGTGCTGCCGGGGATCGTCGCCGGCATCGGCGGGTACGGCAACTGCCTCGGGCTCGCCAACATCGGCGGGGAGGTCGTCTTCGACCCGTCGTACGCCGGCAACCCGCTCGTCAACGCGTTGTGCGTCGGGGTGATGCGTCACGAGGACATCCACCTTGCCAAGGCGACCGGCGCCGGAAACCTCGTGGTCCTCTACGGTGCACGCACCGGTGGTGACGGCATCGGCGGCGTATCCGTCCTCGCGTCGGAAACGTTTCAACCCGGTGCACCGACCGAGCAACCCAGTGACGAGCGAACCAGTCTGAATAGGCCCAGTCTGAATAGGCCCAGTCTGAAGAGGCCGAGCGTCCAGGTCGGCGACCCGTTCATGGAGAAGCTCCTGATCGAGTGCACGCTCGAGCTGTTCGGCCAGAAGCTGGTGGCCGGCATCCAGGACCTCGGCGGGGCAGGGCTCTCGTGCGCGACGTCGGAGCTCGCCAGCGCCGGCGACGGCGGCATGCAGATCGACCTCGACCGGGTCCCGCTCCGCGACCCGTCCCTGTCGCCCGATGAGATCCTGATGAGCGAGTCGCAGGAACGGATGATGGCGATCGTCGAACCGGAGCGTCTCGAGGCGTTCATGGCAGTTTGTGCCAAGTGGGAGGTCGAGGCGACCGTGCTCGGAGAGGTCACGAACTCGGGGCGGCTCGTCATCGACTGGCAGGGGCAGACCGTCGTCGACGTACCGCCACGTACCGTCGCGCACGAAGGACCCGTCTACCGGCGTCCGTCCGTACGGCCCGGAAGCCAGCACGCGTTGCAAGCGGGCACCACGTCCGCCCTGGCACGTCCGACGACGGGGCGCGAGCTGCTCGAGACCCTGGTGCAGCTCGTCGGATCACCCAATCTGGCGGACAAGTCGTGGGTCACCGACCAGTACGACCGATATGTACAGGGCAACACCGTCTGCGCGCAGCCCGAGGACGCCGGCCTGATCCGGGTCGACGAGTCAACTGGTCTGGGCATTGCCGTCTCGGTCGACTGCAACAGCCGCTTCGCCCGGCTCGACCCGTACGCCGGTGCCCAGCTGGCGCTGGCCGAGAGCTACCGCAATGTCGCGACGACGGGGGCACGTCCGATCGCCGTCACCGACTGCCTCAACTTCGGCTCGCCCGAGGACGCCGCGGTGATGTGGCAGTTCGAGCAAGCCGTGTCCGGTCTCGCCGACGGTTGTCAGGCGCTCGGGATTCCGGTCACCGGAGGGAACGTGAGCCTCTACAACCAGACCGGAGACGACCCGATCCTGCCGACACCGCTGGTCGGCGTGCTCGGCGTGATCGACGACGTTGCCACGCGTACCAGGTCGGGGTGGGGCGGGGAGGGTCAGCTGATCTACCTGCTCGGGACGACGCGCGACGAGCTCGACGGTTCGTCGTGGGCCGACATCGTGCACAGGCACCTCGGCGGGAGACCGCCCATCGTCGACCTGGACGCCGAACGTCGGCTGGCCAACGTGCTGGTCGGAGCCGCACGTACTGGACTGCTCGGGTCCGCGCACGACCTGTCGGACGGCGGCCTGGCACAGGCGCTGGTCGAGTCCTGTCTGCTCTCCGGAGTCGGCGTGACGGTGGACCTGCCGGACGATCTCGACGCGTTCGTGGCGCTGTTCAGCGAGTCGGCGGCCCGGGTGCTCGTCGGCATACGGCGAGTGACCGCGGCCCAGTTCACCGAGCTCTGCTCGACACACGGCGTCGTACACACTCTGATCGGAGTCACCGGGGGAACCGGTGACGATCCCGTGCTCGACATCCGCGGCCAGTTCTCCATCACGCTCGCGGATCTGCGGCGCCCGTGGTCGGCGGCATTGCCGACCGTGTTCGACCACTGACTCCGCCGGTCCCTGCCGGCAGCGAGCCAGCGTGCGCCTGCGATCGGGCGGCGGACCTACCGGGAATCAGCCGACGACGACGCGCTCGCAGGACTTTGCGATCCGGTCGTGCGGATCGACCGCGCGTGAACGGTAGACGACGTCGTTGCCCGTGCCGCAGAAGATCCGGTCGGGTGTGCCGTCGGACGCGAGCACGATGACGTCGTCGCCCGGCCCGGCATAGACGAGATCGGATCCCGCCTCGCCGTCGATCCGGTCGCCGCCAGGGCCACCGACCAGGAAGTCGTTTCCGCCCCCGCCGAGGATCAGGTCGGCGCCGCGGCCACCGCCGATCACGTCACCGCCCATCTGGCCGTACGCCGAGTCGGCTCCGTCACCGGCGTACAGATGGTCGGCGCCGGAGCTGCCGAAGACATAGTCATCCCCACCGAGGGCGTGGATCGTGTCGTTGCCCCCGAGACCGTTGATCGTCTCCATCCTGACCGTCCCGGAGAGCTGGTCGGCACGCGGCGTACCGACGATCTTCGGACCCGGGTCGGCCGACGCGTACGCGATGGTCGTCAACAGGCAACCACTCAAGGCGACCACCAGCAACAAGAACTTCCTCTTCACTACTCCGGCTCCGATCGGTCAAGTCTCGGACCACCCTACGGCTTGGCGGGGTCCACCGATACGTGCGGCGGTCACAACGCCGAGGGCGCGCGGTGCCCCGATCGACCGGCTCGTATGCTCGAGCGGTATGAGCCGAGACCTCAAGGCCGCCATTCACGCATCGAGACCGCGAACTCTCTCCGACCTCGAGAGCCTCGTCCGGATCGAGTCGGTCAGTGCCGACCCGGCGCGCGCCTCGGAGGTCCAAGAGAGCGCGGAGCTGACCGCGGCGCTGCTCCGAGACACCGGCCTTCCCGACGTGCAGATCGTGTCGGTCGAAGGTGGGCTACCGGCGGTCATCGCCCGTAAGCCAGCGCCGGAAGGCGCACCCACCGTCCTGCTGTACGCCCACCACGACGTACAACCGGAAGGCGATCCGGCCCTGTGGAGCTCGGAGCCGTTCGTACCCACGTTGCGGGGTGAGCGGTTGTACGGACGCGGCACCGCCGACGACAAGGCCGGCATCGCGGCGCACCTTGCTGCGCTCCGGGCGCTCGGTGACGAGCTCGCGGTGGGCGTCACCGTGTTCGTCGAGGGCGAGGAGGAGATCGGGTCACCGACGTTGGGGGCGTTCCTGGCCGAGTACAAGGACCTGCTCGCGGCCGACGTGATCGTGATCGCCGACTCGGGCAACTGGGACATCGGGGTCCCGGCGCTCACCACGTCTCTACGCGGCATCGTTGCGGTGACCGTCGAGGTGCAGACGCTGGAGCATGGCGTGCACTCAGGCATGTGGGGCGGTGTCGTACCGGACGCCCTGATGGCGCTCACCCGGGTGCTCGCCAGCCTGCACGACGACAACGGTGATGTCGCCGTGCAGGGGCTGCACGCGTCCAAGGCAGCCGACCTCGACTATCCGGAGCAGCGGGTACGTGCCGAGTCGGGCGCGATCGAGGGTCTGGAGCTGATCGGCAGCGGCACCGTCGTCGACCGGGCGTGGACCCGCCCGGCGATCGCGATCCTGGCAATCGACACGACCGCCATCGACCAGGCCTCAAACACGCTGCTGCCGAAGGCAACCGCAAGGGTGAGTATGCGGATACCGCCCGGCGAGACACCCGACAATGCGCTGCAGCGGCTCACGGATCACCTCGAGCAGCATGCCCCGTGGGGTGCCAGGGTCACCGTCACACCGGTCGAGGCCGGACGCCCGTTCGCGATCGACGCGCAAGGACCGGTGTACGACGCCGCCCGATCGGCGTTCGCGGAGGCCTGGGGCGGCACAACGCCCGTGGATATCGGGGTCGGCGGCTCGATTCCGTTCATCGCGGAGTTCGCCGACGCGTACCCGAATGCCGCCATCCTGGTCACCGGCGTCGAGGACCCCGACACCCGGGCTCACGGGGCAAACGAGGGACTCCACCTGGCCGAGTTCGAACGCGTGTGCGTGGCCGAGGCGCTGCTGCTCCGCAACTTGGCCCGGTGACCACCTCTCCACCCGTTGTTTGGCCCGTAGGGGAACCTAGACGCGCTCCGCCACCACCGCTCAGCGTTTGCCGCGCGTTCGGCGTCCGCAGTGATCCGGTCGCGATGGTGGGCGGGCAAGGCACGTCCTGGCGCGCCGGGGAGGTGGTCCTCAAGCCGCTCGACATGAGTCTCGACGCCCTGCAGTGGCAGGCCGACCAGCTGCCGAGTATCGAGGGGCACGGAACGTTCCGGGTGGCGGCACCGTTACGAACTGCCTCCGGCGACCTGGTCATCGAGGGGTGGACCGCGTGGCCGTACCTCGCCGGCGTCCATGCGCCGCGCCGGTGGAAGGACATCATCGCGACCGGCGAGCAGTTCCATGCGGGGACCCGGTCGGCGCCGCGTCCGGACTTCGTCGCCAAACGAGACGACCGCTGGGCGCTGGCCGATCGCTACGCCTGGGACGAGGTCGGCGGCTCTCGCCTCGGTCCAGAAGTGGGTCCGATCGTCGGCGGCGACGAGCGGGTCCGACGCCTGACCGGACTGCGCAGACCGGTGGACGAGCCCGACCAGCTGGTGCACGGCGATCTCTCCGGCAACGTGCTGTTCCATCCGGTCCTTCCGCCGGCGATCATCGATTTCTCGCTCTACTGGCGGCCGCAGACGTATGCGACGGCGATCGTGCTCATCGCCGCTCTCGTCTGGGAAGGCGCCGACCCCTCGCTGGTGGCCGAGATTGCCGTCGACCACGACAACCTCGGGCAGCACCTCGTAAGGGCCTTGCTCTTCCGAATCGTCACGGAGCACCTGAGCGGCCTCGGCCGTACGCCGTGGGTTGACGCCGACCCGTACGCGTCGGCCATCAAGAGCGTCCATCAGCTCGCGTCGTGACGCCGGTCGAACGACCCCACCTCGACCGCATGACGCAACGGCTGAAGAGTTGAGCGCTATTCTGCTCGATCCTTCAGCCGTTGTTTGGCCCGTCGGCAGGAAGGTGCGAACGGCTGAGGAGTCGAGACACATATAGCCCAGGTCTTCAGCCATTGCGCGGTCGAGACGAGGGCAACACAACCGGAATCCCGCGCCGAAGTGCGGACGGACGGGTGACACGCCGTCGTGCGTTCGGCGTGGTCAGCGCCGGCACCTAGACTCGGTACGTGACGCGCGGAGATGGTCGGCTCAACCACGACCTTGACGCCGGCGACACTGGGCCGAAGGACGCCTGTGGCGTCTTCGGGGTCTGGGCTCCTGGCGAGGACGTCAGCAAGCTCGCCTACTTCGGGCTGTACGCGCTGCAGCACCGCGGCCAGGAATCGGCCGGGATCGCCGTCAGCGACGGACAACGCATCCTCGTCTACAAGGACATGGGTCTCGTATCCCAGGTCTTCGACGACGGCACACTCAACGGGCTCAAGGGCTACCTCGCGGTCGGCCACTGCCGCTACTCGACGACCGGCGCAAGTGGCTGGCACAACGCCCAGCCGACATTCTGCTCGACCCCGTTCGGCTCGCTCGCCCTGGGGCACAACGGCAACCTCGTCAACAGTGTCGAGCTGACCCGCCGCGTGAACGGCGTCTCGGCGGCGGACGGCGGGCACCTCTTCGAACCGTCGGCCAACGGTGCACCGTCGTCCGACACGGACCTGTTGACCCGCCTGCTCGGGTCGTACCCCGATCGCACCATCGAGGAGGCTGCCGTCGAGGTTCTCCCCATGCTGAAGGGCGCGTACTCGCTCGTCTTCATGGATGAGACCACCTTGTACGCAGCGCGTGACCCGCAGGGGGTGCGTCCCCTCGTCCTCGGACGGCTCGAACGCGGCTGGGTGGTCGCATCGGAGACCGCCGCCCTCGACATCGTCGGCGCGACGTACATCCGGGAGGTGCGACCCGGTGAGATCATCGCGATCGACGAGAGCGGACTGCGTAGCCTGCGCTTCGCCGACCCTGAACCGAAGGGCTGCTTGTTCGAGTTCGTCTATCTGGCCCGGCCCGACACGAAGATCTCGGACAAGCGCGTCCACTCCGTCCGCGTCGAGATCGGCCGCCGGCTCGCTAGGGAGCATCCGGTCGAGGCAGACCTCGTCATACCCGTCCCCGAGTCCGGCACACCGGCGGCGATCGGGTACGCAGAGGCGAGCGGCATCCCGTACGGCCAGGGCTTCGTCAAGAACTCGTACGTAGGGCGTACGTTCATCCAGCCCAGCCAGACGATCCGCCAGCTCGGCATCCGGCTGAAGCTCAACACGCTGCGTGACGTCATCGAGGGCAAACGACTCATCGTCGTAGACGACTCGATCGTCCGCGGCAATACCCAGCGCGCTCAGGTGAAAATGCTGCGCGAGGCCGGCGCACGCGAGGTCCATGTACGGATCGCGAGCCCACCGGTGAAGTGGCCGTGCTTCTATGGCATCGACTTCGCGACGCGCGCCGAGCTGGTCGCCAGCGGGCTGTCGGTGGACGACATCTGCCGGTCGATCGGCGCCGACTCGCTCGGCTACATCTCCCTCGAGGAGCTGATCGTCGCGACCGACCTCCCGGCCGACCACCTGTGCCGGGCTTGTTTCGACGGCACCTACCCGATCGAGCTCCCCGAGCCGGAGCTTCTCGGCAAGCACCTGCTGGAAATGTCGACGGAGGCTCGTATCGACGCGGCCGAGGGTCTCGTCCACCTGATGGGCGGCACCGGCGCGTCCGAAGCGCTGCGGCGGCCGTGACGCGACCCGCTCCGACCGATGACGCGATGACGTCCTACGAAGCGGCCGGTGTCTCGATCCGGGCGGGTGACCGCGCCGTCGAGCTGATGCGGGAGTGGGTGGACAAGGCCCGGCGTCCCGAGGTCGTCGGCGGCATCGGCGGGTTCGCCGGGCTGTTCGACGCGTCCGGCCTCAAGGCGTTCAAGCGGCCGCTGCTCGCGTCCAGCGCCGACGGCGTGGGGACCAAGGTCGTCATCGCACAGCAGATGGACGTCCACGACACGATCGGGTTCGATCTCGTCGGCATGCTGGTCGACGACCTTGTCGTCTGTGGCGCCGAACCGTTGTTCCTCACCGACTACATCGCTTGCGGCAAGGTCGTTCCCGAACGGGTCGCCGCGGTCGTGGCCGGCATCGCGAAGGCCTGCTCGGTCGCCGGCTGCGCACTGCTGGGTGGTGAGACGGCGGAGCATCCGGGTTTGCTGCGCCCGGACGAGTACGACCTGGCGGGGTCGACGACTGGGGTCGTCGAGGCATCGGACCTGCTCGGCGCCTGGCTCGTACGTCCGGGCGATCTCCTGCTCGCCATGCGGTCGTCGGGTCTGCACTCCAACGGCTACTCGCTGGTACGACACGTCCTGCTCGACCGGGCGGCCTGGTCCTTGGACCGCGAGGTTCCGGAGCTCGGCCGCGCCCTCGGCGAGGAGCTGTTGGAGCCGACCCGGATCTATTGCGGCGCCGGTCTGGCGTTGGCGCGTCGGACCGGGACGCATGCGATGGCGCACATCACCGGCGGCGGGTTGGCGGCAAACATCTCGCGGGTGTTGCCGACGGGGGTTGCGGCAACTGTCGACCGGTCAACCTGGACGCCGGCACCCATCTTTCGACTGGTCGGCGACGTCGGGTCGGTCGCCGATGCCGAGCTGGAGCGGACCGTCAACATGGGGATCGGCATGATCGCGTTGATCGACCCCACCGAGGCGCCGGCGGCGACCGGCATCCTGGCCGAGTACGGGGTCGAGTCGTGGGTGTGCGGCGAGGTCACGTCCGCGTCCGTCGCCGACCCTGCTACGGCGGCGCTTGTCGGCTCGTACGCCTGACCGGGTCGTACCGGTGCGAACAATTCGACCTGACTTGCGTCGGCACGGGGGTTCGCGCGTGTGCTGGGTGACACGGGCGGGTATCGTGGTCCGCACGACGAACTGATGAGCGACCGGGCGCCTCGCAGGAGGTGACGCGGCATAGTTGTGCGAGGGGGTCGGACCCTATGGGGCGCGGCCGTGCGAAGGCGAAGCAGACCAAGGTTGCCCGCGAGTTGAAGTATCGGACATTCGAGACCGACTTCGACGCGCTGCAACGAGAGCTGCACGGAGACGACTTCCGCGCCGGCGAGGACGAAGCGTCTGCCGACGAGGACACCGACCCGCACGCCGACGGCGTACCAGCGCGCGACGCCGGCTGACCGTCACCTGCGGTCCCTGACGAACCGCGGCTGAACCGGCCCGACCGCTCGGATCCGAGCCAGCAACCGCCAAGGCGAGTCCTCGGCCCGGCCAGGCTCAGCGGCGGCGCGGCTCCCCGACGCCATCGAGCTAGCCGCCGTCGCGGTGCGGTCCGCTGTTGTCACGAGCGGACATGTGGTAGGTCAGCTGTCCGACCCCCGCTGTCACGTCGTGTGGGGCTCAGCGGTTCAACCAGAGATCGCGCAAGCCGCCCACCGAGGCCATCCGATCCTCCGCGATCGTCTCCGCCGCCTTCGCTGGCGTGAGGTTCTGTGCATGGGCGACCTCGAACACCTGCTTCGTCGTGTCGTAGATCTTGGTCGCGCGCGCCTTGGCCCGCTCGAAGGAGAAGCCCTCAAGCTCGTCGGCCACCTGGATCAAACCACCTGCGTTGACGCAGAAGTCGGGAGCGTACAGAATTCCGTGCGCGGCCAACGCGTCCTCGATCCCGGGATGAGCCAACTGGTTGTTGGCGGCGCCGCATACGATCCGCGCCTTCAGCGAGCTCACCACGTCGTCATCAAGAGCGTCACCGAGTGCGCACGGCGCGTAGACGTCCAGGTCTCCACTTACCAATGCGTCGATGTCGGCGGCGACCGCGACCTGCCCGAACCGTGCGGTCACGGCCTCGAGTGCGGGCGCATACACATCGGTGACGACGACCTTGGCACCGTCCGTGACCAGCAGCTCGGTCAGGTGCCTGCCGACCTTGCCGACTCCGGCGATTCCGACCGTCCGGTCGCGCAGCGTCGACTCGCCCCAGGTTGCCTCCGCCGAGGCACGCATGCCCTGGAACACGCCGTATGCCGTCAGCACCGACGAGTCCCCGGCGCCACCGTGCTCGACGGTGCGGCCGGTCACGAACTCGCACTCGCGGGCGACGACATCCATGTCCTCGCTGTACGTGCCCACGTCGCACGCCGTCAGATAACGACCGTTCAGGGATTGCACGAAACGGCCGTACGCACGAAGCAGGTGTTCGGTCTTGTCACGCAGCGGATCGCCGATGATGACGGCCTTGCCGCCGCCGAGGTCCAGTCCGGCCAGGGCGGCCTTGTACGCCATGCTCCTCGACAAGTTCAGCACGTCGCGGACGGCCGCTGCCTCGGTCGGGTACGGGTAGTAGCGGGTGCCGCCGAGGGCCGGACCGAGCGCAGTCGAGTAAATCGCGATGACCGCCCGCAGACCGCTCGGAACGTGTTGGCAGAAGACGACTTGCTCGTGCGCGGTTCCGCGCCCCAACACGGAGAACTCCTCTGCCACGTCGGTGCCGGTCCTTCGGGTTCAGGCCCGCGCGGGATGGTGCGGGCAGCCAGTTGGATACCGATCGGGGTGGTGACCGGGTCGTACCCAATCTACGCGACGTCGGCTGATCGCCGGAGGCCGCCGGTTGGCGTCGCGCGGTGCCGGACGACTGTTGTGTCCGAGGCGGCGTGCACTGTAGGGCTCGACCGCTCGGACGTTGCCGTCCGTTGGCTCTGCTGACGGACGTTGGTGTCGTGCGGTGCCGGACGACTGTTGTGTCCGAGGCGGCGTGCGCTGTAGGGCTCTGTCGTTCGGACGTTGCCGTCAGCGCCTCGAAACTGGGCTGAGGAGTCGGTCGAGGTGCATCCTCGCCTATTGCTACGCTGCGCTTATCGGCTCTCACACACCGTGATCAACAACTCAAAATTGCGCCTTGACCTTCGGATTTCGCGGGATCCAGGTATTCATTACACGAATTCAGTCGTTCGACCCCCCAATGTGGACTTGCTCATGTCACAATGTCACCATTCAGGAAACGTCGAGTCGTACCCGTTCGAATTGTTTTGGGAAGTATGTCGGAGGAATGCCCTCCCATGCTCGAGGAGGACCCAGTGAACACGAAACCGGCCGAGTCCGAGCCGTTGCTGACGCCGGCTGAGGTCGCCGCGATGTTTCGCGTCGACCCGAAGACCGTGACGCGATGGGCGAAGGCAGGCAAGCTCAGCTCGATCCGTACCCTCGGTGGCCACCGTCGCTACCGGGAGACGGAGGTACGTCGACTGCTCGCCGGCGTTCCGCAGCAGCGCGAGTCGGAGTAGGTCGAGACCCACGCGGCGGCGTACGTTCGGCGGGCGTGGCGCTCGACCGATGTCGTCGGGCCGCCAGGACGCCGGACTGACTCACTGGGACGGCTGCGGGACCTTGCACTTCACCTTCGGGTTGACCCCGACGTAGTTGAGCGGCCCAGCGACGACCGTGAGAACGGTGTCGCTGAATGTGGCGCAGTCGGGCTTGTTGTGACCGCCAAAGTAGTTGCGCTGCGCAGCAGCGATCACTCCGATGACCAGCCAGACGACGACGATCACGGCAACGATCTTCATGAGGACTCCTGCCCCGACGGTTTGGCGCAATGGTCTGGCGAACATACCGCGTCTCTCGTCTCGTCACCATCGAGGAACACCGCGGTTCCAGTGTTCGACGATGCGTCCCACGGTTCCTGCCCCGTCAAGGACCCCGATGCCGCGTTACCGGGTGCCGCTCGTCACACCCCGGAGAAGGGAGGCGGGCCAAGAATCACGGTGGCTCCCGTCCGTCGAGCCGATTCGCCGATCCGGTCGAAGTCGACGACTCCGGCGGCGTCGGTTCGCGTTGTCGGCTCGCTGGCGTTCCAGTAGAACGCCTGGGCACTACCTGGCGTGTGGAGACACAGTAAGCGGCAGACTGAGGACGTGACGATGAAGGCGTGGGGCATGCCCCGCGGTGCCAACGCCATGCCACCCGCGCCCAGCCGGTGTTCCGCGCCGTCCATGTGCAACGCGATCTCCCCCTCGAGCACGTACATCGTCTCGTCGGCGTCCGGGTGCGATTACGCAAAAACGCTGGGGGGTCTGCAGGTCCGGTCCACGCGATGATGCTGGGGGCGGTGGCCAGGGGCGGGATCGAACCGCCGACCTTCCGCTTTTCAGGCGGACGCTCGTACCAACTGAGCTACCTGGCCGCGCACCTTTGCGGGTACGCAAACCTCTCCGCGCCCGACGGGCGGACGAGGAGAGGTGGCGACCCCGACGGGACTCGAACCCGCGGCCTTCGCCGTGACAGGGCGACGCGCTAACCAACTGCGCTACGGGGCCATGCGGCGCTTCATGCTAACGCACGTCGCGCCGGTGCTGAGCACCCCCAACGGGATTCGAACCCGTGCTACCGCCGTGAAAGGGCGGCGTCCTAGGCCACTAGACGATGGGGGCCGGGCCCTGCGTAGTTCCATACCGTCGGGGACCGACCAAGCATAGGGTCTCCACCAGACGACCACCAATCCGTATCTCGCGGCGACGAGCTCCCGGATCACTTCGCCGCGAGGGCGTCGTCGATGGCTCGTTTCAGCTGGGCCGGTGACGGCACCCGGCCCGCCGAGATGTCCTTCCCGTCGACGAGAACGGTCGGGGTGCCGGAGTAGCCTGCCTTGTTCCACGCGTCGGTGGACTTGCTGGCCCACGCGTCGTACGCACCGTTGTCGATGCACGCCGACACGCTCGTCGACGCGCCGGCCTGGGTCGCGAGACCGACCAGCTCGCTCTTCGGCGGGTACGGTCCGCTCTCGGGGGGCTGGTTGGCGTACAACAGGTCGTGCATCGCGAGGTACGCCTTGCGTCCCGAATCCTGGTAGACGCATGCGGCTGCGTTCAACGCGTCGGTCGAGTACGTGTTCAGGAACGCGACCGGACGGTAGTCGACCTTGATCTTGCCGCCCTTGACGTACTGCTGGAGGGTCGCGTTGTCACTCTGCTCGAACGCCTTGCACACCGGGCACTGGAAGTCCTCGTAGAGCGTGACCGTCACCGGTGCGGACGGATTCCCGTGCAGGATCCCGACGCCGTCGACGAGGCCGCCGCCACCGACCGGGCCCTTGGCGTTCTGCTTCGTCTCGGCGGCGTTGCGCATCAACGTGAACGCGACCGAGCCGATGATGACGACGAGAACCGCGACGACGGCGCCGACCCACACCATCCGGCGGCGGCGTTCGCGGCGTTCGTACTCTCGGCGAATCGCGGCCTGGCGGGCCGCGGCCTCCTGCTGCCGGAGCTTCCGGTTCTGCTTACTCGCCATCGGCGATGTCCTCAGCTCTCCAGATCAACGAATCGAGCGCCCACTGTGTCGTAGGCCAGAGTACGAGCAGGACGGACAGGACAAGAAGCCCCGAGTCTCGAACGAGGTCCAGGGCGTATCCCGTCGTCGCGTCGCCGGACGTTGCACCACCTCCACCGAAGCAGCCGCAGTCGATCCTCAGACCCCGCGCCCAGACCGATGCGATCCCGATGACGAACGCGAGCTGCAGCAGGCTCGAGGCGACCGCCACGAGGCGGGTTGCGAAGCCGATGACCAGCAGGGCGCCGACCGTGACCTCGAGCATCGGCAGCAGGTAGCCGGTGAACGGCACCACCGCCTCGGGCAGGATCTTGAAGTTGCGGACGGCCCGGACGCTGGCCTCGAGGTTGCTCACCTTCGCGACGCCGGCCACGACCCAGACGACACCGACGACCAGTCGGGCCAGCACGCCGAGCCACGGCCATGACGCTCTCAGCCTCGCCACGCGGCGACCCTCTCTGCCGGATCTCTCCGACTTGTCGGTACGACGTCGGGCTATGACCCAACGTCGTGCCGACAACTCGGGAAAGTCGCGGCGACACGACGCCGGATGGTCGAGGACAACGGTACGTTGCTGACCCGTCGATTCGGAGCATGCCAAGACGGGCCACCCGCGGGCCTGAGCAGTCGACGGACGGGCCTGAGCAGTCGACGGACGGGCCTGAGCAGTCGACG
>JBBSHE010000015.1:0-65633 GCA_038253325.1 Propionibacteriales bacterium
CGGCGACTCGCCGTAGGCGCGCCGGAACTCGCGGCTGAGGTGCCCGGCCGACATGTGCGCGCCGCGGGCGAGCGCCTCGACGTCCAGCGGCTGCGCGTACTCCCGGTCGATCCGGTCGCGGACGCGGCGCAGCCGCACGAGGTCGCGCCGGTGCTGCGCCGCGGCGGGCATGCTGGTCACCTGCGAGATCGTGCCACGTCGCAGCGGAGTTGCCTAGCGCCGCTGGCGTCCCACCCCACTCCACGTCCGCTCTGGTCCGGTCTGCTCCGCTTTACGTCCTCGACCTGCTCCGCTTTACGTCCTCGACCTGCTCAGCCCCCGAGGTATCCGCCACTCATCCCACGTCAACCCGTCTTGTTAGAAGTCCAGACGTGCGGTGTGGCCGGATCACCGACGATGACCCACTGCATCCAGATGAGAGCAAGGGCGGCTCAGAGCCGACCGTAGGCCCGCAGCGTGCGCAGAGCCCGGAGGGTCTCGATCCCGCGCCACTCTAGTGTGGAGGCGACCCCCGGCGGTTCCCAGGTGATCGCCCAGCCACCGTCGGGCTGCTGATCCCGACCCAGGCGGTCGAGGTGGCCGACGATGTTCGTGTCGTCGAACAATTGTCGCCACGGACTGTCGGGTGACGACGCCAGGTGGAGGGGCGTCACCCCATACGCCGGGTCCGCTGGGTCCGCCCGATACCACGAGGCGTCGGCCAGCCACGCGCCGACGTGTGCGCCGACGGCCTCCGCTCGACCTCGGTCGGGCACCTGGGCGAGGAACACCAGCACCTCGGCGAGGGCGTGCGCGTCCTCGTCGAACCCAGACTCGAGCCGCGCCCAGGACCAGTCGGTGGCCCGGTCGAGCCACGGATGGGTGACACCCATCCGGTGCAGCCGCCCGGCCAGCCCGGCGGTCGGGTTCAGCGCCGGCGTGTACGTCCAGTCCGACCAATGGTCGGCCCGGGGGTAGGACTCCATCACGGGGAAGGCCAACGGCACCGCCCCATCGGGTGCCGCCACCGAACCCAACCAGTCGCAGGCGCCGAGCACCAGGCCGTGGGGGCCGACGTCGCCGGACGAATCTGCGGCGCTCCCGCCGACGCTCCCGCCAGCCACCAGCAGGATGTCGAGGGCGCTCTCCACGTCGATGGGGAGGCTGGCCGGGCAACGCTTATCCGGTTCGAGGCCGTGGCCGAACCCGCCGTCGGCGTTGCGGTACGCCCGGACGGCGTCGACCACGCCGGAGGGCGCGGCGCCGTCGAACACCACGGCGGCGAGGCGGCGCTCGATGAGGCGCCCCTCACGATCGAGGAAGGCCCGGCCGGCACTGAACATGTCGTTGGTCACGCCTGGCAGTGTGGCACGAACGATCGGTACCCTCGGCGGTCCATAGGACGTGCGATCGAGCCCCGCATGCTGTCGGCGGCAGCAAGGCGGACGCGGACCCCGATGCGGCTCGGCTGAACGAGCGAGCGGCGGTCAGAGGAGGTAGGCGTGGTTCGCGGCGATCGCTTCGGCGGCGTGCACCATCTGGTCGCCGACTGGTTGCAGCCCGATTGAGGTGGCGAGAAGCCCGGTCGAGAGCCGCTCGATGACGCCCCACTCCCAGATCGCTTTCGCGTCGAGCCCGGTGCGGGCGGCGAGCCAGTGAGCTCGCTGGTGTGGGTCGTCCCGCAACAGTTCGACGGGGTCCTCGCGCATGATGATGCCGAGGTCGTACTCGGGGTCGGCGAGCAATCCGTCCGGATCGATCAGAGCAAACCCGTCAGCCGATTCGAGAGTGTTCCACTCGTGGACGTCGCCGTGCACCAGTCGAGCGCGTTCGTCGTCGTGCGACGCGATGCGACTGGCCGCACATGCCAGTGCATGGTCGACCGTCCGCCCGGAGCAGGGACGTCCCAGCGACTCCCATGTCGCGGTGATGAAGTCGACGAGCCACCGGCCCTTGTCAGCTCCCGTCGGTAGACCGCAGTCGGGTGCCGGACGCCAGACCCTGACGGTGACGTCACACAGGATCTCGTGGCGGCGGCGGATCGGTAGCCCGAGCTCGTGGAGCGATCGGCCGAGGCGCTCCAGGAGCAGCGCACCTCGATCAATGTCGTACCGCAGTAAGCGCACGCAGCCGTCACCATCGGCCAGCCGCAGCACCGTGATCTCATTGCCGGCTGCATCTCTGCCGCGCGGGATGATCACCTTGAGCACGGCTGGTTCGCCGTCGACAGTGGTCGCCTCAGCGACGTACCCCTCAGTCGCGTCATCGAATGCCGTACCCACGGTGATCCCCCAATCGCGTTCCAGCGTGGCGACCAGCGAAGGAAGGTCGTTGAGCCACCGCTGGGCGCCTGCATTGAGCGCCTTCCGGCGAACTACCTCACGAATCACGACGACCATCCACACAGTCTCCCGGCCGCAGCTACCGAGTCCACGCCGGCGTCATGACATCGATCGGACAGGTGCCATCCGTACCAACGGATGAGAATGGCTGTGGCTCAATTGGCTGGCTTCTGCCAGACCGAGACATGCTTGCGGCTCTCGCTGGTGAACGGGTGGCGTGTCCAGTCCGCCCACCGGTCGCGCAGGTGCAGCCCGGCCAGCTGTGCCATCAAGTCGAGCTCGGCCGGCCAGACGTACCGGAACGGGATCGATCGGAACTCGCCGCGGCCGTCGACGACCTCGACGTAGTTCGAGCTCATCGCCTGGGTGGCGACGTCGTAAACGTCGTACGCCCACCCGGTCCGGCTCACCTGGAACGGCACCACGTCTTGTCCCGGTGGAAGCAGCCGCAACTGAGGCACCCCGACCTCGATGACGAAACAGCCGCCCGGGTCCAGGTGGCCGGCGACGTTGCCGAAGCAGGCAACCTGCGCCGCCTGGGTGATCAGGTTGTTGATCGTGTTGAACACCAGGTAGGCAAGCGAGAACCCGCCGTCGACCCTGGCAGTGGCGAAGTCGCCGATCGTCACCCCGATCGCGTCACCGCCGGGCTTCGCACACAGCCGGGCCACCATCGCCCGTGACATATCGATGCCGTGCACAGCGACTCCACGACGTGCCAGCGGCAGTGCGATCCGTCCGGTCCCGATTCCCAGTTCCAGGGCCCGGCCGCCGCCGGCGAGCTCGGCCAGCACGTCGACCGCCGCCTCCACCACACTCGGGTCGAACATCGACCCCTCTGAGTCGTCATACCTCTTGGCGACCCGCTCGCCGAAGTAGCCATCCTGGTTGTCCATCGCCGGACCGTACCGCCAACACTTGCGACGATGCCAACCGGTTTTCTGTACGCCGCTCGTCCTAGCCTGAGCGTGTCTCTGGCAGCGGCAGATGCGAATGTTCGAGCACCCGGCGCGGAAGGAATGGGACCAGATGGACGAGCGCGACTGGCTGACAGAGCGTTTCGAGGAAGACCGTTCTCGGCTGCGAGGAATGGCCTACCGGATGCTCGGCTCGGTCGGCGAGGCCGATGACGCCATGCAGGAAGCCTGGCTGCGAATCAGTCACGCCGAGAACCAGCGGCGTGAAGAACCTCGGTGGGTGGCTGACCACGGTGACGGCACGGGTGTGCCTGAACGTGCTGCGCTCGCGTGCGCGGCGCCGATCTGGCCAGCCAGCGTCGAGTGGTCGACGCGTTTCTGGCCGCCTCCCGCGGCGGGGACTTCGAGGGGTTGTCGCATTGCTCGATCCAGAGGTGGTGCTCCGAGCCGACCGGGCGGCCGGACTGTGATGGCCCACCGCGAACAGCTGTCCCTGGCACTCGGCTTCACGATCACGGATGGCAAGATCATTGAGATCGACGTGATCGCGGACCCGCGTCGCCTCCGTCAACTCCATGTCGCCGTTCTTGACTACTGACACCACTCCGCCGCCCGGCTCAGTTGACTTTGCCGCCGATGAAGACCTGCGCCCCGGTGACCCGGTGGGCGAAAGCCGCGCATGAGCTCTGAGCGGTGAGTCGACCGGGGTCACCGGAGTGAGAGCTGGTCGAGGCCGACACAGGCAGCAATGGCTTCGAAGTCCGCGTCCTTGTGCACCAACGTGGCACCGTACCGGATGGCGACGGCGGCGATCAGGCAGTCGTTGAGTCTCCGTACGGTTCGACCCTGGCCCCTCGCCGTTCGATAGATGCTGGCCGCATCGCGATAGTCCAGCTCGGGGATCACGGACAAGGTTGGCAGCCCATCGGTGAGTCGCTCGACGTTGGACAGCTCCCGAGGGTTCAAGGCACCGGCGAGCAGTTCCATCACGATCGGCTCCGTGATTGCGGGAATGTCACCGAAGCCGAACCGCTCGCGGAGATGACTGGCTGCTCTCCCCCGCACGCCGCGTAAGTAGTCGACCCACACCGAGCTGTCGACAAGATTCACGGCGCGGTGTTGGACCGGTCCACCCGCGTGGAGCGCATCTCGGAGAGGTCACCGCTCCAGCCGGAGCCTTCGAGCGCGAGCAGGAAGTCTCGGCCGAGTGCTGGACCAGCCGCGCGCCGCAGAGCGAAGTTGACGGCCTCCCGTTTTGTCCGGAGGTGGTAGCGCTCCATGACGGCGATCACGAGATCATCATCCAAGTCGATGTTTGTGCGGGCCATACACCAAACGTACACCTCACGAGGTTGAAGCGTCTATTGAAACTTCACTTGATTCTCTTCGCAGCCGGCGACGAACAAGCCGTCGGTGTCCTCGTTGGTCAGGAGTGCCTGGATGGCCTGCTCGCGCCACATCTGACGACCATCCGGCTGAGGCTCGGTCCAGCCGTCGTCCGTGTCGACGGCCTTGTACCCGCGGGCGACCAGCTCTCGAACGACGCTCGACTTCCCGCTGCCCGACATTCCCGTGAGAAGGACTCGCTTCACGTTCGGAAGCGTACGAGCCTTTCACGATTCGGACCGGGCCGTCGGTCCCGTCGATAAGGTCGGGTCGATCGTGCTCCAGGAGCGCTACGCTCGAGACGTGTCACGAAGCGTGTTCCAACGTGTCCACAATCCGCGAAACCGCGAGTGTGGCTGCGACCCGGATTGCTGGTGCCGTCGAACGGCGCTCGGCCGAGCCGTCAAGTGGTGGTTCCCTGCCAGGCTTGTCGGGTTGCATCACAAGAACGATGCCGTGGCCGCCTGGAAACAGGGTCACGCCCAAGGCCCATAGGCCGAGCCCAGCCGCGGCTACGTCGACCATCAGCGGGATCCCGGGCTACCCGGTCGGCCCAGACACCGAACAGGAACGCGCCTTGCGGACGCAGAGCGCCACCGGTCTCGCCCCCCCCCCGTCCGTACGGTTGACGGCCCGGCCTCAGGTTGCCGTGAGATCCAGCGTCATCACGCGCTCGATCGGCTCGCCGGCGGCCTCGGGGACACGCCCACGGTCGACGAATCCCAACCGCTGGTACCGCCGGATCGCCGCGGTGTTGCCTTAGACCCCCTGCAGGATCAGCACGGTGGCACCGGTACGTCTCCCCCATGTCGCAACCGCGTCGATGAGCGTCGCGCCGCGATCAGCCGATGTCGTCGAGCAGCCGATCAAGCGCGTCGAGGTCATCGTCGGTTGGCTCCCACCCGACGGCGGCGCCGTTGGCCCGGACCTGCTCCGGACCGGTCGCGCCCGCGATCACCGAGCCGACCGTCGATTGTGCCGCAAGCCCTCCAATTGCCAGCGTCAGCAGCGAGACATCGCGCTCGGCGGCGAACCCTTCGAGTGCCTCGATCCGGTCGAAGTCGGCGTTGTCGAGGCGCTGGCGCTGCGCTTCCAGCCGACTCCCCGTCGGGGCTGACTCGCCCCGGCGGTACTTTCCCGTGAGCAGGCCGTACTCCAAGGGGAAGTACGGCAGAACACCGACACCCAGCTGCTCACAGGCAGGGACGAGTTCCAGCTCGACCGACCGCTCGAGCAACGAGTAATGGTTCTGTGCGCTGATGAAGGCCGTGAGTCCTGCGCTGCGGGCGGTCCAGTCAGCATCGACGACTTGCCAGCCGGAGAAGTTGGAGCTGCCGACGTAGCGAACCTTGCCCTCGACCACCAGCTCGTGCAGAGCGTTGAGCGTCTCCTCAATCGGCGTGACGGGGTCGGGAGCGTGCATCTGGTACAGGTCGATCCAGTCGGTGCTGAGACGAGTAAGGCTTGCTTCGACGGCCCTCCGGATGTAGCGACGCGATCCGCGAACACCCCAGTCCGGCCCGTTGGCACCGCGCATGTCCATCCCGAACTTGGTCGCAATGACGACGTCGCCGCGCCGGCGTCCCAGCGCCTCGGCGAGAAGCTCTTCGCTGGTTCCCATCCCGTAGGTGTCCGCGGTGTCGAACAACGTGACGCCCTCGTCGAGCGCTGCCTCCACGACCCGCGCGGTCTGGTCCGCGTCGATTCGGGTGCCGAATGCGTTGCAACCCAGGCCAACAGTGCTGACCGTCAGTCCCGAGTCTCCGAGCTGGCGGTACGTCATGGTCACCGCGACAGCGTATCCGGCGCTCCGTAGAGGCGATGGGCGACGGTCTGTCTCGGTGGCACAGCACGGCCGACGAGCAGGTTACGTCGAGCCGGCCACCTGGTCGTTGCGCCACAGGTCGAAAAGACCTCGGAAGTGGCCGAGGAACCGCTCGACCTCGTACGCCGGGTACGTCGTCCGGACGATGTCGGTGAGCAGTCGGTCGAACCCCGGCGACTCGACCCACTCCCGCACGATCTGGTCGATGTCGGGCAGTGCGTTCGCCCGGAACTCGTGGTACTTGTCCGTCTCAAAATGGGCGTCGGCCAGCTGCTGGTATGCCACCAGCTTGTCGTCGTACGAACGGTCCTCGTCGTCGGCGATCGCGAACCACGGCTCGGTGTCGACGTTCGGCCGGGTACGGCGCTCGGACGCCACACAGAACGCGGACCAGGCCACCAGCGCGGTCATCGCCCACGGGAAGTAGTAGTGCAAAGACGTCACCGCGACGTCGGGACACGCATTGGCGTAGTCGATCGGCAGCACGTCATCGCCCTGGACCAGCATTTCGCAGGAGTTGAACTCCCACCGGAACAGCGCGTTGACCGTCTGCGAAATCGTGATCGCCTCCGTGCCGGCTCGGGCACTCAGGAAGTCGTGCTCGACGGCGTAGCGGTCGTGCATCGGCTCCTCCGGCCGGAACTTCATCACCATCGTCTCGGGCCCGATCGTCAGCGCTCGGGCGAATACGTCGTACGGCTCGACCGACTGCTGAAGGTGCATCAGCATCTCTCCCGACTCGTCGTACGCACGGAGCAGCTCGGCCTGGTCATGAATCCGCGAGACACCGCGCCATCCGCCACCGTCGAAGGGCTTCATGTACAGCGGATAGCCCATCTTCGCGGCGATCGCCGCGAGGTCGAACGACGTGTTGTAACGCTCGGCGGTGTAGGCCCAACGCACGTTGTCGACTGGGTGCTTGTACGGCACCAGCACCGTGTCCGGCACCTTCATCCCGAGTCGGATCAACGCACAGTAGGCGGAGTGCTTCTCCATCGACTGGAACGAGAACGGCGAGTTCAGCAGGTAGACGTCGTCCATCAGCGCGATCTTCTTCAGCCACTCGCGCGGGTGGTAGTACCAGTACGCCAGCCGGTCGATCACCAGGTCGTGACGGGCCCGGTCGCGCAGGTTGAACGGCTCGATTCGGACCCGTTCGGTGACGAGCTCGTGGTCGGCGCCGCCGTAGGAAAACACGCCGATCCGCCGGACGAGCTCCTCGAACGCGCCTGGCCAGTCCTCCTCCATGCCGAGCAGAAGGCCGATCACATGACGTCGCGGTCCGGCCATCTCAGCAGAACCTCGGCAGATGGTGCGCGAGTTGTCGCCGCCACCACGGCCAGTCGTGCGCGACGTCGTGACCCCAGAGGTCGAGCTCGCAGCGGATGCCGACGGCATGGAGCTTGGCCGCCAGATCCTTGGTGGATGGCAGCGCACCGGTCGGGTGCGTCTCCCATTGACCCTGGCCGCACACGAGCAGCAGCGAGACGCGTTCGCGCAGCCAGGCCAGGTGGTCGCCGTGCAGGTGTGGCACGTAGTCGGCCGGGTTGGCGAAATATGCGGAGTCGCCCCGCCGGCCGTGTGCGTGCCACGTCCCGACGTCGTAGTTGCCGGAGAACCCGATCGCAAGCGGGACGAGATCGGCACGCTGAAGGCAGAGGTGGACCGCGTGGTACGCACCGAGGCTGCAGCCGAGGGCCATCAGGTCCGGTTCACCGGAGCAGTCGTCTGCGATCCAGGGGATCGCCTGCTGCACCAGCCATCCCGTGTAGTAATCGTGGCGTCGGGCGCGCTCTTCGATCGACGCGTCGCGGTTCGCCCAGGACCACCCGTCGAGCGAGTCGACACAGTAGAACTTCACCCGGCCCGCCTCGACGAGGTCGGCGACCGCGCCGACCATCCCATTGCTCTCGAAATCACAGGCCCGACCCGCTTCGCTGGGAAACACCAGCACCGGGCGCCCGTAGTGCCCGTACGCGATGACGCTCAGCTGCTGGCCCGATCCCTCGAGAGGCAACTCGACCCGCTGGCGTCTCACCCGACCATCCTGGCCGACTTCTCCACGCTCGCAATCCGAACCTCAGGACCAGAACTCCACCCGTGGTCAGGTCCAGCAGATCCGGAGCAGGTCGGTCACGGCCGGTTCCCAGGAGTCGCGCCACGCCGTGTAGTTGTGCAGGTCGGCGACCTCCGTGAGGTGCACGTCGTAGCCCGATGCGGCCAGCATGGCGGCCATGGCACGGTTGTTCGCGGCGTTCTCCTCCAGCCGGCCGCAGGTCATCGCGACCGGCATCGACGGCCGCTTCGACGACTCGGCCACGATCTGCTTCACGCCCTGGGTGACGGCCCCGAACCAGGGATACGACGACTCCTGGGGATCGAGGGCCGGTGAGAAGAATGATCCGGACTGCGCGACGACGCCGCAGAACTCGTCCGCGTCGGTAACCGCCAGCAGCAGCGCGCTCAGCCCGCCGAGACTGGCGCCCATCGCGACCGTCCGGCCGGGGACCCGCGGCCAGCGACTCGCGACGTCGGCGAGCGCCCGGCGTTCCGCGGCGAGATAGGCGGCGTTCGCGGCGTACCACTCGTCGCGGTCGACCGGCTTACACAGCATCATTCGGAACGCCGGCAGCGTGCCGCTGCTCACCATCGACTGGGCGTACCGGTCGAGGTCGGCCAGGGCGACGAACTCAGGCCCGTCGTGGACCAGCAGCAATGGCGCCGGTTGGTCGCGGACGAGTCCTGCCGGTGACCAGACCTGCACCGGGAGGTCGCCGACCTCGTCGGTCGCGGCGACGTGGTCCACGAGCAACCCGCGGTCCTCCCCTGGGCCCGCGGCCGACAGCCAGGCGGGCGGCTCATACCCGGGCATGAGCACGACGCTGCGCTCACCGAACGCGGTCGTGACGGATGCGTCGTTGCCCGAGTCGAGGGTCACGACCGTCGAGCCGTCGGCCGTGGTCACCACGAGCCGATACTCGATCCGCTGCAGATCGGGCCGTGGCAGGCTCAGCGCCCAGCCCGGTCTGGACCGGCGGAAACGGCGAGGCCCCACGATCGCATCGTCGCAGTCGAGGGCGACCCGGCGGATCTCCCGGCCGACGTCGTCAGCGGTGAACACGACGCGCGACTCCTCGATCGAGACCGGGCTCACGCGGCTGCCCCTGGCCCGCGCACCGGGCCCGGCGCCTCGTTGCAACATCTGCCTCGGGACATCGAACCGATCCTATCGCTCGATCGTTGATCAACATACCTGCCCGATTTCGGGCAGAAACTTGCCGATCCGGCCACGGTCGCGCACACTTGAAGGGTGCCCCCCGACGACCTGCTGCGTCACCTGACGGCGACCACCGGCCTGTCGACATCGGAGGCCGCACGGGTCGTCGACGACGTCGTCGCCTACTTCACTGATCCCGTCGAGGAGGTCGTGCGCCGCCGCCACCGCGACCTTCAGACCCGTGGCGTGAAGAACGTGCAGATCTTTGCGACGATCGCGGCCGAGCTCGAGCATCGCCCGGTCGCCCCTGCCCCACTCAGCCAGCGCCAGCTCCGCCGGATCGTCTACGGCTGAACCATCCATCCGAAAGGGTCGCCTCGATGTGCGGAATCGTCGGCTACGTCGGCACCGAACCGGCTCTGCCCCTGCTCATGCACGGGCTCGCCCAGCTGGAGTACCGCGGATACGACTCAGCGGGCGTCGCCGTGCTCGGGCGTCGCGGACTACGGGTCGTCAAGCGCGCCGGACGGGTCAGCGACCTCGAAGCCGCGCTGCCGAAGCGTGTTTCGGGCCAGGTCGGGATCGGCCACACCCGGTGGGCGACGCACGGTCCGGCAACCGACCGCAACGCCCATCCCCACACCGACGCGTCCGGACGGGTGGCGGTCGTGCACAACGGGATCATCGACAACGCCGAGGAGCTGCGGACGGATCTCACCGCCGCCGGGGTGAGCCTCCGCTCCGACACCGACACGGAGGTACTCGCCCATCTGGTGGCTCGCTCGGCGGGTGGATCGTTGGAGGCCAAGGTCACCGATGCTCTCAGCCGGGTCACCGGTACGTACGGAATCGTCGTCGTGCATGCCGACCACCCCGACCGCATCGTCGCGGCCCGCAACGGATCTCCCCTGATCGTGGGCATCGCAGGCACCGGCATGCATGTCGCCAGCGACATCGCTGCGCTCGTCCGGTACACGTCACAGGTTGTCCACCTCGACGACGGCGACGTCGCGACGGTGACGGCCGATCGGTTTGACATCGTGTCCCACGCCGGTGAGGCGGTCGACAGAGCTCCGACCGAGGTCGACGTGCGCCCACACGAGTATGACAAGGGCGCATACCGGCACTTCCTTCGCAAGGAGATCTCCGAGGAAGGCGTCGCCGCACAGCGGGCGATCAGCGGGCGGCTGGACGAGCGGTTCGGCACTGCCCATCTGGGCGGCCTGAATCTCTCGCCGCGCGACACCCGGGACTTCAAGCGCGTCAAGGTCCTCGCCTGCGGGTCGGCGCTGTACGCCGGCATGATGGGTGCGCAGCTGATCGAGGAGCTCGCCCGCGTCCCGGCCGACGCTGAGGCCGCATCAGAGTTCCGCTACCGCAACCCGGTGATCGAGGCCGACACGTTGTACGTCGCGGTCAGCCAGTCGGGCGAGACCCTTGACACGCTGGTCGCGGTGAAGGAAGTCCGACGCAAGGGCGGCCGGGTGATCGGTCTCGTCAACGTCGCTGGCTCGTCGATTGCACGTGAGGTCGACGGTGGCATCTATCTGCACGCCGGTCCGGAGGTCTCGGTTGCGTCGACGAAGGCTGTGACCAACATGGTGATCGGCTTCGCGCTGCTTGCGCTGAGCTTCGGCCGGGTCCGGGACCTGTCGATCGGTGAGGGCCAGCGGCTCATCCACGGCTTGCGGCATCTCGGTGCGCACATCGACGAGATCATCGGCTACGACGACGAGCTCCGTTCGCTCGCGGGCGAGCTGAGCTCTGCAGAGAGCCTGTTCTTCGTGGGCCGGGTCCGCGGCTACCCGGTCGCCCTGGAAGGCGCTCAGAAGTTCAAGGAGATCACCTACCGCCACGCCGAGGCGTACCCGATGTCGGAGCTCAAGCACGGGCCGCTGGCGCTGGTCAGCCCACAGGTACCCACCGTCGCGCTGGTGCCCTACGACGACCTCCGCGACCGCAACGTCGGGGCGCTGCATGAGATCGCGGCGCGCAAGGGACCCCTGGTCGTGGTGACCCACGCCGACGTCGACCTCGGTGGTCTCGAGGTACGACGGGTCGACGTCCCCCGCAACGAACCCGAGCTCGACCCGATCCTGCTGATGGTCCCGCTGCACCTGCTCGCTTACCATGCCGCGGTCGCCCTGGACCGGGACGTGGACAACCCGCGCAACCTCGCCAAGAGCGTCACCGTCGAGTAGCGACCCCACCCCCCCACACCGACGGGATTCTTGCCTCCGGTTGTTTGGCCTGGCCCCATGTCGAGGGATGGGCCCTCGTTTGTCATGGACGACTAGCCTTCCGACCCCCCTCGCTACAGCTTCGTCAGCAGCCAGTTGACCGTCAACGTCCTGCCGCGCTTGATCGTCACCAGCTTGGTTGCGGGGCGGTAGCCGTCCTTCGCGACAATCAGCCGCACCGGGTTGTTTGCGTCCGACAGCCACAGCGCGTACCGACCGTGGGTGTCCGTCTTGAGCGTCCACGAACCGTGCTTGCCGTTGACCGCGACTGTCGCCCCCGGCAGGATCCGTTGCGGCGGTCCGGTTCCCTTGACCACGCCGGTGACCTTGCCCCACGTCTTCGGAGCCAGCACCTTCATCGCGACCGACGTTGCCCTCACCGAGTACGGGGTGTTCGTCTCGTACACGAGCGAGGCGGTGTACGTGCCCGGTTGCGAGATCGACGGCGTCTTGGCCGAGATCGTCACCGTGATCGTACGGCTTGCGCCGGGCGCAAGGGTCAGAGTGGTCGGCGTCTCGCTGAGCCACTTCACGTTGGTCGATCCGCCCTGGTTGAAGCCAGGAAGGACCTCGGCGGTCGTGACCGGCGACGAGAACCCACCGGGCGACCCGCCGACCCGGTAGAAGCCGAGAGCGCCGGCACCGCGGTAGGTCGTCTGGTTGGAGTTGGGTAGTGCCGACCACTGGTTGGTCGCCGGGTTGTACGACGATCCCTCGTTGGTGATCACCGAGCTGTCTTGGACCGCCCCACCGGAGACCAGCAGAAGGTTGTTGGCGGCCGTGTAGCTGGCGCCCCACTGGTCGACCGGCATGTCAGCGATGGGCGCCCAGGTGTCGGACGACGGGTCGTACACGTACGCGTGCGTGATCGAGCCGTTGTCGGTCACCCCGCCGCCGCAGTACAGCTTGCTCGAGATCGCGCCGCAGGCCTCCCAGGAGACTGGCTCGGGATAGTCGGCGGCCTGGTTCCAGCTGTCCGAGGCCGGGTCGTAGCTGTACACGTCGGTCGTACCACAGCTGCTGGCACCGCATCCTCCGACGACATAGAGCTTTCCGTTCAGGACGGCGCTCCCGGAACCGGCGTACGGCGCGGGCGAGTCCGCAACGCTGCCCCAGCTGTCGGCCGCCGGGTCGTACACCTCGGAGGTCGCATCGGGGTTACCGTCCGCGCCCCAACCGCCGGCGATGTACCACTTGCCGTTGATGAAGCCGTGTGCCGGCGTCTCGCGGGTGTCGGATGCGCTGGCGATCGCCGACCAGGAACCGAAGTTGGGGTCGAACACGTAGCCGTCCGAGGTGTCCGCATTGCCGTCGAAACCGAACGCGGAGTAGAGCTTGCCGCCGGAGAAGTCGGCGGCGTTGTCCTGGATTGCGTTCGGGTAGTCGGCAATCGACGTCCACGGCGCGTCGAACGGGCTTGCGGTGCGCGGCGCAGCAGTGTGCGTCGCCCCCTTGACGTACGCGCGGTGCATGCTGACCTTGGCCGGTGTCCGGTTGAGCGCGGCACCGTGCCGCTTCAAGATCGTGAACGAACCGCTTTGCTCCGACACCTTCACAGTGGCCAAGGCGTTCCCGGTGTTCTGCACGGTGAGGGTTGCGGTCGACGTGCCGCGCCACGGGACAGTCCGGCTGATCGTCTTCGGCGTCACTGCGAACCGCCCGGACGCCAAACCGAAGTTCGCCTGAGTCACCGCGTTCGTGATGACGTTGACGGTCTCCCTGGTCGACCGGTAGCCGGCCTTTACTGCCCTGAAGTCGTGCTTGCCCGTCAACGACGAGAACAACCAGTAGAAGCCGTCGCCCACGTCCGGGTCGTCGGGCGTCGCTGCGCTGCTGCCGTGGTCGGCGGGTGCCGACACGCTCGACACGTCGGCGGCGACGAGCGGCGTGTGCGTGAGCGTGCTCCGGACCTGGCCGGCGACCAGGCCACCGTGGTCGATGACCACCGTCCGGTTGCCGACGACGACGTCGTCCACCTCCCAGTAGTAGGAGTAGGCCCCGGTGTAGTGGAACCGCACCTGGACGTCGGGCTGGTTGGCGGCTGCTGGCAGGGCAACGTCGATCGTTGCGTCCGGTCCTATGGGGCTCGTCGTCGCCGACCAGACGTCGGACCAGCTCGTACCGCCGTCCGTGCTGAGCTGCACGGTGGCGGTGGAGGTGTCGATGAACGGCACGTAGTCCGTCTTGAACTGGAGGTTGGGGGTGTCGGCACCGGAGAGGTCGTACGACGGTGACGTCAACGTCGTGTCCTGGGTGGCGTCCGGTCCGTCGTAGTCGCTGTCGACAATCGCGAAGTTGCCCTGACCGCCGGTTAGGTTGCCACGTCCTGCCGGGTCGTCGAAGACCCAACCGGTCGTGCCGGTCCCGTTGTCAACGGTCCAGCCGGGAGGGGGGCCGGTCGTGTCGTCGAACGTCTCAGGTGTCCCGGCCTGCAAGACGCTGTAGCCCGGTGCCGTCACATTCGTCATGTCGATCGGCATGTCGATGTTCAGGATCTGGTCGGACGTGCCCACGTCGACACTCAGCTGCTGCGGCAGATAGCCGGGGTAGTACGCCTTGACGCTGAGGTCGTACGACGAACCCTGCGGCAGGTCGACCTGGTAGGCGCCCGTGTACGGGTTGGTCCAGACTGGCGCGTTTGGCGAGCCGGCGACGGTGATCTGGGCGTACAGCGGCCAGTTGTGCCCGGAGCCGTCCCGGACGACACCGGACACGGTCGACGAAGGAACTGAGTCGAGCGCGAAGTCCTCGGTGACCGTGCCACCGTCCGTGACGACGACGCCGGTGCGGGTCTGGCTGGCGTACCCGAATGCGGTCACCTTCACGTCGTACGTTCCGACCGGCACTGACATCGAGTAGGTGCCGTTCGTCGCTGTGATCGCGCTCGCGTCACCTGCCGTCACGGTGGCACCCGCGATCGGGTTCCCCGTCCCGCTGTCGGTCACGGTCCCCGTCACCGTCCCGTGCGGTCCGGTCTGGAGCCCGGTGATGCCGGCTGGCGTCCCGAGGCCGGTCGGGCCGTCGTAGCCGGCTCCGGCGGTGCAGAGGTACGACGGCGAGCACGGCGCACCGTCGTCGCCGACGGTCACGTCGTTGAACGAGCCGGGCTTGGCGTAGGGATAGGACGCCGGCTCCGTACCCGTGACGGGTCCACCGGCGGTCGCGTACATACCGGCGACCAGCGGCGCGGAGACGCTCGTCCCGCCGTAGACCACCCAGCCACCGTCGCCGGTGTTGTACACCGCGACGCCCGTTGCCGGGTCGGCCACGGCCGACACGTCGGAGATGGTCCGGTTGGCGCAACCGGGGTCGGTCTGCCAGGCGGGCTTTGTCTGGTAGAGCGAGCAGCCGCTGCCGGGTGCTCCGTACGCGTTGTTCCAGACCGTCTCGCTCCAACCACGGGTGCTGGAGTCGGGTACGAGCGACGTACCGCCGACCGCAACGACGTGCGGGTTGTTGGCGGGGAAGCTGGTGCCGTTGCCGTCGCCGTAGTAGCCGCTGTCGCCGGTGCTCGCAGTCACCGCGACGCCAGGGTGGTCGTACGACGCGTTGTAGCCGACCTCGGCCGGGTCCTCGCCGCCGCTGCCGTAGCTGTTGGAGACGACCTTCGCGCCAAGCGTGACGGCCTCGTCGACGGACGCGGCCAGGGCGTCGAACGTTGCGTCGTCACCTTCGACCAGCAAGATGTGCGCATTCGGGGCTGCGGCCGACACCATGTCCAGGTCGAGCGCGATCTCGCCGGCCCACCCGGGGTCGTACGGCGGGTAGTTGCCCTGCTCTCCGCGCTGGTTGACCTTCGTGAAGCACCCGTTGGCCGTCGAGCATTCCGGCAGTCCGTACTGGGCGCGGTAGATGGCGAGGTCCGCCTCCGCGTTCGGATTGTCGAACGCATCGACGATCGCGATCGTGAGTCCGGCGCCTCCGTTGGCCGGGATCTGGTACGCCGACGACAGGTCGCTCGGACCGTAGCCGTTGGGCGTGGTTGCGTTCGGCAGCACGCCCTTGCCGCTCTTGTCATCCGTCCGGACCAGCGCGAAACAGCGCGCATGGCCCGCCTTCGGGTAGCCGCACTGGGCCTTGACGTCGCTCCTCTTGCGAGGCTTGGCGTGTCCCGCCTGGACCTTCCCCGCGTGCGGGTCCCCCGCCTGCGCGTGACCCGCCGGATGCGCCGAACCCGCGGCGACAGCCGTCGACTGCAAGCCGAGCAGGCACAAGGCAAGCGTCGCAGTCACGGCCGCGAGTCTGTTTACCGGTCCCGAACCACGACGCGCACGGTCTGAATGCCCCACCATGGAAATCCCCCCAAGCCCCACCGATTGGTCGACATGCTTCGCGCCGACGCAGTAGCAGTGTTTGTCCCACCAAACGGTCCGGTTGTCAAATAGACACGCCCGTCGGGAAGCGGGTCCGTTTGAGGGTTCTAGCCCCGATAACCTTCGCCAGGGTCTCCTAGTCAAGCAGCGTAGCCAACTGCTTCATGGCCAGCGCTGGTCGCTTGTCCATGAGGTAGCCGCGGATCAGAGTGCTTGTTGGCTCCGGACGACACGCCCGCCGGCAGCGATCGTCATCCGTTGCGGTATCTCAGATATGAGATACCGTCGTGCGCATGGTGGAAGCCTATCTGCGCCGCATCGGCTCCCTGATCCGCGACGCCCGCAAACACCGCGGCTGGACCCAGGCGCAGCTTGCCGAGGTCCTCGAGACCAGCCAGAGCGCAATCAACCGGATCGAGAAGGGCCACCAGAACCTCACCCTGGAGACGCTGGCCCGGATCGGCGAGGCGCTCGACTCCGAGATCGTCTCGCTCGGTGTGTCCGGTCCAATGCACCTGCGGGTCGGCGGGGGGACGACCTTGTCCGGGTCGATCGACGTCAAGACCAGCAAGAACGCCGGCGTCGCGCTGCTGTGCGCGTCGCTGCTCAACAACGGTCGGACGATCCTGCGGAAGGTGGCGAGGATCGAGGAGGTCAGCCGGATCCTCGAGGTGCTCGCCAGCATCGGCGTCAGGCACACCTGGCTCAACGCCGACAACGACCTAGAGCTGCACCCCCCGGTGCAGCTCGACCTCGCCAGCATCGACGAGACGGCGGCGCGCCGGACCCGCAGCATCATCATGTTCCTCGGACCGCTGCTACACCGCGAGCAGACGTTCAAGCTGCCGTACGCCGGCGGCTGCGACATCGGCACCCGGACCGTCGAGCCGCACCTGTCCGCCCTGCGCCCGTTCGGCCTCGAGGTGAAGGCGACCGACGGTCTCTACCACGCCCAGGTCGACCCCCTGGTCGTTCCCCAGCGGCCGATCGTGCTGACCGAACGCGGTGACACCGTGACCGAGAACGCGCTGCTGGCGGCGGCACGCCATCCGGGCGAGACGGTGATCCGCAACGCCAGCTCGAACTACATGGTGCAGGACCTGTGCTTCTTCCTCACCAAGCTCGGCGTCCGGATCGAGGGCATCGGTACGACGACCGTGACGGTGCACGGCGTCGACCAGATCGACGTCGACGTGGACTACTCCCCCTCCGAGGATCCGATCGAGGCGATGAGCCTGCTAGCGGCGGCCATCGTGACGTCGTCTGCAATCACGATCCGGCGGGTGCCGATCGAGTTCCTGGAGATCGAGCTCGCCGTCTTGGAAGAGATGGGGTTCTCGTACCAGCGCTCGGCCGAGTACCTGGCCGGCAACGGCCGCACGCGGCTGGTGGACGTGACGACGAAGCCGTCGGTGCTGCGATCTCCCCTGGACAAGATCCATCCGATGCCGTTCCCGGGACTCAACATCGACAACCTGCCGTTCTTCGCGGTGATCGCGGCCACTGCGGAGGGCCAGACCCTCATCCACGACTGGGTGTACGAGAACCGGGCGATCTATCTCACCGAGCTCACCAAGCTCGGGGCGTCGGTCACGCTGCTCGATCCGCATCGCGTGCTCGTCGAGGGACCGACCCACTGGTCCGCGACTGAGCTAGTGTGTCCGCCAGCGTTGCGACCCGCCGTCGTGATCTTGCTGGCCATGATGGCTGCCAAGGGGACGTCGGTCCTGCGCAACGTGTATGTCATCAACCGCGGATACGAAGATCTGGCCGAGCGTCTCAACAGCCTCGGCGCGCAGATCGAGACGTTCCGCGACATCTGAGCGGAGTCGGGGATGCGAAGCGGGATCATCGCGCTGATCGTGGTCGGCGTGCTGCTGGTCGCGGCGATCTCGTTCTACCTGAACTATCTGCGCGTAAAGCGGCTCAAGGAGTACGTCGCCGCGAACGGCTGGACGTACCTCCACCGCGTCGACCAGTACGTCGACCGGTGGAACGGCAACCCGTTCGACGACGGCGACCACCGGCGGACCGACAACGGGCTGACGGGAACATACCGCGGAGTGACCTTCGTCGCCTTCGAGTACATGTACGACACGCATTCGACCGACTCCAAGGGCAACCGAACGACCACGACCCACCACTACAGCGTGATCGCGCTCGAGCTCGGGATCGGCTGCCCGGACGTGTCCGTCACCCCCGAAGGTGTGTTCTCGCCGCTTGCGGGAAGGGTGCTCGGCAGCGACATCGAGCTCGAGTCGGAGGACTTCAACCGCACGTTCACGGTCCTTTGCAAGGACCGCAAGTTCGCCTCCGACGTCCTGCATCCCCGAACCATGCAGGCACTTCTCCCCTACACCGACGTCGGCGTCGGCATCCGTGGAGGTGACGCCCTTGCCGTCAAACCCGGCAAGCTGGTGCCGGATGCGATCACGCGACGGCTCGACGCCTTGCTGGTGATCCTCGAGGGAGTTCCCGAGTTCGTCTGGAAGGATCTCGGCGGCAAGCCGGTCGGGCTCGTGCACGCGTCGTGATCGCGCTGAATGTCCTCCTCGGCGTCACCGCGGTCTTCGCCGTCGCGTACAACCGCTTCGTCTCCCAGCGCAACCTGTTGACCGAGACATGGCGCGACATCGACGTGGAACTCCAACGGCGTCGCGCGCGGGCGCCGAGAACGACCTGACCCGCGCGGTCCGAGGGCTGTTCGCCGTTGCCGAGCAGTATCCCGACCTGAAGGCATCGTCGAACTTCCTCCAGCTGCAGGTCGAGCTGGCCGATACCGAGGACCGGTTGGCGGCGGCCCGGCGCTTCTACAATCCGCCCACCTCACAGCCCCGGCGCTGAGGCATGATGCGACGGGCTTGCGCGACCTGCCAGTCAGGCGAACTGCCAGGGATCGCGGCGGCCGCCGCTCCCGCTGCCATCAGGCGAAGAGCTCGTCGATGTAGCTACGTGCGCGCACCGACCCGGCGTGCGGCGGCGGCGCCTGCATGTCCGACGTGATCCGAGGCAGCGGCTCGGTTCTCGGCCCAGACGACAGATGCCACTCGGTCTCCTTCTCGATCAACGTGCCGAGCGTCGTCCGGTCGAGGTACACACCCGCGCAGCTGCCGCATTTCGCGATGGTCACACCGCCGCGCTGAACCGGTTGCATCTCACCGTTGCACTGCGGACAGGTCATCGACTCCATGGGATCCACCCTAGCGACGCGGTGTCGACCGCGCGGTTCGGTCCGGGGTCCGCCGCAGCATGGGAGGCCGTCGGTGTGACCCGACTCCAACGGCCATACTTCCTGGCTATGGCGACCCGGCGTACGGCAGCGGACTATCCGTTCTTCGACAATGGTGGCCGCCCCGTCGTGTTCGCCCACCGCGGGGGCTCTCAGACCGGGTTCAACATCGAGAACACGATGCAGGCGTTCCGAAACTGCGTTGAGCTGGGATGTACGCATCTCGAGTCGGACGTCCAGGCGACCGGTGACGGACGGCTGGTGCTTTTCCACGACGCCACCCTGGACCGCATGGTGGGGCGGCCGGGTCGGATCTCCGAGCTCCCCTGGAGCGCAGTGTCCAGGCTCAAGGTACGGGGCGTCGAGCCGATTCCACTGTTGTCGGACCTGCTGGAAGAGTGGCCGGAGGTGAAGGTCAACGTCGATGCCAAGTCGAGGTCAACGATCGAGCCGTTGGCGAAGGTGATCCGCGACCAGCGGGCATGGGACCGAATCTGCGTTGCGTCGTTCTCTCCATTGCGGATGGCCCAGCTGCGGTCGGTCCTCGGTACACAGGTCGCTTCGGGGCTCACGCCACTCGGCGTGGCGGTGATGAAGTTCGTCGGCGTCGGGCAGCTGCGTGAGTGGCTCCTCCGTCACAGCGGGCCTGTCTTGCAGGTGCCGTTGCGCCGCGGTCCGATACCAATCCTCTCCCGGGCCTTCATCGATGACGTCCATGCCAGCCGGCGCCACGTCCACGTCTGGACGATCGACGACCCGACCGTCATGCACCGGCTGCTCGACCTCGGCGTCGACGGCATCATGACGGATCGGGTCGACACCGCCCGAGACGTCTTCGCCGATCGCGGTATCTGGCCGGAGCCGCCGCTGTGACCCGTCCCGAACCGATCGCGGACCTGTCGGGCTCCGTCCGGCGCAGGGAACACCGCGCATGGTACTTCTACGACTGGGCCAACTCCGCGTACGTGACGACCACCGCGACGGTGCTCTTTGCCCCGTACCTGACGAGCGTCGCCGAGACGGCGTCGTGCGGGCGGGCGGGCACCACGGAACATCCCTGCAAGCAGGACCTGCATATCGTCGGCCTGGTGCTCTCCCCCGGTTCGCTGGTGTTCTACATCGTCACCCTCGCGACCGTGGTCTCTGCGGTCGCGTTGCCGGTGGTCGGTGCCCTCGCGGACCGCTCGAGCTCGAAACGGACGCTGATGGCCCGGTTCGCGTGGTCTGGCAGCATCGCGGCCGGCTGCATGTTCCTGGTCGCCGGCTCCGACTGGCAACTCGGGGCGGTCCTGCTCTTGTTGGCGAACCTGTGTCTCGGCGCCAGCCTGGTCGTCTACGACTCGATCCTCTGTGACATCGCACTCCCGGACGAACGCGACCGCGTCTCGTCGCGCGGCTGGGCGCTCGGTTACCTGGGCGGCGGCCTGCTGCTCGCCGTCAATCTGGTCGTCGTCACCCTGCACGACACGTTCGGCCTTTCGAAAAGTACGTCTGTGCGGGTCTGCCTGCTCAGCGCCGCGATCTGGTGGGCGGCGTTCACGATCGTCCCGTACCGCGGAATCCGTGACCGTCGACCTGTCGACGTGCTGGCCGAGCCGGGCGGACTGCTCCGACAGAGCTTCGGGCAGCTGTTCGCGACGCTGAGGGACCTGCGCCGCTACCCCGTGACGCTGATGTTCCTGCTCGCGTACCTGTTCTACAACGACGGGATCCAGACCGTCATCGTGAGCGCTTCGACGTACGGCGACAAACAGCTGGGCTTCGGGACGTCGGTGCTGATCGCGACGATCCTGCTGGTGCAGTTCGTCGCGTTCGGCGGCGCGTTGCTCTTCGGCAGGATCGCGGGCGCGGTCGGGAGCAAGCAGTGCATCCTGGTCGGCCTGGTCGTGTGGATGGTGGTCGTCACGATCGCCTTCTTCCTGCCGGCAAAGCAGCTGCCGGCATTCCTCGCGATGGCGGTCCTCATCGGCGTCGTTCTGGGCGGCACCCAGGCGCTGAGCCGGTCGTTCTACAGCCAGCTGATCCCGCGTGGGCGTGAGGCGGAGTACTTCAGCCTCTACCAGGCCTGCGAGCGTGGTACGAGCTGGCTCGGGACCCTGGTCTTCGGTGTCGTTCACCAACAGACGGACTCATACCGCCCGGCGATCTTCGCGCTGATCGCTTTCTTCGCCGTCGGCCTGGCGTTGCTGGCTCGCGTCGACGCCCGTCGCGGGATCGTCGAGGCCGGCAACCAGCTTCCGACCCTGGTTTGAACCAGTCCGAGAAGCTGGTCGCCGCGAACCTGGTTTCAGTCGGCTCCTGTGCACGTCTCAGGTTGCTCTTAGCCGAACCGGGAATGATCGAACCATTGCCGACGTTTCGACGACGGGGCCCTGTGGAACGACCAACGTCGTTGTCGCGTCATAGGGCCGGGACAGCGACGTCCCACCCGCACGGGGCATCATCAACTACGACAAACCGGGGAGTGCAGATGGCAGAGCGAGCGACCTTGCGGGGTTCCCGCCTCGGAGGCACGAGTTTCGAAGACGAGAGCGGCATCGACTTCGCGCCGCGCCAGCACGTCACGTACGACTGCCCGCAGGGGCACCGGTTCGAGATCCCGATGGCTGACGACGCGGAGGTACCGTTCCGGTGGGAGTGCCCGCGCTGCGGAAGCCTCTCCCGTCAGGTCGACGGCGTTGAGCCACCTTCGGCGGACCACAAGGCTGTGCGCACCCACTGGGACATGCTTCTCGAACGCCGTTCGATCCCGGAACTCGAAGACATCCTGAGCGAGCGCCTCGAGCTGCTGCGCAGCGGCGAGATCGGACCCGCACATCTGCACCGGCGGCGCACGCGGAAGGCCACCAAGGCGTCTGCTTGAACCCCCGGCCAGCGTCTCGGGCAGTCAGGGTCTCGGGCGGTCAGGGTCTCGGGCGGTCAGGGTCTCGGGCCGAACACGCCCCGCACTTGCCGGGCGCGTTGCCGAACGCCCCAACGGGCGACCTTCGTGATCGCCTCCCGAACGATCGCCCCGCTCATCTTCGACTCTCCGAGCTCCCGCTCGACAAACACGATCGGAACCTCCGCGACCGGACAGCCGGCCACCAACACGCGCCACAGCATCTCGATCTGGAACGCATAGCCCTGCGACCTGATCGACCCGAGGTCGATCGACCGCAAGACATCGGCGCGGTAGGCCCGGAAGCCAGCGGTCGCGTCCCGCTGGCGCATGCCGAGCGCCATCCGCACGTAGAGACTCCCGCCACGGGACAGCAACCGGCGGCGCAGCGGCCAGTTCCGGGTACCACCACCCGGCATCCACCGGGTGCCGACGACGAGGCCGGCGTCCGCGGTCGCCGCCAAGATCGCCGGAAGCTGCTCCGGCTGGTGCGAACCGTCGGCATCCATCTCGACGATGACGTCGAACCCGTCGTCGAGGGCGCGGCTGAACCCCGCGCGGTACGCGGCACCGAGACCGGCCTTCTCGTCTCGGTGCAACACCGAGACCTGAGGATTGGCTGCGGCGATCCGGTCGGCGATCGCGCCCGTTCCGTCCGGTGACCCGTCGTCGACCACCAGGACATGGACGGCCGGAACCGCTGCAATCAGCCGGCCCACGACCTCGGCGATGTTCTCGGCCTCGTTGTACGTCGGCATGACGACAACGGTCCTGGTGGCGCTCACCCCCGCGTCCGCCGGCTCCAAGCGCCCGTCATCGCCCCCAGCACGGCCGCCAGGCCGAGCAGGCTCAGGCCGAGATCGAGCCAGCCACCGATCCTGGTCCCCAGCGTGACTCCGTCGATGAGGGCGATCTCGCGATCGGTGATCGCGCGACTACGGGGACGGGTCTTGTCGTACACCTGGCCGTCCGGCGAGATCATGCCGCTGATGCCGTCGGTCGACGCCACCACGACCCACTTTCCGCTCTCGACCGCACGGTAGCGGGAGATGGCGAACTGCTGTTCCAACTGGCCGGTGCCTGCGTACGTCGCATTGTTGGTCTGCACGACCAGGAACTGCGCGCCCCCGGTGAACACGTCGCGTACCAGCCCGTCGTAGGCGACCTCGAAGCAGATCACGTCACCAATCGTCGCCGGGCCGAGTCCGAGCAGGCCGGGCCGTCCGCCCTGCGCGAAGTCCTTCGGGATCTGGTCGAGGCGGGTGATGAACCTGGTCAGCAGCGACCGGAAGGGGATGTACTCACCGAACGGCACCGGATGCCGTTTGACGTAGCGAGCACCGGGACCCGTTGCCGGTGACCAGACAACGCCCATGTTCTGCACGTGGTCGGCGTCCGGTCCGTCGACGACGGCGCCCACCAGGACGGGTACGCCGATGGCCCTGACCGCATCGTTGATCTGGGTGAAGGCGGCCGGGTCGGAGAACGGGTCGATGTCTGTCGAGTTCTCCGGCCAGATCACCAGGTCGGGCCGCGGCAGGGTTCCGTCGGCGACCTCCCTGGCCAGGGTCCGGGTCGCCGCCGCGTGGTTGTCCAGCACCGCCCGACGCTCGGCGAAGGCGTCGAGTCCCTGGCCCGGCACGTTGCCCTGGATCGTGGCGACCCGGACGTTACGCACGACCGACCCGGCCGGACCGGCCGGGAGCACGGCGACGCCGACGACGAGCGCCACCAGGGTGGCGGCCAGCCCGATCCGCCTCGCCCGGGTCTGCCGCGTCACAAATGACAGCACCGACACGACGGCAGCAACCACGACGAACGACACCAGAGCTGTACCGCCGTACCGGCCGAGGACGATCAGTGACGTGTCGGTGAGTCCGAAAGCCAGCCGTCCCCATGGCAGGCCGCCGAACGGAACCGCTCCGCGTAGCGCCTCCCCGCCGACCCACAGCGCGGCGTACCACAGCGGCCTTCCCGCGAGACCCTGTACCTTCGCCCAGCCGTACCCCAGCAGGGCGTAGAAGGTCGCCTCGAGGACCCCCAGCGCGATCCACGCGTCGGGGCCGATGACGGTGATCCAGCGCATCAACGGAAGCATGAACCCGAGGCCGAACGCGAAGCCCAGCAACGCTCCACGGCGTCCCGTGACTCCCTGGACCCCGGCCGCGAAGCCGAGGATGCCGACGAGCAGCAGTGGCCACCAGTCGTACGGCGGGAAACCGAGGGCGACTCCGACACCGAAGGCGGCGGCCGGGAGAACCATCCAGCGAGAGGTGTTGGCCTCGACGAGTCGATCACGAAGTGAGGGCGGCGGGGACGCCTCCGGCGGTTCGCCGGACCGCGGCGCGGCCAGCGTCGCCGTGCTCTCCGAGCCGCTGCCGGTCGACTGTCCCGCCATGCCGCGAGGGTACCTGCCCAGAACGCCGCAGACGGAAGGGACCCGGTTCCCTTCGGACCGAACGCGGGACGGCAGGAGGCCGTCCGCGCCGTTCGTTGTCTACTGGGATCCGGGTCCTTGTCCGGGTCTCACCCTTGGCGTTCGAGAGGCTGCGGTCGGCTTCCGGCACTACTGGGCCTGGCGTCGTCACCCAGATGCCGAACTCCGTTGGCAACCCCTCTCGCGTCATGGTCTCCTGGCGGGACACGACAGATTCCCAGCGGCCCGTCGAGCCTGTCAAGCACGACCTGACCTGCAGTGACGCGACGAAATCGCAGGTCAACGCGGCGGCAGGTTCAACCGTTATTTTTCCCTTGTTCACGGGCGTTCGGCGTGTTCGAAGCGACACGCCGGATAGGTCAGGGAACGACGACGACGCCGACCGCGGTGGTCGCAATCCGCGGCTCCGGCAGCACCCGCGCGGCCGATGTCTCCCCCTCGGATGCCGTGCGGGCGACGACCCGGAGGACGAACTCCAGGGTGCGCGAGCGGGTACCCACCCGGACCACGGTCGCTGACGCTTCGACGACGTCCCCGGCGCGTACGGGGGCGAGGAACTGGACGTCGGAGTAGGAGGCGAACAGTCCTTCGTCGCCGTCGGTACGGATACAGATTTCGGTGGCGACGTCACCGAACAATCCGAGAACGTACGCTCCGTCGACAAGCTGGCCCGCGTAGTGCGCGTACGCGTACGGGACGTATCGTCGATGGGTAACGTTCACACCCAGGCGGCTGTCGGTCATCGGTTCTCCTTCGTGGACATCGCGTGGACCAAGAAACTCGCCACCTCTCCGGGCGTCGTTCCCCGGCTGAACACCCGGTCGACCCCGAGTGACGTTGCCTGTGCCTCGGCGAAGCGCGGTCCGCCGACGATCAGGAGCGGACGCCGGTGTACCGGAAAGGCTTCGCGGAACGCGGCTGACATCTCCCGGGTGTTGAGGATGTGGGCGTCTCGCTGCGTGACGACCTGCGAGACCAACACCGCGTCGGCGTGCTCGTCAGCGGCACGCGCGACCAGCTGCGGGACGGACACCTGCGCGCCGAGGTTCACCACCCGCAGCTCACGGTAGTACTCGAGGCCCTTCTCCCCCGCGAATCCCTTGATGTTGAGGATCGCATCGATTCCCACGGTGTGCGCGTCCGTCCCGATGCATCCTCCGACAATCACCAGCCGTCGACGCAGCCGTTTCCTGACCGCGGCATTGACCTCCTTCGGAGTCAGCAGCGGATAGTCGCGTTCGACGACCTCGACCTTGTCGAGATCGACCAGATGGTTGACCGTTCCGTAGACGACGAAGAATGTGTGGTCCGGGCCCATCGCCTTTGCGTGCGCCACCAGGGCAGGGTCGATCCCCATCTTGTTCGCCAGCTGTGCCGCCGCCCCCTCGGCGCGTTTGTCGTGCGCCAGCGGCAGCGTGAACGACACCTGCACCATGCCGTCGCCCGTGGTGTCGCCGTACGGCCGGATGATCTTCGGGTCAGCCATCGAGCACCTCGGTGGCCGGATTGAAGTACGCGTCCGCCTTGCGAGCGACGCCCTCCAGCCCACGTCCTTGGTCTGCCGGCCGTTTCATCAGGCCGAACGTCCCGTCGGCGATCGCGCCGAGGAGCCCTGTGTCGTGAGCCAGGATCTGCTCGAACAGGTCGATCGACTCACCCAGGACCTGCCGGGCACGGCGGGCGATGAAACCATCCAGCGGTGGGTGGAAGTCCTCGGTGAGGTTTCCGGCCGCCTGCATGACGTAGCGGACGTTCTGCAGCGCCAAGTCCCGATCGGAGAGCCACGGCGTCACCACGGCCTCGGTCATCATCCCGACCAGCAAGATTCCCTGCCCGGTGAGTGCCCCGGCGAGGTTGAAGAATCCGTCGAGGAGGTAGCCGCGGAAGACGTCACCGGTCATGTGCCGGGTCGGCGGCATCCACTTCAGCGGCGCCTTCGGGAACAGCTCCCGGGCCAGCAGCGCGTGTGCCAGCTCGATCCGGAAGCTGTCCGGGACGTCCGGGTCGACCTCGAACGCGTGGCCCAGACCGAGCTGCCAGTCCGCGAGACCCGCCTCCTTGGCGAAGTACTCGTTCAGCAGCTGGCTCACGGTGACGGTGTGGGCCGCCTCAACGGCGTCGGCGGTTGTCAGGTAGTTGTCCTCGCCGGTGTTGATGATGATCCCGGCGCGGGCGTGGATCTGCCGGCTGAACCGCTGGTCGACGAACGTACGCACCGGGTTGATGTCACGGAACAAAATCCCGTACATCGAGTCGTTGAGCATCATGTCGAGCCGCTCGAGTCCGGCGAGTGTCGCGATCTCCGGCATGCACAGGCCCGACGCGTAGTTCGTCAGGCGTACGTACCGGCCGAGCTCGGCGCTGACGTCGTCAAGCGCCGCGCGCATCAGCCGGAAATTCTCCTGGGTCGCGTACGTTCCGGCGAAACCTTCCCGGGTCGCTCCCTCGGGCACGTAGTCGAGCAACGACTGGCCGGTCGACCGGATCACCGCGATCACGTCGGCGCCCCCGCGGGCTGCGGCGGTCGCCTGCGGGATGTCCTCGTAGATGTCTCCGGTCGCGACGATGAGGTAGATCCAGGGCTTGCGGGGAGGATCGCCCCATCGACGCACCAGCCGGACGCGTTCGCGCCTCCGCAGCTCGATGCGTCGAAGTCCCGCCCGGACCGCGCTGCGGGCGGCTGACCGGGCCCGGACCAGGTCGCGACCCCCCGGCACCCGGAAGCGCAGGTCGCCGATCGCCGCCTTCCGGGCGAGCTCGCTCAGGTCGCCCGCCTGGCCCCGGGCAAGTGCGTCCCAGACCGGCAGCGCGACCCCGTGTTCGATTCCGACGTCGGCCCGTACGGCGTCCAGCAGCCGATTGACCCACGGCGTCCCGTCCGGGTCGGCGCCCGACAACCCGGCCAGCCGCAGGACGGCCCGCTCGACCGAGACCGTGGTGTGCTCGCGGGCCATCCCCACGATCGGCCGTCCAGCCTTGAGCGCCAGCCGGCGAGCCCTGGCGACGAGCCGCGGGTCGAGGTCGAGGAGCCGGACGGTCATGACTCAGCCTCCACGGCGAACACGGTGGTTCCCCGTACGACGGTCCGACGACATTGCGGGAGCGGGCGGCCAGGGCGCAGGTCCGGCAGGGCCGGCAGGGCCGGCAGGGCTGGGGTGCTCGCTGGCCGGACGTCGGCTCCGACCGGAACGTCCCAGATCGCCAAGGTCGCCTCCCGGCCAGGGGCCAGCACGCCGCCCCAGTCGTTTCGAGCGGCCCGATGGCCGCCCCTCGTGTGTGCGTCGAACGCTGCCGCGGTACCGATCTGCTGACCGGGCGTCCGATGGTGCACCGCGGCACGGACGCCTCCCCACGGGTTGAACGGCGTGACCGGGGTGTCCGACCCGAAGGCCAGCGTCACACCGACCCGCCGGAACCCGGCGAACGCGTTCATCCGACTGGCCCGTGCAGAACCGAGCCGGGACGCGTACAACGCGTCGGTACCGCCCCAGGCTGCGTCGAACGCCGGCTGGACGCTGGCGACCACGCCGAGCTCGGCCATCGTCTGCATTCCCTTGCCGTCGATCAGCTCGACATGCTCGAGCCGGTGCCGGGCCGCGCGGATCGCGTCGGTACCTACCCGCTCGGCCGCTTCACGCACACCTGCGAGAGCGGTCGCGACGGCGTCGTCGCCGATGACATGGAACCCGGCCTGGACACCGGCGACCGTGCAGGCGACGACGTGATCTCGGACCTGCGCGGCGGTGAGGTAGCGGTGGCCACGGGTGCTCGCATCTGCATACGGCGTCGTGAAAGCCGCGGTCCGTGAGCCGACGGAACCGTCCACACACAGGTCACCGGCGAACCCGCGGATCCCTGCGGGAACCGCGGATCCGGCAAACAGATCGCCCCAGTACGACACGACGTCGGGTGTGCGTTCGCCGCCGGCGATCCGGCGTGCGGTCGTCAGGTCGTCGGGACCGGACAGATGCGGTCCACCGAGGTCGTGCACCATTCCGATCCCGCAGGCTGCCGCCATCCCGAGCGCGTCTCGGATCGCCCGCTCCCGGAACGCGCCGGTGGTGAGCCGGTGAGCCGCGCCACGAACCGCATGGTGAGCCCCCCGGGTCACCGGCCCGTCGTCGGACCAGCCCTCGAGCCCCGCGGCTTGTGGTACCTGCTCGAGCAGCGCCGGCGAGGCCAGGGCACTGTGCGCGTCCACCCGACTCAGGTACGCCGGCCGTCCACCCACCGCGCGTTCCAAGGCGGCTCGACCGGGGAGGTCAGGCGTTGTCCACCGGCTCTCGTCCCAGCCGTGCCCGAGCACCGGCTCATCCGGGTGCTGGGTTGCGTACCGGCTCACGGAGTCCAGCAGCTGACGTGCGTTCTCGACGCCCGTCAGGTCGAGGGTGCGTGCAGCAATACCGGTCTGAGCCAGATGGGCGTGCGCGTCGACGAACGCGGCGGTCACCAGGCTCCCCTCGAGCTCCACGATCTCATCGGCCCCGTCGGCGTAGGGACCACCGGTTGGGTCGGCTCCCACCCAGGCGACGTCGCCGCCGACGGTGGCCAGGGACGTCGCGCCGGCTGCGGCGGCCGTGTAGACGTGCCCCCCGCGATAGAGCACCGAGTGATCGGACCGGGTGGTCACGGCGCCACCTGATGGGCAATGCGGGACTCGAAGAGCCGCCGCAGTCCTGGGTTCGTCCGGATCAGGTCGAGGGCATAGCCGGCGTGGCCGGGAACGTAGCCGTTGCCGATCAGCATGGTCACGTCGGCTGCCAGCCCCTCGGCACCGAGCGCGGCGGCGGAGAACGACGTCGCCATCGAGAAGAAGATCACGGTGCCGCCGTCGGCGGTGGCGAGGATGGCGCCCCCTTCGCATCCGGGTACGTCGACACACACGACCGTGACGTCGGCGGGGCCGCCCGCCGCCTCGACGGCTCCGGAGAGGGCGACCGGGTCCCGGGCGTCGGCGAGAACCACCTCGTCGGCGAGCCCCGCATCAACCAAGGCGGCACGCTCGGCTTCGACGGGGACGACACCGATGCATCGGGAGGCACCCGCCTGCCGAGCGGCCGCCAGCGCGAGCGAGCCGCTCTTCCCCGCCGCTCCCACGACCGCCGCCCGCGGCACTCTGCCGCGAGACACGAAGTCCCTCACGACTCTGCCGGTCAGCGCGGGGGCACCGCAAACGTCCATGACCGCAAGTGCCAGCGGAGTGGGCAGGTCGTCGGGGATGACGGCCGCGATCGACCGGCCGAACAAGATCGCGTAGCCCGCGCACGGGATCTGCTCCGACAGACCGTCCCAGCCGGCCAGCTCGTCGGTGATCACGAGCGGGGTCAGGGTCAGCGACACCAGCGTTGCCACCGGGTCTCCCACTTCCAGCCTGAGTGGTGAGCGTGGCCCGACCTCCTCGACGGTACCGACCAGCATTCCTCCCGATCCGGTCACCGGGTTCTGCATCTTGCCGCGGCTCCTGATGATGGCGAGCACCTCCCGACGGACGGCCGCACCGTCTCGGCGATGCGCCGTGAGTAGCTGCCGGAAGGACGCCGCGTCGAGGTTGAGCCGGCTTACACGTATCCGTACCTCGTCCGGCGCAAGCCGGGGGCTGGTGTCGAGCCGGTCCGCCGCCTGCGGGAGGACAAGGCGGGCACCGCGGACCCGATGCAGCCCCTCGGCGCTGCTTCCCGCACCCCAGTCCTTGGCCGTCATCCAATTCCTCCTGGACATCCTGCTTTCGAGCGAACGTTTTGCGGCGTCACTTTGCCCGAGCCGGAGATTTTCCCGTAGTCTGGCAGGAAGTTCAACAGACATTCAAACACACCCGCGGAGGATCGATGAGCGCTGCGGACAGCGACGGCCAGCCGTACGTCTACCGGCGCCGCGAGCTGGTCGAACCGGACTGGACCAGGCTCCCGGGCTGGCGCGCCGTCACCACCGCCGACTGGGAGTCCGTGCAGTGGCAGCGGGCGCACTGCGTCAAGAACGCCAAGCAGCTTCGCGACGTGCTCGGCGACCTCGTCGACGACCGGTTCTACGCCGACCTCGAGGCGGACCAGCAGCGCCGGGCGACGATGTCCATGCTGTTGCCGCCGCAGATGCTCAACACCATCGTGCCGACCGCCACACCGACCACCGATGCGTTCACTGAGCTGTTTTATGGCGACCCGGTGCGTCGCTACATGCTGCCGGTGTTCTCCGACCGCCGGACCGACTGGTCGAGTCACCCGCACGCGACCCGCGACTCGCTGCACGAACATGATATGTGGGTCGCCGAGGGACTCACCCACCGCTACCCGACGAAGGTGCTGGCCGAGCTCCTCCCGACCTGCCCGCAGTACTGCGGCCACTGCACCCGGATGGATCTGGTGGGCAACTCGACCCCGGTGATCGACAAGCTCAAGTTCGATCTGAAACCGGTCGAGCGGCACCAGGCGATCCTCGACTACCTGTGCCGGTCGCCGCAGGTACGTGACGTCGTGGTCTCCGGCGGCGACGTCGCCAACTTGCCGTGGCCCCGGCTCGAGGCCTTCGTCGGCGCCCTCCTCGACATCGAGAACATCCGCGACATCCGGCTCGCGACGAAGGCGCTGATGGGGATGCCTCAGCACTGGCTGCAGGGCCAGGTCGTCGACGGGATGGCGCGGCTGGCCGCCAAGTCACGCGCTCGGGGTGCCTCGATCGCGATCCACACCCACGTGAACCACGCGAACTCGGTGACACCGCTGGTCGCTGCGGCAACCCGCGCCATGCTCGACTGCGGAATCCGAGACGTGCGAAACCAGGGCGTGCTCCTGGGCGGCGTAAACGACGACCCGCACGTGCTTCTGGACCTGGCTTTCGCCCTCCTCGACGGCGCCCAGATCATGCCCTACTACTTCTACATGTGCGACATGATCCCGTTCAGCGAGCACTGGCGGATCTCCGTCGGCCGCGCCCAGGAGCTTCAGCACGCGATTATGGGGTATTTGCCCGGTTTCGCGACGCCGCGCATCGTCTGCGACGTGCCGTTCGTCGGCAAACGCTGGGTGCACCAGCTCGAGTCGTACGACGGCGAGCGCGGCATCTCGTACTGGACCAAGAACTACCGCACCTCGATCGAGGCTGATGACCCGGACGCGCTGTCACGCAGGTACGAGTACTACGACCCGATCCACACGCTGCCCCCCGCCGGTCAGGACTGGTGGCGCGAACACGCGGGCGACCACCTGGCGGCGGCCGAAGCGGCTGCGGCCTCGTCTCGCGGAGTCGCCGAGGCCCAGAAGCTCCTGGTTCCTTAGCGCCCGCCAGCTGACGCATTGCGTCACTGGGCGGTGAGGTCTTCTGGTCCTAGGCGTCAACTCTGCGGCGAGGATGGTTCATGCAGTGATTCGTCATCCCGGTGCCGTGTCCGGTAGTCGCGCATCTTCGCCTTCGTGCCGCACCGCTCCATGGAGCACCACCGCCGCCGCCCCGGACGCGAGTTGTCGAAGAAGAGCAGCTCGCAGTCGGTCGCCGCGCAGCCTCGGAGCCGATCCCTGGTCGGCCCGCCGAACAAGCTAATCGCGTCTCGGGCGAGCGTCGAAAGCATCGCAGGTACGTCCGCAGGCCACGTGTCACACCGTCCCGACGTGATGAGACGCGGTACGGGCGGTGCCGACTTGGCTGCGGCGTTCACGACGTCCACGGACGCGGGGTCGAACGTGCGGCCGGCCAGCTGCTGCTGCGTCAGCTGCCAGATCGCTTCACGTAGCGCCCTCGCCGGTGCGAGATCCGCGCTGACAGCCCGCATGCGCGGGAGGTCGAGCACGAACGCGAGCCACGCGCCAAGATCGTCCGCGTCGTGGATCAGCTCGGCGTCCTGCCAGCGGCCGATGCCACCGGTGTGGACGAAGTCAAGACAAAGCCGACCGGTGCGGAATCGTCTCCCGGTGAGGGCGTCGAGCTCGGTCCGCGGCATAGTGTTACCATTATGACAGGTAACTGATAGCGTGGCGCGCATGGTCGAGCTCACCCGCATCAACCCGTCGGCCCTGCCGCGAAACCCCGCCTTCTCACAAGCAGTTGTCGTCACCGGACAGGGCCGCACCATATATCTCGGCGGCCAGAACGGGGTCGACGGCAACGGCGCGGTCGTTGGTACCGACGTCCATACCCAGACGTCGCGTGCACTGCAGAACCTGCAGCTTGTCCTCGCAGCGGCCGGTGCGGACGAGCGCGCGGTCGTGAGCCTGTCGATCACCCTCGTCGATCAGGCCGATCTGCCCGAGGGGTTCCGTGCATTCCAGGAGACCTGGGACGCTGGTGTCGAACCGCCGGCCATCACCGTGTCGTGCGTGTCCGCGTTGGCGAACCCGGCATTCCTGGTCGAGATCAGCGCGATCGCGGCTACGGACGCTGTCCCATGACGCCGGTCGGGCCATGACGCCGGTCGGGCAGACGGCTGACGGGAAATGGCAACTCGGCGTCCGACGCACGTTCCCTCTCGAACCGAACGAAGCCTGGGTGATGCTCGCCTCACCGACGGCATTGCGCACATTGCTGGGCGCCGACGGTGCCGTCCTGGAGGCGGGCAGAACCTTCACCGATGGCGAGCACACGCAATGCGAGGTACGCAGCGTCACGCCCAATCAGGTCGCGCGAATCTCGTGGCGCCCTCCCGGATGGGAAGCCACGTCAGTGCTGCAGCTCCGCATCATTTCCGCGGCCACCGGTACGACCATCGCCATCCACCACGAAGGCCTGCCCGACCAACCGTCACGTCAGCGCTTGCTCGAGCGATGGACGGCAGCGTTGGATCGCCTCGGCGAGACGTTCCCATATCCGCCCTCTTGACTTCCTCAGAACCGGGGGTTGCGTTGCTCGTACGGCGTGGACAGCACGATCGTGGTCCGGGTGGAAACATTGGCGGTCGCCCGGATCCGCGCCAGCAGCGACTCGAGGTCGGCAGGCTCGGTCACCCGCACCTTCAAGACGTACGTGTCCTCGCCGGCCACCGAGTGACACGCCTCGATCTCCGAGATGTTCGCCAACCGGTCGGGTGAGTCGTCGGGCTGCGACGGATCGATGGGGCGGATGAAGATGAACGCTGTCAGGGCGAGTCCGACCTGACGGAAGTCGATCGCCGCGCCGTAGCCGCGGATGACGCCTCGTTGTTCGAGGCGCTTGACCCGCTGGTGCACGGCCGAAGTGGACAGGCCGGTCGCCTTTCCCAGCTCGGTGAACGACATCCTGCCGTCACCCGCCAGCAGCTGGCAGATGAGCGTGTCGACGCCGTCGAGGGACGACCCGCTCATCAGCCGCTCACGACGGACAGCTCACGAGGACGCTGGTTCAGCCGTTCGACCCCATCGGCGGTGACGACGACGATGTCCTCGATCCGGGCGCCGTGCTTGCCAGGCAGGTAGATCCCGGGTTCGATCGAGAACGCCATGCCCGGCTCGAGCCGGGTGGGGTTTCCCTCCACGATGTACGGCGCCTCGTGCGTCTCCAACCCGATGCCGTGACCGGTGCGATGGATGAAGTACGCGCCGAGGCCCGCGTCGGCGATGACCGCACGTCCGACCCGGTCGAGGGCCTCGGCACTCACCCCAGGGCGGGCGTAGTCGCACTGCGTGCGCTGTGCCTCGAGCAGCACGTCGTAGAGGTCCTGGAAGCCGTCCGGGGCGGGCCCTTCGACCAGGTACGTTCGAGTCGAGTCCGAGCAGTAGCCCTCGCGGGTCGAGCCACCGATGTCGACCACCACCGGGTCGCCGGCCGCGAGGGGGGCATCGGTCGGTTGGTGGTGGGGCGAGGCCGCGTTGGCGCCGGTGGCAACGATCGCGAAGTCGGCGCGCGCGTGACCGGCCTCGATCATCGCGTCCGAGACATCCCGAGCGACCTCTCGCTCGGTGCGGCCGATCCTCAACCACTCCCCCATCCGCGCGTGCACGCGGTCGATCGCGGCGGCGGCACGGCGCAGGGAGCTCACCTCGTCGGCGCTCTTGCGGAGCCGGAGGTCGCTCAACAGGTCACCGGCCGGACGCCAACGCAGCGTCGGGTCCGCGGTGCCGAAGGCGTCGACATGACGTGCCGGCATCTGGTCGTTCACCGCGAGCACCCGGGGATCGGACGCTGCGTCCAGCGCGAGCCGGTGCGGGTCATCGGTCTCGGACCAGGCGACGACTCGCATGCCGGCGAGTCCGGCCGGCGAGCGCTCGGCCTCCGCTGCTTCCAGTCCTGGAACGATCAGGGTTGGGTCGCCTTCACGGGGTACGACAAGGGCCGTCAGACGTTCAAGCGGCGCCGCGTCGTAGCCGGTGAGGTAACGCAGGTCTGCGCCCGGCGTGACGACGAGGGCATCGACGCCCGCGACCGCCATCGCCGCCTGCAGCCGCTCGATCCGCGACGACAGGTCCAACGTCATGGCGTCAATCTAAGCAGACCCGACCTGGTCCGAACCTCCAACGACAACGGGTCTGAGTCAGATGCGTGACATGATCTCGCGGGTGACCCGACGACTCATGCTGCTCGACACTGCGTCGCTCTATTTTCGCGCCTTTTTCGGTGTTCCCGACGTCCGCGCACCCGATGGAACGCCGGTCAATGCCGTCCGCGGATTGCTCGACTTCATCGCCAGCCTGCTCAACCGGTATGCACCGACCGACCTCGTCTGCTGCTGGGACGACGACTGGCGACCGTCCTGGCGGGTCGCCCTGATCCCGTCGTACAAGGCCCACCGCGTCGTCGCCGAGCGCACCGGCGCGGTCGACATCGAGGTCACGCCCGACCTGCTGCAGCCGCAGATACCCGTCATCGAGGAGGTCCTCGACGCCCTGGGTCTCGCCGTCGTCGGGGCTGACCAGGCCGAGGCGGACGACGTGATCGCCACCCTCGCCACCACCTCATCGGTCGCCACCGACGTCGTAACGGGTGACCGGGACCTGTTCCAGCTGAACGACGACGACCGCGGCATTCGGGTGCTGTACACCGGCCGCGGCGTCGGACGACTCGAGGAGATGGACGCGGCCGCGCTCGTGACCAAGTACGGCATCCTTCCGGAGCAGTACGCGGCGTTCGCCGTCCTGCGTGGCGACCCGTCCGACGGGCTGCCTGGAGTGAAGGGGGTCGGCGACAAGACCGCGACCGCACTGTTGCGGCAGTACGCCGACCTCGATGGGGTGCTCGCCGCGGCATCTGACGGCGGGTCCGGTCTGGCCTCGTCGCTCCGGGCGAAGATCCTGGCGGCGCAGGACTATCTGACGGTGGCCACCCGGGTGGTCGAGGTGGCTCGTGACCTCACCCTCCCCGCGGTCGAGTCCCGGCTTCGCCCGGTGCCCGACGAGGTCGTCGAGGCACTCGCCGAACGCCTCGGTCTCGGATCGTCGGTCCGTCGCGCCGCCATCGCGATCGAGAAGGCCGCGTCTGCCGGGGCGGGGTCGGCCTAGCAACGAAGCGGCTCGACCAAGAGCAGCCTGCGGCTCGGAGAGGATCTACAATTCCGGTTAACCGGACTTGCGGGAATGCCATGGATCGTTCCGAATTCTTTGCCTCGCTGGCCGCGGCCGCGCCGCGCCACGAGGACATCGTCTACGTCGAACGGTGTGGCACGACCTATTCGTGGCAACGCGCGACCCCGGGCACCGAACCACCGGTGCCAAGTCCCGCGGCGGATGTATGGATCTATTTCTCGGGACCCTGGCCACGAGAAGACCCGGTCCGGCTGAGGGCATTCTGCGAGGACCTGCTTGCCGAGATGGAGTCGATGGCCGGTGGAGACGACCGGTGCCGTTGGCCGTTGGACCAGCCATGGCCGATGGCGCACTGAGCCGGTAGTCGTGGACTATCGGGTCTCGGCGCAGGAGCGGGCCGCATTCAAGCGGTGTCGCCGGCAGTGGGACTTCGGCTCGGTGCAGCGGCAGAACTTGCAGGCTGTCGACGCCCCGCCGCCGGGCTTGGATCGTGCCGTCCGCGATGCGCTCGCCGTGTACTACTACCCGGGCATGTGGGACTGGCCGAGCGAGATCGTTCTGCCCCTGGTCGGCAAGGCCTTCATGCGCACGATGGCAACGGCGCCGCCGACTCCACAGCGCGCTGCCGAGCTCGACCTCGGGACCGAGCTCCTCGAGCTGTACTTCGCGTGGGCGCCGAGCCTCGACGACTTCGGCCCGCTCAAGATCGAGACCGACGTCGAGTCACTCGTCCCGGACATCCGTGAACCCGACCGGGGACTGCTGACGGACGACGGGCGCCGGGTGCTCTACACCGAGCGGATCGCGCTGCTGGCAGTCGACGCCACGGACGAATGCTGGGTCGTCATGCACCGCGTCGTACCTGCCTGGCAGGACCTCGAGTCGCTGCTTCTCGACGAGTCGGCCGTCGCCGCCTGCTGGGCGTGGGAGCAGACGTACCTCGGGATGGAGATCGCGGGCACCATTCACAACGAAATCGTCCGCTCGACTGCGAACGTCGTCCGACCGGAGTCCCCGACGTCTCGAACCGGCCGGCCGGGTCGCGGTGGCTACTCCCAGAACGAGCCGAGTGGAGGAGGACGCTCGATCCCGCAGCTACAGCGTCCCGACCGCCTGGAGAATCGTTCGGTGACGGGTGCTCGGGTGGAGCAGGAGACAGCCGGAGGGCTACGTCGTACCCGCATCCGGCGTACCCGCGCCGAGATCGAGTCGACGGGCGGGCAGCTGGGTGCCGAGCTGCTCGAGATGCTGGACCCGGACCTCGTCGCCTACCCCACGCCTTCGCCTGCACACTGCCCGCAGTGCGCTTTCGTCGCACCGTGCCTGACGATGACCGAAGGGGCCGATCCGGCCCTGGATGTGGTCTCCCGGTTCAGACCGGGCCCGACAGCCGCCAACTACGAACCTCACCTCGGCGCCGGCGGCGGCGGGCGCATCGTCGCAATTCCTCCACCCCCTCGTCCCCCGCCCTAATCATTCTTGACTGCTGGCGAGAGCATCCAGTGTCCGGTCGCGGCTCGGAAGGAACAACCGGCACGCAGCACCCGTGACGGGCGACTCGCCGAGGATGTCGACGCCGTCGACCAAGATCGTCGGTGAGGGGTAGTCACCGCCTTGATGCTCGTGCACAGTGGTGGCTGCCAGGTCGCGCCGGCGGAGGCATTCGTCGAGCACTCGGCGTACGGACGGGGCGTTCGGGCAGTCGTTCGCGTACCAGAAGTCGATCCGGGTCATTGCACTCCTTCGTACCTCAGCGCCCGCATCTCACTGGCGGGACGTCCCACCGTGGTCCTGCCGGTACGCACGCTACCCGGCGCGCCGAACGCGCAGTGCCGGCAAGATGCTGGACGGACGTTGTTTCCTCGATGCTGTTTCCGGTCAGTCGGAGTCGGCGGCGTACGCCACGACCCCGCGCCGAAGTCCACGTACCGCCTGCCGCGCGACCCCGCGCAACCCACCATCGCCCGCCGCGTCGGCAACCTGCTCGCACAGGTCGAGCAACTGCTTCACCGAGCGGACGAAGTCGCCAGGCGTGATGTCGATCTCGTCGAGGACCGTCGCCAGGGCAACTCCCGACGCCCAGAGGTACGCGGCGTCGGCGAACCCGGTGTCCAGCTCGCGCAGGAAGTCGAGCTGGTGACGCCGCTCGACACGCTGCAGGTCACGTTGGATCCGCTGCATCTCGGCAAGCACCGACCGCACCACCGCAGACTGCGGGCGTGTCGCTGGGACGCCTTCGACCCGGCGCGTCTCGTACACGAGTGCCGACAGGCAGGCCGCGAGCTCGGCTGCCGTGAGACCTTTCCAGACGCCCCGTCGCAACGCCTCGGCGGCGACCAGGTCGAGCTCGTTGTAGAGCCGGGCGAGGCTCCTACCCGTCGCGGTGACGCCGCCTTGCGCCAGGTAGCCGAGCTCGGTGAGAAGGTCGCAGACCCGATCGAACTGGCGGGCGATCGTGTTCGTCCGCTGCTCGATCCGGATGGTCAACTCGGCGGCCTCCCGCCGCGCAGACAGGTACCGCTCCGCCCATCGAGTGTGGTCGTCTCGGGCGGAACAACGATGACAGGGATGCATTCGGACCGCCCGCCGCAGCCGCTCGGTTTCCGGGTCGCGCTTCGGTTTCGATCGCCGCGAGTCGTCCGGAGCCGCGTCCCGCGTCCGGAACCTGAGCTGCGCCGCCAGCGAACGGCGCTGTTGTGGGTTACGCGGGTTGAACGTCTTCGGCACCCTGATCCTCGTCACCGGTTCCACCGGCTGGTCGAAGTCCAGGAACGACAACCGCCGAGCCTGGCGCTCGGCCGTGACGACGAGCGGACGCGGGTCTTCCGATGAGGACTTGGCCGCGCGTTCGACGACGACCGCTCGTCCGGCCCAGCGTCCGAGCGGGACGTCGATGACGTCGCCGGCTTGCAGGCCGCGTAGCGCGGCTGCGACGTCTGCCCTGCGCATGATCCGGTGCTGCTTCTTCGCCGAAGACTCGCGTTCGGCGAGCGCGCGTACCAGTGCGGTGTATTCGTCGAAGTCCCCACGATCACATTCGACCTGCGATGCGAATCGCCCGGCCGCCTCCTCTGCCTGGCGTACGCGCTGGGCGAGGCCGACGACCGCACGATCGGTCTGGAACTGGGCGAACGACGACTCGAGCAGCTCCCGGGCTGCCTTGGTACCGACCTGCCCGACGACGTTCACCGCCATGTTGTACGACGGACGGAACGACGACCGTAACCGGTAGGTTCGGGTCGACGCGAGACCCGCAACGCCGGCGAGCTCGACCTCGGGACGCCACACGACGACCGCGTGGCCCTCGACGTCGATTCCGCGGCGTCCGGCCCGGCCGGTGAGCTGTGTGTACTCGCCGGGTGTCACGTCCGCATGATGCTCACCGTTCCACTTGCTCAACTTCTCGAGGACCACGCTGCGAGCGGGCATGTTGATCCCCAATGCGAGCGTCTCGGTGGCGAACACCACCTTGATCAGACCTCGGACGAAGAGCTCCTCGACGCACTCCTTGAAGGCCGGTAGCAGCCCCGCGTGGTGAACGGCGATCCCACGACTCAGTGACTCCAGCCAGTGGTTGTAGTCGAGCACGGCGAGATCGGCATCGGACAATGCAGCCAGCCGACCCACCGCGACCGAGATGATCTCGGTACGTTCCTCGCGGCTGGTGAACCGCAGCTGGGCGTTCGTGCACTGAGTGACGGCCGCGTCACAGCCGAGGCGGCTGAAGATGAAGACGATGCACGGCAGCAGCCCCGCCCGGTCGAGGGTGACGACCATCTCGGGTCGCGGGGTCACGCCCGCGGGCGCGCGGGACCTGGGTGGGCGTCGCTGACCGCGGGTCGAGTACACCCGGGAAGCACGCACCGCCTGGCGGACGGCGGAGACCGCGTCCGGGCTAACCTCCGCCCGGCCCGCCGCGCTCTCGGCAAACAAGTCGTAGAGCCTGGTTCCGACCAACACATGCTGGTAGAGCGGAACCGGGCGGCGCTCCTCGAGCACGATGTCGGTGTCGCCGCGGACCGTCCGCAGCCAGTCTCCGAACTCCTCGGCGTTCGAGACGGTCGCCGATAAGGCGATCACCGACACCGAGCCGGGCAGGTGGATGATCGCCTCCTCCCAGACGGCACCACGACTGCGGTCGGCGAGGTAGTGGACCTCGTCCATCACGACATAGCGAAGTCCGCTGAGTGTCGCCGACCCGGCGTACAACATGTTGCGCAGCACCTCGGTGGTCATCACGACGACCGGTGCCTCCCCGTTGACCGTGCGGTCACCCGTCAGAAGTCCGACGCTTCCCGCACCGTAGCGCCGGGTGAGGTCGGCGAACTTCTGGTTCGACAACGCCTTGATCGGGGTCGTGTAGAAGCATTTCGACTCGGATGCCAGAGCTTGGTGGACGGCGAACTCCCCGACGACGGTCTTGCCGGATCCCGTCGGCGCCGCGACGAGCACGCCACGCCCGGCGGCGACCGCCTCGCACGCCCGGTTCTGGAACGGGTCCAGCGGGAAGTCGTAGAGTGCCGTGAAGTCGGCGGGGACGCTCATGCAGGGGCGAAGACGCTCAAAGATCCTGGGACGACCTCGACCGTGATCGGTAGTTCACCGAGCCGTTCGCCGTCGGCGTACGCCGCGACACCACTGGCCGCGATCGTGGCCCGCCGGACCCGGTGCCGCAGGTAGGCCGGATGCGTGACGTGGGTGCCTTTGAACAGGCGCGGGTAGACCTTGATCAGCTCGATCTTGCTGACCGGCTTGATCGCGACCAGGTCGAGGTACCCATCGTCGATCTGGGCGCCTTCACACATCCGCAGCCCGCCGCCGTACGACGGGCCGTTGCCAACGGCGACCAGCATGGCGTCGAGCTGCTGTGCCTCGCCGTCGAGCTCGACGGTGTAGTGCACCGGTCTGAACACCCGTAGCTCCGCAAGGGTGGCGAGGTTGTAGCGCATCTGGCCCTTGGGCCATCTCATCGTGTTGGCCCGCTCGTTGACCAGGCTGTCGAAACCGGCGGCGAGCACGGTCACGAAGTATGCCGAGGCGGCGTGTCCGAGGTCGATCCGTCGGGACTTCGCCGCGAGCACGACGTCGACGGCCGCGAGCGGTTCGCGTAGTGGGAGGCCGAGGCTGCGGGCCACATCGTTTCCGGTTCCCGTCGGGACGATGCCCAGCGGAATGTCGGTGCCGGCCAGCTCTTGCACGGCCAGATGCACCATCCCGTCACCGCCCATGACGACGAGCGCGTCACATCCATCGCGGACCGCTTGGTTGGCCAGCCGCACGGAGTCGTCCGCGTCCACGCCGACCAGCTCGTCGACAACGGCACCCCCGGACCCGAGCCGCTGGGTGAGCTGTGGAATCACGCGGGCATGGCGGCCCTTACCAGCAACGGGGTTGGCGAGGAACGCGACATGCGACGGCACGCAGGTGACCCTATCCGTCCGACGCCCATGCCCACCAGCAGCCGCCGCCGCACCCGAGCCTCCTCGACTAGACGGTGACCGCCGCACCCTTCGTGAGCCACCAGCGGGCATACCGGTTGAGCTGTGAGCCACGGCTCGACGCGATCGCCTCGAGTTCGGGCCAGCGGGTCATGCCCATGGCGTACATCAGCTGTTCTCTGCGCTGCGGGTCGCAATCCTCCTCGAACCAGGTCCGGACGGGCAGATTGGCCGGTATCGGGGAACCGGTGTGCGCAATGGCGGTGAGCGCCGAACCCCGAAGCTCCGGCAAGTCACAGGCAACCCTGGCCAGCTCGGGCACCGTATGCGGTGTCGCCACATAGGTGAGAACCCGGATTTCTGCATTCTGCACGGTCTGGTCCGCCCCGGTCAGGAGATCGTCGGCGAGCGCGTCGGCGAGGGCGTCTCGCCAGGGGCAGTACATGAGCAGCAGCGACGACTGGTGCCGGCGGTCGAGATAGGTGTTGAACAGCGACTCCCGGAGCAGCCGCTGCGCCATGAACGTCAGGGGCTCCCCCGAGCGCGAAGCCTCGGCCGCCGCGTGCGTTATCGTCCGCGTCACCAGGTGTGCGACGTCTTCACGGACGAGCTCTCCGGTCAGGTTAACCTGCTGGACGGACTGAGTAGCCCGAGCAGCCGCCATCAGGCTCTCCAGCTTGGCCGATCTCCGCGGCAACCGGTTGACAAGGTCAACGACCATCGGGTCGATCACCGCGGAGTTGCTCACCACATGGGTCACCGCGCTTTCCATCGCACCCATCCGGGTGGGAGCCACGTCGCCGCGAGCGATCCTGATCGAGGCGAGACCTGCAGCCGCCTGCTGGACGCCCGGGCGTTCGTGGTGCATGAGCTTGATCGCCAGGTCGGTTCCGCGGTCGCCCGGGACGTACTCGAGCAGCGAGATCGCGTCGGCCAGGGCCTGGCTTTCGGGGTCCATCACGAGGTCGCCGATCGACCGGACCACGTGCGGGAGGACATGCGGCACCGAGATGAGCGTCGCCAATGCCTCGATCCGCAGCGTGAAGGCAAGGCCGACCGAGCGACACATCTCGTTGGTCAGCCGGCGAACCAACAGCGTCCACATGTCCTCGGGGAGCAGCGGGCCTCCGCCTCGGGCCGTGAGTGCGGCGAGCACGAACCAGTCGTGGCCGGTATGGTCGCTACGCAGCAGGTTCTGGATCAGACCCTTGCCCTGAACCTCCGCCTGCGGTACCTCGAGCAGGGGGCGGGGGCGTCCTGTGTGCCGGGTCAGCGAACGACGAAGGCCGTTGATCGGTGCCTGGATGGATCCCACCCGAAGATCGAGCGCACGCTCGTACAGCGCCGGCGCCCACGTCGGCACCTGCATGTCCCCGGACTCCCAGCGGCTGATCGACGCCTGGCTCACGCGGTGGCCATGCCTCTCCAGCAGGCTGCGGAACGTGGCGCCCTTGTTGACGTCCGGATCCGGATGCCGGCTGCGAGCGGCGCGTAGCAACCAGGCCTCGCGTGGTCCGACACCGCCGTACGCGGACGTGAGCGGTGTGGTGTCGACCAACTCCCTGCGGGGGCGCCCGACTCCCCGCAGCACGGGGGCCCGTTCGGCCTCCGACAAACCGGGGCGCAGCGACACTCTCTGCTCGCGTGCGGGGTATGCCATCGTGCCCCTCCCAACCGGATGCCGTCGACGTTCTTGCGACCTGTTGTGTGTTCAACGAGGCACCGCCCGTGACGTGACGGGACAAGGTCACTCAGGTTCGGTCGATGGTCGACGGAGTGTCATCATCGAGCTGGGAATAGTCCGGTTCGTCACTATTTCGCCCACGTCGTCGGTCGACCGTTCGCGCAATCACCTCGGACAACAGGAACAAGATGACCATCGGGAGCGCCAACAGGATCATCGTGAACGGGTCCGTCGACGGCGTCGCGACCGCCGCGAAGACGAACGTCGAGAAGACGATCCACGAGCGGTACCGGGCGAGTTGACGGCCCTTGACGATGCCGGCCAGGTTCAACAGGACGACGAACAACGGGATCTCGAACGACAGTCCGAAAACGAGCAGGACGCGCAGGATGAAGTTGAGGTACTGGTCGACCGGGATCAGGTTCCCTACGTCCTTCGGCGTGAAGCCCAACAGCGCGGTCAGGCCCTTCGGCATGACGTAGTAGCCGAGCGCGACACCGGCCAGGAACAGTGGCCCGGCGATCGATACGAAGATCAGCGTCCACTTGCGTTCGGTCCGGTGCAGGCCGGGCATGATGAACGCCCAGACCTGGTACAGCCACACCGGGCTGGTTCCGATCAGACCGGCGACCAACGACACCTTGAGCTGCAAGATGAACGCGGTTGAGAACCCGTTCAGAACGGGACGCGGATGCAGTCCCTTGCCCTCCAGTTGTCGCTGGGTGACCTTCAGTGGGTGGATCAGCAGTGCATAGATCTGGTCGTAGAAGAACCAGGCAACGGTCGTACCGACGATGATCGCGACGGCGGCAAAGAACAGGCGGTTGCGAAGCTCGCGAAGGTGGTCGACCAGTGCCATTCGACCGTCTTCGGACGCGACGGCCCGAGATCGGCGCCCCCGCAGCGTGAAGGCCACGCCAGGGATCCCGGCAGGCTAGCGATCGGTGTCGGTGGGGTGCGGATCCACCGTGGGCCGGTCAGGTGAGACCTCGGTCGTCGATGGCTCGGCTTGCGCCGGATGGACCGTCGGCGGCTGGGTTGTCGAGGCCGGGGTTGTCGAGGCCGGGGTTGTCGAGACCGGGGTTGTCGAGGACCGGACGGTCGGAGGCTGGGTCGTCGAAGTACCGAGCTGAGGCGATGGTTCCTGCTCTGCGTTGTCGTCGTCCATCAGGCCCTTGGTCTCAGACTTGAAGATCCTCAGCGCTCGCCCGGTGCCGCGGGCGAACTCCGGCAGCTTCTTCGCACCGAACAGGACGAGGAGCACCAACGCGATGATGATGATTTCCGGTGCACCAAGATCGAAAACTGCCTTGTTCACGTTGTCCTCTTCAGGTCGGATGCGGATCCGCGACCAGCATACGCCGCTGGTTGACTGAACAAGGTCACGGTGAGCCGCTGTACGCCTCCAGCGCGCGGGCGGCCGTCATCCGGACGTCATCGGCGAGGCTCTCGGGCTGGATCACCCGGGCATTGCCGCCGAGGCGCATCACCAGCCGTCGAAGCCAGTGTTCGTCGCTATAACGGAGGTCGATCTCGACGACGCGGCCAGGACGGCGGCGCACCTGCTCGACCGGATAGTAGTCGGCGACCCACGCCGCTGAGGGTTCGAGCGACAGCGTGGCGAGCCGATCGTCATCCGCGGGCTGGAACAAGCCGTGGGAGAGGTCACGGGGCCGGGCGTCAGCCGGCAGGTCAATGGGTTCGGGAAGGACCTCGAGCGCGGTGATCCGGTCGACCCTGAACAGCCGTACATCGTCTGCGCGGTAGCACCAGCCCTCGAGGTAGGTGTGACCGGAGACGATCGCGAGCCGGATCGGATCGACCTCCCGTTCGGTGGTCTCGTCACGGCCAGGCACGTAGTACTCGAGACGGAGTCGTCGGTCCGTTCGAAGCGCGCGCTCGATCTGGCCCCGGGTAGCGGCGTCCACCGGGTCGATGTGGACGTCGACATTCGATGCCGGGACCCCGGCCTCGCCGGCGGCGAACTCCAGCTTCTGCAGGGCGCGATCGACGATGTCGCGCTCGGCGCCGTCGCTCGAGGCCCGGAGCGTCCGCAGCGCGACGATGAGTGCCACTGCCTCATGCGCGGTCAGCCGCAACGGGCGTGTCAGGTAGTCGGCGTTGGTCAGCCGTACGACACCCTCCCCCTCGACCGCCTCCATGTCGATGTCGATCATGTCGCCGCTCACGCTGTTCGGCAGTCCGCAGAACCAGAGCACTCGAAGGTCCTTGATGATCTGCGCCGGCGCGACCCCGAAGTGTGCCGCCACGTCGTCGACGGCGATCCCCTCCTTCGCGCGGAGATAGGGAACCAGCGCGAGCATCCGACTCACCTGGTCGTGGGCGTTGGCGGTCATCATCGAGCACTCCCCTCGGCCAGCCGGTGTAGGCACTCGACGACGTGGTCGCGAACCTCGGATGGCCCCACTGCGACGACGTCCGGACCTTGTGCGGTCAGCTCCTCCGCCAGGCTCGTCGCACTCGAGTACGACACCTCGACGGTGTCCCATCCGTCGTCGCCAGGAGTCACCTCCGTCGCCCGCCGGCGCAACGCTCCGCCGGTCCCCTTGCGGATCGCAACCACGGCCTGCTTGCTCGGCTCGGCTGGTGCAAGGCTCGCGGCCAGCGCGCGCAGGTCGAGGTCGGGTGGGCGCACCACCGTATGGGGTGGCCCGGTCACGGTGACATCACCGTCGAACCGGGACAACCGGAACATCCGGGGTTCGCCCCGGTCGCGGTCGTGGCCGACGACGTACCAGTGTCCGTGCCAGGAAACCAGTCCCCACGGATCCAGCCGACGCATCGCCTTCCGGCGGGCGGATGCCGAGCGGTAACCGAACGAGATCGGGGTGGCGTTGGTGATCGCGGCGAACACCTGGTCGAATGCCGGTTCGGTGACCGCGAGCTGCGGCTCAACGATGTCGAACGCCTCGTCGTCGACCTCGACCCCGGCGGCGCGCAGCTTGCGGACCGCGCCGGACGTCGCGTTCGCGAGACTCGCGTGCTGCCATACCCGGGCGGCGAGCCCAACCACGGCGGCCTCATCGGCCTCCAGCGTGATCTCGGGGAGCTCGAACCGGTCCCGGCGGATCCGGTAGCCGACCTCGTCGTCGAAGAAGCGGTCCCGGGAGCCGAGGTCGATCGGGACGCCGAGGACCCGAAGCTCTTCCTTGTCACGCTCGAACATCTTCTCGAATGCGTCGGTGGACAGGTCGCGGTAGCCCTCGACCGCCTGCTTGATCTGGCTCTTCGAGATGTACGTACGGGCGACCAGTAGGCAGATCACCAAGTTCATCAGCCGTTCGGACTTGCGAGCGGTCACGCGGCTACCGATCCCACGCGGACATCAGGACGCGGCGAGGATGTCGATGACGAAGATCAGGTCGGCGTTCTTCGGAATCGTGGAGCCGCCTCCGGCCTTGCCGTATCCGAGTGCCGACGGAATGGTCAAGATGACCCGCGAGCCGACCGGCTGGCCGACGAGACCCTTGCTCCACCCGGTGATGACGTGATTGAGGTCGACGGTCACCGGTTGCTTGGTGTACGACTCGTCGAATACCTTGCCGTCGGGGTAGAGGGCGCCGAGATAGTCGACCGTGAGACTCTGGCCGGGCTTGACGGCGGCACCGTTGCCCTTGATCAGCAGATGGACACCCAGCGTGCTCACGTTGGGCGGCGTCGTCGCGGTCTTCTTGAAGCCGGTCGGAACCCCGGCCGAGCTCAGGACCAAGCCGGGAACCGACGCTGGCGCCGTCACCTTCTTGCCCTGCGGACCGGTGAGCGGGCTGGTCACGGACACGAGCTTGACGACCGCCACGATGCTGTCGCCCGGAGCGACAGTCGTGCCGTTACCGGTCGGGTCGAAGGCGTCTCTGGCGGCCATCGTGACCAGGACGACGTCGCCGGCATGCAGCCCCAACAGACCGGATCTGAGGCCCTTGATCGCCGAGCTGACGGGGAAGGTGTACGGCGCGGTGGTCGCCGTCCAGGGGCGGATCCGGTTGGCAGTGTTGTTGCCGACCGAAACGCCGTCGCGGCCGACGTACTCGACGAACTTGATGCCGACGATCGACTTCGCCGTCACTGTCGGCCCCGAACCGGCTCCCTTGTGGAGCACCTTGCGCTGGGTCGACTTGACCGTGAACGGTTTCGGGAAATCGACCTTGGGCGCGCTGTCGAAACCACCGCTCACCGCGACCGCCGCGATCGTGCGGTACTTGACGCTGTCGCCGCCGCCGCTGCTGCAGGCGGCGGTCGACGCCAGGAGCGCAACGATGAGGACGGCGAAACGGCGTCGCACCACGGACCTCACAGACGATGATCGGGGTTTCGGGACGGTCAAGCCTAGCCCACCGCACCCGGCCGTACGGTTGGCGGCTACATGGACTCGATGAGCCTCTCCACCCGCTCGTCGTGCGCCCGGAACGGGTCCTTGCACAAGACGGTGCGTTGCGCCTGGTCATTGAGCTTCAGGTGCACCCAGTCAACCGTGAAGTCGCGACGTCGCTCCTGCGCGCGCCGGATGAACTCGCCGCGGAGGCGGGCTCGGGTGGTCTGCGGCGCGACCGACTTTGCCTCGAAGACCGCCAGGTCGGTCGTCACCCGGGCCACCGCGCCGCGGCGCTCGAGCAGGTAGTAGAGGCCGCGGTCGCGGTGGATGTCGTGGTAGGCCAGGTCGAGCTGGGTGACCCGCGCGGAACTCAGGGGCAGGTTGTGCTGCGCCCGGTAGCGCTCGATCAGCGTGTACTTGATGACCCAGTCGATCTCGCGCTCGATGAGCGACAGGTCTCCCGAGTCGACTGCCTTCAGCGACCGCTCCCACAAGTCGAGCGCCGCGTCGACGGTCGGGCTGTGCCAGTCGCGCCGGTCGACGAACTGGCGCGCCTTCGACAGGTACTCGTCCTGGATGTCCAACGCCGAGGCCATCCGGCCGTTGGCGAGCCGGACCTGCTTGCGTCCGGACATGTCGTGGGAGATCTCCCGGATCGCGCGGATGGGGTTCTCGAGCGTGAGGTCGCGCATCACGGCGCCGGCCTCGATCATCCGCAGCACCAGGTCGGTGGTCGCGACCTTCAGCATCGTCGTGGTCTCGCTCATGTTTGAGTCGCCCACGATCACATGGAGCCGGCGGAAACGTTCGGCGTCTGCGTGGGGCTCGTCCCGGGTATTGATGATGGGTCGCGACCTCGTCGTCGCGCTGGAGACGCCCTCCCAGATGTGCTCGGCTCGCTGGCTGACGGAGTACACGGCCCCGCGCGGCGTCTGCAACACCTTGCCGGCGCCACAGATGATCTGCCGGCTCACCAGGAACGGGATGAGTACGTCGGCGAGTCTGGAGAACTCGCCCTGGCGGCCGACCAGGTAGTTCTCGTGGCAGCCGTACGAGTTTCCCGCCGAGTCGGTGTTGTTCTTGAAGAGGTAGACGTCGCCGGAGATTCCCTCGTCGTGGAGCCGGCGTTCGGCGTCGATCAGAAGGCCCTCGAGCACGCGCTCACCGGCCTTGTCGTGCGTGACGAGGCTGATCACGTCGTCACACTCGGGCGTGGCGTACTCCGGGTGGCTGCCGACGTCGAGATAGAGCCGGGCCCCATTTCGCAGGAAGACGTTGCTGCTGCGGCCCCACGACACCACCCGCCGGAACAGGTACCGCGCCACCTCGTCTGGAGACAGCCGGCGGGAGCCGCGAAACGTGCATGTGACGCCGTACTCGTTCTCGATCCCGAAGATCCGGCGGTCCATGCCGTCAGCCTATGCCGTCCCCGGAGAGCCGCCGGCTACCCGCGAGTGCGTCAGCCCCCGTGGTAGACGGCCTCCACGTTGTGGCCGTCGAGGTCGCGCAGGAACACGCTGTAGTAACCGTGGTGGTACTCGGGCCATTCACGCGGCGGGTGCAGCACCTCGACGCTGGCATCCACGGCGGCATCGTGGACCGCGTCGACGGCTTGCCGATCGGCGGCGCGAAAGGCCACGTGCAGCTCCCTGGTCTCGAGGCCGGTGGTCGGACCGAGCCAGAAGTTGGGGATGCCGTCCGGGCCGGAAAGACCGACGAAGAACGAGTCACCGTGCGGAAAGCGCATCACCTCCCGCATCCCGATCGCGGCGAAGGTGCGTAGGTAGAAGGTGAGCGACCCCTCGACGTCGGCCACCTGGACACCGATGTGATCCAGCATGGCTGGAGGTTATCGGCATCCTACGACACTGAGCGACGGCGCGCTTCAGTAGTTGCCCTGCTCACCGTCGAGCAACAACCCTCCCACGGCACCCTGACCCTCGCTGTTCGCTCGGCCGTCCCCATCCTCGCCCCCGCTCTCCGATCGGCGCTGGGCGGGTATGAAACTACCGCGAACGGACATGGCGCAGTCCGGCGGCGGCGAGGGCAGCCGACGCCACGACGTTGACGCCGACAGCCGTGCGAATCGCCGGTGTCCATCCGCGCCGGTGGTACGTCACGGGTTCAATGAGCGTTCCGGCAATGCATCCCAGGCCGAGGCCGACTGCCATGAAGCCTGACGCATCGCCCCGCCGAAGCCGGCCCGCTCGGGCGGCCCCGATCAGCGCCGCCACCGGCATCGGCCACGGCGCGGCGACGCCCGCTCCCAACCCGATCAGTAGCCCGGAACGCACCGTCAGCGGGATCGCGAGACCGAATGGTTCCCCGGCGACGTCGTGACGCATCGCCACCGCACTGCCAAGGACGTCCGCGAACGCGAAGGCGGCCGCCGCGGCAGTTAGCACAGGATCGGATGGCATGGCTGCGCCATTATCGCCGGACCCACCAGTGGTGGCGACCCATCCGTTTTCCCTTGCCCAGCGGTCGCAAGGCATCCCTTACTGACCCGCGTAGGAGCCGATGCTCCAGATGTTGCCCTCGGGATCCGTGATCGAGAACCCGCGCGCGTTGTCTGCATAGTCCTCGTCACGGATCGGCCTGATGACGGTCGCGCCGGCGGCCTCGACCCTGGCGTAGAGGTCGTCCGGACGATCGGTCATAAGGTAGACCGATCCGGTGCCCTTTGGCCGCGGAGCCTCCGGCATACCCCTGCCGGAGCCCAGCATGATGGCGCCGCCGGGCGGCCAGCGGAGCTCCGCGTGGTGAATCACCGCCGGGTTGTCGTCGTCTGGATACGACGCGACCACCTCGAAGCCGAGGGCGGTCTCGAGGAACTCGATCGCGGCGGGAGCATCGTCGTAGTGAAGGGTCGGCCAGACATGGGCCTGCGTTTTGGCGGTCATGACGACGACGCTGCCAGCGCCCGCTCCCTCCTGTCTTGAAGAAAAGGGAACTCCGCGCGCCGCCACTGGGTCGGCGAGTATCCCGCGAGTTGTTGCCACTCACGGGTGAGATGAGACTGGTCGGCGTAGCCGCATGCGTATGAAACGTCCGCCAGGCTCGGCATCTCGTAAGAGCGAACGAGAGCCACCGACCGCTGGAACCGGGCGATCCGGGCCGCCACCTTGGGACCGATGCCGTACTCGGCGATGAACCGTCCGGTCAGGTGCCGCCGGCTCCAGCCGAGGTCGTCGGCGACGGACTGGACAGACCTCGGCGAACCCATGTCGGTCAACACGTTCCATGCCCAGATCGTCTCGGGCTCGCAACTCCTCTCGGGTCCGGGCCCGTGCTCACTTAGCAGGCGGATCAGGTGCCGGTCCAGAGTGGTGAATCGCCGTGGCCAGCTCAAGGCCGAGGCGACGTCGTCGTAGAGATCGGCCCCGAACCGGCCGGTGAGGTCGCAAAGGTCGAGCAGACCATCGGCGAGCGCGGACGCCGGGCAGCCGAACAAGGCCCGTGAACCGGCCGGGGTCACGTCGAGCTGGATGCCAAGCTGAGGACCGCACTGATGGATGACGGCAGGTCGAGCTGACAAGCCTGATGCGGTCGCCCAGAGCCGGCTCCGGGTGTCGGGCCGCGACAACCACGCCACGTCGAGCGGCTGCTCGAACGACAGGACGACGGTGAGAGCAGACGACGGCAGCCCCCGATGGTCCTGCGAGGCTCCGGGGTCGTAGCGGTAACCGTGAACGGTGGATATGTAGTCCTGGAGAGCGGTCGGCGGGCGGTGGACGACCAGGTCGTCCGCTTGTTCACCGCTCATCGCCCGAGCGTACGCCCCGGCGCCGGCGTCGGTTGCTGCACGATCGTCTTCGTCCTAGGCACCCGCAGGGCGGTTGCCGTCCGTATTCGCAAGACTACGCTGTGACGTTGCGAGCAAGGCCGGACCGACGTGTGACATCGCGCTATGGCTGGGACTTCGCGACGTAGTAGTTCACGAAGTCCCAGCCGTAGGGGACAGCCCAGCCATCGTGGAGCACGCAGTCGTCGCCGACGTTGGTCCACAGCCGCTCCTGGTCGGAGGTCACGGAAGCGGTTCGGGCGCTGACTCGTCCGGCGCGGCACTCGAGCCGGGCTCTTTCCCGGTCTGGTTGCCTGCGGCGTCTCCCCCAGTCTGGTTGCCCGCGGCGTCTCCCCCAGTCTGGTTGCCCGCGGCGTCTCCCCCAGCCTGGTTGCCCGCGGCGTCTCCGCCGGCCGGTGGATCGGCAGCTCGGCCCCCCGAGGAGGAGCCGGCGGCACCTTCGGTACGTGAAGAGACGGCAGACGATGCCGTCTGGTCGCTGCTACGGTCCTCGGTCGGGTCCGTCGAGCCGTTCATGGTGCCCTGTCCGAACAGCTCGATCAGCCGCCGGACCGGAATCCGCCGGAACTTGCGCGCCTGCGGGCGGGTGCGGTCGAGGACTGCGGCCTCGAGCTGGTCGCCGGTGATGGCCCGCTTGTCGGTGCCGTCGTTGCCGAGCGCGTCGACGACCATCTGCAACGCCGTGTCGAGCGCGAGGCCAGGCTCGTACGACGCCCTCAGCACCTCGGTGACGATGTCGGCAGAGCCGCCCATCGCGGCGTAGCCGTGCTCGTCCGCCACGGAGCCTTCGTACGTCAGCCGGTAGACCTGGTCGGTCTCCACGGAGTCACCGACCTCAGCGACGAAGATCTCGACCTCGTAGGGCTTCTCGCCGCCGCTGGAGAAGATCGTTCCCAGGGTCTGCGCATAGGCGTTGGCGAGTCCACGGCCGGTGACGTCGCGGCGGTCGTACGAGTACCCGCGCATGTCGGCGAGGCGGACTCCGGCGATCCGGAGGTTCTCGAACTCGTTGTAACGACCGACGGCCGCGAACGCGATCCGGTCGTAGATCTCGGAGATCTTGTGGAGTGCCTGCGAGCGGTTCTCCGCGACGAGCAGCAAGCCGTCGGCGTACTGGATCACGACCATGGACCGACCTCTGGCGATGCCCTTGCGCGCATAGTCCGCGCGGTCCTTCATCAGCTGTTCTGGTGAGACGTAGAACGGCATCGACATGGTGAGCTCCGTAACTAGAGGATGTCTTAGGTGAGGGGCGCACCGGGGCCGTCCGGCCGTTGCATCCGCGCCGCGATCACCTGGTCTGCTACTGCCGCAACCTCGTCGTCCGGCATCCGACGATGCCCGGAATCGCTGACGACGGACACGACCGGAAAGATCCGGCGGGCCAAGTCGGGACCACCCGTTGCAGAGTCGTCGTCGGCCGCGTCGTACAGCGCCTGGATCGTGACCGTGGTGGCTTCCGTGGCCGTCAGGTCGTCGCGGTAGAGCTTCTTCAAGGATCCCCTGGCGAACATGGAACCGGATCCCACCGAGTGGAACGCATGCTCCTCGTACCGGCCTCCCGTCACGTCGTACGAGAAGATCCGTCCGAACCCCTCGTCGAGGTCGTAGCCGGCGAACAACGGCACGACCGCGAGGCCTTGCATCGCCATCGCGAGGTTGCCGCGGATCAGTGCCGCGAGCCGGTTCGCCTTGCCGTCGACGGACAAGGTGATGCCCTCGATCTTTTCGTAGTGCTCGAGCTCCGCCTGGAACAGGCGGACCATCTCGACCGCGATGCCCGCGGCGCCGGCGATTCCGACGCAGGAGTACTCGTCGGCAGGGAACACCTTCTCGATGTCCCGCTGGGCGATCACATTTCCGCTGGTCGCGCGGCGGTCCCCGGCCATCACGACCCCGCCCGGGAAGGAAGCGGCGACGATCGTGGTGCCGTGTGGCGTATCGATCGGAATGGGGGTGGAAGGGGCGCTCCGTCGGCCGGGGAGCAGCTCGGGAGCCTCGGTCCCGAGGAAGTCGGCAAACGACGACGACCCGGGTGTCATGTACGAGGCGGGCAACCGGGCATCCGGGAGGGATGTCATTGGCCGCCCTTTTGCACGAACCCGCGCACGAACTCCTCGGCGTTGGACTCCAACACCTCGTCGATCTCATCGAGGATCGCGTCAACGTCGTCGTCGAGCCTCTCCTTGCGATCGGCTGCGCCGCCCGCGGCATCGGGTTCCGGCGTCTGCTCTTCCTCGGTGGACCTACGCGTCGTCTTCTGATGTTGACCGCCCTCGCGCGCCATGACACACCTCCTCGCAACGTCCGTCTCCGACCCTACCGGCCAGCACCGGCGGTCTCACCGGGTTAGGGCCTCGAACAACGCCTCGGCGCTCTCCGAACGGTCCAGCAGCGCGCCCACATGCTCGCGGGCCCCACGCAACGGCTCGAGCGTCGGTATCCGCTGCAGCGACTCCCGACCCGGAAGGTCGAAGATCACCGAGTCCCACGACGCGGCCGCGACCTGGTCGGGATACTTGGCGAGGCAGCGACCCCGAAAGTACGCCCGGGTGTCTTCCGGCGGGTTGTCGATCGCATGGTCGACCTCCTCCGTCGACACGATGCGCTCCATCGATCCCCGGGCCACCAGGGTTCCGTACAGCCCCTTGCGTGGCCGGAGGTCGGAGTACTGCAGGTCGACCAGCTCGAGCTTCGGATCGTCCCAGGCCAATCCGTCGCGGTCGCGGTACGACTCCAGCAAGCCGAGCTTGGCCACCCAGTCCAGCTCCCGCCGGCACTCGAACGGGTCGCGTCGGAGCCGCGACAGCACCGAACCCCAACGGTAGAGCACGTCCTTGGTCTGCTCGTCCGCGTCGGCACCGAAGCGGTCGGAGACATAGCCGGAGGCGGCCTCGAGGTACGCCTCCTGGAGATCGATCGCGGTCATCGTCCGACCGTCCTTCAGCACCACCAGATGATTCAGGGTCGGATCGTGTGAGACCTGATGCAGCTGGTCGACGGGTTTGTCGACGGCCAGGTCCAGGCCGATGGCCTTGTCCTCGATCATCGCCAGGACGAGCGCCGTCGTACCGACCTTGAGGTATGTCGACACCTCCGCGAGGTTCGCGTCGCCGATGATCACGTGCAGCCGACGGTACTTCTCCGGGTCGGCATGGGGCTCGTCACGCGTGTTGACGATGGGTCGCTTCAGCGTGGTCTCCAGGCCGACCTCGACCTCGAAGTAGTCGGCACGCTGGCTCAGCTGGAAGCCGTGCTCGCGGCCCTCCTGGCCGATGCCGACCCGGCCGGCGCCGCACACGACCTGACGCGACACGAAAAACGGGATCAGGTGGCGGACGATCTCGACGAACGGGGTGCGGCGCGCCATCAGGTAGTTCTCGTGCGCACCGTAGGAAGCGCCCTTGTTGTCGGTGTTGTTCTTGTACAACACGATCGGGGGTTGGTTCGGGATGTCGACCGCATCGGCGGCGGTCTGGATGATGCGCTCGCCTGCCTTGTCCCACAACACGATGTCCCGCGGGTTGGTGCACTCGGGAGTGGAGTACTCGGGGTGGGCGTGGTCGACGTACAGGCGCGCACCGTTCGTCAAGATCACATTCGCCAGACCGAGGTCCTCGTCCGTCAGTTGACTCGAGTCGGCGAGCTCACGGCTGAGGTCGAAGCCACGCGCGTCGCGCAGCGGATTCTCCTCCTCGAAGTCCCAGCGCGCGCGACGGGTCCGGTCGATGAGCTGGGCGTACGCGTTGACTACGTGCGACGACGTCAGCAGTGGGTTGGCGCTGGGCTGGCCGAGCACCGAGATCCCGAACTCCGTCTCGGTCCCCATCACGCGGCGCACGCTCATGATTTGAGCCTACGCGTACCGTCGGTACGCGGACGTCCGTTGCGCGCTCAGGTCGGCAATCCGCCACCCGTCATATCGGTCCCGGGTGGGCGCCGGCCCCGCGGTCACCCCACCGGTCGGGTGACCAAGAAGTGCCAACCCATCATCCACCACCAGAACAGCACAATGCCGATCCGCGTGCTCCGCGAGCGCATCACGATGTCGAGGAGGTCACCGAACCGGGCGAACCGACGTGGCACGATCCGCCCGATCAGGACAAGGACCGCGGCGCCCACCGCGAGGAACGCGTAGCCGCCGATCGAGATCAGTCTCGTCATCGAGTCCTCCCCCGGCCCAGCAGGAACCACCGGCAAACCAGCCAGAATGCGGTGAATGCGACCGTCATCGCCAACACACCGATCAGCACGGGCGGCGGTGGTTTGGGCGGCGCCTCCGGACAGACCGGTCCCTCGATCGTTCCGAGCCAAGCTCGGTCCTACAGGTACTGACCGGTGTTGGCGACGGTGTCGATGGAGCGTCCCGGTTCGGTGCCCTGCTTGCCGGTGATCAGGGTCCGGATGAACACGATCCGTTCGCCCTTCTTCCCGGAGATCCGCGCCCAGTCATCCGGGTTCGTGGTGTTGGGGAGGTCCTCGTTCTCCTTGAACTCGTCGATACACGCCTGAAGCATGTGCTGGACCCGGATGCCCCGCTGGTTGTTGTCGAGCAGGTCCTTGATCGCCATCTTCTTTGCGCGGTCGACGATGTTCTGGATCATCGCACCCGAGTTGAAGTCCTTGAAGTACAGGATCTCCTTGTCACCATTGGCGTACGTCACCTCGAGGAACCGGTTCTCCTCCGACTCGGTGTACATCCGTTCGACCGTGCGCTGGATCATGCCGGCGACGCAGGCGGAGCGGTTTCCGCCGAACTCGGCCACGTCGTCGTTGTGCAACGGGAGGCCATCGGTGAGGTACTTGGAGAAGATGTCTCGCGCGGACTCGGCGTCGGGCCGCTCGATCTTGATCTTCACGTCGAGCCGGCCGGGCCGGAGGATGGCGGGGTCGATCATGTCCTCCCGGTTCGAGGCACCGATCACGATGACGTTCTCGAGCCCCTCCACGCCGTCGATCTCGCTCAGCAGCTGCGGGACGATCGTGTTCTCGACGTCCGACGACACGCCCGAGCCGCGGGTACGGAACAGTGAGTCCATCTCGTCGAAGAACACGATCACTGGCGTACCCTCGTTGGCCTTCTCGCGAGCTCGCTGGAACACCAGCCGGATGTGTCTCTCGGTCTCACCGACGTACTTGTTGAGCAGCTCCGGACCCTTGATGTTGAGAAAGAACGACTTGCCCTCCTCACCGGTCTTGGCGACGACCTGCTTGGCAAGCGAGTTCGCGACAGCCTTGGCGATCAGCGTCTTGCCACATCCGGGAGGGCCGTAGAGCAGCACGCCCTTCGGCGGTTTCAGCTGGTGCTCCTGAAAGAGCTCGGGGTGCAGGTACGGAAGCTCGATCGCGTCGCGGATCGCGTCGATCTGACCGCGGAGACCGCCGATGTTGGCGTAGTCGATGTCCGGGACTTCTTCGAGGATGAGCTCCTCCACCTCGGACTTCGGGATCCGCTCGTAGATCAGGTTTGCTCGCGCGTCCAGCAGCAGGGAGTCTCCGGCCCGCAGCTTGGTCTCGCGCAGCGGCGCCGCGATCCGCACGACCCGCTCCTCGTCCGCGTTCGCGATCACCAGGGCTCGGTCGTTGTCGGCGAGGATCTCCTTGAGCATCACGACCTCGCCGACCTGCTCGAACTTGAGCGCGGCAACCACGTTGAGCGCTTCGTTGAGCATCACCTCCTGACCTCGGCGGAGCTCGGAGGCGTCGACGCTGGGGCTGACATTGACCCGGAGCTTCCGTCCACCGGTGAATACGTCGACGCTGTTGTCGTCGTTCGTCCCCAGGTAGGTGCCGAACCCCGTCGGCGGCTGCGCCAGTCGGTCCACTTCCTCCTTGAGGGTCATGATCTGGTCACGCGCCTCGCGCAGCGTCTCAGTGAGCCGCTCGTTGTGTGAGGTCAGAGCGGCCAGCGACGCCTGGGCCTCCGTGAGCCGGTGCTCGAGGAGGCGCGACGATCGAGGCGAGTCCTCCAGCCGGAGCCGCAGGTCGGAGACCTCGCGCTCGAGGAAACCGACGTGCGCGCGAAGTTCATCGGCGCTCCGCCGCGAGTCGTCGTGAGCCACGCTCACCACCTCCATGTATGCCGTACTTCGACCCTACCTGTCGAGCGTTGGCCTGCGGCTACTGATTACCGAGTGTCGGCATCAGTCCGGGTCCGATCTGTGATCAGGGCTCCGGCGGCTCGGGCGGCCGAGGCCCCTGGTAGTCCTGGCCGTACGCGCCCGGCGAGGGCCGTCGGCTGCGGCGCGGGGCGCGTACCCCCGGTGCGAGCTTGCGCGTCGTCGCCAGGAACCCTGTATGTGCGTTCATCTTGTGCTCGGGACGGACGGCGAGCCCTTCAACGTGCCAGCCGCGGACCAGGGTCTCCCATGCCTCCGGCTCGGTGAAGCCTTCCTCGGTCCGGACCGTCTCGACGAAGCGGCTCAGCTGGGTCGTCGTCGCGACGTAGGAGCAGAGGATGCCGCCGGCCTCGAGCACCCGGGCGGCCAGGGGCACGAACTCCCAGGGTGCCAGCAGGTCGAGGATCATTCGGTCGACGCCCGTGCCGTCGAACGACCCGAGGTCGTCGACGACCAGCGTCCAGCCCGGATGGTGACCCTGGAAGAACGCTTCGACGTTGTCTCGAGCGACCGCGGCAAAGTCTTCCCGGCGTTCGTACGACATCACCCGCCCGGTCGGACCGGCCGCACGGAGCAGCGAGCAGCTGAGGGCCCCCGACCCCGCCCCTGCCTCGAGCACACAAGCGCCGGGGAAGATGTCGGCCATCGTGATGATCTGGGCCGCGTCCTTCGGATAGATCACCGCCGCGCCGCGAGGCATCGCGACGACCGAGTCGGCCAGCAACGGCCGCAGCACCAGATAGTCGACACCTCCGCTCGACGTCACCACGATCCCATCCGGGCAACCGATGATGTCGTCGTGGGCGATCGCGCCCCGGTGCGTGAAGTAGGTCGCTCCGTCCGCCAGCAAGATGCTGCGGCGTCGACCCTTCGAGTCGGTGAGCCGCACACGTTCGCCGGCGCGCAGAGGACCGCGGCGTACGCCGGACCACTCCGTCTCGTGACGTCCCATGATGCGAGGCCCTCCCCTGAACCGTCAGGACCGGCGCATCGCCTTGACGACGTCGCGGGACGACAGCACGCCGTAGATCGCACCGTCGGGCCGGAGCACGACGTACTCCGTCGCCGGGTGGCGCTGCAGGGCCTTGATCAGCTGTTCGCCCTCGGAGTCGACGGAGACCCGCAGGTCGTCGTCGATGTTGCGAGACATCTCACCACACGTGACCCACGGTCGGCGGTCCTCGGGCGTGGACAGCACGGCATGCTCGCTGACCAGGCCGGTGGGGGAACCGTGCCCGTCGACCACGATCAGGGCTCCTGCTTGCGCCAACGCGGCCCGACGAACGCCCTCGGCGATCGGCAGGTCGTACGGCACCGCGATCGCTGGCCGGGCCAGCGTGACGGCCCGGATTCCCGGGAGCCGGCGCATCAGGTCGGCAGACCTCAGCGCCTCGGTCGCCCCGGCCCACAAGAACAGTCCGACCAAGACGGCGAACATGAAGTCGCTGACGCCGACCAGGTGGCCCGTCGCGCGCAGGACCAGCGGGTACGAGAGGGCGGCGACCGCGGCCGCGCGCCCTCCCCAGCCGGCGACCTTGGTAGCCAGGTCACGGTTGCCCGAAGCTCCCCAGACCGCCGCCATCAGAACCCGGCCGCCGTCGAGTGGCAGACCGGGAACCAGGTTGAGAACGCCGACGATCAGGTTCGACACGGCGAGCGCGCCGACGGTGAAGCGCAACAGGCCTGGTTCGGCGGCGCGGTATCCGGACCAGGCGAGCAGGCCGACCGCGATCGATGTCAGCGGGCCGACGATCGCGATCACGAACTCGCGCCGAGGCGAGTTCGAACGGTCCTCGATCGCCGTCGCCCCTCCGAAGAAGTTGAGGTTGATCGAGTGCACAACCATCCCGAAACGGCGCGCGGCGAGGGCGTGCGCGAGCTCATGCAGCAGGGTCGAGAGATAGAGGAGAACGGCGAAGGCGGCGCCGGCGACGTACGCGAGGTTTCCGAGCCCGGGCGACACGTCGTTCATCAACGGCGCGATCAAGAACGCGATGACCGCGGCCACGATGAACCAGCTGCTGGACACGGTGACGTCGATCCCGGCGACGGAGCCGAGCCGGATGAGCCCCGATGGGCGGTCGCGCCCGCCGCTGCGGGGCCCGACCGAAGGCGACGTCATTGCTCAACCTTAGGGCGACGTGCTTCCCCACCCGCCGACCTGTCGGCGGCTCACGGGGCTATCACCTCGTACGGCGCCGACAACTCGCCGAGGGGATGGGACGTACGCCGCGATGTCGGAGGCGTCACCTAGCCTGCAGGTATGGCCATTGACCCGATGATCGAGGAGTCGTTCGACGTGCACCGCCCCTCGGGGCCTTCGTTGTCTCCGAGCCGCGCGTCGGACTTCATGAGCTGCCCCCTGCTCTACCGGTTCAGGGTCGTCGACCGGCTGCCCGAAAGGCCGGGCATCGACGCCGTTCGCGGCACCGTCGTCCACAAGGTGCTCGAGAACCTGTTCGACCTTCCCGCAGGTGAGCGCACCAACGACGAGGCGTTCGGGCTGGTCGCGCCGGCCTGGACCGAGCTGACGCAGACCGACCCCGAGCTCACCGCCATGTTCGGCGAAGACACCATGGATGTCTCCGCGTTTCTGGACCAGTGCCGGGCGTTGCTGACGAAGTACTTCTCGCTCGAGGACCCGACCCGCCTCGAGCCGGCCGAGCGAGAGCTGCACGTCGAGACCCTGCTGGAGTCGGGGCTCACCCTGCACGGCTACATCGACCGCGTCGACATCGCGCCCGACGGTGCGCTCCGCATCGTCGACTACAAGTCCGGTCGGTCCCCCGGCGAGGTCTTCGAGGCGAAGGCGCTGTTCCAAATGAAGTTCTATGCCCTCGTCGTGTGGCGAACCCGCGGCCTGATGCCGGCGATGCTTCAGCTGATCTACCTCGGTAACGGCGAAGTACTGCGTTACGAGCCGGACGAGCAGTCGCTGCTCGCGACCGAGCGCAAGGTCCAGGCGTTGTGGACCGCGATCCGCAAGGCAACCGAGACCGGAAACTGGGTTCCGCGCAAGTCGGCCCTGTGCGCCTGGTGCGACCACCAGGCGATCTGCCCGGAGTGGGGGGGTACTCCCCCGCCGCTGCCCGAACGCGAGCCGGTGCTGCAACCGGCGACATAGCCGCTCGCCGGGTTCGCCACCGACTGCCCGACCCTGCCGTCGATCGGCTCGCGCGGCAGGCGTCGGCGCTGTGGGAGGCCAGCCCTACGACTCGACGGCTTCGACCAGGTCGGGTCGCTGCGGGCTGATCGAGCCCGCCATGATCTCTTCGGCGTAGTGGCAGGCCACCTGGTGGCCAGGCGAGATGTCGCGGAGGGCCGGTCGCTCGGTGTCGCATCGATGGGGTTGCCGGAACGGACACCGGGTGTGGAACCGGCAGCCCGTGGGAGGGTCGGCCGGCGAGGGAATGTCACCCTCGAGCAGGATCCGGCGGCGGTTGTCCTCGACGACCGGATCGGGCACGGGTACGGCCGACATCAGCGCGATCGTGTACGGATGGCGCGGTGTCTCGTACAGCGCCTCGGCGTCGGCGTACTCGACGATGGCGCCGAGGTACATCACCGCGACCTCGTCGGCGATGTGCCGGACCACCGCCAGGTCGTGAGCGATCACCAGATAGGTGAGCCCCAGCCGATCCTGCAGCTCCTCCAGCAGGTTGAGGACCTGCGCCTGGATCGAGACGTCGAGCGCTGAAACCGGTTCGTCGGCGATGACCAGCTCGGGTTCCAGCGCGACCGCTCTGGCGATTCCGATCCGCTGGCGCTGGCCGCCGGAGAATTCGTGCGGGTAACGGCCGGCCGCCGATTCGGGAAGCCCGACCAGGTCCAGGAGCTGACTGACCCGGTTGTGACGCTCGTACGGGATGTCGTGGGCGCGCAGCGGCTCGGTCAGGATCGTCTCGACACTCTGCCGAGGGTTCAGGCTCGCGAGCGGGTCCTGAAAGATCATCTGCATCCGGCGGCGCATTCGACGGAGGCTGTCTCCACGGAGCCTGGCGACGTCCGTGCCGTCGAACCAGACCTCGCCGCTCGTCGGTTCGACGAGCCGGAGGACCGCCCGCCCGAACGTGCTCTTGCCGCAGCCCGACTCGCCGACCAAACCGACCGTGGTCCCGCGCGTCACGGCGAGGTCGACACCGTCGACGGCCTTGACCGCCCCGACGGTGCGCTCCAAGATGACTCCGCTCTTGATCGGGAAATGCACGGCGAGCCCGCGGACGTCCAAGATCACGTCGCGTTCGGCGTCGGGCGCGACGGCGAGATCGCTCTGGACGCTATGCTCTGCCGATCGGTCGTTCATCGGGCCACGGCTTCCCGGTCGGACGCGTCGAGCGGGTTGTAGCACCGAAGCTCTCGCGAACCGTTGACGACCAAGGCGGGCGGCGACTCCGTACATTCATCGACGCGGTTCGTGCACCGTGGCGCGAACGCGCACCCTTCGTCCCAGGGCAACAGATCGGTGGGCGACCCAGGAATCGGCTCCAGCGCCTGTCCACGCGGGGTGTCCATCCGGGGGATCGAGTTCAACAGTCCCCCCGTGTAGGGGTGTCGCGGACGACCGAACAGGTCGCGCCGACGCGCGGACTCCACGATCCGGCCGGAGTACATCACATGGACCGAGTCACACAGGCCGGCGACAACTCCGAGGTCGTGCGTGATCATGATCAGCGCCGTGCCGGACTCTGCCACCACCTCCTTCAGGATCTCGAGGATCTGGGCCTGGATCGTCACGTCGAGTGCGGTCGTCGGCTCATCGGCGATCAGCAGTCGCGGCTCGTTGGCGAGTGCCATCGCGATCAGGACCCGCTGGCGCATCCCGCCGGACAGCTGGTGCGGATACTCCTTGATCCGCCGTGGTGCATCCGGAATGCTCACCCGCCGCAACAGCTGCACCGCCCGGTCGACGGCTTCACTTCGCGACACGTCGTGATGACGATGGATCACCTCGGTGATCTGCCTGCCCACGGGTACGACGGGGTTGAGCGACGTCATCGGGTCCTGGAACACCATCGCGATGTCTTTGCCGCGGACGTCACGGAGCCGGTTGTCACTGGCCTGAAGGAGGTCGTCGCCGGCAAACAGGACCCGGCCGTCGACGCGTACGCCGCGCTTCGGCAGCAGACCCATGACCGCGAGCGAGGTGACGCTCTTCCCACTTCCCGACTCTCCGACCAGGCCGACGTGCTCGCCCCTGCGGACGTCGAACGAGACCTCGTCGACGGCGGTCACAGGCTTTCGCCCCCGGGCACCGAACACCACCCGAAGGTCGCGGACGGACAACAGCACGTCCTCGTCGGGCATCTCGAGCCCGCGGTCGGCACCGCCCGGCCCTTGCAGCAGCTCCGTCATGTCGTCATCTGCGCTGCCGGGGGTCGAGAGCCTCGCGAAGTCCTTCACCGAGAAGCGTGAAGCCCAATGCAGACAGGGCGATCGCGAACCCCGGGTAGAACGCGAGCTGTGGCGACTGGCTGAACCTGTCCTGAGCTGCAACCAGCATCCGCCCCCATTCGGCCACCGCCGGATCCGGGTCTCCGAGGCCGAGGAACGACAGCGCCGCCACCTCGATGATCGCCGTCGCCAGGTTGAGGGTTGCCTGGACGATCGTCGGGCCGAGCGAGTTCGGCAGGACATGTCCCAGCACGATCGTCCGGCGGCGGAGCCCGAGGGACGTCGCCGCGAGCACGTAGTCCGACTTGGACTGCGAGAGCATGGATCCACGCAGCAGCCGGGCGAAGATCGGCACCTGCGCGGTACCGATCGCGATCATCACGGAGACCTGGTTCTGGCCGAGGATCGCCACAACGCTCACGGCGAGCAACAGGCCGGGGATGGACAGCATGATGTCGACGAACCGCATCACGACGGTGTCCGCGGCCCGGCCCAATCCGCCGGCGAGGATACCGAGTGCCAGCCCTGCCACTAGGCCGATCAGGGTGGCGACCACGCCGACGATGAGCGACTGACGGGCTCCGTACAGCAGTTGGGTGTAGAGGTCCGATCCGTACCGGTCCAGCCCCAGCAGGTGCCCGGGTGACGGCCCCGGGACCGTGGTTGGCGTGACCTGGTCGGCCCACTGGGTGCTGGCCGCGCGGTACGGTGCGAGCAACGGCGCGAGCAGCGCGACGGTTACGAACGCGAGCACGATGACGGCCCCGATGATTGCCGCGGGGTTTCGCCGCAGCCGCCGGAACGCGCCGCGCCACAGACTGTCTCCCTGTTCGGTGTCGGCCGTGCCCGCGAACGCGGCGATACCGGGGCCGGTGTCGACGGGGATCGTCATGTCACACGCACCCGAGGGTCGATCACGCCGTACGACAGGTCCACCAGCAGATTGATCGTGGAATAGATCAGCGCGATGAACAAGATGTAGCCCTGCAGGACGGGATAGTCCCGCTGGCTGATGGCCGTGTAGAGGTACGCACCGATTCCGTTGAACGCGAAGACAGTCTCGGTCAGCACCGCACCGGACAGCAGCAAACCTGTCTGCAGACCGATCGTGGTCACCACCGGCAGCAACGCGTTACGCATGATGTGGCGGCGACGGATCGTGCTCGGCTTCAGACCCTTCGAGTCAGCCGTGCGCACGTAGTCCTCCCCGAGCACCTCGGAGACCGACGCGCGGGTGATCCGGACGATGATGGCTAGCGGGATGGTGCCCAGGGCGATCCCGGGAAGGATCAGGTGCACGATGGCATCCCACGACGAGTTCCACTCCCGGGTGAGGATGCCGTCGAGGACGTAGAAGTTCGTGATGTGCGTCGCGTTGATCCGCGGATCCTGGCGTTGGGATGTCGGCAGCCAGTGCAGCCACTCGGCGAAGACGAGCTTCAGCAGGATGCCGAGGAAGAAGACCGGAGTGACGACCCCCAGCAGGGAGCCGGACACCACCAGGCTGTCGACCGGGCCGCCCTGGCGTCGGGCCGCCAGGTACCCGAGGGGAACACCGAGGCAGATCGCGAACAGCAGGGCGGCGACCGCCAGCTCCACTGTGCCGGGGAACTGTTCGACGAAGGACCCGAACACGGGGCGCCCATCGCGGATCGAGCTGCCGAAGTCGAGGTGGATGAGCCGGCCGATGTACGTGGCGTACTGCTGCGGGATCGACTTGTCGAAGCCGTAGAGCTGGTTGATCTGCGCGATGCCCGCCGGCGTCGCCCGCTCTCCGAGCAGCGCCCGCGCTGGGCTTCCGGGCAACGCGCGGACCCACGCGAACAGCAGGACCGACAACCCGACCAGCACCGGAACCATCAGGGCCAGCCGCCGGAGGGCAAAGCGCAGCATTGTTCGATTCTGTCAGCAGGATCGGGTGGCCGCCGGACTTACTGCAGCGTGATCGTGTTCCACGGCTCGTCCTGCACCGGGCTCGCCACGAAGCCCTTGACGTTCGGGGCGAACGCGAGCGACGGGACCGGGCTTGCGATCGGGATCCCAGGCAGGAACTTCATCACCTCTTGGTTGATGCGCTCATAGACCGGCGTCTGTTGCTCCACGGTGGGCAGCTGGCGGGCAGCCGCGAGGTCCTTGAACAGCTTGGGGTTGTTGAATCCCCACTCCGACGACGCGCGTCCGAAGAACACGCCCAGGAAGTTGTCCGGATCGTTGTAGTCGCCGGTCCAGCCGAGCAGATGGATACCGTGGTTCTTGGTGCCCTGGACCTTGTCGAGGTAGTCCGGGCTCCAGGTGTCGGCCACCGGCTTGATCTTGATCCCGACCTTCTCCAGCTGCGACCGGATCGCGTTGAAGGTGTCTCCCGGTGAGGGCATGTACGGCCGGCTGACGTCGGTCGGGTAGTTGAACTCGAGCGTCAGGTTCGTCGCGCCGGCGGCCTTCAGCAGGTCCTTCGCCTTCTGCATGTTGTAGTCGTAGGTCGGGACGTTCGGGGTGTAGCCGTTGACCAGCGTGGGGACGAACTCCTTCGCAGGCTGCGTCCCGGCGGGCATCGACGAGCTGATGACCGACTTCTTGTCGATGGCGTACGCGATCGCCTGCCGCACCCGGATGTCGTTGAGCGGCTTGTACTTCTGGTTGAAGCCGAGGTACAAGATGTTGAAGGCGGGCCGGTTGACGATGC
>JBBSHE010000016.1:0-64871 GCA_038253325.1 Propionibacteriales bacterium
GCCCACCCGTCCTGCTCGAAAGGGACGCCGACGTCTCCGTAGCCGTAATCAGGTCCGAGCTGGACCGGGTGTGCGGCGCACTGGCACCGCGGACGGTTGCGTCGTGAGCGCCTCCGCCGACGTACGTCGCCGGCTGGCCGACGGCGCGCCTCACCGCGCGCGTGCTCGTCGGCAAGCGACGGTCCGAGGCGGCTCAAGCGGTGCCCGAGCTACGGGCGGTTCCTGAGTTCGCCGAGCGGTTCGACGCGTGGGCGTACGCACATCCGTGTGCGGGCTGCCCGCACCACGACGGCGGTGACTTCCTGCTGTCGGTCGGTGACGAGCTGCCCGAACCGGCGCACTCCCGTCGGTCCGTCGAGGCGGTGTACGCACGCCGGTCGCGATGGGCATCCGACCGTCGTGCCGGCCATCGGCGGTGGGTCATTGCGACCGGCGACCGGGTCTGGCACGTCGGTCCGACCCGGCACTGACCTCTTTGCGGAACGCGCTGCTAGTGTCGCGTTCTGATACCCGACACCAGGGTCGCGGGTCGGACGAACGTCCGAGACGAACAGGGGTGGACCTGCGCTAGGAGCCGGTCATGAGCAACCAGACTGTCAAGATCGCCGTCACCGGAGCGGCCGGCCAGGTCGGGTACGGCCTGCTGTTTCGCATCGCGAGCGGTGCGCTTCTCGGGTCGGACACCCCCGTACGCCTGAGCCTGCTCGAGGTCACCCCCGCTTTGCGCGCTCTCGAGGGCGTCGTGATGGAGCTCGAGGACTGCGCATTCCCGACGCTCGCCCAGGTCGACATCACCGACGACGCCAACAAGGCGTTCGACGGCGCGAACGTGGCGTTGCTCGTCGGCGCCCGCCCGCGTACGAAGGACATGGAACGCGGTGACCTGCTCGAGGCGAACGGCGCGATCTTCACGACCCAGGGCAAGGCCATCAACGACCACGCGGCCGAAGACATCCGCATCACGGTCACCGGCAATCCCGCCAACACCAACGCGCTCATCGCGATGAGCAATGCCCCCGACGTGCCGACGGAGCGGTTCGCCGCGCTCACCCGCCTGGACCACAACCGGGCGATCGCGCAGCTCGCGAACAAGACCGGCACCACCGTCGCCGGCATCAAGCGGATGACGATCTGGGGCAACCACTCGGCGACCCAGTACCCGGACCTCTTCCACGCTCTCGTGGACGGCAACGACGCGGCTGCGGTCGTCTCGGACCAGCGTTGGGTCGAGGACGAGTTCATCCCGACCGTGCAGAAGCGAGGCGCGGCGATCATCGAGACGCGTGGCGCCTCGTCGGCCGCGTCGGCGGCGTCCGCCACGATCGACCACATGCGCGACTGGCTGCGCGGTACGCCGAACGGCGACTGGGTGTCGATGGCGGTCCGATCCGACGGCTCGTACGACATCGCGGAGGGGCTGATCTCGTCGTTTCCCGTGACGACGCGAGAAGGCACGTACGAGATCGTCCAGGGGCTCGACATCGATGACTTCTCGCGGGGTCGGATCGACGCCTCCGCCCAGGAGCTCGCCGAGGAACGCCACGCGGTCGAGACACTCGGCCTGCTCCGTTGAAAGCAGTGCTCCGGTCGTCTGCTCCCTTGGCATGCCCAACCGACGTCCGGCTGCCGATTTCCGCATTTCGCTGACGGCCTGTTCGCGGGCACGCCAGGATGTGTGCGGCAGAAGTCTCGATTTGGCCCGCCGGCGTCGCAGCCGCGGGCCCCGAAAGGGAAGTCCCCATGCGCAAACAACTGCTCGCGGTCACCGGGGTAGCGGCGTCGGTCCTCTTGCTGGCCCCAACTCAGGCGACGGCAGCGAAGAAGACGCCCAACATCAGAGTGATCACCACGTCCGTTGCCGCACCGTTCAACCTGGCGACGTCCCGGCACGGACTCTACGTCGCCGATGGCGGTCTCAACACCGTCTCCAAGGTCCATCGGGACGGCACCCTGACGACCATCGTCGCCAACGCACCCGGCACGTCCGGCGTGGCGGTCTCGCGGCACGGCAAGCTCGCGTACACGACGACGGTCGACGACCAGACGACCCATGTCGTTACGGCAAGTGCGCTGCACATCAAGGGGCGCTACCGCACCGTCACCGCCCACACGCTGGCATACGAGAGGGCACACAATCCCGACCACCGCATCACCTACGGGATCAACCACCCGACCCAGTGCCAGCGAGACGCACTCGGACCAATGGTCCGCTACCGAGGGCTGAAGGACTCGCACGCGTACTCGGTGGCGTCGTACGGCAACAAGTGGATCGTCGCCGATGCGGCGGCGAACGACCTTCTGCTGGTCGACGGCAACGGCCGCATCCACACGCTTGCGGTCTTGCCTCGCCAACCTCTGCTGATCACGGCCGACGCCGCGACCTCTCTGGGCCTCGACCCGGCGTGCTTCGCCGGAGTCACATACAACTTCGAGTCGGTGCCCACCGACGTCGAGGTCGGCCGTGACGGCTTCCTGTACGTGACGACGCTGCCCGGCGGTCCGGAGGAACCCGGACTGGGCGCGCGCGGCTCCGTCTACCGCGTCAACCCGTGGACGGGCCACGTCCGCCGGATCGCGACCGGATTCTCCGGAGCGACCAACCTCGCGCTCGGCAAGCACGGCCAGATCTACGTCGCGGAGCTGTTCGGAGGCCGCATCTCGGTCGTTCGGCGCGGGCACGCATACCCCTACGTCGATCTCCCGGGCGCCGTCGCAGTCGAGTCCGGACGGCACGGCGCCCTGTGGGCGGGCACGCTCGACCCGACGTTCAGTGGCCCAGGTTCGATCGTCAAGATCTCGGGCCATCACGACCACGGCGAGCACGTACTGCGCAACATGAGCTAGGGCCCGGTAACCCCAATCCGACCCATCAGCGGGGCGGCGACATCTCGTCGTCGCCTCGCCACCCACGTCCGGCCGGCGACGAAAATACGTCACCTGACCCCGGGCTTGAGACTGGTCGCTTGACACTAGTCGCTTGGCACTGGCCGCTTGACACTGGCCGCTTGACACTGGCCCGGTGAACGCGTGACGATTCTGGTGTTTCGTATGGCGCTCGCAGTTGCTTATCATGCAACATCCGGTGCGCGACGACGAGCAGTCGGCAAGTGAGGACACGCGATGGCGGCAGTACCGGCGCGGGCGAGCGTCGTGGTGATCGGAGCCGGGATCGTCGGCAACAGCCTGGCGTACCACCTGGCACGGCTCGGGTGGCGCGACATCGTCCAGATCGACAAGGGCCCGCTGCCCAACCCGGGAGGATCGACCGGCCACGCGTCGAACTTCATCTTCCCGGTGGATCACTCGCGAGAGATCACCGACCTGACGCTCGACAGCGTCCGGCAGTACGAACAGATGGGGGTCTTCACCGAGTCCGGCGGGTTCGAGGTCGCGCGGACCGAGGAGCGGATGCGGGAGCTGCGCCGACGGATGTCATCGGCGAAGGCGTGGGGAATCGAGTCGGAGCTCGTCAGTCCCCAGCAGGTTGTCGACAAGGTGCCGTTCCTCGACCCGTCTGTCATCGTCGGCGCCTTCTGGACACCCAGCGTCGGCGTCGTCGACTCGCTGCGGGCCGGGACGATCATGCGAGAGCGCGCCATGGACATGGGGGCGCTGCACGTCGTCCCAGCAGCGGAGGTCACCGGCCTCGACGTCGAGGCCGGGCGGATCCGCCGGGTCCGTACGTCGGACGACGACATCGAGGCCGAGACCGTCGTCATCGCCGGCGGCGTGTGGAGCGCGCGGCTCGCCCGGATGGCGGGAGCGCACATACCGCTCACACCCGCGGTCCACCAGATGATCAGTGTGGGTCCGATCCCACAGCTCGCCGACAAGCCCGGCGAGATCTCCTACCCGATCGTCCGCGACATGGACACGTTTTGCTACGAACGGCAGCACGGCGCGGACATGGAGGTCGGGTCGTACGCGCACCGGCCGATCCTGCACGATCCGGAGGACATTCCCTCGATCGATCACGCGAGGCTGTCGCCCACCGAGCTGCCGTTCACTGAGGACGACTTCGATGCGCAGCTGGAGCAGGCCTTCGAGCTGATGCCCGACGCCCTCGGTGCCGAGGGTGCGGAGATCCGGTACGCAATCAACGGCCTGCTGTCACTGACCCCAGACGGCGCGCCGATCCTGGGCGAGACACCCGAGGTCGCGGGCCTCTGGTCGGCCGCGGCCGTGTGGGTCAAGGAAGGGCCGGGCGTCGGCCGTGCGGTCGCCGAGTGGATGACCGACGGCCTGCCCGAGATCGATCTCGGGCACTCCGACATCGCCCGCTTCTACCCGCACCAGCAGACCCGTGCGCACGTCAGGGCACGCACCAGCGAGGGCTTCAACAAGACCTACGGGATCGTGCATCCCGCCGAGCAGTGGACCAGCGACAGGGACAAGCGACTCGCACCGATGCACGAGGCGCAGCGTCGGGCCGGTGCCTTCTTCTTCGAAACGGTCGGCTGGGAGCGGCCGCATTGGTACGCCGGCAACGGGGCCCTGCTCGCGGACTACGGCGACCAGGTGATGCCGCGCGAGAACGAGTGGGACGCCCGCTGGTGGTCGCCGATCATCAACGCCGAGCACCTGGCGATGCGTGAGCGCGCCGGCATCGTCGACCTGTCCGCCTTTGCCATCTTCGACGTCGTGGGACCGCGGGCGATGGAGGCGGTCCAACGGATCATCGTCGCGCAGTGCGACGTCGCCGACGGCAAGGTGGTCTACACCCCCGTCCTCGACGAGCGCGGCGGGTTCCGCTCGGACCTCACCGTGATGCGACTGCGAGGCGACCACTACCGCGTGGTCACCGGTGGGCTCCACGGCCAGGTCGACCGCAAGTGGTTCGCCGACCGGATGCCGGCAGACGGCGGCGCGTGCGTCGTCGACCAGACGTCCGCGTACACCACAATCGGGCTGTGGGGTCCGCGCGCCCGCGACATCCTCGGGGACCTGACCGAGTCCGACGTCAGCAACGAGGCGTTCGGCTTCGGCGCCTGTCGGCCCATCGATGTCGGCTCCCTGCAACCGCTGGCGTCCCGCATCTCCTATGTCGGCGAGCTCGGTTGGGAGCTCTACGTCTCGATGGAGCAGGGCGCGAAGCTCTGGGACCTGCTGCATCATGCCGGGCGCAAGCATGGCGCCGTACCCGTCGGCATCGGCGTGTACGGGACGACCGGACGGATCGAGAAGGGCTACCGGGCGTACGGGTTCGAGCTCGACAGCGAGCGCACGATCGTCGAGGCCGGCATGCAACGGCCGAAGGTGAAGGACGCCGATTTCATCGGGCGCGAGGCGTACATCAAGCAGCGCGCCGAGGAACCACTGGCGGTCATGTGCACGTTGACGGTCGACGACCATGCGTCGGCGGATGGCACCAAACGGTACATGCTCGGCGGTGAGCCGATCGTCACCCGTGACTGCGGCGTCCTGACCGACGGGCACGGCCACCATCCATACGTGACCACGGCCGGATCGGCGCCCTCGCTGGGCAAGCATCTGCTGATGGCGTACCTGCCGCCGGACGAGGCCAGGGTCGGCAACCAGCTCGCCGTCAGCTACCTGGAGCAGCTGTATCCCGTGACGGTCGGCTCCGCCGACGCCACCTCCCTGTTCGACCCCGACAACGTCCGAATCAGGGGGTGACCGCGATGGCCGACGTGCTCGTGTGCATCAAGCGTGTTCCCGAGATATCGGGGCAGGTGGCGCTGAGCGACGACGAGCAGTCCGTCGACGCCCGACACGTCGGCTTCACCGTGAGCGCGCACGACGCCTGTGCCGTCGAGCTTGCCACCCAGGTCGCGGGAGCGACCGGTGGGAATGCCACGGTCCTCACCGTCGGGCAGGAAGACGCGACGCCGCAGCTGCGGGACGCGCTCGCCGTCGGTTGCGCGCGCGCGATCCGGGTCGACGCGCCGACCGAGACGTACGGACCGGCCGACGTCGCGGCAGCCATCTCGCAGGTGGTGCGCACGAACGAGACCGAGGGTTCGACGTACGACCTGATCCTGCTCGGCAACGACGCCGCCGACACGGGGGATTTCCAGGTCGGTGTGCGGCTCGCATACGCGCTGGACCGCCCCGTCGTCACCGGCATCAAGATGGTCACCGTGGCCGACGGTGTGGTTGTCGCCCAAGGCGACGGACCGAACGCCATCGAGGTGTTCGAGCTATCGCTACCGGCGGTGGTCGCCGTCATGGAAGGAGGCGTCGAGCCGCGCTATCCGTCCGTTCCCGGCCGGATGAAGGCGAAGCGGGCGACGATCGAGACGGTCGAGGCCGGCGTCCGGCCGGTCGGCTCCGGCCGGGTGCGGCTGAAGCTGCCACCGGAGAAGCCCAGCCTGGTAGAGATCCTTGGTGCCGGCGAGGCGGCGGCGCCGGCTCTCGTCGACGTCCTCGTCAAGGCCGGGGTGGTCCCCGGATGATCCTCGTCTTCGTCGAGACCGATGCGCACGGCGCCACGGAGACGTCGCAGGAGACGCTCACGGTCGCCCGAGACCTCGCCAGCCGGCGCGGCGACGACCCCGTACACGCCGTCGTCGTCGGTCCCGATCCCGACCTTGCCGCCGTCGCCGACCAGCTCGGCGCCCTCGGCGTCGAGACGGTGCACCACGCCGAGGGCAACCAGGTCGCAGAGTACGCCGCGGCCGCGTGGGCGGCGACCGTCGTCGATGTCGCCCGGTCGCTCTCGGCGGACGTCGTGGCGGCGGCGGGCTCGCCCCGCGGGAGCGAGATCATGGCACACGTCGCCACCCGGATGGACGCGGTGATGGCCGCGAACGTGGTCGCGATCGACACCGTCACCGTCGACAGGGGCGAGCCGCTCGTCGTCACCCGTCAGGTGATGGGTGGCTCGGCGTTCGAGGAGATGCGAGTCGCCAGCTCGCCGGCCGTCCTCACCGTCGCCGGGCATGCCACCGAGATCCGCACCATCGACGCACCGTCCCCACCGTCGGTGCACGCGTTCGAGCCGACCGTGAGCGGCACCGATCTGCGCGCGCGGGTGGTGCGCACCGAGCAGGTCGAGCGCGACGACAGTGCCGCTCTGGCAGGCGCCCGGGTGGTGGTCGGAGGCGGCCGGGGTGTCGGCAGCGCCGACGGGTTCAGCGACCTGCTGGAGTTGACGCAGCTCCTCGGCGGGGCACTCGGCGTAACCCGAGTCGTGACCAGCCTCGGCTGGCGTCCCCATCATGAACAGGTCGGCCAGACGGGGAGCCGGATCGCCCCCGACGTCTACATCGCCTGCGGCATCAGCGGCGCCATCCAGCACTGGGCGGGCTGCCAGAGCGCGAAGACGATCATCGCCATCAACGCCGATCCCGACGCACCGATGGTGACCAAGGCGCACTACGCCGTGATCGGGGACCTCCACGAGATCGTCCCCGCGATCAACGACGAGCTCCGCCGCCGGCGGACCGGCGCTGAGAACTCGACCTCGATCACTTGAGCCAGGCGTCGGCCTTGCTCTGGTTGGCGTTGATCCACTTCTGCGCGGCCGCCGCCGGAGACATCCCGCCCTGCGCGATGTACTTCGACACCGTGTTCTGATCCTGGTTCGTCCAGTGGAAGTTCTTGATCAGCTTGTAGGCGGGGCTGCCGGAGTCGGCGAACTTCTTGCTGACGATCTTGTTCAGGTGGTACGGCGGGTAGTCGCACGCGACCTTTGCGGGATCGCTGTCGCAGCCCGGCGTGTACTTCGGCAGGTTGACCTTGACGAGGTGGACCTCGTTGAAGAACCACTGTGGCTCGTAGAAGTACGCGAGCAGTGGCTTCTTCTGCTGCTCGGCGGTCCGGAACGACTGGATCAGCGCCGCCTCGGACCCGCCGACCACGACCTTGTAATTGAGGTGCAGGTTCTTGACCAGCGCCTCGTCGTTCGTCACGTACGACGGGTCACCGTCGAGAAGCTGGCCCTTGCCACCCGACTCGGACGTCTTGAACAGAGACGCATACTTGTTGAGGTTCTTCCAGTTCGTGATGTCCGGGTACTTCTTCGCCATCCACGGTGGGACGAACCAGCCGATGATCCCCTGGTTACCGGTCAATCCGGCATCCAGGGCGACCTTCTGCTGGTCGATGTACTTCTTCACCAGGTCCTGATGGCCCCAGTTCTCGACAACCACGTCGACCGTTCCGGAAGCGAAGCCCTGCCAGGAGACCTGTTCATCGAGCTTCTTGTAATCGACGGTGCAACCGAGCTTCTTCTTTGCGAGGTCGCCGATCACGTACGCGTCCGACTCGTACCCGACCCACGGGTTGATCGCCATGTTGAGCGTGCCGCAGCTGCCCTTGGCGCCGGTCTTCTCGTTCTTGATCCCGCCACCACCGCATCCGGCCAGAACCAGAACGGCCGCGAAGGCAGCCGCACCCCAGCGGGCGAGGATTCCTGTTCTCGACATCTGTTCTCTCCTTCTTTCGTGGCCGATCGGCGGCCGACGTCAACTACTGGTGGATGCTGCGCCTCCGGAGCGACGCGCTGCGCCCTGGGTGATCCGGTCGAGCATGATCCCAAGCAGGCAAATGGACAGCCCCGCGGCGAGTCCGCGCCCTGCCAAGTTGCTCTGGGTGAATCCCCGATACACCTCGAGCCCCAGGCCGCCAGCGCCCACCAATCCACCGATGACCAGCATCGAGAGCACGTACAGCAGGCCCTGATTCGTCGCAAGCACGAGCGAGCCCCGGGCCATCGGCAACTGCACCTTGCGCACGATCTGCATCCGGCTCGAGCCCGAGGATTCGGCCGCCTCGACCGTGGTTGCGGACACGCCGCGGATCCCGTCGGCAACTAGCTTGATCACCACCGGTGCCGCGTAGATGAGCCCGGCGAGCATCGCGGTGAACCGGTTCGCGCCGAACAACGCGAGGATCGGGATGAGGTAGACCAATGGCGGCATCACCTGCCCAGCGTCGAGCAGTGGCCGGATGACGCGGTCGGCCATCATGCTGCGGCCGATCCACACGCCGACGACAAGCCCGATGATCATCACGACGACCGTCGCGACCAGGGTCGCGGTGAGCGTCACCATGGACTCGTTCCAGAGCCCGAGCCCGTAGATACCAGCGAGGCACAAGACGGTGTAGACGAACGCCCGCGTGCCGCCGATCAGGGCCGCGAGGACGATGATCGCGACTCCGACGACGTACCACGGTGTGTTCGCGAGCAGCTCCTGGAACGGGTTCAGGAAACGGAGGGTGAACTGGTTCTGGATCGCGTGCGTCACCGAGTAGAGGTGGATCCCGATCCAGTTCACGATGTCGTCGACCTTGTGCTGGATCGGCTTCCCGATGTCTGGTGACGACGGGAATCGGGCGGCCGAGAGATACTGCCGCGACACCCAGACGAGGACGAGCGCGACGACCGCGCCGACGCCGAGGACGACCCGGTTCAGCCGCACGTCGTGCCTGCCGGCGCGAGCGACCGTCTCTGAGTGCTCGCTCGCCGCGGTGGTGGTGCGGTCCAGCATGATCGCCATCAACACAATGCCCAGGCCGGCGACGAAGGCGGTCCCCACCCGCTGGCTGCTCAGCGCCTCGATCACCGGCTGGCCGAGTCCGGGTCCGGAGATGAACGCAGCGATCGTCGCCATCGACAGCGCGGCCATCACCGACTGGTTGATGCCGACGATGATCGTGCGCTTGGCCATCGGCAGCTGGACCTTGCGCAGCAGCTGCCAACGGGTCTGGCCGAGGGACGTCGTCGCCTCGATCGCGGACTCGGGGACGTTGCGTATCCCGTGCGCCGTGATTCGGATGATCGGTGGGATTGCATAGATGAGGGTGACGATCGCAGCGGCCGCTGGACCGATGCCGAAGACGACGACGATCGGCAGCAGGTACACGAACGACGGCAGCGTCTGCATGACGTCGAGGACCGGGGTGATGACCGCCGACACGATGCTGCTGCTTCCCATCGTGATCCCGATCGGGATCCCGACGACGGCGCAGATCGCAACCGCGACGAAGGTGATGTTGAGGAGGTCGAGGCTGTCCTGCCAGTAGCCGAGATAACCGAACAGCAGGAACGTGACGACCACGAGGATCGTGCTCCGGAATCCCGCGAGCGCGTAGGCGACCCAGGCGACGATCGCGATCAGGCCAAGCCAACCGATCTCGGGAACGGGCCGAGGCAGGTCGGCGACGGTTGTCATCCGCTGGATGAAGCTGATGACGTCGTTCACGCCGGTGGCGAACCCGTTCGTGACCTGGAGAATCGGGTTGGAGCCGGTCGCGGACGCCGTCTGGATCGAGTTCTCCTGGCGGAGCAGCCAGTCGTGGACGTTCGTGGTCTGTGAGCCACCGATCACCAACGTGTCGTGGCCCCGGCCGATCCAGTACGCGACGATCCACCCGACGACGACGGCGACGATGCCTGAGGTGCGCCAGTTCCGGCGCAGCACGAGCAGCATGCCGCGGTCGAACGTCGAAGGCCTCGTCGTCGCCACGCTGCTGCTCATGCGACGCCCTCCTCCGCGACGACGACCCGGAGGATCGTGTCATCGTCGACCAGACCCACGACGGTCCCGTTCTCGACGACTCGAACCGGATGGGTTGACTGCAGGGTGGCGTGCACCGCGTCCTTGACGACCGTGTCGGCCGGCATCTCCGGTCCCTCCATGGAGTCGTCGGAGGTGGGCGGACGCATCACCCACTTGAGCGTGAGCACGTGCGACTTCGGCACCTCGCTGACGAAGTCCTTGACGTAGTCGTCCGCGGGCGCGCCGACGATCTCGTCCGGGCGGCCGACCTGGACGATCGCGCCGTCGCGCATGATCAGGATGCGATCACCGAGCTTCAGCGCCTCTTGCAGGTCATGGGTGATGAACACCATCGTGGTCTTGAGGTCTTGCTGGAGCCGGATGACCTCGTTCTGCATGTCACGGCGGATCAGCGGGTCGAGTGCTGAGAACGGCTCGTCGAACAACATCACCTTGGGGTCGACAGCCAGCGCGCGCGCCAGGCCGACGCGTTGCTGCATCCCCCCGGAAAGCTGGTCGGGGTAATGATCGGCGTAACCCTTCAGACCGACCAGCTCGATGACTTCCTCGGCCTTCTGGTAGCGCTCCTTCTTCGACTCGCCGCGTACCTCCAGCCCGTACGCGACGTTGCCGATCACCTGGCGGTGCGGCAGCAGCCCGAAATGCTGGAACACCATGGCGACGTCCTTGCGACGTACCTCCATGAGCTGCCGACGCGACATTGCCGCGACGTCCTTGCCGTCGAGCGTGACCGAACCCGCGGTGGGCTCGATCAGCCTGGTCAGGCACCGGACCAGGGTCGACTTCCCCGAACCGGACAGACCCATCACGACGAAGACCTCCCCCTCGGCCACGTCGAACGACACGTCCTTGACCGCCGCGACGCATCCCGTCTTCTCGAGCAGCTCGGGACGCGGAAGGTCGGCCTCCGGGCTTCCGATGATCCTGCTCGCACCGGGACCGAAGACCTTCCACAGACCCTCGACCGACAACCTGGTGTCCGTGACGGGCGGCGAAACGGTCTGGGTCGTCATCGGTGGAGCTCCCTGGTCGCGGCGTCGCCGGTGGGCGACTCGGGCGGATCGAGCGACATGCCGTCGCGGTATCTGTAATAGGGCACCTCGACGGCAGCGGCAGGAGTGTTGCCGAGGATCAGGTCGGCCGCCTTCTCGGCGAGCATCATGACCGGAGCGTAGATGTTGGCGTTGGTCACATACGGCATCGAGGACGCGTCGACGACGCTGAGCCCGGAGAGTCCGTGGACACGGGTCGTCCGGGGGTCGAGGACCGAAGCGGCGTCCGCACCCAGCTTCGCCGTGCATGACGGATGCAGCGCGGTCTCGGCATCGGCAGCGACCCATTCGAGGATCTGCTCATCGGTCTCGACGTCGCGACCGGGTGAGAGCTCCCCGCCGTTGAACGGCTCCATCGCCGGCTGGGTCATGATCGTCCGGGCGACCCGGACGGTCTCGACCCACTCTCGCCGGTCCTGCGCGGTGGACAGGTAGTTGAAACGCAGCGCAGGGTGGATCTTCGGATCGGTGGACGTTATCTGCACCGAGCCGCGCGCGTCGGAGTACATCGGGCCGACGTGGACCTGGTAGCCGTGGCCCTTCGTCGGCGCGGAACCGTCGTACCTGATCGCGATCGGCAGGAAGTGGAACATCAGGTTCGGGTAGTCGACATCGTGGTTGGTGCGGCAGAAGCCACCGCCCTCGAAGTGGTTGGTGGCACCGAGGCCCTTGCGGAGGAACAGCCACTCGAGGGCGACCTTCGGTCGCTTGTGCATCTTGAGCCCCGGCGCGATCGAGACGGGTTGCTTGGACGCGTACTGGATGTAGACCTCGAGGTGGTCCTGCAGGTTGGCCCCGACGCCGGGAAGGTCGGCCACGACGTCGATCCCGAGCCCATGCAGGTGGCGCGCATCTCCCACGCCAGAGAGCTGGAGGATGTGCGGCGAGCCGATCGCGCCGGCGCACAAGATCACGTGACCGGCTCGCGCGCGTCTGTGCGTCCGCCGTTGCAGGTACTCGACGCCGACGGCGCGGTCGCTCTCGAAGAGCACCTTGCTGGCATGGGTCGACGTGCGGACGCGGAGGTTGGCGCGGTGGAGAACGGGGTGCAGGTATGCACGCGCTGCGCTGAGGCGGCGACCACGATGGATGTTGCGGTCGAACGACCCGAACCCCTCCTGGCGGTAGCCGTTCACGTCCGGGGTCGGGGGATACCCGGCCTCGGCGGCTGCGTCGAAGAACGCACCGAACAGCGGGTTCGTCGCCGGGCCTCGTTCGAGGACGAGTGGGCCGTCACCGCCTCGCCAGGTGTCGGCGCCCGAGAGGCACGTCTCCATCTTCTTGAAGTACGGAAGGCAGTGCAGGTAGTCCCATGACTCCATCCCGGGATCGGCTGCCCACCGTTCGTAGTCCAGCGGGTTCCCGCGTTGGAAGATCATCCCGTTGATGCTGCTCGACCCGCCGAGCACCTTGCCGCGGGCATGGTAGATGCGGCGGTCCTTCATGTACGGCTCGGGCTCAGACTCGTACCTCCAGTCGTAGAACCGGGAACCGATCGGGAACGGTAGCGCCGCGGGCATCTGGATGAGCGGGTCCCAGATGAAGTCCGGCCGGCCGGCCTCGAGGACCAGCACGCGGTTGGCAGGGTCGGCGCTGAGCCGGTTCGCGAGGACCGATCCCGCCGACCCACCGCCGACGAGGACGAAGTCCCAGTTCTCGTCGTTCATGCCCCGCCGCTTCCGAACAGGCGTTGCACGGTTGGCTCGACGTTGTGCCAGATGTGCTTGGTCTCCTGGTACTCGCGCAGTCCGGCGACGCCGAGCTCGCGCCCGAAGCCGGATTGTTTGTACCCGCCCCACTCGGCTTGGGCGACGTACGGGTGGTAGTCGTTGATCCAGACCGTTCCCATCCGCAGCCGCCCGGCAACCCGCTCGGCGCGACCGACGTCGCGGGTCCACACGGCACCGGCGAGTCCGTAGATGCTGTCATTCGCGGCGGTGACCGCCTCGTCGTCGTCGCCGAATGTCTCCACCGTCAGCACAGGACCGAACGACTCCTCGTGTACGGCGTCCATCGAGCGGTTGCAGTCGTCGAGCACGGTCGGCAGGTAGAAGAAGCCGGAGTCGAGCGCAGGGTCGTCCGGACGCCGACCGCCGCAGCGCAGCGTTGCCCCTTGCTCGACCGCGCGGGACACATACGCCTCGACCTTGGCCCGATGCGCAGATGAGATCAGGGTCCCGGTCTCTGCCTTGTCGTCGAACGGGCCCCCCAAACTGATCCCCTGAGCCCGCGCAACGATCTCGTCGACGAACGGCTCCTTCACGGACTCGTGGATGAGCAACCGGGCACCGGCGGAGCAGACCTGGCCGGAGTGGAGGAACACCGCCGTCAATGCGTGGTCCAGCGCAACCTCGAGGTCGGCGTCGGCGAGCACGATGTTCGGGTTCTTGCCCCCAAGCTCGAGTGCGACCTTCTTCACCGTCGAGGCAGCGTTCGCCATCAGCTGTCGGCCGGTGCCGATCCCTCCGGTGAACGACACCAGGTCGACCGCGGGATGCTGTGACAGCGGGCCCCCGGCGGTGGGGCCGGCGCCGAGCACCAGATTCCCGACGCCCGCGGGAAGTCCCGCTTCGGTGAGGTAACGCATCAAGAGGATCGCCGTGGAGGGCGTGAGCTCGCTCGGCTTCAGGACGAACGTGTTGCCGGCGGCAAGCGCCGGGGCGACCTTCCAGGACGTCTGCAGCAGCGGGTAGTTCCACGGGGTGATGAGGGCACACACCCCCACCGGCTCGTACACCACCCGGCTGTGGATCTCCGGCTTCCCGGTGTCAACGACCCGGCCGGCCTGCGTCTCGGCGAGCGCGGCATAGAAGCGGAAGACGTCGACGACGTCGGACACGTCGGCGTCGCTCTCGACCAGCCGTTTGCCGGTGTCGAGCGACTCCGCCCGCGTCACCTCAGCCCGGTGGGCGTCGATCAGGGTCGCGGTCGCCTCGAGGATCTGCGCGCGCTGGGTTCCGGTGGTCACCGGCCAGGTGGTCTGGTCGAACGCCCGGCGAGCGGCATCGATCGCCGTCGCGGTGTCGGCCGCGGTGGCCTCCGACACGGCGGTGATGAGGGTTCCGTCGGCGGGGCAACGGATCTGGCGAACGTGCGCGTCGGAGGCGTCGCACCACCGTCCATCGATGAACAGCTGACCCATACGCCCCCTCTCACTCTGCCGGGGTCGTTGCGTATCGCAGGACATGTCGTGCATCCCGCAACAGCAGCATGCTCGCGACCCACTCCCCCGTCAAGCGCCGGGCGGCCCGGGGCTCACAGTCATCCGTCAGGACTGCCATCCCATTCGGATGCTCAGCCGCCGCGCCGCGTCGGCCACCGCGACCGCGATGACCGGAACGCGACGCGCGTCGAGGCGGAACGTGGGGCCCGACACGCTCATCGATGCCATCACGTCGCCCTGGGCGTCGCGAACCGGTCCCGCGATCGCCGTCAGCCCGACCTCCATCTCGTCGATCGCGATCGCCCATCCGCGCGACCGAACCTCGGCCAGCTCGGCCGTCAGTCCCGCAGCGGTCGTGATCGTGTGCGCCGTGTAGAAGCGGAGCGGGCCGGCCTCGCGCAACGCGTCGGCATCGCTCAGGCCGCTCAACAGGATCTTGCCGTTGGACGTTGCATGCAACGGGATTCGCTGTCCGACCCAGTTGTGTGGCTGCAAGGCGGACGAGCCGGCGACCTGATCGAGGTAGAGCGCCGCGCCGTCGGACAGCACCGCGACGTTCACGGTCTCACCGGTCTCGAGCGCCAGCGCGCGCGCAATGGGCCGGCTCTCCTGGATGATGTCGAGGCGAGCGGTCGTCGCAGCCGCGAGCCGCAGCAGACCGCGACCGAGCCGGTACTTGCCGCGGTCCTGATTCTGCTCGACGAGGTCGCGACCTTCGAGCGCGGCGAGCAGGCGGAACGCGGTCGACTTGTGGACATCGAGCTCGCGGGCGATCTGGGTCACGCCCAGGTCGCCCTCGGACGCCAGCATCTCCAAGATCGCCATGGCACGGTCGACCGACTGGACGGGCGAGACGACGCGGACCGTGTCGTTGCTCATGGCACAACCGTAGTGCATGCTGCGCTACGGTTGTCACGCCATCGCGCAGGTCGCCGGTCCCGCGGGCCGCGTTCGCGACGTCACGTCCTCGAGCAGCACCATCGTCACGACCGGGGCTTGACCCGTTATATACGTATCCTGCTCGGCGAACATCCCGGTCCGAGATCACCACATCCCAAGGGAGTCCCATGAAGAAGCTGATGTCTGCTGGCTTGGCGGCAGGTTGCGCGATCACCATTTTGTTGACCGGGGGTGCCGCGTTCGGCGGACCGACCCCGACCTCGACCCAGGCGCCGACCAAGGGCGCGCCGATCACGGTGCACGCAGCGGCCGGGTCGACGACCACGTACGACTCGATTGGTGACTCCGCGGCCGACATCGACATCGCGAACGTGCATGCCGTGCGCATCGCCCGGATCAAGGTCCGGGCGAACTTCCACGACTTCGGCTCGAGGCTGAACGCCCTCCAGGTCTTCTACGACACCAACGCCGTCCGGCCGGGACCGGAGTACACCGCGATCGTGTATCGCGGCGGGGACGGCGACGGGCTCAAGGGCCTGCGGATGTACCGCGCCAAGTCCTGGCGCACCCTCGGTGCCCGGATCCCGTGCGCCTACCGGTACTACTGGAAGTACTACCCCTCGAGCGGGTACGGGTACTTCACCGTGTTCGTGGCGCAATCCTGTCTCGAGGGAACCGCCGGTCACCGGATCCGGGTGCACGCCAGGGCGCGGAACTTCACCCGGTACAACGGCAACGGCATCCCGACGTACGGCTACTTCGACAACGCACCCAACGGTTCCGGCTGGAGCGCCTACTTCTGATCCTCGACACCATGGCTGGGAGGCCGCAAGGTAGGCCATCGCGGACTCCCAGCCATTGTTGCGGGAGTCAGTCGCCGAGCTCGGCGCGTCGTCTCGTGACGTACTCCTCGAGCTCCTCGCGGACCGCGTCGTCGAGCGCAGGTGGCACGTACTCCTCGAGCTTCTGGCGGTAGATCGCCGCGGCTCGAGCGTTGGTGTCGTTGCTGCCCAGCCGCATCCAGCGTTCGTAGTTGTCCGACGACGACAGAAACGGCCGGTAGAAGCACGTACGGAACCGCTCCATGGTGTGCATCGCGCCGAGGAAGTGTCCGCCGTGTCCGACCTCCTCGTGCGCGCCGAACGCCAGAGTGTCCGCGTTGATCTCTAGCGGCGTGAATTCCGTGCGCAGCATTTCGAGCAGCTGGGTGTCGACGATGAACTTCTCGTAGCCCGCGACCAGGCCGCCCTCGAGCCAGCCCGCCGAGTGCATCACCCAGTTGGTTCCGGCCAGAAATGTCGGCAGCAGCGTCATCAAGGACTCGTAGCCGGCCTGCGCGTCGGCCACCTGGCTCGAGGTCAGGCCGCCGCCGGACCGGAACGGGAGCCCGAAGTGGCGGGCGATCTGTCCCGTGCACAGCAGGCCGATCGCCGACTCCGGCGTCCCGAAGGACGGCGACCCGGACTGCATGTCGATGTTCGACAGGAACGAGCCGAAGATCACCGGGCAGCCCGGCCGGATGAGCTGGCTCAATGCGATCCCGCTGAGCGCCTCCGCCATCTGCTGCACAAGCGCGGCCGGGATCGTCACCGGGGACATCGCGCCCATCAGCAGGAAAGGAGTCAATACCACGGCCTGGTTGGCGGCGGAGTACTCGAACTGCGCGTCGAGCATCCGGTCGTCCCACTTCAGCGGAGAGTTGCAGTTGATCAACGAGATCGTCGCCGACGTCTGCTCGATGGCGTCGCGCCCACCGAGCAGGATGGCGCTCATCGCGATGGTGTCCACGGCGTTCGGACCGGAGACGACGTTGCCCATGTAGATCTTGTCAGTCAACGTCTGCAGTGCATACGTCATGTCGAGATGCCGCGAGTCGAGCGGCGTGTCGACGGGCTCGCAGATCACGCCGCCGGCACTGTCGAGTACGTCGTACACCTGAGCGAGCTTCGTGAAGTTCCGGAAGTCCTCGATCGTCGCGTCCCGTCGAACGTCGCCCTCCCGGACGAACGGTGGTCCGTAGACAGCGCCGAACGCCATCGAGTCGCCGCCGATATGGACCGTACGGGCAGCGTTGCGGGCCTGGACGTCGAACTCGCGCGGAGCCTTGCCGACCTGCTCGAGCGCCCATTCCGGGTCGAGGAAGACGGTGTTGTCCTCGACCCGCTGGCCAGCGGCCCGGAACAGGTCGAGCGCGCGGTCTGACATGAAGTCGACGCCGATCTCGGTGACGATCCGCCGCCATCCACCGTCGAGCGTCTGCATCGCGTCCGCGGAGAGGATCTCGTACCGCGGCATCGTGTTGGTGAACACCAGGTCTCCTCACTGGTATCAGGCAACGACGTCCCGGCGAGGTCGCCTTGACGGTGCGCGCCGGGAAATCTACCCTCATCATGTGGAACAGCGGTTCCATAATATGATCCAGGACCACGGCGAGCGCAAGGACGACCACCGGATGAGCGCCAGCGGCACCCAATCCATCGACCGGGCGGCAGAGCTGCTGTCCCTTGTCGTAGAAGCCGCGGACGCGCCGCAGTTCGGTGCGCTGGTCTCCGAGACCGGGCTGGCGAAGAGCACGGCGTCGCGACTGCTCCAGGCGCTCGAACGCCATCATCTCGTGCAGCGCGACGACCAGGGCGGTTACCAGCCCGGTGCCCTGTTTGCCGCATACACCGCCCGTCACGACCCGGTCGACCAGCTCGTCACGCTGGCCCGACCGTCGCTCGATGCGATCAACAAACGTACCGGCGAGACGGTCAACCTCGCCGTGCCGCGCGGCAGCGCCGTCGTCCAGGTGGTGCAGGTGGATGCGAAGTTCGTGCTCGGCGTGACGAACTGGGTCGGCGTCGACGTCCCCGCGCACTGTTCGGCTCTCGGCAAGATCTGCTACGCGTACGGGGGGCTCGAGGTCCCTGACCGACCCCTCGGCAGGCGCACCGCCAGGACGATCGTGGCACCGGCGGCGTTGCGTCGCGAGCTCACCGCGATCCGACGCCGCGGGTACGCCACCACCGAGAGCGAGCTCGAGAGCGGACTCGACGCAGTCGCGGCCCCGGTGCTGGGATCCGACGGTGACCTGGTCGCCGCGATCGGAGCATCGGGACCGAGCCAACGGATTGCATCTCAGCGTGGCGAGCTCGCCGCGTTGCTGATGAAGGAAGGGATGACGCTGTCTCGGCGGCTGGGATATCGACCAACGGTGCCGGTCAACGGAAAGGAAGGCGTCGCATGACTCCCGACGAGCTGCTGCGAACCCTGTACGACGAGACCCTGGTCGGCAACGCGCCGGCCGTGCTCGAACTGACCCGGCAGGGGCTGGACCAGGGGATGACCCCGGAGACGTTGTTGTTCGACTCGCTGATCCCCTCCCTCGAGGAGGTGGGCGCCCGCTTCGAACGCGGTGACTTCTTCGTGCCGGAGATGCTCATCGCCGGTCGCGCGATGAGCGGAGCTCTCGACCTGCTTCGTCCACTGCTCGCCGAGACGGGGGTGCAGACCGTCGGGACGTTCGTGATGGGCACCGTGAAGGGAGACGTCCACGACATCGGCAAGAACCTCGTCAACATCATGCTCGAGGGTGCCGGCTTCCACGTCATCGACCTTGGCGTCCAGGTCGCGCCCGAGAGGTTCATCGCCGCGATCAAGGAGCACCATCCGGACATCGTCGGCTTCTCTGCATTCCTGACGACGACGATGCCGATGTTCAAGGCGAACATCAACGCGCTGGAGAAGGCGGGACTGCGCGACCAGGTGATCGTGATGGTCGGCGGCGCGCCGGTCACCCAGGAGTACGCCGACGCGGTCGGCGCCGACGCGTACGCCCCCGACGCGTCGCAGACCGTACGCCGCGCGAAGGACCTGCTGAACAAGAAGCGTGCGAAGGTGCCCGCCTGATGCACGAGACCGTTCTGCGCTCAACCGCAAGCGGGGCGACGCGAGAAGTCGTCATCGGCCACGACCGACCGTTCTGCATCATCGGTGAGCGGATCAACCCGACCGGGCGCAGGATCTTCCAGGACCAGCTACGGGCAGGTGACCTCTCCGCGATCGAGCGCGACATCGCCGCCCAGGTCGCGATGGGTGCCGACGTGCTCGACATCAACATGGGCGTACCACTGACGGACGAGGCGGAGCTGCTCCGCAAGGCGATCCTGCTCGTCCAGAGCCTGACCGACCTGCCGGTCTGCATCGACTCCTCGGTCGTCGAGGCGCTGCACGCCGGCCTCGAGACGTACCAGGGCCGTGCGCTCGTCAACTCGATCACCGCCGAGGACGACCGGATGGCGGCCATCTTGCCGCTCGTGAAGGAGTACGACGCCGCGGTGATCGCGCTCCCGAACGACGAGGACGAGATCCCCATGGACGCCGACAAACGCCTCGATCTGACGCGGAAGATCATTGACACCGCCGTCAGCAAGTACGACATCGCGGTCGAAGACATCGTGATCGACCCGCTGGCGATGCCGATCGGGGCGGACACGTCCGTCGTGAACACGACGCTCGAGACGATCGCCCGGATCAAGGACGAGTTCGGGGTCAACATGACGCTCGGTGCGTCGAACGTCTCGTTCGGGATGCCGGGCCGGCACGCGATCGGGGCTACGTTCCTGCCGATGGCCATGCATGCCGGGCTCACGAGTGCCGTCATGGACGCCCGCAACGAGCAGGTCGTGGATGCAGTCAAGGCAGCGGACCTGGTCCTCGGGCACGACGACTGGGGCGCCGGCTGGATCGCCCGCCACCGCGCCAAGCCCGGCTGATCGGGCTGCGGAGAGTGCGGGCGGTGACGACCGAGCCGGCAGACGAGGACCAGCCGTTCTCCGACCCCGCCACGCTGCGCCGGGAGGGTCTGATCGAGCGTCCGGCCGAGCCGGGACATCGCGAGACCCACGACGGTACGGGCCGCGTGCGGGTCATGTTCACTCCGTCCGACCGTGAGGTACGCGTTCCTCCGGGGGTGAGCGTCTTCGACGCCGCGTCCTGGAACGGCATTGCGATCGATTCGACGTGCGGCGGACACGGCACCTGCAAGAAGTGCCGGATCCGGGTCACCAGCGGAGCGGTCCCGGTCTCGCGCCTCGACGCACGCTGCTTCGACCCGGGCCAGCTCCGCGCCGGGTGGCGGCTGGCCTGCCTCGCCCAGCCCACCACCGACCTCACGGTCGAGGTGCCACCGCTCAGCACCCGGCCGAAGGCGGCCACGGTCGGTGTCGGACGCCAGGTGATCTTGCGCCCCGCGATCCAGAAACGTCATGTCGAGCTCAGCGAGCCGACGTTGTCCGACCAGGTGCCCGATCTGACCCGGCTCTTGAACGCCATCGACGACCTCGAGCTCCGGGTCGACCTGCATGCACTTCGACGCCTGCCGTCGGTCCTGCGGGATGCCGACTTCAAGGTCACGGCCGTTGTCGTCGACGACGTGCTGATCGACGTCGAGGCCGGCGACACGACCTCTCAGCGCCACGCCATCGCGTTCGATCTCGGGACGACAACGGTGGTCGCAACCCTGCTGGACACATCGACAGGGACGCCTGAGGCGGTCGCTTCGATGCTCAACAAGCAGCAACCGTTCGGTGCTGACGTGATCACCCGGATCAGCGCCACGATGCTCGATCCCGGTACGTTGTCGAAGCTTCGCGATCTTGCGCAGGAGACGCTCGACGAGCTGGTCCGAGAGGTCTGCGCCGAGGCGGGCATCGACTCGTCGAACGTCTACGAGATCGCCCTCGCCGGCAACGCCACGATGGTGTCGCTTGCTCTCGGCATCGACCCCGAGCCCCTCGGGGTCGCGCCGTTCATCATGGCGTCGGCAGTGCTGCCCGAGCTGCTCGCCGCGGACCTCGGCGTGCGCGTGCACCCAAGGGCTCGGGCGGTCGTGCTGCCCGCCCTCGGCGCGTACGTCGGCGGCGACATCGTCGCTGGTGCCCTCGCGTCAGGGATGGACCGCGACAAACGCGTCCGGCTGTTCATCGACGTGGGGACCAACTGCGAGATCGTGCTCGGTGACGGCGAACGGATCGTCGCGACAGCCGCACCGGCGGGTCCGGCGTTCGAGGGCGGTGCGATCCGTTGCGGCATGCGCGCAGCCGACGGAGCCGTCGAGGTGGTCAAGGTCGACGACGACGTCATCTTGCAGGTCATCGGCGACGTCGTGCCGCAAGGTTTGTGCGGTTCCGGCCTGGTCGATGCCGTTGCCGAACTCGTACGGCACGGGCTTCTCGACTCCTCCGGCCGGTTCGTGACGAACGAGGCGGCCGTCGCCGGCCATCCCCCTGCGGTCGCCCGCCGGCTCGGCGAGATCAACGGCGAACGGGTCTTCGTGCTGCACTGGGCCGAGAAGCCGGGGAACTTCGACGACGCTGTCTATGTCAGCCAACGCGACGTCCGCGAGCTGCAGTTCGCCAAGGCCGCCATCTCCACCGGCTGGACCCTGCTCTTGCAGGAACTGGGTCTCGAGGCCGCCGACATCCAGCAGGTGCTGCTCGCCGGGTCGTTCGGCTCGTACCTGTCACCGGCGAGCGCCGTCCGGATAGGCCTCGTGCCCAACCTGCCCGTCCTGCGGATCGTCAGCGCGGGCAACGTGGCGGGCGAGGGAGCGAAGATGGTGCTGTTGAGCATGCAGGAGCGCAACGGTGCCTTGGCGTTGCTGGAGGAGGTGCGCTATGTCGAGCTGTCGGACCGATCCGACTTCAACGACCGCTTTGTCGAGCAACTCGCCTTCCCCGTCTGACCGAACCGGCTCCGGGTCCCCCCGCGGCACCAGGGCCGAGGTCGCCGTCATCGCCTGCGGAGCGCTCGCGCAGCACTGCGCCCAGCTGGCCGACCGACATGGGTGGGCGGTCGACGTCCATCCGCTGCCACCCCTCCTCCACAACCGTCCCGAGCGGATCGCGGCCGAGGTCGAGCCGCTTGCATGCCGGCTTCTCGCGGCGTACGAGCGGGTGGCGGTCGCGTATGCGGACTGCGGGACGTACGGCGCCCTGGACGAGGTGTGCAACCGACTCGGCGTGCGCCGGATGACTGGCCTGCACTGTTACGACATGTACGCCGGCCCCGATCGGATCGCTGCGATGCTCGCGGCGGAGCCGGGGACGTACCTGCTCACAGACTTCCTCGTCCGATCGTTCTCGCGGACGGTCGTCGCCGAGCTCGGTCTCGACCGTCACCCGGAGCTGCGCGACGCGTATTTCGGCAACTACACCCGCGTGGTCTGGCTCGCGCAGGAGCACACCGCCGAGCTGGCCAGGCTGGCCGAGCAGGCCGCCGACGCGATCGGCCTTCCGCTCACGGTCGTCGAGACCGGACTCGGCGGCCTCGAGGCTCAGCTCGCCGCACTCGTCCGCAACCAGCCGTAGGTCAGCCTGGGTCTCGGGGGGCTGCCCGGTGCCGGCACGTCTTCAGGCCGAGGCGCGCGACCTGGTCAGCAACCCCTGCCGCCACGACTCGGTCTCGGCTACCTGGTTGAACGTGAAGAGATGAAGGCCGGCGATGTCCGCCCCCGGCTTGGTCGCGACCGCGGCGATCGAGGAGACGAACTTCTGCGGGTCATATCCGCCGGGTGCGGCAATCCGCGCGAAAGAGTGCGCGTGGGTCTTGAGAAATCGCATCGACTGACCGACTCCGATCTTGGTCGCCATCGCCAGCAGCTTGGCCCGTTCGACCGGACCCGGCATGCCGATGTACACCGGTAGCTCGATGCCTCGGGCGCGCATCCGTTCGACCCAGCGCGCCAGGGTCTTGGGGTCGAAACACAGGTTGCTGACGATGTACGTCGCGTGCCGTCGCTTGTCCCACATCGACTGGATCGTGACGTCGTCGGAGATCGAGGGGTGCGCCTCGGGATACCCCGTCACCCCGACCCGCGCGAACGGTGAGCCCAGCGCGCTGAGGTCCTCGAGCAGGGCGACCGACCCCAGGTAGCTGCCGGCGGGCGGGTCGGCGTCGCCGGCTGGGCAGAACACGTCGTCGACGCCCAGGCCGACCAGCGTCGCCACCAGCCGGTCCAGGTCGCCGCGGTCCACGATCATCCGAGCCGCCAGATGCGGCACCACGCGGTAGCCGTGCCCAATCAGCCGTTCGGTGAGGTCGACGGTCGCTGCCATGCCCTTCGCCGGGCTCGCGGTCACGGTGATCGTGACGTCGGTGGGGACCGACGCCCGGACCGCGGCCTCGATGCTGGCGGTGGGCAGCACCTCGAGCCTGGACCGTTGGACCAGGCGCCTCACCGAGAGCCGAGTGTCGTTGCGCATAGAACAACTCGATTCGCCTGACGCACCAGGACGTCGACTGTAGACCCGATCCTGCAACCGCCGCCACGCGGACCGGCTTCAGGCGGGAGGCGGGACCACGGCGGTCAGGATCAGCAGGCCCGCGCAGCAGATCGCCAGGATCAGGAGGTCGACGAGCCGGCGCCGTACGCGCAGCATGCCGGCGGCTTCGTCCGGCAGCACGAGCCGCATCAGGAAGGCGAACCCGAATCCGAGCCCCATCAGCGTGGTGCCGGTGCGCCACCGGTTGGCCGCGGCAACGGCAACCCCGGCGACGACAACGCCGATCGTCACCAGGTAGCAGACGCCTCCGGTCGTCGACGGCCTCTTGAGCCAGGTCCTCATGTGATCCCGGCGGCTCGTTCGGCGGCCTCGACCACATTCGTGAGGAGCATCGCCCTGGTCATCGGACCGACGCCGCCCGGGACCGGCGCAACCCACGACGCGACGTCGTGGACGTCCGACGTCACGTCCCCGACCATCGCTCCTGCGCGGTCGCGCGAGATCCCCACTCCGACGACGACCGAGCCGGGCGTGAGCATGTCGGCTGAGATGAGGCCCGGGCTCCCGGCCGCGGCGATGACGATGTCGGCCTGCCGGGTATGCGCCGCCAGGTCGCGCGTGCCGGTGTGACAGAGCGTCACGGTCGCGTTCTCGGATCGGCGGGTCAGCAGCAGACCCACGGTGCGTCCGACGGTGGTTCCCCGACCAACTACGCAGACGTTCTTGCCCGGGATCTCGATCTCGTACGAATGCAGCAGCTCGATGATCCCGCGCGGTGTGCATGGGAGTGCGCCGTCGAAGCCGAGGACGAGACGGCCGAGCGAGACGGGGTGCAGGCCGTCGGCGTCCTTTTCGGGCTCGACGAGCTCGAGGAACTCCTGCGGGTCGAGGCCACCGGGCAGCGGCAGCTGGATGATGAACCCGGTGCAACCGGGGTCGGCGTTGAGCGCCGCAACCTGATCGCGCAGCTCCTCCCTCGTTACGTCGCCGCGTTCATGCACCTGGTAGGAGGCGATGCCGACCTCCGCGCAGTCGCGGTGCTTACCGGCGACGTACTGTGCGCTGCCCGGGTCGTCACCGACGAGAACCGTTCCGAGACCTGGGCGAATCCCGCGCTCCTCGAGCCTCGCCACCCGCTCCCTCAGGTCGCTCCGGATCGCCCGCGCCACCGACTTGCCGTCGAGAATCTTGGCCGTCACGGCGAGAAGTCTCGCATGCGCCGAGCTGCGGTCAGTGGAAGAAGTGGCGGGACCCCGTGAAGAAGAGGGTGAGGTTCGCCGAACGTGCCGCCGCGACCACCTCTTCGTCGCGAATGGAGCCACCGGGCTCCACGACCGCGCGGACGCCTGCGTCGATGAGCACCTGTAGCCCGTCGGCGAACGGGAAATACGCGTCCGACGCCGCCACCGAGCCAAGGGCGCGGTCGACGCCGGCTCGTTCGACGGCGAGCCGACAAGCGTCCACCCGGTTCACCTGGCCCATTCCGATGCCGACCGACGCGCGGGCCGCCGCCAGCAGAATCGCGTTGGACTTGACCGACCGGCAGGCCCTCCAGGCGAATGCGAGGTCGTCGAGCACCTCCGGTGGCGCGACGTCACCGGCCGCGAGGGTCCAGCTGGCCGGATCGTCGCCGGGGGCATCGACGTTGTCGATCGTCTGCATCAGAACACCGCCGCTGACCGGGCGGAACTCGACTCGGTCCGGGTGGGCGTCGGGCGGACAAGCGAGCACGCGCAGGTTCTTCTTCCGGGTCAAGACGTCGAGCGCGCCGTCCTCGTAACCGGGCGCGATCACCACCTCGGTGAACACGTCAGCGACCTGGTCCGCCATCGCGACCGAGACCCGGCGGTTGGCGGCGACCACGCCACCGAACGCCGAGACGGGGTCGCACGCATGCGCCTTGCGGTGCGCCTCGGCGACGTCGCGTGCCACCGCGATCCCGCACGGGTTCGCGTGCTTGATGATCGCCACCGCCGGCTCGTCGAACCCGTTGGCGGCGCGGCGCGCGGCATCGGTGTCGACGTAGTTGTTGTACGACATGTCCTTGCCGTGGAGCTGCTCGGCGGTCGCCAGGCCACCGCGCCAGTGCCGGTAGAGCGCCGCGCGCTGATGCGGGTTCTCGCCGTACCGCAACACCGCTGTACGCTCCCAGGTGGCTCCGGTCCACGCCGGGAACCCGGTCCCGCCGCTGGTGTCGGTGAGCACGCTGCCCATCCACGCCGCCACCTGCACGTCGTACGTCGCCGTGTGGGCGAACGCCTCCGCGGCGAGCCGCTTGCGCTGCTCCAGCGTGTACCCGCCGGCGGCGATCGCGTCGAGCAGCTCGTCGTACTGCGCGGGCGAGGTGACCACCGCAACCGACGGGTGGTTCTTCGCGGCCGCCCGCACCATCGCCGGTCCGCCGATGTCGATCTGCTCGACACACTCATCCGGGCCGGCTCCCGACGAAAAGGTCTCGACGAACGGGTAGAGGTTCGAGATCAGCAGGTCGAACGGCGCGATCTCTTGTGCGGCCAGCTGCTCGCGATGACTGTCGAGGCGCCGGTCGGCGAGCAGGCCGGCGTGGATGCGCGGGTGCAGCGTCTTCACCCGGCCGTCCAGGCACTCGGGGAAGCCGGTGACGTCCTCGACCCGCACCACATCGAGGCCCGCGCCCGCCAGGGTGCTCGCGGTCGACCCGGTCGACACGATCGTCGCGCCGGCGGCGCGCAGCGCCGCGCCGACCTCGTCGATGCGCGCCTTGTCGTACACCGAGACCAGGACGCGCCGGAGGGGTTGTCTCTCATCGCTCATGGGATCGTGACCTTCCTGCCGACGACGGTGAACCCGTCGCGAACCATGCGGCCGACGGTGTCGACCAGCATCGCTCGTTCGGCTTCCTTGATGCGGCCGTGCAGGGTTGCCTCGTCGTCGTCGTCGTGAATCGGTACGACGCATTGGGCGATCACGGCACCCGAGTCGATGCCGTCGTCGACGACGAACAGCGTCGCGCCGGTGACCTTCACGCCGTACGCCAGGGCGTCCCGCGGACCATGCATGCCGGGGAACGCCGGAAGCAACGCCGGATGGGTGTTGATCGTGCGTCCACCGAAGCTCGTCAGGAACGCCGGGCCGGCAAGCCTCATGAAGCCGGCGCAGACGACCAGGTCGGGTTGGTAGGCCGCCACCTCGGCGGCGAGCGCGCGGTCCCACTCGGCCCGGGACGCGAAGTCGTCCAGCACCAGCTCGAAGGCGGGGACGCCGGCGCGCTCGGCGCGGTCGACCGCGCGCGTACCCGTCCGGTCCGCACCGACGGCCACGACGTCGGCGCCGGACGTCGGGTTGCGGCAGGCGTCCAGCAGAGCCTGTAACAGGGTGCCCTCGCCAGATGCGAGTACGACCAGACGCGCGCCCACCGCTTGGATCCTCACCGATCGGGAACGGACGCGGATACGGTACCGACGCGGTGGAGTCAGGACGCGACGGGGGGCGGCCGACAGCCGGGGGAGCAGCCGCCCCACCGGTCGGGGAGTCCGCAGTTGACCGGCCAGCCTTCGACGGCTCGGTGGTCCTGGTCATCGTAGAGCCCTGCCCGGCAGGCCATCGTGAACCGGGATGTGGCGGCTCTCAGGACGGCTCGGCAGGCGGGTCGGCGCGGGTACCGATCGTTCTCTGCATCCAGGCGACGTCGTGCCAGGCGCCGTGTTTGAAGCCGATGCGCCGGTAGGTGCCGACGGGCTCGAAGCCCAACGCGCTATGGAAGGCGACGCTGGCCTCGTTCGGCACCGTCACGCCCGCGACGGCAACCCGGTAGCCGCGCTCGGCCAAACGCGTCAAGCAGCGCCCCATACAGCTCGCGGCCGCCGCCGGCGCGACGCCGCCCGAACTCAAGGTAGAGGCTCACCTCGCAGGACCAACGGTAGGCCGCCCGAGTCTTGAACGGAGCCGCGTAGGCGTAGCCGATCACCCGTTGGTCCTGCTCGAGCACCAGCCAGGCGTGTGTGCGTGCGGCGGCCCCGATGCGCGCGGCCATCTCGTCAGCGGTCGGCGGCTCGGTTTCGAAGGTGATGGTGCTTTCGGTCACGTACGGCGAATAGATCTCGGCGCACGCGGCCGCGTCCGCAGCCTTCGCATCACGCACCCGGTGGCCGGTAGGAGCCATGACCGGATCGTCTCAGACACCCGGCGTCATCGGTACAGATCCCCTGCGGGACGGCCTCCGCCCTCTAGCAGTAGCCGAACGTCTGCGGACCGAGCCCTCAGACGCGAGCGCTCGACGCGATCATTGGCCGGCCGGGCCGCAGTCGGGTTGGCCGTCATCGGCGGCGAGGGCTTGGACCACCAGCCCCCCTCGATCGCGCCCGGCGACATTCCCTGTCGGCTCGGCATCCCCTGTCGGCTCGGCATTCCCTGTCGGCTCGGCGTTTCCGGCCGGCTCGGCATTCCCTGTCGGCTCGGCGTTTCCGGCCGGCTCGGCATTCCCTGCCGGCTCGGCGGCGGCCCCAGCCGGCGCTGCGGCGTCCGCCGCCGGCCTTCGCCGCCCAAACGACACCCACCGACCTAGCATCGCCGACACCCGTCGCTGGCCGGTGACCTGACGGCCCACCGAGCAGAACAGTCCCCCGAGGGCACCACCGAACGCACTGCTGGCGATGCAGACGAGGAGCAGGCCCAGCAGGTCCGGACCGACGTGCGCCATCCGGCCGGGACCCACCGAGCCGGTCGCGAACACCGTGAGAACCGTGAACCCGGCGCCTGCGACCAACCCCGCCAGCGCACCCCGCAGCGCCGCAACCTCGGCCCCGGTCGAACGCAGTGCGCGATAGGACGCGATCGCCGCAACCGCTCCGGCCACGACCGGCACGGCAAGCATCGCGACGACGAGGGGTCCACCGGCGGCGTGTCGAGGGACCGCGGCGAGGAGTGGAAACGCCGGCAGGTTCCCCAGCTGCACGTCTCCGGGCGAGACAGTCGTCCCGGTTCCCAACGCGAAACCGGCACCCGTGACGTACGCGCCCGCGCACAGGACGGCGTTCGGCACCAGCAAGGCACCGACCAGCGCGAGGATCAGGCCACCGACGAAGCCCGCGTGCACGCCTTCGGCCAGCAGTGACGCCGTGGAGAAGTGCAGGACCATCGAGACCGTGAAGGCCACAGCGCCCGCGAAGACGATGACGGACACGCCGGCAGCGCCGCCCCGTAGCGCCGCTCGCGCCTCGAGCGGCACCCGGCACCACACCGCCGCAGCCGTGCCGCTTCCGCGCAGTGCACCAAGGCCCCCGAAGCCGACACCGAGCGCGACGCTGAATCCGAGCACCCGCAGCGGATCGGCCGATACGTCGGCGGCACGAGTAAGCAACCACACGACGACGCCGACGGAGGCGTACGTCGTCCCGACAACCACCGCGACGACGCCGGCCTCGAACCCGGACTCGACACCGTCGGCGGCCCACCGCCCCCCGCGGTAAAGCAGGTAGCCCGCTACCAGCAGGCCACCGATCGGGACCGCCGTGATGAAAGCCCCGGGAACTCGCAGCCCGCCGCCGTTCCCGACCAACCAGGCGAGGCCGCCCGCACGCACGGCACCGGCGAACGTACCCGTCGAACCCGTGAACCACGAGATCACCGATGCACCGATGCACGCGATCAGCCCGGACGCGGCGACGACGGCCGTGACCAAGGCGGCACTCGAGTACGCCGGCCGTCCTCGTTCCACCGGCGGTACGTCGACCCGCCGGACCGGCCGGGAGAGCAGTTCGGTCACCGACCCATCGTCACCGACATCAGCGGACCCGCAGCCCTGACACGCCGGGTAGGGTCGTACGGAGTCCACGAGCCGAGGAGGAGGCGCGTCATGGGACGTCGTGACGCGTTCGACGCGTTCTGTCGCGCGCTGCGACCTTCGATCCTCCACCAGACCTATGCATTCGTCGGCGATCCCGACACGGCACAGCACGCCACCAGCGACGCGTTCGTTCAGGCCGCTCACCACTGGCGCAAGCTACGTCATGATCCGCAGGCCGAGGCATGGCTGCGGGTCCGGGCGTTCCGCGCCAGCGGATCGGTCCGTAACCGGCCGACTCGTCCGTGGTACGTCCGCGCGGCCGAGATCGACGACGCCACCCGGCCGTTGATCTTGGCTCTTCAGGGATTGTCGCCCTCCGAACGGACGTTGGTCGTGCTGCGCCACCTCGTCGGCATCGAGCTCGCTCCTGCCGGGAGAGAGGCTGGTGTCACCGACCAGGACGCGCGGGAGCTGCTCGCCAAGGCGGAGCAGGCGGTCGCGGCGCAGACCGGCATCGGCACCCCACAACTCGGACCGGCGCTCGCCGGGCTGCGTCGCGACCTCGTCGACATACCCGTGGACCGTCCCGCGGCCTTGCGCCGGGAAGGCGCCAGGCGAAGACGCTCCCACGTCTTGCTGGTCGGCCTCAGCTCGCTTGCCACCCTCATCGCGGCCGGTGCCCTCACCGCCTCGGAGTCCAATCGGGACACCGTCGTGACAGCGCCCGGCGGTGACGGGCCGGCCGACATCCCGCTGACGGTCCCCAGCGTTCGGGTCTCCCAGCTGGTCCCGCTGAGACGGGTCGCGAGGCTGTTGCCGGGCGCACGCCTCGACGTGCGTTCGACGTCCTGGGACAAGCAGGCGAACAGCCGGTACGACGCCTGCCTCGACTTCGCGCGCAGCGACCGGCACGCCGTGCACTTCTGGCTCCGGTCGTTCGCAGTCCACCGACCTGCACCGGGGCGCGTTCTGCAGACGTTGCAGGTTTCGTTGGGTGCTTCCGCGGCTCGGTCCGCGTACCTGCGAACCGTGCGCGCCTACGCGATCTGTCAGGCGCCGCGACGTCAACTGGTCGATTACGCGACGGTCAGCGCGACCGGCGACCGCGCGGCCCTCGTCCAGCTCCGCTACGCGCGCGCGAAAGAGGCGCGCCTGCACTCGGTCGTGATCGCTCAGTCCGGGAGGGTCGTCACCTCGTTCGTCGCGGACACGCCCGAGTCGCAGCGGGTGCCCGCGCGGCACTTGGTGACTCTGTTGCGCCGCGGCGTCGACGACATCTGCGTCGGACCGCACGGGTCGTGCACCGTGGGACCGGCTCGCGCGGTGCGGGGTAGGCCGCCGAGCGCGTCGCGCGAGAGGGGTTTCTTGTCGGCGGTGGACCTCCCGCTCTTCCCGACGTTGCACGCGCACTGGATCGCGACGGCACCCAGGTCCACCCAGTCGAACCCTGCGGCGACCGGCTGCGACCAGGCCGATTTCGCAGGATCGTCGCCGTTGCTGACCCGGACGTACGTCGTCTCGGGTTCGGGTGCAGCGCCGACCACGTTCGGACTGACGGAGACGATCGGCACGTTCGGTGGCCGAAGGCGGGCCGCAGCCTATCTGGCCCGGATCAAGGCGAACGTCGACCGCTGTCACAAGCGTCAGCTGAGCCTGGGCGTCCCGAGCGAAGCCACCCTGAGCCGGGCGGCCGACGGAGCAGCCGGCTACGTCTGGATCGTGGCGGCTCGGCTGAACGCGACGACCACCCAGAAGTTCTGGACCTCGCTGATCCAGGTCCGGGACCGGGTCGTGCAGGTGACGTTCACCCCGGCAGGCGGCTACGACGTCGACAGCCAGCAGTTCACTGATCTCGTGCGCCGGGCTGCCAAGCGAGTCAAGGCGGTCCGAGGCTAGTGCCGCGTCAGCCAACATTGTCCGTCGTGAGCGGCGGCGGAGTGGAGGAGCTGCAAACGCGCCGGAGGAGACTCATAGCGGTGTCCTATCAGCGACGACGGCAGCGCCGCAGATCGCCGCTCCGTCGTCGCGCAACAGGGCGAATGTGGTTGACGCGGTACTAAGACGGGGTGTGGGCGCGGCCATGGTGCGCACGCGGGTAGGCTCCGGTGATCCACTGGCCGACCAGGGACGCGAACGGCCGCCAGTAGCTGCCGAAGCCGAGCAGCTCGTAACCGTGGCCGTACTTTGCGACGACGAGCCTCTTGGGCGTGGCCGGGATCATCTCGAATGCCCGGCGAAACGTCGGGATCTCCTCGGCGTCGACCGGTGAGATCGCGAGCAGGGCGGGCATGGTCAGCTTCGGCGCGACTCGCACCAGGTTGGTTCCTCGCCAGTCCGGCGGGCCGGACAGGTCGACGACCGCGTCCGCGCTCGTCCGAGCCGCGGCCTCCGTCGCCAACGCGCCACCCATCGAGGCACCGACGACGGTCACCCGGCGTGCACCGTGGACCCGGGCGAAGCCGACCGCGAGGACAACCTGCCCGACCTGGTCGGCGCTGAAGGCCGCATCCCTGCACCGGGAGCCGCCGTACCCGCAGAGATCGACCAGGAGCAGGTGAACGTGCTCGCGGCCGACCAGCCAGCGTGCGAACGGCAACCAACCACACAACCCATCGCCGTCCGTCTGATGCACCATCACGGCCCATGTCGGACCCGCCCCGAGCACGACCGCAGGCATCGTCGAACGACCGGCCCGCAACATGGTCTCCTGGCCCGGCCGTCCCGACCCTCCGCACCGCTCCACGATCGACCTCGGGCCGGTCGGCGCGTTCGTCAACGACCCGACGGTCGGCGGATGAGGAGCCGAGTGTCTCACCGGCGTAGACGTCGTACGCGCTGCCTCATCCGTCATACCCGCGCAGCCGACCAGCGGCATCGCCATCGCGACCAGGACAGCAAGGCGCTCGCGATATGTAAGTTTCGACATAATCACTAGACTAGGCCAGGTGCGTACCCTCGGCTATGCGGTCCTCGGGCTGCTGGCAGCCGAGCCTCTCACGGGGTACCAGGTGTCCCGTCGGATGGCGCGTCCGATCGGCTACCTGTGGACCGCTCGCCACAGTCAGATCTATCCCGAGCTGCGGTCGCTCGAGCAGGCCGGCCTGGTGCGGCACCGGGTCGAGGACGGCCGTGGGCCGCGCGACACCAAGCGGTACTGGATCACGGGCAAGGGCAAGAACGCCCTCCGCAGCTGGGTGGCATCACCGCTCGAACCACCCGAGTCGAAGTCGGAGCTGATGCTCCGGGTCCGCGCGCTTTGGCTGGTGTCGCCGACGGTTGCTCGTGAACTCATCGAAGCCGCCCGCGACCGGCACGTGCAGCGCCGAGCGGCGTACGCCGTGGAGGAGGCGACTTTCGGCGACCCCGGGCTTCTCGCGTTCGACAGCGCAGCGTTTTCCAGCTACGCGACCCTGCGCTGCGGAATCGGCCACGAGGACCAGGCCGTCGGGTGGTGCGACTGGCTGCTCGCCCGGATCCCGCGGGGCTGAGGTGAGATCCGGCCAGTTGTCGGCCGGACCGCGCACGCAATGCGTCAGGAGGCTTGCAGGATCTCGCGCATCAGCGCGGCCGTCGCCGACGGGGTCTTGCCGACCTGGACGCCCGCGGACTCCAGTGCATCCTGCTTCGCCGCTGCCGTACCGGACGATCCCGAGACAATGGCACCCGCATGGCCCATCGTCTTGCCCTCCGGCGCCGTGAAGCCGGCGACATAGCCGACAACCGGCTTGGTGACGTTGGCCTTGATGAAGTCGGCGGCACGTTCCTCTGCGTCGCCGCCGATCTCGCCGATCATCACGATCGCCGTTGTCTCCGGATCGGCCTCGAACGCAGCCAGGGCGTCGATATGCGTCGTGCCGACGATGGGGTCCCCCCCAATTCCGATCGCGGTCGAGAACCCGAAGTCCCGGAGCTCGTACATCATCTGATACGTGAGCGTGCCGGACTTGGAGACGAGCCCGATCGGGCCTTTGCCGCAGATGTTCGCTGGTGTGATGCCGGCCAGCGCCTCTCCTGGCGTGATGATGCCGGGACAGTTCGGCCCGATGACCCGAGTAGCGGGTGCACTCGACTGTTGCCCCTTTGCCTGGACATACGCCCAGAACTCGGCGGTGTCTTGAACCGGGACCCCTTCGGTGATCACGACGAGCAGCCCGATGCCGGCATCGACCGCCTCGACGACGGCGTCCTTCGTGAATGGCGCCGGCACGAAGACAACGGATACGTTCGCGCCAGTCGTCTCGATCGCCTCCACGACCGTGCCGAAGACGGGGAGCTCGACGTCGCCATGGGTCACGTTTGTGCCCGCCTTGCGGGCGTTGACGCCGCCCACGACCTTGGTCCCTGCCTCGAGCATTCGCGCGGTGTGCTTGCTGCCTTCACCGCCGGTGATGCCTTGCACGATGACCAAGGAGTCGGAGTTCAAGAAGATCGACACGCGGTTGGGCTCCTCACCTGCTCGCCAGGTCGGCGGCGCGGTCCGCGGCGCCGTCCATGGTGTCCACCAACGTGACGAGAGGGTGGTTCGCGTTGTCGAGAATGCGACGGCCCTCCTCGACGTTGTTGCCGTCGAGGCGCACGACGAGCGGCTTGGTCGCATTGTCGCCGAGCAGCTCCAACGCGCCGACGATTCCGTTCGCCACGGCATCGCATGAGGTGATTCCGCCGAACACGTTGACAAAGACAACCTTGACCTGGTCGTCGCCGAGGACCACGTCGAGGCCGTCGGCCATCACCTGTGCCGACGCGCCACCGCCGATGTCGAGAAAGTTCGCGGGTCTCACGTTGCCGTGACGCTCGCCGGCGTAGGCCACCACGTCGAGTGTCGACATCACCAGGCCGGCACCGTTTCCGATGATCCCCACCTCGCCGTCGAGCTTGACGTAGTTGAGGCCTCTTTGCTTCGCCTTCGCCTCGAGCGGGTTGGTGACGGCGGTCTCCTCGAACACCTTGTGGTCGGGATGACGGAACGCTGCGTTGTCGTCGAGCGTGACCTTTCCGTCGAGCGCCTCGAGTACGTCCTCGGCCAACCGAGCCAACGGGTTCACCTCCACCAGGGTCGCATCCTCCTCGACGAACACGGCCCACAACGTCTGCACCAGGTTGACCGCCTGATCGACCAGCTCATCGGGGAAGCCAACCGTCGCGGCGATCTCGCGCGCCTTCACCTCGTCGACACCGGTTCCTGCGTCGATCGGGATCTGCTTGACCGCGTCGGGGTTTGTCTTGGCGACCTCCTCGATCTCGACGCCGCCCTCGACGCTGGCGATGCACAGGTACGCACGGTTGGCGCGGTCGAGGAGGAACGAGAAGTAGTACTCCTCGGCGATGTCGGCCGCCGGGGCGACGAGGACCCGGTCGACCGGCAGGCCCTTGATCTGCATCCCGAGGATCTCGTCCGCGCGGTCGTACGCCTCGTCCGGTGTGCTCGCCAACTTGACCCCACCGGCCTTGCCGCGCCCGCCGGCCTTGACCTGGGCCTTGACGACCACCGGGCCGCCGATACCCTCCGCCGCCGTTCGCGCCTCCGCAGGAGTCTGCGCAACAACGCCGAGCGTTACGGGCACGTCGTGCTCGGCGAACACCTGCTTTGCCTGGTACTCCATCAGATCCACGGCCATCTGCCCTTCAGTCCGATACGCGACCCTACCCGGGCGACCCGACGCGTCGCGGTCTGGCCGAGTTGTTACCACACGGTGCGGCGCGGCCCCGAGAGTCCCTAGTCCGCAGGGGCGACCGGTCCGGTGTCGAGACCACCGGAGTCCGGGAGCGCGGTCCACCACGAACCCCAGCCGGCGGACCACTCCTGCTCGAACGCAGCGTCGCCGAGCAGGAGGCGGGCCGACGCCAGACTCGTTTCGACATCGGCGCGCTCGCAGCCGGGAATGGGCACGCCGATCTCGTCGCGGAGCTGCGCCGCCGCCGCATGGAGGAACACCGCCGGCCGAGTGCGATGTCGCATCGCGGCGGTGACCGCGAGCTCGGCGAGCACGCTGGCGGCACGCCAGCGGTCTCCGAGGTCGCGATGGATCCCGAAGCTCCGAGTGAGAAACGTGGTCGCCCGCTGATACCGACCTCTGGCGCGCTCTGCTCTCCCCAGCTGGTCATCCGACCAGGCGACGCCCTCCGGAAAGCCGAGCTGCTCCGAGATCGCTCGGCTCTCCATCAACAGCGGCTCGGCGACGGCGTACGAACCTCTTTCGCGGGCGACGGCGCCGAGGTTGATGAGCGACCACACCACCCCTTCGCTGTCCCCGGACTGCCGGAAGTAGCTGAGCGCTGCCTTCGCTTCTTGCTCCGCGAACTCGAGGTCGCCACTGAGCCATGCGACGAAGCTCGAGTACGTGCGGGCGTGCGCCTCCTGGGACTGGTCAGCGAGCCGACGCCACAGCTGAAGGCTCCGCTCGTGCAGCCTCCTCGCCTCGTCGTACCTTCCGAGCTCACGCGCAACGGTCGCGAGCCGGTGTAGTGTCCGGGCTCGACCGCGGGTGTCGCCCGCCGCGTCGAAGATCGCGAGGGCGCGATCGAGCGGGTCGGCCGCAGTCTGGTAGTCACAGCACAGAAACGCCAACGTGCCCGCACCGAGGAGCAGCTCGGGGTACGCCGGCTCGCCCTCGACGCCGGGCATCTCGAGCGCGGCGTCGAGCCAGGCGCGACCGTCGAAGTAGTGACCGCGCCAAGCCGAGTATGGCCACACCGCAGCCGTGAGCCTGACCGCGAGCCGTGGCTCGGCGGTGAGGGTCCAGTCGATCGCCGCCGAGACGTTGCCTCCGTCGACGTCGAGGGTCTGCAGCCAGACGTCCTGCTTGCCCTCTTCTCTGGTTCGCTCCGCACCCTCGGCCAGCTCCACGTAGTACGCCGCGTGTCGCGCTGCGGTCGAGTACTCGGCTTCTGCACCGGCGAGCTTTTCGCGCGCGTAGCCCCTGATCGTGCTCAACAGCGTGAAGCGGGACTCCACGGGTTGGGTCCGGGCCATCACGAGGGACTTGTCGACGAGCCGGGAGATCAGGTCGCGCGTCGTCGCCAGGTCGGACGACGGGTTCCCGGCCACGGCGTGGGCGGCGTCGACGTCGAACCCTCCTTCGAAGATCGACAGGCGCGTGAACAGGTCGCGTTCGTGGGAGTCGAGCAGCTCATAGCTCCAGTCGATCGCCGCCCGCAACGTACGGTGGCGCAGGTCGGAGGTCGGTCCCGATGTCGCGAGCACCCCGAGAACATCAGTCAGCTCGCTCGAGATCCGGTCGAGGCTGATCAACGGGCTGCGCGCCGCCGTGAGCTCGATCGCGAGCGGTATGCCCTCGAGCTGCCGGCAGATCGTCGCCACGGTTCGCAGGACCCGCACCGGCCTCCCCTTCAGTGCCGGGGAACGAGCGAGGAACAGCCGGACCGCCGGGTTGCGCTCGAGTGCAACCGCCGGTTCGTCGCCGCCCGGCAGCGGCAGCGGGCCCACGTGGTAGACGATTTCGCCCGGTACCCGAAAGATCTCGCGACTCGTCGCCAGCACGACGAGGGCTGGGCACAACGTGATCAGCGTCCGCCCGACGAGCGCACACTCATCCAACAGGTGGTCGCAGTCGTCGAGGACGAGCAGCACCCTGCTCCCGCCGAACCGCTCGATCAAGGCCGACAGCGCATCGACGTCCGCCGTTTCCCGGATTCCGGCCGACAAGAGCAGCGCCCGCATCAGGGCGGCCTCGGATGTCACGGAGGTGACCGATGTCCAGCACAGTGTGAAGTCCTGCTCCTTCGCGACCGTGTCGGCAGCGGTGGTCGCGATCCGGGTCTTGCCGACCCCCGCCGGTCCGGTCAGGGTCAGCAGGCGGGTTTCAGGGTCACCGACCAGGCGACCCAGGTCGGCGCACTCCTTCGAGCGACCCACCAGAACATCCGCCGGCTGCGACGGGCGTTGGCCCGGAACCGTCGCGACCGGCCCTCGAAATCTCGGCCCGGTGAACACTGAGCCCTCCCCTCTCCGTCCGGTCACCGGCGTTCGGACAGTGCCGCCTGCGCGTACGACTGATGGCGGCACCGTGATGCGCTCCGACTCGGTGACTGGCGATGCCAACGGTAGGGGAGAGGTCACCGTCGTTACGGCGTTTGGGCAAAATCGGGTGCGTGTCGGGCACGCCGACATCAGGTGGAGACGGCGGCCCGGACCCAGTCGACGATCTCCTGGGTCTTGGCGCCGGGCGTGAAGATCTTGGCGACACCCGCCTCGGTCAACAACGGCAGATCGTCCTCGGGGATGATTCCGCCGCCGAAGACGATGATGTCGGATGCGTCGCGCGCAGCGAGCAGGTCGATCACCTTGCGGAACAGCGTCATGTGGGCGCCCGAGAGGATCGAGAGGCCGATCGCGTCGGCATCTTCCTGGAGGGCGGTCTCGACGATCTGCTCCGGGCTCTGGTGCAGTCCGGTATAGATGACTTCCATTCCGGCATCGCGCAATGCCCGCGCGACGACCTTCGCACCGCGGTCGTGACCGTCGAGCCCAGGCTTCGCCACGACCACCCGAATGGGCGTCATCACTTCCTGCCTTCCGCCAAGTCCCGGGTCCATCGTAGGGCCAGCCAGGAGTACATCGCCGGTAGCCGAGGTCTGCCCGCCGGCGTCTCGGTTTCGTTTCCGGGGGTGATTCGGTAGGCTGACGCACTGTTCACCCGATTGCACGAAGGAGCTTGAGCGTGTCCACGCATCGCGGTCACCGGCATCGCGTGCGCACGGAACGAGCCCTTTCCGAATCGCCAAGCCTGGTTGGGAAACGACGCGTTCCCCGGCCGACAAGGCGGACGGGTGTATCCCGGGCGTCATCGTTGATCGGCGGCCTGGCACTGCTCGCCACCGCTGCCGGTGCAGTGACGGTCACGCAGGCCGTCTCGAGCCACCAGCCGAGGCAGCCGGCGCATCGCAGTGCCGGATCGTACGCCGCGAGCTACGCCGACGAGGCGCTCGGCGAACGCAACGCGACCCGCGTCAGCCGCTCCGGCGTACGTCCGGTGGTCGACGGTACGGAGCGCGCGCAGATCGCGGCCCTGCGGCGCGACAAGACCCTCAAGCAGAACGCCGCGCTCGCTCAGGCGTACGCGAAGAAGCTCGTCGCCGGTCAGTGGATCACGCCCATTGCCCCCGGCACGTTCCGGCTGAGCACCCTCTACGGCGCGGTGGGTCCGTACTGGGCGGACGGTTGGCACACCGGTGACGACCTGGTGGCACCGTACGGGACGCCCTGCGTGGCGGTCACCGACGCGACCGTCACCAAGACCGGTTGGGCCGGCTCCTACGGCCAGCAGGTCGTCTTGGAGCTTCCGGGCGGAATGCAGATCTGGTACAACCACCTCAGCTCGATCGACGTGGTCGTCGGCCAGCAGGTCGTCGAGGGCCAGCTCGTCGGCCGCGTCGGCGAGACCGGAAACGCGTACGGTACGCATCTGCACTTCGAGATCTACCTGCCCGGTCGCTACCACTACGGCGAGGCCGTCGACCCGATGCCGATCATGAACGCCCACGGAGCCTCCCTGTAGGTCCGGGGACTCGTCATCCAGGTGGCCGTACCACGGAGTCTCGGACCCGCGCCTCGGACCTACAACAACGGCTGACGAAGCGAGCGCCGTGACGCTCGCTTCCTCAGCCGCTGTTGTAGAGGCCAGGGAGGCGGCGCGCCCCCGCTTCGAGCGTGGCCGGAGCGGGGGTCGGCCACCGTACGATGGAAACCGAGATGAGCGCGCTGTTTCCACCGCCCGGCCTCGTCGCATCCGATCCCGACGACCTGGGCGACGAGCGACCGCGCTCGGGCGGACCGGCCGAAGAGCAGCTGCTCTTCGGCCTGAACCCTTCACAGCGGGAGGCGGTCACGCACGAGGGCAGCCCGCTGCTGGTCATCGCCGGCGCGGGATCGGGCAAGACCCGGGTCCTGACCCGGCGGATCGCCTGGCTGCTCTCCCAGCGCAACGTCCACCCGGGTTCCGTCCTCGCGATCACGTTCACCAACAAGGCCGCCGCGGAGATGCGTGACCGCGTCACCGAGCTGGTCGGCGGGCGGGCCCGGATCATGTGGGTGTCGACGTTCCACTCGTCGTGCGTCCGGATCCTGCGCAGGGAGATCCACCGGTTCGGCTTCGCGTCGAACTTCTCGATCTACGACGATGCCGACTCGCGCCGCCTGATGGGGATGGTGTGCAGCAGCCTCGACCTGGAACCGAAGCGCTACAACCCGAGGGCCGTCCTCGGCTGGGTGAGCAACTGCAAGAACGAGCTGCTCGACCACGAGGCGGCCGCCGCGAGCGCCGCCAATCACCTCGAACGTACGTACGCCGAGTGCTACGCCGACTACCAGCGACGGCTGCGGGCCGCCAACGCACTCGACTTCGACGACCTGATCATGTCCACCGTGCACCTCCTCCAGTCGTTCCCGGAGGCACGCGAGACGTACCGACGGCGGTTCCGTCACGTGCTGGTCGACGAGTACCAGGACACCAACCATGCGCAGTACGTCCTGGTGCGCGAGCTGTGCGGCACGGCGCCGAGGCGGACGATCGACGGGGACCTGATCGGGGCCACCACCGAGGAGCAGGCACAGATCCCGCCGGCGGAGCTGATGGTCGTCGGCGACGCGGATCAGTCGATCTATGCGTTCCGCGGCGCGAACATCCGAAACATCCTCAAGTTCGAGCACGACTTCCCGGATGCGCGGACCGTCGTCCTCGAGCAGAACTACCGGTCGACCCAGACAATCCTGTCGGCCGCCAACGCCGTCATCGGCAACAACAGTGCGCGCAAACCCAAGCGTCTGTGGTCCGATGCCGGAGACGGTGCGGCGATCGTCGGCTACGTCGCCGACGACGAGGTCGACGAGGCTCAGTTCGTCGCCGACGAGATCGACCGGCTCGTCGACGGCGACGGCGTCAAGCAGAGTGACGTCGCGGTGTTCTACCGGACCAATGCGCAGAGCCGAGCCTTCGAGGAGGTCTTCATCCGGGTCGGCATGCCGTACAAGGTGGTCGGCGGGGTGCGGTTCTACGAGCGGCGGGAGATCCGCGACGCGCTCGCGTACCTGCGAACCCTCGACAACCCTGACGACGCGGTGTCGCTGCGCCGAATTCTCAACACACCTAAACGCGGGATCGGCGAACGCGCCGAGGCGTGCGTCGATCTGCTCGCACAGCGCGAGAGCATCAGCTTCTTCGACGCCCTGCACCGCGCCGAGGACGCTCCGGGCATCGCGACCCGCTCGCTCCGCAACATCGGGGAGTTCGTCGACCTGATCGACGGGCTGAGGGTGATGGTCCGCGCCCACTCCACGCCGGAGCAGGTTCTCGAGGCGACCCTCGAGCGGTCGGGGTACCTCAGCGAGCTGCAGACGTCCAGCGACCCCCAGGACGAGACCCGCGTCGAGAACCTCGGCGAGCTGGTTGCGGTGGCCCGCGAGTTCGGCTCCGACGCAGATGAGCCACCGACGCTCGGCGAGTTCCTTGAGCGGGTCGCGCTGGTGGCCGACGCGGACGAGATCCCGGAAGCCGACGAGTCCGGCGGGGTGGTGACACTGATGACGCTGCACACCGCCAAGGGGCTCGAGTTCCCGGTGGTCTTCCTCACCGGACTCGAGGACGGCATCTTTCCGCATGCCCGGTCGTTGGCCGACACCGACGAGCTGGAGGAGGAGCGCCGACTCGCGTACGTCGGCGTTACGCGTGCCCGCGAACGGCTCTACCTGAGCCGAGCGATCGTCCGCTCGGCGTGGGGCGCGCCACAGCACAACCCCGCATCACGATTCCTGCGCGAGGTTCCCGACGGCCTCGTCGACTGGAGACGCACGGAGTCGTCCATCACCCGGTGGGCATCGTCGTCGGCGAGCAGCCGCGCCGGCCGCGACCGCGGCTACCTACCCGACAAAAGCTCACCGGTCCGTACCCAGCGGTTCATGCCGCCGGTCAAGCCGACGGCCGGAACGCGACCGGTGCCCAACCTGGCTCCCGGCGACCGGGTCACCCATGACGCATTCGGCCTGGGAACGGTCGTCACGGTCGAGGGGACCGCTGACGCTGCAGTGGCGTCGATCGACTTCGGATCGACCGGGGTCAAGCGGCTGTTGCTGCGTTACTCCCCGGTCGAGAAGCTCTGATCCTCCCCCGCGACCCGGAAGCCCGGCAGTCCTGTCCGACGTGTCCGGAGGAAGTCGAGCGGGCTACCAGAAGACCGCAACCGCGGCGTTTGCCACGGTCAACAAGGCGATCAGTCCGAACAGGCCGCCGGGGATGCTCAAACGCGATCGATTCACCCAGCAGAGGACGGCGATCACCAGCGCGACTCCGAACTTGACCGCGACCTTGGCGTGATCGACGTCGGCGTGTTGGTTCTCGAGCACGCCGACGAGCAGGATGCCGGTGACCACCTGGGTGAGGATGCCGTACAGCATTGTACCGTTGACGACCTTGACCTCGTCTCGGATCTGCACGAACGCTCCACCGAACAAGGCGGCGAACCCAAGCAGGTGCACCAGCAGCAACAGGTTTCGGACGAAATCCACGGTTGCCTCCTGCCTGTACTCTTCCCCGACTCACCTGCGAGTCGTCGCTTTTCCGAGTTCGACACGCCGGACGAACCCGGCGAAGAACGTGGCCGAGGCTGTTACAGCAGGCGGCGGTCGTTGGCCCATCGGGTGAGCTCGTACCGGCTCGAGAGCTGAAGCTTGCGTAGCACGCTCGACACGTGTGACTCCACGGTCTTGATCGAGATGAACAGCGTGGACGCGACCTCCTTGTACGCGTAGCCGCGGGCGATCAGTCGCATCACCTCACGCTCACGCTCGGTGAGCCGGTCCAGGTCCTCGTCGACGTCCGCGACCTGGATGGTGCCCGCGAACGCGTCGAGCACAAACCCGGCGAGTCGCGGCGAGAACACGGCGTCCCCGTCCCGCACCCGCCTGATCGCGGCCACCAGCTCGGGGCCGTCGATCGTCTTCGTCACGTATCCCCGGGCGCCTGCCCGGATCACGGCGATCACGTCCTCGGCGGCGTCCGAGACGCTCAATGCGAGGAACCTGGTCTCGGGAGCCCGCTTCAGGACCTCCTTGAGTACCTCGGTGCCGCCCCCACCGGGCAGGTGCACGTCGAGCAGGACGACGTCGGGGAGGGTCGCGCGGATCACGTCCACGGCGTGCGCGACATCACCGGCCTCACCGACCACGGACACGTCGGAGCCCAGCTCCGCCTTCACACCGGTGCGGAACATCGCATGGTCGTCGACGACGACGACGGTCAGTGGCTCGGACACAGTCTGTCTTCCTTGCTTCGAAACTTGCGACGTCAGCCCGGATCGGGCGACGCACGCTCGCGGACAACCGGCAGGTGAAGTGTCACCTCGGTTCCTTCTCCCGGTGCGCTGCGCACGGATGCCGTCCCACCGTGGCGGTGCATTCGGTCGACGACGGAGCCGGAGACACCCATCCGGTCGGCGGGAACAGCCGAAGGTTCGAAGCCCCGGCCACGGTCGCGGACGAACACGTCGATCGCGTCGTCGGTGATCTCGGCGTACACGTCGACCTTGGCGGTCTCGGCATGCTTGGCGCTGTTCACCATTGCCTCACGCGCGGCGCGGACGAGCGCCGCGGTGTGGTCGGTGCTCGGCGCGTCACCGACCACGATCACGTCGATCGGCACCGCGTGTGCCTCCTCCACCTGCTCCGCCACCAGCTGCAGAGCCGCCTTCACGCTCGCTCCTGCGTCCTCGCCGGTCGTGAACAACCAGCGGCGCAGCTCGCGTTCCTGGGTGCGGGCCAATGCCGCCACCTTCGAGGGGTCCCGAGCCTGGCGCTGGATCAGGGCGAGCGTCTGAAGGACCGAGTCGTGCAGGTGGGCGGCCACGTCGGCGCGTTCCTGGGTTCGGATCCGTTCGGTGCGTTCATCTTGGAGGTCGCGCCACAGGCGAAGGAACCACGGTCCGACCACCAGCAGCGTTCCGGCGATCGCCAGCACCAGAACCCCGAGGACGCTCCACACCGCGGAGAACTTCCCGGCCTGGAGAAGCACGATGACAACCGCGAGGACGAGCAGCGCGAATCCGGCCCCGATGCGCATCCAGCTCCGCCAGTGCTGACCGCGGGCGAACTCCAGGCTCCGTCCGCCGTTGTCGAACTGCAGCCAGACCAGCGCGAGCCCGGCGGTGCCGACGACCAGCGGCCAGAAGACGTTCGCGCTGACCCCGAGACCGAACGCCTGGAGCAAGAACACCGCGCCCAGCCCGCAGGTGATCAGCGAGACTGCAAGGCCGAGGTCCTTCCCCGCCATCGAGGTACGACCGCGCAGGCCGGTCCGACTGGCTACAGCCATGCCCGGGGGAAGGTCGTTCTCCTCATCCGCCACGTTGCGCGAGGGCATGAACGCCCACAGCGCGAGGTAGAGGAAGAAGCCGAAGCCGCCGACGAGGGTCAGCAACAAGAAGCCCACACGCACCGTCGTCGGGTCGACCCCGAGATGCTCGCCGACCCCTGATGCAACGCCGCCGAGCAGGCGCTTCTCGTTGCGGTACGCCCGCCGCGGCATCCACTCGCCGTCAGTGACCACGCCCCGATCCTCCCACCGAACGCCGCGGCGACCGATCGGTGAACATCCGGCGTGGCCCCTGACCTGCGCACCCGGCGTGTCCGGCCACGGTCAGGGTGATCCCCGATGGTTTCGAGCGGTCTCGTCCACCACGCTTGAGTCCATGCCCCCCACAGCCCCCGAGCAGACCGGACCGCGGGTGACGTCAACCGGCATCCGCGACGTGTCGTCACTGCGCCGGGCGCGCCATGATCGCCTGATTGCGGGCGTTGCCGGCGGAGTTGCGCGTCATCTCGATGTCGATCCGCTGATCGTCCGGGTCCTCTTCGGCGTCGCGACGATCTTCGGCGGTGCCGGCCTGGTCGCGTACGCGATCTTGTGGCTGGCGGTCCCCGAGGACGGGGCAACCGGCTCCGTCCATTTCGCCTGGCGTCAGCGTGACCCGCGCCGGATCACCCAGCTCGGGGTCATCTTCGCGATCACGATCCCGTTGGCCATCGTGCTGGGCGGAGTCGGCTGGTTCGGGCCCGGCCCACACGGCTTCGTGCTCGTCATGCTTGTCGCGTTGGGCATCTTGGCGCTGCTGGTACGCAGCAAGAGCCCGTACGAGCCCAACGCCTCGGCGGACGCGCCGACGTCCGCAGTCCCCGGGTCCGTGGCCGGATCTGCCGACCCGGCGCCGGCGTCACGACCCGACGCCGACTCACCAGCCGACTCCCGCGACGACAAGAGTCCGACCGTCGAGGACGCGCCCGCGGTCCCCACCGACACCGGCATGAGCACGCTGGTCCAGGCGCCGGTGGACCGCCGGCCGCCGAGAGCGCGCCGACCACGGTCGCACCTCTTCGCCATCACCGTCGCGTTCGCCCTGCTCGGGTGCGGGGTAGCCGCGGCGTACGACATCGACCATCGGGTCGCTCCCTCGATCTACCCAGGGATCGTGCTGAGTGCCGCGGGCCTCGGACTGCTGGCGGGCACCTGGTTAGGCCGGTCGCGGCTGCTGATCCCGCTCGGCGTCGCCGCCGGTGTCGCGACGCTGGCCCTGAGCGTGATCGACCACGGGCCGTTCGGCGAGGTCGTGTACCGGCCGACGACCGCCGCTGACGTCAAGGAGACCTACCAACTCGGTGCTGGTCGACTCGTCATCGACCTGAGGGGACTCTCCGCAGCACAGCTCGAGCGGCTCGACGGGCGCACGATCCATGTGGACGCCTCGGTCGGCCAGGTCCAGATCCGCACGCCTCGGGCCATCGACACGTCCATCACCGCCCATGTGTCCGGCGGCCAGATCACCGGCCTGACCGCACACGACGTCAGCGGTGACGACGTCTCGGCACGGCTCACGCCGGTCGACACCCGGGCTCCCGACCTGACGATAGACGTCGGTCTCAAGTACGGCGAGATCCTCGCCAGCACCAACTGCACGACGCCGAAGGACAGACTTGATGTACAGACATGCCAGTGACGCGTTGTCCCTCATCTTCGGCGTGATCTTCATGGGCGCAGCGACCTACTGGGCGCTTTACCTCGCCGGCGCGTTGAGCGCCGACGACACGAAGTACGCTGTACCGGCCGTGCTGGTCGCGGCCGGCGTCATCGGTCTCGCCAATGCCGTACTCGCCAATCGCGACTTGACGAAATGAGCTCACGCCCCGGCGTCGCTGGAGCATGACAAGTCCTACCTAATTGATTCGCTCGGCGGGTGCCCGAGTCCGTACCGTGGACCCGCTATGCGCAAGCTCCCCCTGGCCGATCCCGGCACCCCCGACGTCCGGTCGCCCGGGCGTTATCTGTGGTGGGTCGCGAAAGGCCAGAAGTCGACGGTGGCGGTCGGCATCACGTTCGGGATCATCTGGATGGTTGCGCAGTCAGTCATGCCGGCGATCATCGGACGCGCGATCGACGAGGGTGTCCGCCCCCGCGACATGGGCCGGCTGTGGTACTGGTCGGGCGCGCTGTTGCTGGTCGGCGTGGTCCAGGCGGCGGCGGGGATCTTCCGGCATCGTGCCGCCGTCGCGAACTGGTTGACGGGTGCCTACCGGACCGTTCAGCTGGTGACCCGGCATTCCGTACGTCTCGGAGCGACCCTTCCCCGCAAGGTGGCAACGGGCGAAGTGGTATCGATCGGCTCCTCCGACCTCGCGCACGTCGGCAACGCGATCGAGGTGATGGGACGTGCCGCCGGCGCCATCGTCTCGTTCCTCGTCGTCGCTCTCATCCTGCTCAACTCCTCGATCGCGCTCGGACTGGTGGTGCTGGTCGGGATGCCGGCGCTGCTGATCTTGCTCGCGCCGATCCTGAAGCCGCTGCAACGGCGCAACATGCAGCAGCGGGAGATGATGGGCCACCTGAACTCGCTCGCGTCCGACATCGTCGGCGGGCTGCGGATCCTTCGCGGGATCGGCGGCGAGGAGGTCTTCCATCGCCGGTACGCGAGGGAGTCCCAGCGCGTCCGTTTCGCCGGCGTCCAGGTCGCCCGCCTGCAGTCACTGCTCGACGGGCTCCAGGTGTTTCTGCCGGGACTCTTCGTCGTGGTCGTTGTCTGGCTCGGCGCGCGGTTCGCGGTCCAGGGTCAGATCACACCAGGCGAGCTGGTCGCGTTCTACGGGTACTCGGCGTTCTTGATGATCCCGTTGCGGACGGCCACCGAGGTCGTCAACAAGCTGATCCGCGGGCTCGTCGCGAGCCGGCGGATCTGCAACGTGCTGTCGATCCAGCCGGACGTGCGTGACATCGAGGAGACCCTCACCGCATCGTCCGACAGCGAGCTCACCGACGTCCGGTCGGGCTTCGTCGCGAAGCCAGGCCGGCTGACCGCGATCGTCGCAGAGACGCCGGAGGAGTCCGCGGCGATCGCCGATCGGCTGGGACGGTTCAGCGAAGGACCTGCACTCCTCGGTGGCGTTCCCCTCTCGGCCCTGGACCGACGGCTCGTACGGCGCGCAATCTTGGTGAGCGACGCCAACGCAACGCTGTTCTCCGGCATTCTCCGAGACGAGTTGTCCATCCGCGGGCCAGTCGACGACATCGACATCATGGCTGCGATCGACGCCGCCTCGGCCGAAGACGTCCTCGAGACGTTGCCCGAAGGGCTCGCCACCACGCTCGAGGAGCGCGGACGCTCGCTGTCCGGGGGGCAGCGCCAGCGGCTGGTCCTCACCCGGGCGCTGCTGGCCGACCCCGACATCATGGTGCTGGTCGAGCCGACGTCCGCAGTCGACGCCCACACCGAGGCGAGGATCTCGTCGCGGCTTCGTGACTACCGTCGCGGTCGCACGACGGTCGTGACGACCGCGAGTCCGCTGATGCTCGACCGCGCCGACGAGGTCGCATTCGTCCGCGACGGCATGGTCATCGCCACCGGACGTCATCGCGACCTGCTCGAGGCGGAACCTTCCTACCGTCGCGTGGTTGCCCGGGGGGAGGACGAATGACCCAGCTGCTCCCGATCGCGACGCCACGTGACACCCGCGCCTACGCGAAGCGCCTCGCCGCGGAACACCGCGGCGCGGTTGCGCTCATCGTCGGACTGCACGTGTTGGCGGCGATCGCAGGTCTGGCCGCGCCGCGACTGATCGGCAACCTGGTCGGGGCCGTCTCCGTCGGTACGACGACGCACACCGTCGACGAGACGATCGCGTTCATCGCCGCGTTCCTGCTCGCCCAGACGGTGCTCACGCGGTACGCCCGCTTCCTGTCGTTCGCATTCGGTGAGGAGGTGCTGGCCGAGCTCCGGGAACGTTTCGTCCACCAGTCCTTGGCGTTGCCGATCGGCACCGTCGAGAAGGCAGGCACCGGCGACCTCCTCACCCGGTCGTCCCGCGACGTCGAAGCCCTGGGCTGGTCGGTCCGGTTCGCGATGCCGGAGACGGTGATCGCGCTCGTCACCGGCATCTTCACGATCGGCGCGTGCGTCCTGGTCGGTTCCTGGGTGTTGTTCCCGCTCGTACTCGGCGTACCGGTGCTGTGGGTCTCGACCCGCTGGTACCTCAAGCGGGCCCGTGCGGGTTACCTGCGCGAGAGCGCGTCGTACGCAGCGATCAACGCGACGCTCGCCGAGACGGTCGAGGGAGCACGGACGGTTGAGGCGCTCGGGATCGAGGACCGCCAGGTCCGCCGGGCCGACGAGGACGTCGCCGAGTCGTACGCCGCCGAGCGCTACACGCTCTACCTGCGGACGATGTGGTTCCCGGCGGTCGAGGTCGGCTACCTGATCCCGACCGTCGCCACCTTGTTGTTCGGCGGCTGGATGCACGTGAACGGTCATGCGTCCCTGGCCGACGTCACCGCGGCAACGCTGTACGTCCAGCAGCTGATCGACCCCGTCGACCGGTTCATCTCATGGCTCGACGAGCTCCAGGTCGGCTCGTCGTCACTGGCGCGGATCCTTGGGGTCGGCAACGTGCCGGACGACCGCACTCCGAGCGGGGCCGCGCCCGACCACGAGGACATCGACGCCGAGCGGGTACGGTTCGCGTACGTCGACGACCGTGACGTCCTGCATGGCGTCGACCTCCATGTGGATGCCGGCGAGCGCGTTGCCATGGTCGGGCCCTCGGGCGCGGGCAAGTCGACACTCGGCCGGCTCCTTGCCGGGATCCACCCCCCGCGCGACGGACACGTCACCGTCGGCAACGTGCCGATGACCGACCTCCGGTTGGGTGAGCTGCGCGGTCACGTAGCCCTGGTCACCCAGGAGCACCACGTGTTCGTCGGGACGGTGCGTGAAAACCTAGCGCTGGGCGTCGACGACCTTGCCTCCGACCTACGGATGCTCGCCGCGCTCGACGCCGTCGACGCACGTTCGTGGGTCCTGGCCTTGCCGGACGGGCTCGACACCGTCGTCGGCTCCGGCGGGCTGCCGTTGCCGCCGGCGAAGGCGCAGCAGCTGGCGCTGGCAAGGCTCGTGCTGGCCGACCCGCACACGCTCGTGCTCGACGAGGCGACATCGCTGATCGACCCTCGTTCGGCCCGGCATCTCGAGCGTTCGCTCGCCGCGGTCCTCGACGGCCGGACCGTGATCGCGATCGCGCACCGGCTGTTCACCGCACACGACGCCGACCGTGTCGCGGTCGTCGAGGACGGCAAGATCAGCGAGATCGGGAACCATGAGGACCTGATCGCCGCCGGCGGCTCCTACGCAGACCTGTGGCAGTCATGGCACGGAGAGGGCGAGGCCATGGACGACCCCTCCCGCGACGCCTCCGCGGCTCCCGCCTGAGCGGGCCTACTCGCCGAGCTTGCGGCGAATCCGCACCGGGTGATCGGTGATGATCACGTCGACACCTTGTTGCCGCAGGGACGCGGCCAGATCGCCGTTGTTGACCTGGTACACCGCCACCCCCAGACCCAGGCCGTGGACGGCACCCACGAGCGACTCTGTCGACATGCGACCCGGGTACGACAGGTCGTACGCGCCCAGCCTCGCCGCAAGCCTGGCGTCGGACACGCTCGGCGACGCGTCGAGCGCCGAGATGCGGATTCTCGGTGCACCGTTCAAGAACCCGAGAAAGGACCGCCACCGGAAGGACTGCATCGTCGTGCGACCGACGATTCCGGCGTTCACGACCCGTTGGACGACCACCCGAGCCTCCCGCCGCAACCGCGCCGATGACTCTGTCGAGAACGTCTTGACCTCGAGGCGCAACCTGACCGAGGTACCCGCCACGAACGAGACGAGCTGGTGGACGGACGGGATCGGTTCTCCGTTGCACCGGATGACGGAGACCTGTCGAGCGGTGAGGCCGCGAAGCTTTCGTCCGACCCAATGGTTGCACTCCGGTCCGATCGCGGCGTCGTGGTATACCGCGGTCGCGTGACCACCTGAGAGAACCCAGGAGTCGGCTTCGATCTCCCGCACGCCGTTGCGGACGGCCGCCTTGAATGCCGCCATCGAGTTCGGCACGGTCATGCTGCCACCGCGGTGCGCGCTGACCAGGACGTAGTGGGCCTTCGTACTTCCAGGGGCGTCCGGGCCAGCGCTCGCGCGGCCGGACAGGCCCAGCAGGACGAACACGACCACGCCAACGGCCGCAACCCAGCGCGCGGGGGTCCGGCGCCGGTCGATGCCGGGACGCGATGAGGTGGTCAACCGTCTCAGCCGTGTGTCGAGGACAGTCCGTCGGCCACCGGGTGGCCGTGGCAGATGCCCAGCGGAGGCGATTGACCGAGCCGGAGCGCGGTCACCGAGGTTCCGAGGGCGCCGGACCCCGACGCCCTCGGGGCAGAGCCCGCCGGTGAGGGGGAAGCGGCAAGCGACAGCAGGCCGGCCATCGACACGACGGCGACCCCCAGGCGAAGTCTTCGCATCGAACGTCCTCCGGCATCGAGAGTGGATTGCAGCCCCCACCGTATTACCGACCGCCGGAGATGTCGCCCCTCGGCGCGCCGAGAAATGCGGTGACCAGGCCGCCGAGTGTCGGAAAGGTGGTAACCACCCTCCTGCGTGACCACCGTCGGGAGCCTCGAGCAAGATTCGACCGGCCTCCCGGTAACCCTCTGAGGTGTCCTCGAGGGGACTCTCGGGGTCATCGGCAGCAGCATCCACGCCGAGCGACACCACCAGCGCGGTCGCGCCCTGGTCGGTGGCCGCCGTCGCGAGGCGGTCGACGCCCGACAGGAACGGATCGTCCCCCGAACCTGGCTCGAGAGGGACGTTGACGGTCGCACCAGATCCTCGGGCGGTGTCGGTCTCCGCCGCCTGACCGACGAAGGCGTCAATGTGCCCCATGTTTACGTGGGTTGTCTGAAGTCGGCCTGCAGCGGTGAGTTGGTCGCCGCCGTCAGACCCAGCTGTAGACGGCCGAGATCGCCGTCGACGATGGGCAGCCAGATCGTCGCACCCGCTCAATCGTCAGCGACGGCCCTGGCGCGCCCGAAGGTAGTCGGCCACGACGTACTCGCCGAGTCGTCCGATGTCGGGAGTGAACACCCGGCCGCCGGCCCGCCGGGCGATCGCATCCACAAACCGGGCCAGCCCCTCGTCGTCTCCGAGCATGAAGAGGTTGATCGTCGCCCCGTACCGCGCCAGCTCGTCGACCTGCGCCACCGTCGCTCGCAGGGTCTCGGTCGTCGTCGGCCAGCGAAACGTCGGCTCGCCGTCGTCGTGGATGTGCGCCGTCGGTTCGCCGTCGGTGACCACCAGCACCACCGGCTCGGCATCCGGATGGCGCCGCAGGTGCCGCGACGCGAGCATCAGCGCATGCTGCAGGTTGGTCCCTTGCACCCACTCCGGTTCGACCTCGGCGAGCTGGACCGGCGACAGCCGCCGGGCAGCGAGGTTGAAGCCGATCACCTGTAACGCGTCTTGGCGGAAGCGCGTCTCGACCAGGTGCGAGAGCGCTAGCGCGGTCTGTTTCATCGGACCCCAGCGGCCCTCCTGAACCATGGAGAACGACAGGTCGACACACAGTGCGACGGCGGCGGATGTACGCCGCTCGGTCTCGATGACCTCGAAGTCCTCCACCAGCAGGCCAACGCCGCCGGCGGTGGCCCCGCCTCGAAGCACCGCATTCGACACCGTGCGTGGGGCGTCGATGGGCAACTCGTCACCGAAGACCCATGGCCGGGTCAGCCCGGTCGGCTCGTCTGCCGACCCGGTCCGATGGTCGGAGTGGTCGCCGTGGCCAGAGGCCTCGAGCTGGTCGAACACCCGGCGCAGCGCCGTCTCCCCGAGCCGTCGCACGGCCCGTGGAGTGAGCCGCAAGCCGTCGTCTCCGCGGGTCAGGTATCCCTGCTGCTCGAGCTCGCGCTCGAGCTCGCGAAGCGCCTCGAAGTCGCGAACGGCCGCGTCGCCGAGCCGCTGCTCGAGGGCCTCGACGTCGACGTCGTCGAGGGTGGCGCCGGGATGGCCCTGACCCAGCTGCTGCTCGAGCGCCTCGAGGTCGGCCAGCTCGGCGACGGCCTCGACCGCCTCGCTGTACCCCAGTGGCTCGCCGCCGGCCCGCATGTCCACGGAGCTCTGCCGGTCGACGCCTGGCCGCAGCGAACGGAGGTTATCCGACAGTTGAGCCATCTGCGAGGCAAGGTCGGGGTCGGCCAGCGCGTCGCTCAGGAGCTGTCCGAGCTGTTCGCGTTGCTCGGGCGTCAACGACGCCATCATCCGCTGGGCGGCGGCCTGACGACGCGCCAGCGAGTCGATCAGCTCGTCGACGTCGCCGGATTCGTCGGGAAAGAACTCACCGTGCTCGTCCATGAACCGCCGGAACTGGTCGGTCGTGTCCTCGCCACGTGCGTGCGCCGCGAGCAAGGCGTTCAGGTCCGCCAGCATGTCCTTGACCCGCTGCATCGCTGCGGGATCGGGCGACTTCAGAGCCTGACGCATCCCTGCGAACTGGGCGTCGAGGATGTCGCGCCGAAGCATGTCCTGGATCGATTCGTACGTCGCCCGGGCCTGGTCGGACCGCCATGTGTAGTCGGCCAGCGCCCGGACCGCACCAGCGACGTCGTGCGGCAGCGTGTCGAGCTCCATCTCGGCCAACCGCGCATCGTCGTCGTCTTGTCCGGCGAGCGTCTCGCGTTCTGCTGCGAGCGCCTGGTCGAGTGCCGCGCGAACCTGGTCGAGGGTTCCGCCGAGGTCACCGCGACGGCGCGCCCGAGCCCGCATCCGCCGAACCCGTTCGGCGAGCCGGTCGAGCCCGCCGCGGCCGTCCATGCCGCGCCGCATCAGCTCGCGAAGGGACTCCCGGAGGCTGCCACCGGCGAGGACGTCCCGACCGACGTCGTCGAGCGCTGCGCGTACGTCGTACGGGGGAGCAAGCGGATCCGGTCCACCGCTCCACGGGCCGTACCGAAACCGCCGTTGGTCGGCCATCGTCAGCCGCCGTAGACGGTGCGGCCGTCGACGGAGTCCTTGTCGATCCGGCGGGTGAGGTGGAGTCCCTCGAGCACGAGCTCGGCAGCAGCGGCGACCTGACCAGCGGATGCGGCGTCGCGGTGACCGAGCCGGTCCAGCACCTTCGACAGTCCCGGTACGGCGCCGAGCTGGCTGAGCAGCTCGGCGGCAGGCACGAGCTCACCGGTCTCGACGATCCCACCCTCTGCGAAGAGCTCCGTGAAGCCCGACAGGTCGAGTCCGGACAGCCGAGCCCGGAACGTCTGGGCGACCGCGACCTTGATGAGGTGGTCGAGGACGCTCCGTTCCCGTCCCTCCTCGCCCATCTCGAACTCGACCTTGCCGAGCAGTGTCGGCAGCACGATCGGGACGTCGCAGACCCGGGCGACAGATTCCGGGTCGCCGGTGCGCGCCGAGCGCCGCAGCGCCGAGGCGGCAACGCCCTCGGCTGCGGCGATCGTGAACCGCGCAGAGACACCGGACCGCTGGTCGACCGACGTCGAGTCCCGAAGCTCCCGAGTGAACCGGGCGAGCACCTCCAGCAGATGCTCGGGCACGTCGGCAACCAGGGCCGCCTCCTGGGTGAGCAGCTCGACCTCGTCGGCCAGCTCGACCAGGTAGTGGGTCCGGATCTCGGCACCGAACCGGTCCTTGAGCGGGGTGATGATCCGCCCACGGTTGGTGTAGTCCTCGGGGTTCGCCGTGACGACGAGCAGCAGGTCGAGCGGTAGCCGCAACGAGTAGCCGCGGACCTGGATGTCGCGCTCCTCCAAGACGTTGAACAGCGCGACCTGGATCCGCTCGGCGAGGTCGGGCAGCTCGTTGAGCCCGAAGATGCCACGGTTGGTCCGGGGAACCAGGCCGTAGTGCACGGTTTCCGGGTCACCCAGCGTGCGTCCCTCGGCGACCTTCACCGGGTCGACGTCACCGATCAGGTCGCCGACGCTGGTGTCCGGGGTCGCCAGCTTCTCGGTGTAGCGGTCGTCCCGGTGACGCCACCGGACGGGGAGGTCGTCGCCGTACTCGCCGAACAACGCCCGGCAGCGTACGCAGACGGGCGCCGCCGGGTCGTCGGCGATCTCGCACCCGGCCACGACGGGGCTCCACTCGTCGAGGAGGCCGACCAGCGTCCGCATGATTCTGGTCTTGCCCTGACCGCGCTCGCCGAGCAGCACGAGGTCGTGACCTGCGAGCAGAGCGTTCTCGAGCTCCGGCAGTACGGTGTGGTCGAAGCCGACGACTCCAGGAAATGCCGTCTGCCCGGTCCGGAGTCGATCGAGCAGGTTTGCCCGGATCTCGCCCTTGACCGACCGTGACTCGTACCCGGTGGCGCGCAACGCGCCCAGCGTGGCCGGGAAACCACCGTCCGACTGGCTCATGTCGTCGACCCTACGACGCGGTTGCAAGTTCGATCGCGGCGTATGAAGCTGCGAGCTCGACCAGGTTTCGAGTGGCCGAAGCGAGGTCCAGGGGCCACGATGGTCTGGCGGCCAGCCGGTCGCCAGACTGGAGGAGGACGGCGGCGTGAACAGGTCCGGTGCGACCCAGCACGGCAAGCAGGCAGCGCGATCTGTCCACGACAGCACCACGCTCGACGTCCTCATCCGCGTCGGTCTCGTCGCGTACGGCATCCTGCACCTCGTCGTCGCCTGGCTGGCAGTCCAGGTCGCGTGGACACACAAGCAGAAGCAGGCGAGCAGCAAGGGCGCCATTCGGACGATGGCCGAACAGCCGTTCGGGTCAGTCCTGCTGTGGATCCTGGCCGTCGGGCTGGCAGCGCTCGCCGTGTGGCAGCTTCTCGAGGCTGCCTTCGGCCATCGACAGGAGGAGGGCAAGAAGCGCCTGTACAAGAAGGGCACGTCGGTGGGCCGCGCGATCGTCTACCTGGTCTTGGCGTTCTCCGCGGTGAAGGTCGTCACCTCGAGTGGCGGGTCCAGCAAGTCGTCGAGCAAGCGGGCGCTGACGGCCAGGCTGCTGGCAGCGTCGGGCGGACAGCTGCTGGTTGCGCTCGTGGGTGTCGCGATCATCGCGGTGGGCATCGTCTTGATCTCCAAGGCCGTTCGCACCTCGTTCAAGAAGGATCTCGGTCCCAAGGTCAGGTCGGGGACGGGCGGCGACGCGGTGGTCAGGCTCGGGCAGGTGGGCTACACCGCAAAGGGGATCGCACTGGGAATCGTCGGAGCCCTGTTCGTCTGGGCTGCCGCGTCGTACGACCCCAAGAAGGCGGGTGGGCTCGACACCGCGCTGAAGACCCTGCTCGATCAGCCGTACGGGAAGTGGCTCCTCAGCCTGGTCGCGCTCGGGCTTGCGGCGTTCGGCGCATACTGCCTCGCGTGGGCCCGCGACCCCGCGACGTAGGACCGGCTCACAGACCGTGCACCGGCAGGCCACGATATGCCCGGGCGATCGTGGTCACGAACTTGTGCACCGCATCCTCGCCGGGACCGAACGGTCCCGGACGAAAGTGCGGCGAGGACAGGCCACGCTGCACCGACTCGCACGCCGCCCAGTCCTGCTTGTTCGTCAGGTCCCAGAACTCGACCGCGTACGACGGATCGATCGCCGGCTCGGTATCCGTCTCGGGGAAATACCACGAGCACTCGACCCAGGTGCGGTCCGGCTCGAGGGCGACCAGCCGGTGGGCCATCACGTAGTCGGGGTGCGCGGAGACCAGCAGGTTCGGCAGCAGTCCGAGGTACTCGACCGCGGTCGGTGACACACCGATGATCGGGCGACCACGTGAGTCGCCGTTCATCGACATCGTCTGCATCCCGTCGCGAAGCACCATCGAGCCGCCCACCCATGCCCCCGCCAATTCGTAGTTCTCGCCCGAGGTGGGCGGCGTGACCTGACAGAGCTCGGGATGGATCAGCGGACAGTGGTAGCACTCGTGGTAGTTCTCGGTGATCACCTTCCAGTTGGCCCTGACCTCGTAGCAGTGCCGATCACCGAGCACGAGCGACTCGGGTCGGTATGGCGTCAGGATCGAGTCGAGCTCCCCGACGTACGTCGCGAAGTCGACGACCGCGCGGGCAGCCAGCGGAGTCGCGGCGTGGACAAAGAGCCAGCCGTGCCAGCGCTCGACGGGAAGCCGGACCAGGGTGTGGTCGGCCGGGTCGAAGGCATCGACGTCCTGGTAGCCGGGCGCCGCCCGCAGCGCGCCCACCAGGTCGTACGACCAGGCGTGGTACGGGCAGACCACCGACTGCCTGGCATTCGGCTGACCGGGGTCGAGGAGCTCGTGGCCACGATGGCGGCAGGTGTTCGCGAACGCACGCACTTTCCCCCCGGTCCACGTGAGCAGCACGTTGACGTCCCCGACCATCACCGCGCGTTGAGTGTGCTGCCGTCCCGCCGACGGACCCGGCTCGCGTAGGTCCGATTCGCGACCGACGCAGGTATACGTACCGGCAAACAGCTCGCGGCGCTCCCAGGAGAGCACCTCGGCGCTGGTGTATGCGACCGCCGGCAGCATGACGGAGCGGCCGAACGGCTGAAGCGTCGCGTCCAGCGCACGGGCATCGACAACCGGCAACATTGGCCAGACCCGGTCGACGTCGGGGTCGGCGGAGTCTGCTGTTTCGGATTCGTCCGATGTCGTCGTCATGGTGTCCTTCCGGGGTAGGGTCTGGCGCCATGAGCCGGCAGAAGGTCGACGTTCGGCGCGAGGAGATCCTCGCCGCCACCATCGACGCGATCGAGAGGACCGGAATGTCGGCCCTTCGGGTCAGCGACATCGCCGACGCACTCGGGGTCAGCTCCGGATTGTTGTTGTATCACTTCGAGACCAAGGACGCCTTGCTGGTCGGCCCTCGAGTTCGCCGTCGTCCGCGACGCCGTACGACTCGACAAGGCCCTCGCCAGACGCGGCGAGGTCACCGATCGGCTCCGGCACGTCCTGACGTCCTACGGGCCGGCAGGTGCTGGACCCGGGCGTTCCTCGGTCAGTTCGGCGACCGACCACACGCCTGGAATCGGCGACGGCAGTAACCAGAGGAAGCAGAGCGCACCGCCGACGGCCGCGACCACGAGCGTGGGTCGGACGCCAGCGAACTGGCCGAGCAGTCCGCCGACCATCGCGCCCAACGGTCGGATCCCGTAGTTGATGCTGCTGTACGCGCCGGAGACCCGGCTGCGCATCTGGTCCGGGACCACCGTCGTCTGCAACGCGTTCAGGTTGACGTCGAAGCACATCACCCCGACGCCGGACAGAAACTCGGCGACGCCCAGGATCACAGCCTTGACCCACAACGGCCCGGATGCAACGGCGACGATGGCGATCGGGGCAGGGAACATGATCGCGCCGAGCACAATCGTGTGTCCGACTCCGATCATCCGGGCGAGTCGCGGTGCGATCACCGCACCCAACAGACCTCCCGTAGCACCGATCCCGAACGCCAGCCCGATCAGCCCGGCCGACATGCCGAGGCTGCGACTGGCGAACAGCACCAGCAACGCATTCGCGATGAAGCTGAAGAAGTTGACCGTGGTCGCGCAGCGCAGACTAGGGCCGAGCAACGGATGACCGACGACGAACCGCATCCCGTCCCACGCGCGACGCAGCATCGGCGGCGCATCGCTGCGGTCGGGTACGGGTTCGACGACACTGACCCGACCGATCAAGCAGGCGGAGACGATGAACGAGGCGGCGTCGACGAGCACGGCGATCGGTGCCGTGAGCACCTGGATCAGACCGCCACCCACCGCGGGACCCGCGATGAACGACAGTGACCGGGTGCTGCTCAGCATGCTGTTCGCCTCGATGTACTGGTCGCGGCGGACCAGGGCCGCGAAGAACGGCGCGTACGCCGTGCTGAACAACACCCGCGCGGTGCCCGCCACGATCGCGACGGCGAACAGCTGAGCCAGCGTCATCATGTGCAGCAGGTACGCGGCGGGGATGCTCGCCAGCGCGGCGCATCGGACCAGATCCGCGGTGATCATGAGCCGGAGCTTGTGGCTCTGGTGGTCGACCCAGGTCCCGATGAACAGCGACAGCAGGTTCGGCAGCCAGACGGCAGCGGTCAGCGCACCGATCTCGGTGGGCGTCGCCGCGAGGGTGACGACGGCGATCAGGGGGACGGCGAGCTCGGTGATCCGGTCACCGAACTCGGACACGCCCTGCCCGATCCAGTAGGTCGAGAAGCTCCGGTCTCGCCACAGGGCGCGCGGCCGCTCGTCCGCCGCCCTCGTCACCGGTCCTCGAATCGGGCTGCTGCGGAGGAATCGCCGCTCGAAGCGTTGCTCATAGCCTCGTCGGGAGCGGACTCCGGAAGCACATACCGGAGCAGGCGTACGCCGCGGGCATCGGCCGCCATCTGGCCGTCCGCACGCACGACGTATGGCGCGAGCACGCCCTCGATCGCGTCCTCGATCCGATCGAGCTCCCCAGCGGTGACGGTGATCCGGGTGTTGGACAGGCCCCCGCGTGTCGACCACGGGGCATCAAGGAGTGGCTCGACGTCGTGGATCCACTGGCGCGGCAGGTGCTCGTACTGAAGCATCATCTGGCTCGACAGCAGCCGGAACGCCTGCCAGCCTTCCTCGTCGTCAGGCATCGCCAGCCGAAAGCCCCGCGCTACCGCCTCCCACCATCTCTGACGGCCGTCCGAACCAGCCTGGGCATCGCGCACCAGGCCGAAGCTCGCGAGGTGACGCAGATGCCAGCTCGCTACCGAGGGGCTGATGCCGACGAGAGCGGCGAGCGCCGTCGCTGTCGACGGACCGTGCCGTTGAAGCCGGCTCAGGATCTTGAGGCGAGCGGGATGCGCGAGGGCGCGCATCGCCCGGGGATCGCTGAGCTCGATGTCACCGTACGGATTGGCCATCCGTGATCTCCTCGTGCGTCAGGAAACTATGAGAGTGCTATTTCGAGAGTAGCCTCTCACATATTCCGCCGGAGGACGCCCGCTGCACGGCACGATCCCGCCGAGGTACGCCTTACGCACGCTGATCACCGAGTTCCGCGTTGCGAACCCGTACTTCGGCGAAGAGGTGGCAGCATGGAGCCCATGTTCACCATCATCGTGGCGCTGCTCGTGCTCTGGTTGATCCTGGTCATCCTCGGATTCGTCATCAAGGGCCTGATCTGGCTCGCCATCATCGGGATCGTCCTGTTCTTGGCGACCGGCGCGTGGGGTTGGTTGAAGCGCAACACGTCTGCGCGCTGACGATCGCGTGACGGTTCGCGGCAGTTGCTGGATGCCGCCGACGGCGCCGTATCCGGCCGCTGGTCACGAACGCTCGTCAGAGACCGAATGCCGCCCGCAGCCCCGGAGCCTTCGCCGCCGCGTTGAGCGGGGACACGCCCAGGATGTCGTCGTACAAGCGGGTCAGCGCGTAGTGGTCAAAGCGACCGGCCACCACCCGATGCGACTGGGAGGGGTGTACGACGACGAACGGAATGTTCTGGTCCGCCTTGATGCCCTCGTCGAACGTCACGACGATCACCAGGCTTCCGGACTTGAAGTCGGCGCCTGACATCAGCACGGGCATCCACGCCGCGAGCCAGTCGTCACACTGCTTCAGATTTCCGTCATGAGCGTCGTGGTCCAAGTTCGGGACGACCATCGAAGCGTTCGGCAGCGTTCCCGAGCGGACGTCGTCGACCAGCTGTCCACCGGACGTCGTACCGAGCGGAACGTTTCCCTTGACGCAGTCCGCTGACTCCTCGACGAAGTACGGCCAGGGATTGTGGCGGACCGCATAGGGTGTCTTGTCCGTCGCAACGCAGTTGCCGGGCATCGACTCGGCGTACGACTTCGCGGTCCCGCCCGCTGCGAGCGCCTGGCCGAAGACCGTTGCGCCGGGCTGTCTGCACGCTGCGGGAAGCGGGTTGTTGTTGAGGCCGCACGTCGTCGCGCCCTGTCCAGACACGATCGCCAGGTAGTTGCCGAGGCTCGGGTGACGGACGCCCTGGTAGTTCGTTGCCTTGCCGTACCTGTCGGACAGGCTCTTCAGGTAGGGCATGCCGTCGTACGCCGCGACCGTCTCGTTCTCCTCCATGACCACGAGAATCTTCGTCACGTGGCCCGCTCGCGGTGGTGAGCTCGCGACGGGCCCGGGTGCGCTCCGGTCGCAACCAGCGGCGGCGATCACGAGAAGCAGACCCATCAGCACGCACAGATGCAGAGTGGAACGGGTTGTCCGGCTGGTGCGCGACATTGACGGTGCCTCACCTTTCGTCGGGCAGGTGAACGTATCACGCGGCCGGAGAACACCGACCGGGCATGCTGCTTCACCCGATCGATGCTGCCACTCGACCGCGGCGACTTCGCCGAGAACGGGACCAAGGCGGATGCGCTCGCGACCGTCGCCGCGACAAGGACCTGGGCCGAGGAGCGCAACCGCGAGAGCCTTGCCACGGCACATGCCTATCTGGCAGGAGCGGGGGCGTTTCAGGAACGGGTCGCGCAGGCCACGCTAGCCGGGCGGTTTCTCACAGACTTCTATGCGACAGTCGCGCGGTGGGCGGAGTGGGCGTCAGCGACGGTGGGCGTCGGCTTCAGTCACAGTGACGTGGCTCTCCCGCCAACCTTGTGCGTCTCTGACGAAGTACTCGCACGCCATCGGCAACGACGCAGGCCCGTCAGGCGATCGGCACCGAGATCGTCTTGCACGGCCCCTTGGTCCCCGTGTTTTCATTCGTGAGACACAGCGTCACGGAGGCCCGCTGGCCCGAGTCACCGATCACCCGAGTGGTGATGACGCTGGACGCCGATCGGCCAGGGTTGAGGAAGCCTGGCTCGCACGACGAGCCGTCCGGGTTGATGGCGAAGCCGCCGGGCAGGACACAGGTCACAGCCACGACCCTGACATTTCGGTGCTGTGTGACAACGAGGTCCTCTGGAGCCGACCGGGTCCCCTTGTTCGTCTCGGTGAACGCGAACGTCAGCGTTTGGCCGTTCTGGATTGTCTTGACACCACCCACGGCGGTCCCGGTCAAGGCGAAGGCGGGAGCGGTCACCGTGGGAGCCGACGAAGCAGTAGCCATGCTGGAGACAACCAGCAAGGCACCTCCCATAGCGCCAACAGCGGGGACGAATCGGTGCATGGCCACCTCCGTTAGCTCGATCAGGCGCGTTCAGCGCGGCTGCTTCAGGGTGAACCTAACAGTCTGCCGAACTCGGTCGAGCGCCGCGTCAAAACCGGTGTTTCGCCATGAACGTGACTGCGTCTGCCTTGCGTCGTCATTGCCCCACCAGGCAGGTGCGCCACACGGACGCGAAGAAGGGTTGCTGACTGGTTCCATGGATCACACACACGCTGAGAAGCGAGCACGAAACGAGGGACCGCAGACGCCGGCCTCCCGGGTTCCGGTCACCGTGCTGCTGATCGCCTTCGGGATGGTGAGCGACTCGCTCTTCGGCTCCTTCTGGGTATCGCTGGTGGTGTGCACTTGTGGTCGCCGTGGGTCGGCTGGGGACTGACCGACTGGCCGAGCAGGCGGAACCAAACTGCCGATGTCGACCACCCGCACCCGCGATGATCCGTAGATCAGTGACAGCAGAGCAACATCAACTGACGGGAAGACAGATAGAGGGTTCTGGAACGTCCGCTTGAGCGGCTAGAGCTCGCGGATCGTCACAGCCCGCTGCCATCCGACCGAGGGCTGACCCGCCCCGGAGTCAGGGGCCGTAGGCGGTGAGGGTGCCGTCTTCGCTGGCCACGAATAGCTGACCGGCCGCGAACACGGGTTGGGCGAATATGCTTCCGGGTGCCGGGATGCTACCGAGCCGGTTCCCGGTGGTTTCGTCGAACAGCTCCACGGTTGGAGTGACACCGGCCGGGCAGCCGAACATGGCCACCGCCACAACTTGGCCGTTCAGGGTGGGACTGCCTACCGGCATACACGGAAGCCCACGTTCCCACTGCACCACACCGGTAGCCGGGTCGATAGAGCGCAAGCCACCGGGCACCACGTTGCCCGCGATGGTCGTCTTGTTCGCCGCGACGAACAACCGGTGCATCTGGTAGTCCAACGCGGGCGAGGCCATGCAGCCCAACGCGGTCGGCGATCCGCTCACAGACACCTGCCGAGACCACACCGGCCCCGCGGCCAACTGGTCTCGCCGCCACGCGTACAGGACGCCGTTCTTGTTGCAGGCGGTGACCAGCTTCGTGGTCGCCCCTCCTACTTGAGCGCTGAACAACGTGGGCGAACTCCCAAAGTCCAGATCGTCGGCCTGCCTCGCCGGAACCGTCCACTTGTCCTGTCGCGCCATCGTCGAACCCGTCAGACGTACGATGGAGTACGCGTCATCGATCGTGGACCCTGCCGGGTCGGGGTTGCCCGTGGTGGCGAACACGCTGGCCCCTCCAACCGCCTCACTGCTCCACACGCTGGCACCGACCTTGCCGGCCGGGACTGCATAGTAGGTGTGTTCGACCGCTCCGGTGTGCTGGTTCAACGACACCACTCCACCGCGGATCAGGTGGCTCTCACAGTTGGCCGCCAGCCCCATGTAGATGTGCCCGCCGGAAACGCTGGGCGACGACCAGTTGAAGTACAATCCGTTGCCCGCAGTGGTGTTCGGGCCGATGGCCGTCTTCCACTTCTGCGCTCCGGTCGCCGCCGCCAACGCGTACATGAAGTGCGCACCCGGCGCATAGACCGTTAGCACACCCGTAACCGGGTCGGGCTCAACAGTGGCCGTTCCGACGATCCCCTTCGCCGCACAGTAGGTGTTGGACCCGTAGTCGAGCTGTTTTTGCCAGACAACGGCGCCGGTGGCAGTATCGAACACATAAAACATGCCGGTACGAGACCCGATATAGATACGACCATTCACCACGGTCGGGCTAGCATCCAACCTCCGATGCGGCTGCCCAGCCTTTGTGCTGTCAGCCACCAGGTAATGCCACCGCTCACGCAAACTGCCAGCATTTCCCGTGGTGACTGCCGTATCCCCGAACATCCCGGAGCTGTGCCCAACGTTGCGCTCATACGCCGGCCAGTCCGTTCCTGACGCCGTCGCCGCTGCCCGCGCAGGAGACGTGGCGACCTGGGCCAGTCCCGTGGCCACCAACACGGCCGCAGCGCAGACCACGAGCAAACGGACTCTCAAACGGCAAAACACCGGCGTTCGTCTCCTTGTTGTCCCGGTATGGTGCCTCACGGTCACGTTCCGTCGTCCTTGACGCGAGGTGCTAGTCGGGCCAGGCGTGCCTTCTCTGCGTTGGAAATGGTCGCGTGCGTCATCGTTGCGCCCCGCAGCGGCACCTGGGTGAAGTCGAAGGAGGCGGCGTAGTCGTAGGCATTGGCGACTCCAGGGGTGAGATCGGGTAGGCCGAAGTTGTGATCGATGAAGGACAACATCGAGTAGGGCTGAATGGCTGTAGTGGAGTCGGTGTAGCCGGCCCTGGCCCAGGGGCTGACAATCACCATCGGGTTACGCATACCCAGACCTGCTGGTGGGGTCACATGGTCGTAAAAGCAGCCACAGTCGTCGTAGGAGATGAAGATGGCGGTCGAAGACCACTCAGGGCTGGCTTCGACCGCGCTGACGACCTGACCGATGTAGTTATCCCCAGCGGCCATGCTCGCGAGATTGTGCTGGGAGTAGGACTGGATGGGCAGCATGAAGGAGACGTTCGGCAACGAACCGTTGGCTGCGTCGGTGAAGAAGGCGCTCTTCGGGGAGTCGTACGCCAGCGTAAAGCGGTTAGCCAGGCACCAGTTGAAGTAGGTGCAGATCGCCCACGTTCCGCTCGAGGGCCGGTACTGGCCGCTCGGGGCGTCCTGATAGACGTGCCAGCTCTTTCCCGCGCCCTCGAGGCTCTGCATGATCGTCGAGGCATAGGGCACCGGGCTGCTCCGATAAGGACCTGCGCCATTTTGGTCCGGAACGCACGAGGGCACCCACTGGCTGCCGCCAGCTCCCCATCGCGCGTCTCGGTAGCTGTTGCAGCCCCATCCTGGTCCAGTCGAATGGCCAGTCGTGGAGGGCTGCGGGTTGAACCCGGCGAAGCCGTCTATGGTTCCGGCTGCCAGATTGACATGAGCACCGAAGGAGACCGTCCCACCGGCCGCGAAGGTCGCATCCGACACCACGAACTGGTCGGCCAGTGTCGTCAAGTTGGGCATGTTCGCTGGTTCGATGTGGGTCACGCAGGGGTATGGGTACGACTTGCAGCCACTGATCTTGTCCCACTGATTCGTCAGGCCAAGCTGTGACACGGTGGGGCTGTGGGCCATCTGGGGAACGATGTCTGGTTCGACGACATTTGGGGCGGTGGCGCGATCCGCAAAGGTCACCGGTCCGGTGTAGCCGTCACAGGGGTTCGCTCGCTCCTGACAAACCTTGCCCAGCACGTCGTCAAAGGAGTGGTTCTCCTGGTAGATGATGATTACGTGCTTGATCGGGGAGGTCGTAGCGCTGATTGCTGCGCTGGACCGGCTGGCGCTGTTCGCTGTACCAGGGGCGCCGGCGGCGAAGGCAACGACTGCGCAGCAAGCGGCCGCCGTGCCCAACAATGTCCTGGCTGATCTCACGTTACGCCTCGTGCCACATGAGAGACGGGTGGGTGGCGTAGACGCACACGCATCGACACTCCTCGGCAGTACCGAGTCGCCCCGAACGGCTCCTGGGTGGCATGGCCACCAAGAGCGCACGCTACTCCATTCTGGTCGCAGGGGCACGAATCCAAGGGACATGGTCGTTCGTCTTGAGGTCGTTTGCTGGTCAGGACAGAGCGGTCTACTCCCACTCGATGGTGCCGGGCGGTTTGCTGGTTATGTCGAGCGCAAACCCGGTTGACCTCGGGCACCTCATTGGTGATCCGGGTCGAGATCTTCTCCAGCAAGTCGTACGGCAGCCTGCCCCAGTCGGCCGTCATCGCGTCCTCGCTGGTGACGGGGCGCAGCACGAC
>JBBSHE010000017.1:0-61835 GCA_038253325.1 Propionibacteriales bacterium
GCCTGCCACCGGTGGACAACGTCCGCGACTACGTCATCGGCGACCAGCCGTGGCTGGCGACGGACCCGATCCTGGACCCGTGGCAGGAGACGCCGGACCTCGACGTCGTCCAGACCGGCGCGTGGATCCTGCCCGACGTTCACCCACTCCCGGCCGAGTTGGTGGCGTTCCTGGACGCCGGCACACCACCGGTGTACGTGGGCTTCGGCAGCATGCCCATGCGCACATCGACGGACGTCGCCCAGGTGGCCATCGAGGCGATCCGAGCGCAGGGCCGCCGCGCGGTCGTGGCCCGCGGCTGGGCCGACCTGGCCCTGATCGACGACCGGGATGACTGCTTCGGCGTCGGCGAGGTCAACCAGCAGGCACTGTTCGGCCGGGTGGCCGCCGTTGTGCACCACGGCGGCGCGGGCACGACGACGACGGCAGCCCGGGCCGGCGCGCCTCAGCTGGTGGTACCCCAGTTGGTGGACCAGCCGTACTGGGCCGGCCGGGTGGCCGACCTGGGCATCGGCGCGGCACACGACGGTCCGACTCCGACCACCGAGTCCCTGTCAGCCGCGCTCAGGACGACCCTGACCCCCGAGACCCGCGCACGAGCGACCGCCGTGGCCAGCACGATCCGCACCGACGGGGCGACGGTGGCCGCGAAGCTGCTGCTCGACGCGATCAGCCGGGAAAGGCCGCCGGCGTCCGCGCCGTCGGCGTCCACGTGACCACGCGGGATCGTCGCGCCGGGGAAATGCCTGGCGCCTGGATGCACCGATTCGACGTCGTTAAATGGGGGTTTCGATGATCGACGTGATCGTTGCCGGTGGCGGACCGACCGGCGTGATGCTGGCCAGCGAGTTGCGGCTGCACGGCGTGCATGCGCTCGTGCTGGAGAAGGAGATGGAGCCGACCAGGGTGGTCCGCGCGCTCGGTCTGCACGTGCGCAGCATCGAGGTGATGGACCAGCGCGGTCTGCTGGAGCGGTTCCTCGCGCACGGCCAGCAGTACCCGGTCGGTGGTTTCTTCGCCGCCATCCCCAAGCCGTCGCCGGACCGGCTGGACACCGCACATCCGTACGTCCTCGGCATCCCGCAGCCCATCGTCGAGCGCCTGCTGACCGAGCACGCCATCGAGCTCGGCGCCGAGATCCGGCGCGGCTGCGAGCTGGTCGGGCTGAGCCAGGACGACCACGGGGTGACCGTCGAGCTGGCCGACGGCACGCAGCTGCGCTCGCGCTATCTCGTCGGCTGCGACGGCGGCCGCAGCACGATGCGCAAGCTGCTCGGCGTCGGCTTCCCCGGCGAGCCCACCAGGGTCGATACGCTGCTGGGCGAGATGGAGGTGGCCGCACCGGCGGAGACGCTGGCCGCGGTGGTGGCCGAGGTCCGCAAGACCCAGAAGCGGTTCGGCGCCGGGTCCTTCGGGGACGGGGTGTACCGCGTCGTCGTGCCCGCCGAGGGGGTGGCCGGGGACCGCTCGGTCCCGCCGACCTTCGAGGAGTTCAAGCAGCAGCTGCGGGTGTTCGCCGGCACCGACTTCGGCGTGCACTCACCGCGCTGGCTGTCCCGCTTCGGCGACGCCACCCGGCTGGCCGAGCGCTACCGGACCGGCCGGGTGCTGCTGGCCGGCGACGCGGCGCACATCCACCCGCCGACCGGCGGGCAGGGGCTCAACCTCGGCATCCAGGACGCGTTCAACCTGGGCTGGAAACTGGCCGCCGAGGTCAACGGCTGGGCACCGGAGGGACTGCTGGACAGCTACCACACCGAACGGCACCCGGTGGCGGCCGACGTGCTGGACAACACCCGCGTGCAGATGGAGCTGCTGTCCCTCGAGCCGGGTCCCCAGGCAGTGCGCCGGCTGGTGTCGGAACTGATGGACTTCGAGGACGTGAACCGGTACCTGATCGAGAAGATCACCGCGATCGGGGTCCGCTACGACTTCGGCGAGGGGCATGAACTGCTCGGTCTCCGGCTGCGGGACGTGGGGCTGAAGCGGGGGCGGCTCTACGACGTGCTGCACGGCGGCCGCGGGCTACTGCTCGACCAAACCGGCCGGCTCTCGGTGGCGGGCTGGGCGAAGCGGGTCGACCACGTCGTCGACGTCAGCGAGGAACTGGACGTGCCCGCGGCGCTGCTGCGGCCGGACGGCCACGTGGCGTGGGTCGGTGAAGATCAGCAGGATCTGCTCAGCCAGCTGCCCAAGTGGTTCGGCGCTGCCGTCAGCTGAGCGCGCAGTTGTGGCTCCGGGGCCGTCATCCGCGTCCCTGACGCCCGCTGCGTCTCAGCCGTCGAATGCGCGGCCGAGCAGCGTGACGACCTCCTCGTCAGTGGTCGGGGAGAAGTCGTCGTACCAGCGGCCGACCCCGAGGAACGGCTCCGGCGTCATCAAGCAAACCAGCTCGTCAGCGTCGTTTTCGAACGCATCCGTCCACCTGCTCGGAGCCACGGGAACGGCCACAACAACCCGGTTCGCGCCGCGGGCCATGGCAATCTGGCAGGCGGCCCGCGCCGTGGAACCCGTGGCGATCCCGTCGTCGACGACCACAACGGTCCGCCCGGTCATCGGCAGCGGTTGTTGCGCGCCGCGGAAGCGTTGCGCCTGCCGCTCCAGCTCGTGCCGCTCGCGCCGGTCGACCGCATCGAGCTCTGCTTCGGCCAAACCCGCGCGACCGACAATGTCGGGATTGGTCACGCGTACGCCGTCCTCACCGATGGCCCCCATCGCGAGCTCCGGCTGGAACGGAACACCGAGCTTTCGGACCACGATCACGTCGAGCGGCGCAGCGAGCAGCTGGGCGACCTCGAATGCGACGGGCACGCCTCCGCGGGGAAGTCCGACGACAAGCAGAGGTTCGCCCTGCAGGTGCAACAGCCGGGCGCCGAGACGACGGCCGGCATCGACCCGGTGCTCGAACAGCACTCGACCTCCTCCGGCTCTGCGATCGTTCAGTCCAGCCAACCACCTTTCGCGCCTAGGTTGGCCCCGTGAACGAACTGTTGTTCCACAGCGGCCGAGTCCGCACGTTCGATCCGGCGCAACCGTTCGCCGAGGCGGTTGCGGTCCGCGGGGACACGATCGTCGCCGTCGGCGACGTGGGCGACGTACGACGAGAGGTCTCGCCGCGTGCCGAGAGCGTCGACCTCTCCGGCGGCCTGCTGATTCCCGGCATCCGAGACGCCCATGTCCATCCCGTGCACGGTGGAATCGACCTGCTCAGCTGCGACCTTTCCGGCGTCACCATGGACGCACAGGCGTACGTCGCGGCCGTGGCACGCTACGCCGCCGAGCGTCCCGAGTTGCCATGGATCACCGGCGGCGGGTGGTCTATGACCGCATTCCCCGGCGGCACGCCACGTGCGGACCTTCTCGATGTCGCGGTTTTGAACCGGCCGTGCTACCTCGTCAACACTGACCGGCACGGCGCCTGGGTCAACACGAACGCGCTCCGCCTGGCCGGTCTCGACCGAGACGTCACCGACCCCTCCGACGGGCGGATCGAACGCGACCGCGATGGAGCGCCGACCGGCACCCTGCACGAAGGGGCGGCCAGGCTGGTCGGCGACCTCACTCCCCCGCTCGGCGCCGACGACTGTCTCGCTGCCCTTCTGATCGCCCAGCGGCACCTGCACGCCCTCGGGATCACCGGTTGGCAGGACGCCATCGTCGGCGAGTACCTCGGATATCCCGACAACTTCGAGGCGTACCGCACGCTGGACGCCCGCGGTGACCTGACGGCGAGCGTCACGGGGGCGCTGTGGTGGGACCGCACCCTTGGAACCGAGCAGATCCCTACCCTCGTCGAGCGGCGTGCGCTCGCCGAGTCCTGCGACCGGTTCCGCGCGACCAGCGTCAAGATCATGGTCGACGGCGTCGTCGAGACCCAGACCGCTTCGATGCTGGAGCCATACGGCGGAGGTCACCACCCGGGCAGCTCGGGCACCCCGTTCATCGAGCGGGAGGCTCTCGCCAGCGCGGTTGCGGTCCTCGACTCCGCCGGATTCCAGGTCCACCTGCACACCATCGGTGACCGGGCCGTACGGGACGCGCTCGACGCGATCGGCGCGCTTCCGGATCCTCGGCGGGGTCGGCATCAGTTGGCACACACCAAGTCGTCGATCCCGCCGACGTTCCCCGGTTCGGTGCTCTCGGTGTGGTGGCCAACGTGCAGATGCTGTGGGCGTCCAACGAACCGCAGATGACCGAGCTGACCGTGCCGTTGCTGGGTGCCCGACGCGCCACCCAGCAGTACCCATTTGCGTCGTTGCGGCGGTCGGGTGCGGTCCTCGCTGCTGGCAGCGACTGGCCGGTGTCGTCCGCTGATCCGATGCAGCAGGTCCACGTCGGCGTTTCGCGTACACCGGTTGACGGGCACGTGGAGCCGTTTCTTCCGGCCGAACGGCTGAGCGTCGACGCTGCACTCGGCGCGTTCGTCGTCGGCTCCGCCTTCGCCGACCGTCGTGAGCCGGGCAGGGGTGTGTTACGCGCGGGGATGTCGGCCGATCTCACGGTGCTCGACCGGGACGTCTACGACATCGCGGTGGCCGAGCTAGGTGCGGTCGGGGTGCGCCACACGTTTGTCGACGGTCGCTGCTGCTGGGACGCCGGCTGACCCGGTTGCCGGAGTTCCGTCACGAGAAGTCGAGACGCTCGCCGAGGGCACCATGCCCGCTTTCGTGGTCGCCCATTCTCGTCGTTGTCCCGCGAAGTGGGTGCCGTGATGTGGGCGCCATGATGTCCATCGCCGCGCGTCTCACGGCTTGCTGTCGTCATCACTCGACGCAGAACTCGTTGCCTTCGGGGTCCCGCATGACCACCAAGTCCTCCGACTTCTGCACCACCGTCGCGCCGAGTGCATCGAGGCGCTGGACCTCCTCATCGATGGTCCCGGGCGCACGCAGATCGAAGTGCAGCCGGTTCTTGGCGATCTTCGGTTCGGCGACTCGTTGGAACCACAGGCTCGGGCCACCCCAGCCCGCAGGCTCGACGAAGGCCTTCTGGTCGTCTGAGTCCTCGTCCACGGTTGATCCCAAGGCGGCTGCCCAGAATGTCGCCGCCACCAGTGCGTCGTCGCAGTCGAAGGTGACGCTCTTGACGTGGGAAGCCATGTCACGACCTTAGTGTGCGCGACGCCGACCTCACCCGGACTCCCATCATGATCCCTGCCGACGCCGCGGTTCCGCCTCTGCTCGTGATCTCTTCAGCGCTCGAGCTGAGCCTGGTGCTGGGTGAGCACCAGCGCGACGCCGACCGCCGAGCCGACCCGCTGAGCGGTCTGCCAGCGCCCGCCACCGGGCTGGGTCGGGCGCGTTCACGACTGCACCTTAAACCGCGGACGAGGGTCAGGAGATGGCCAGCCGGTCACCTAGCCCGATGCGCGGACGGCCGGGTGGTTCGTCCGGCACCGACACCCCACCACCGTCAGTCGCGAGACGTTTGCACCGGCATCGCCGGGTTGACGGCAGTCACCTCGGGACTGGACCGTTGCGGTATCCCTGGGCCGATCGGCGCCGCGTCGGACGTCTCGGCACGCTCACGGAACCGCTCCGACCGGACGCGCCCGGACGGTAGGGTCCCCCAGTGCTCGGGTACGACCAGATCGGCCGCGTACGTGAGCACCAGCACCAGCGAGCCTATGAGCACGCCGGAGACCAGGTCGGTGAACCAGTGCCAGCGAAGCGCCAACGACGTCACGAACTGCAACGCGACGAGCAGCACGATGCCAACCGTGAAGGCATGCCGCAGCCAGCGTCGGTCGACACAGTAGGCCACTACGACGTAGGCGCAGATTCCATAGATGGAGACGACGTTCGCGGCGTGGCCACTCGGATACATCTCGCCACCCTTCACGAAGAAGTGGACGGAGTCGTCGTAGGGCGCACCCCTGGCCAAGGAGAGCTTGAGGACGCCGACCAGCAGGTTGACGAGAAGCATCGCGAAGATGCCGAGCTGGAGCGGCCGGACGGAGCGGCTCCAAACACAGCCGACCAACGCGACGACCAGCATGATCTGAAGCCCGAGGATGCGTTGACCGACATTGTCGAGCGTGCGGAGGACGTCAGCAGCATGACCCGAGTTCGAGCCGAGTCTCCACTGGCGGTCGATCGTGAGGTCGAGAGCTTGCAACGGCCCGATTGCGAGGATGGTGAGGATCACGAGCGCTCCGGTCAGGAATGCCGTAATCCGCAGCGCGCGCCGCAACTCTTGTCGGCGGTGCCGTTCGGCGAAGGTGTCGTCCTCCGTGACCGTGAATCCGTGCATACCCGTCCTCGATGTCCTGAACCCGACGTTCCTGCCGTTTCCCGTCGGACCCTGCATCGCTCGGTCTGGCTGCGTTGCCGCCGGCGCGCGTACGTTCGCACGCCTGCTCCGCCTTGCCAGTTCCTCTGCAGTGCCAACGACGAACCTCGGGTTCAGACACTAGTTAACCAGGCTGCGGACCCCGGAAGGGTCACGGCAAGCTCTCGCGGTATCGGACGCACGACTAGCCTGATCCTCATGCAGGTCTCGACACGGCGGCCCGGTCCGACCAACCGGCTCAAGGTCACCGAGTTCACGTCCGGACGCATCCAGACCCGCGAGGACCTGCTGGTGACGGAAGAGCCACTGGAGATCCGGCTCAGCGCTCCCGGCGATCCGGGTCGACGGGTGGCCGTCACGATGCGGACACCGGGTCATGACTTCGAGCTGGCGGCCGGCTTCCTGGTGTCCGAGGGCATCATCGAGCACCCAGAACACATCGCGACGATCACGTACTGCCTCGACGGAACGGTCACCGAGGACCAGATGTACAACGTCGTCAGCGCCTCCCTGACCGCCCCGCCACTGCGTGAGCCAGCCGTCCGCCACGGTGACGTCAGTGCCGCCTGCGGCGTCTGCGGCAAGCAGAGCATCGACGAGATCCTCCCGATCGGCATCGGCGCCGTCGACGACACCGTCCGGGTTGCCCTCCCGACCGTGCTCGCGCTCCCCGGCCGGCTGCGGGAACAGCAAGGTGTGTTCAGCCGGACAGGCGGCCTGCACGCCGCCGGGATCTTCGATCCCGACGGCACCGTGCGGATCGTCCGGGAGGACGTCGGCCGCCACAACGCGGTCGACAAGATCCTCGGCGCCCGGATGATGGGGACGGTCGACTACCCCGACGGCTGTGTTGTCTGCGTCAGCGGCCGAGTCGGCTTCGACATCGTCGCGAAGGTGTTGGCCGGGCGTTGGCCCGTGGTCGTCGCCGTCGGCGCACCGTCCAGTCTCGCCGTCGACCTCGCCATCGAGGCGGGGATCACGGTCTGCGGCTTCACCCGCGGCGACCGGATGGTCTGCTACAGCCATCCGCATCGGATCACCGACTGAGCTTCGTCAGCGCGACCCCCTGGCGTTCGGACTGCACCGCGACGCGGACATCGGCCGTGCTCGGCCGGTGCCCGGTGATGCGGACGTACGCCTGGAGGGCATCGTCGAACATGCCGCGGAAGAATGGATGGAAGCGGATCGCCCGCGACGGTGAGGTGCGCGGCCCGTTGGTCCAGGCCTGGCGACCCGCGCAGGCGTCGTGTCCGAAGGTCGACGGGTACAGGTCGACGTAGCGCGCGCCGTTGCGGACGGCGGCTCGGTGGATGCTTCGGTTGAGGGTGCGCTCGACGCGATCCGCCCAGCGCACGTCTCCATCGGCGAAGAAGTGGCTCCGGCACACTCCGTGCGGCTGGCCGATCCGCGGGTAGCCGAGGACATAGACGGTTGCGTGCGGTGCATGCTGATGGATGCCGCGGACGACCGCGGCAACCCTCGGTCCGGTCCGGTGTGCATCCCGCAGCTTCGTGTCGACTCCCCCGACCGTGAACGCATTCCTGCACGGAGCGCCGGTCGGGTCTGTCCTCATCAGCACCCGGCAGGTGTCCGCGATGCCCCCGAACAGCCCGAAGTCGTTGCCCCCGATGCCCAACGTGACGAGATCTGTGGCCGGCGTCAGAGCATCGAACTGGGGAGCGTACGACCCGAACACCGTGCGCTGCGGTTGGGTCATGTTCGAGGTGGCCGCTCCCGAGCAACTGACGTCGACGGTCCTTGCCGCAGCGAGCCATCGGCCCAGGATCTTTGGGTAGTTGTTCGTCGATCGCAGGCACGCCCCCGACGTGAAGTCGACCAGCGGGATCAGCGGCCCGGCGGTGTAGGAGTCACCGAGCGCGACGTATTCGAGGTCCACCGACGACGCGACCGAAGCGAACGCGCGGGTGGCGGCAGGCCGCCCAGGCGACGAGCCCGCTGCGCAGGCCGCGGCCGAGGCGCAGACCGTGAGCGTGACCGCAACGAGCAGGAGCCGTCGCCGCCGAGTACGCGCCGACAAGACGCCCCTCCTCGGTCCGTTGACAGGAACTCCTCGAACCTACGTGGCAGCCAGTTGAGACTCAACGCACCCCACCGGCAGCCCGCGCGGTCCGCCACGATCGCCATTAGGCTCCGATCATGAGTGCCCGTCGAGTCGACGACGCCTTCACCGAGCTTCCGCTGCGGCGGCTCGCCGATGCCGCCCTGCAACGCGCCCGCGACTTCGCGGCGACTCACGCCGACTTCCGCCTCGAACGCGTCCGGCTGGGTCGGCTGTCGCTGCGCGACGCGCGCCTGGTCGACGCGTCCGAGGAAGAGGATGTCGGATTCGGCGTCCGGGTCATCGTCGACGGTACGTGGGGGTTCGCGGCGGGGACGAACCTGAAGATCGACGAGGTGGTCCGGGTCACCGAGCAGGCGATCCGGGTCGCCCAGGTCGCCAAGGCGATGACGGCCGAACCGGTCGCACTCGCCGACGAGCCCGTGCATCACGACGTCTCGTGGGTGTCGAGCTACGAGGTCGACCCCTTCACCGTGACGACCGCCGACAAGGTCTCGTTGCTCGCCGGGTGGTCGGCCGACCTGCTGGCGGCGAAAGGTGTTGCCCATGTGGGTGCCGACGTCCGCCAGGTGCTCGAGAACAAGTTCTACGCAGACCTGGACGGCACGACCTCGACCCAGCAGCGCGTACGCGTCGAACCGGAGCTGACGGCCTACGGTGCCGACGCCGACGCCGGCCTGATCGAGTCGATGCGAACGATTGCGCCCCCGGCCGGCCGCGGCTGGGAGTACCTCGACGGCGTCGGATACGACTGGCAATCCGACCTTGACGCGCTTCCGGACCACCTCGCGGCCAAGCTGACCGCCCGCAGCGTCGAGGCGGGCCGCTACGACCTGGTGATCCACCCCTCGAACCTCTGGCTCACGATCCACGAGAGCATCGGCCACGCGACCGAGCTCGACCGCGCGCTCGGCTACGAGGCGAACTACGCCGGCACTTCGTTCGCCACCATCGACAAGCTCGGCACCTTGCAGTACGGGTCTGCGGCCCTCAACATCGTCGGTGACCGCACCATGGAGCACGGGCTCTCCACGATCGGGTACGACGACGACGGGGTCCAGACCCAGTCGTGGGACATCATCAAGGAGGGGATCCTGGTCGGCTATCAGACAGACCGGCGGATGGCGGCGATGATGGGTTGGCCGCGGTCGACCGGATGTGCGTACGCGGACTCACCCAGCCACATCCCCATCCAGCGGATGGCGAACGTGTCGCTTCAGCCGGGCGCCGACGACATCAGCACCGACGACCTGGTGGCCGGAGTCGATCGCGGCATCTACATCGTCGGTGACAACTCCTGGTCGATCGACATGCAGCGGTACAACTTCCAGTTCACCGGTCAACGGTTCTTCGAGATCCGCGACGGAAAGCTCGGACCACCGCTGCGAGACGTTGCGTACCAGGCGACGACGACAGAGTTCTGGGGGTCGATGGAGGCGGTCGGCGGACCGGGCACCTGGGAGCTTGGAGGTTCGTTCAACTGCGGTAAGGCGCAGCCTGGTCAGGGAGCACCGGTCTCCCACGGCGCTCCGTCGGCGTTGTTCCGCGACGTCCGCATCCTCAACACCAACAGCGAAGGCGGCCGCTGAGATGGCCACGCCGCAGACCCTCGTCGAAACGGCGTTGAAGGCGACAACGTCGGACGAGTGCATCGTGATCGCGAGCCGCACGTCGTCGGCGAACCTGCGGTGGGCGAACAGCACTCTCACCACCAACGGCGTGATGTCCGGCAGCCACGTCAGTGTGATCTCCTTCGTGACGACCTCGGGAGGCGTGGCGGTCGCCTCGGTCACCCGTGGTCTCACCGCCCGCGAGCAGGTCAAGACGCTCGTTTCCGAGGCCGACGCCGCGGCTCGCGCCGCCGGGCCGGCTGATGACGCCGCCGACCTGATCTCCGGCTCGGAGGCAGCCGACTGGGACGCGGACCCGGCGGCGACGTCGATCGAGGTCTTCGAAGACCTCTCCCGCGCGCTCGGGGAGTCGTTCGCCCGCGCGACTCGCGACGAGCAGTTGCTGTACGGATATGCCGAGCACGACGTCGAAACGACCTATCTCGGGTCGACGACCGGATTGCGGTTGCGCCACGAGCAGCCGTCGGGATTCATCACCGTGACCGGCAAGCCGAGGGATCTCTCGACATCGGCGTGGGTCGGGCAGGCGACCGATGACTTCTCGGACGTCGATGTCGCCTCGTTGGACGCCGAGCTGGTACGCCGGATGGGCTGGGCGGCCCATCGGGTCGAGCTCGACGCGGGACGATACGAGACGCTGCTGCCACCGACCGCCGTCGCCGACCTCACCATCTATGCGTACTGGCTCGCCAGCGCGAGGGAGGCGCACGAGGGTCAGACGGCGTACAGCAACCCGGCCGGTGGTACGCGCATCGGCGAGCAGATCACCAAGCCGGGTGTGCACCTGCGGTCGGACCCCGGTCTCGCAGGCATCGTGACACGGCCGTTTGTCGTCACGACCGGATCGACGTCGACGGCCAGCGTGTTCGACAACGGCCTCGCAGCCCCGGCGGCGTCCTGGATCCGGGACGGAAAGCTGGTGGCGCTGATGAGCTCGCGGCACACGGCGGGGCTGACCGGTCTCGACCTGGCCACCGGTATCGACAACCTCGTGCTGGAGGTCGACGGCGCCAAGGGCTCGGTCGACGACCTGGTCGCCGGGACGGATCGTGGCCTGCTGGTCACCTGCCTCTGGTACATCCGGCAGGTCGACCCGCAGAGCCTGCTGCTGACCGGCCTGACCCGGGACGGGGTGTACCTGGTGGAAGGCGGCGAGGTGACCGCGGCGGTCAACAACTTCCGGTTCAACGAGAGCCCGTTGGCACTTCTCAACCGATTCACCGAGTCCGGCGAGACCGTCCGGTCGTTCTCGCGCGAATGGGGCGACTACTTCCCGCGGACGATGACACCTGCACTCCGGATTCCGGACTTCAACATGTCGAGCGTCAGCCTGGCACGATGACCGCGGACAGGGCGTTGCGACGAGCCGTTCGGATCGCGGTCGGGTCGGTGTCGCTCGCGCTGATGGCCGCCGGCGCCACAACTGATCCGGGGACGGCTGCGGCGCCGGCTGCGACGCCGTTCGACCCGCACCACTTCGTGATCGGGCACAGCGTCGACGGACGGCCCCTCCGCGCCGTCCGGCTCTCGGTGTCCGAGGACGGCGCAAACGTCGTCATCATCGGCAGCATGCACGGCGACGAGCACGCCGGCACCCACATCGTGCGGTCGCTGGTGCGTGCCGTCGAGTCCGGGCGGGTGGTGATCCGGCACGTCAACCTGTGGGTGATCCCGACGATCAACCCGGACGCGTATCTCCGGCGTACCCGCGTGAACAGCCACGGCGTCGACCTGAATCGGAACTTCCCGTACGCGTGGACGCAGCTGACCGGCGAGACGTACTCGGGTCCGTACCCGCGGTCGGAGCCGGAGACGCGGGCGCTGACGACGTTCTTGAACCACAAGCGGCCACGTTTCGTCGTCTCGATCCACCAGCCGTTGTACGCCGTCGACTCCGACGTCAAGAACACCCATCTCGGCTCCCGTCTCTCGCGCTACCTCGGGCTGCCCATGAGCAACCTCAACTGCGGCGGCCGGTGTCACGGCACGATGACGGGCTGGTACAACCACAATCATGCCGGTGCCGCCATCACCATCGAGTTCTCCGGTCGACCCGTCCTCGGCGCCCAGGCGTACCGCGACGCACTCGCCATCGTCCGCGCCGAGCTCGGCCGTCCCGTTCCGGCAAACATGATGCTCGGCCTTCGATGACCGCACCGGATGGCAGGTTGGCCGGACGGGTCGCCGTCGTCACCGGAGCCGGCCGCGGCATCGGGCTCGCCATCGCCCGCCGGTTCTCGCAGGAGGGAGCCATGGTCGTGGTCGCCGACCTGACACCGGACGCCGCACAACGCGCCGCGGACTCGATCGTCGCGGCCGGGGGTTCGGCGATCGGCGTCGGTGCGGACGTCGGCAGGTCCGACGACGTCGACCGGGTCTTCGACCTCGCCATGGAGACGTACGGCACGGTCGACATCCTCATCAACAACGCCGCCGAGACCGGTCGGGTGCGGCACTTTCTCGACTCCGACGAGCAATGGTGGGACCACTTCCTCACCACGAACCTGAAGAGCCAGTACCTCACCATCCGTCGGGCAGCTCCGATCATGGCCGCCCGAGGCAAGGGCGCGATCGTCAACGTGTCGAGCGGCGGCGGGACCCGGGCACACCGCGGGATGGCGGCGTACGACGCATCGAAGGGAGGAGTCGAGGCCCTCACCAGGGCGACGGCACTCGAGCTCGCGCCGTACGGGATCCGGGTCAACACGCTGACGCCGGGGCTGATCGCGACGTCAGCCGACGAGTCCGACGAGTTGATGCGGCTACGGGACGCGACGGTGCCCCTCGGCCGGGGCGGCACGGCCGACGACCTGACCGGTCCGGCACTGTTCCTGGTCTCCGATGACGCCGCCTACGTGACCGGCGCGAAGCTCGACGTCGACGGTGGCGTCCTCGTCCAGCAACGGAGTCCGCAGGTCGACACGTTCCCGCCGACCGAGTTCCCGCCGGTCGACCGTCGTGGCTGACCAGGAGACGGGTGCCGTGGCGATCTCAATGAACACCGACATCGGCGAGGGGTTCGGCAGCTGGCGCATCGCCGACGACGAGCGGCTGCTGCGGCTCGTCACCGACGCGAACCTGGCCTGCGGGTTCCATGCCGGCGACCCCGACATCATGCGGGCGACCTGTGAGCTGGCGGCGTCGCTTGGCGTCGGTGTCGGAGCACAGGTCGGTTTCAACGACCTCCGAGGGTTCGGCCGTCGGTTCATCGAGGTGCCGAAGACGTCGCTGGTCAACGACATCATCTACCAACTCGGAGCGACGGTCGCGTTCACCGACCTCGCCGGCATCCCGCTCTCCCACGTGAAACCGCACGGCGCCCTCTACCACGCCGCCACCCAGCACGACGCGTACGCCGAGGCTGTGGTGGAGGCGATCACCGGGTTCGACCGCAGCCTCCCGCTGCTGTGTCAGCCTGGTACCCGGCTCTCCGGCTGTGCAACGTCCGCGGGCGTCGAGGTGGTCCCCGAGGGGTTCGTGGACCGGGCTTACACCGCCGACGGATTGCTCGTGCCACGCGGTCGACCAGGGGCATTGATCACCGACCAGGACGTCGTCGGTGAACGATCGGTCCGGCTGGCACGTGACGCGCTGGTCGAGGCCGTCGACGGCACACTCATCGCGATGCCGGTGCGTTCCCTGTGCATCCATTCCGACTCTCCGGGAGCCGCCGAGATGGCGGCGCTGGTTGTCGGCGCCCTCGACGACGCGGGGATCGAACGCGCACCGTTGCGTACCTCGCCATGACGATCACGGTGCGCGCCGCCGGCGACCGCGGGCTGCTCGTCGAGCTGCCTGCTGCCGATGACGTGCACGGTCTGACCGGTTGGTTGCGAGAACAGGCGTTCGGGGCGGATCTCGAGGACGTCGTCCCGGGCACCCGGACGGTTCTCGTGATCGCGGCGCCGGCCGTCCTCGCGTCCGTGAGCCGCGCGGTCGAGCACGCTCCGGCGTTCGACGCTGCGGTCCGGACGGGGCGTACCGTCGAGATCCCCGTCGTCTACGACGGCGTCGACCTCGACGCGGTCTGCGAGCGGCTGGGATGCGGTCGAGCGGACTTCGTGCGCGACCACCAGCAGGCGGAGCACACGGTCGCGTACTTCGGGTTCTCCCCCGGGCTCGCGTTCATCGAGGGAGTGCCGGATTGGCTCCGGCTGCCGCGGCGTGACAGCCCACGGGTCGCCATCCCCGCCGGGAGCCTCGCGATGGCCAACGAGTTCACGATCGTCTATCCCGGAGGAACGCCGGGCGGGTGGCACCTGATCGGAACCGCGACCGGGCCGCCCCTCTGGCAGCCGGACCGCACGCCACCCAACCTGCTCGAGGTCGGAGACCGGGTCGTCTTCGTCGAGCAGCGATGATCGAGGTCGTCTCGGTCGGCGTGCTGGCCACCATCCAGGACCTCGGCCGTCCCGGTCACGCGCACCTTGGAGTCCCGCACTCGGGCGCCGCCGACCAACCGAGCTTCCTGCTCGCAAACCGGCTGGTGGGCAACGTCGCATCGGCCGCGGTCGTCGAGCTGCTCGCCGGAGGCGGCGTCATCCGATGTCACGTCTCCGTCGACATCGCCGTCACCGGGGCTCCGGTCCCCGTTCGGGTCGGCCCCAGAGAAGTCGCGATGAACGACTCCACTCACGTCCAGGCCGGTCAAATCGTGAACCTCGGTAGTCCAACGGCGGGATTGCGTACCTACATCGCCGTCGCCGGCGGCATCGACGTCCCCGCGGTCCTCGGCAGCCGGGCGACGGACACCCTTTGCGGCGTCGGCCCACCCCCGCTGACCGCCGGGCAGCGTCTCGGCCTGGACGCGGCCACCTCTGGTGTGCCGGCGGCGCCGACCGACGTCGTACGTCCGCCGGTGCCGGACTCCGCCGAGTTCACCGTTGCCTACCGTCGGGGTCCGCGCGACGACTGGTTCACCGCGGCGTCCTTCGAGACCTTCGAGGGCGCGGCCTGGCAGGTGACGGCGGAGGTGAACCGGGTCGGCGCCCGGTTGGCGGGTCCCGCCCTCGGGTACGCCGAGGACCGCCAGCTGCCCACCGAGGGGATGGTGCTCGGCGCAGTCCAGGTGCCGGCGTCCGGGCAGCCGATCGTATTCCTGGCCGACCATCCGACCGTCGGCGGCTATCCCGTGATCGGCGTCGTCAATGCCGTCGGTGTCGCCACCATGGCCCAGGCGCGGCCCGGACAGCGGGTCAGGTTCCAACGGGTTCCGTGAGGCAGCCGCCGGTTTCGCGAAGTTGAGGGCCATCAGACGCCCGGACTTGGTCCGCAACTACGCAAAACCGCAGGAGCCGGGGCCCGGGGCGGCGCGCAAGCCGATCCCCTCGCAGCACCCATGTTCAGCGTCCGTCCAACGCCGCCTCGGCAAGGAGAGGTTGGAACAGTTAACGCCCCGTTGTGCCACCGTGGCCGGTCGCGCCGTAGCCGATGCGGTCGGTGAGTCTTGGTGACTCAATGGCTTCACCATCGGTCGGCGATGAGCCTCAACTGTCGAGGATTGGCGGGGTCCGGTCATGCGGGACTCTGGTCAACACGAACGTCGCCACCTCGAGATGCGACACCACGCCGTCATCGGCTCGTACGACGTGGAGCGTCTCACCCGCGTGATAACCCGTGAGCCCGAGATAGGTATCGCCGTCGACGGCCCGGAAGTGCCAACTGGTCTCCTGCTGCTGCCGCAGACAGAAACCGTGCTCGGTTGCCGTCAGCTCGAACGGGGTGTTCCCCCAGTACCAGCGACCGAGCAGCTCGTCGATCGAGGGTGCCGGACCATCGGGGATGCGGGCCAGCAGCGGCTGAGCGCCCCACGGCGTCACCTCGGGCCCGCTACCCGGCGCGGCCTGTTGTTCGGCCCAGGTGAGCAGCTGTCGTGCCGTGTCGTGGGGTCGAGCCATCACGGTTGCGTTCGTGAGGACGACCGCGCCGACCCCCGTTCGGGCGTTGACCAGGAGGTCGGCGAGGAAGCCCGGCATCGAACCGCTGTGGCCGACCAGCGTGCCGGAAGGCGCCCAGGTCAGTCGGTGGCCGAGCCCGTACGCTCCCTCGTGCTGGGTATCCGGGTCGCCGGACTGCACGGTTTGCATCTCGACCAGAGACGCCGGCGAGAGCACCTCCGGGTGGCCGACCGCGAGGAAGGCGCCCCAGCGCGCGAGATCGGCCACCGTGCTCCAGAGCTGGCCAGCCGGGGCCATCGCACCGGTCTCCTCCGACGGCTCGGCCATCAGCCGTCCGTCGGGTGTCCACGAGGTGCCCTCGGCCGCGTGTGGTCCCGGGGCGTACGTCGTGCTCGTCATTCCGAGCGGGCCGAGGAGCTGCGCCTGTAGATGGGCCATCCAGTCCAGACCGGAGATGTCCTCGACGACGGCACCGAGAAGCGCGAACGCCACGTTGGAGTAGTGATAACGCTCCCCCGCGGCGAACAGGTCGGTCCTGCCGGCGTTGCGCTGCCAAAGCGTGGCCCGATCGACGCCGGTGTTTCGTTCCCACCAGGGACCTACGGGTTCCGACGGCATTCCGGAATGGTGGGCGAGCAGCGCATGCAACGTGTGGCCGCCGAAGGGCGCGTCCGCTACGAAGCGGGACACCGGATCGCTGAGAGCCAGTTGACCGGCATCGCGCAACCGCATGACTGCCACTGCGGTCAGGGTCTTGGTGATCGAGCCGATCCGGTACTGCAAGTCCGCATCCGCGTCGGCACCGGCGATCGTCGCATGCGAACCGTTGGCGCCTGTCCAGAGCCGTCGCGGACCAGCGAAACAGGCGGCGGCGACGCTCGGGAGGTGCCCGCGGTCAGCGGCCTCCGCGAGCGCCGCATCGGGGTGTTTCGCAGCCGGGTGTTCCGGGGCCACGCTCAGTCCTCGGCGTACGCGCTGGGGTCGGGGCACGAGCAGACCAGGTGCCGGTCGCCGTACGCCTGGTTGATCCGGCTGACCGGCGGCCAGTACTTGTCCGACGTGTAGCCGGCCGGAAAGGCGCCGGTCACACGGTCGTACGGCCGGTCCCACTCGCCGACCAGATGCCGCGTCGTGTGCGGCGCGTGGGTCAGCGGCGAGTCCTCCAGCCGGACCGTTCCCTCCTCGACCCCTCGGATTTCGGCCCGAATCGCGATCATCGCGTCGACGAACCGGTCGATCTCGGCGAGACTCTCCGACTCGGTCGGCTCGACCATCAACGTGCCGGCGACGGGAAAGGACATCGTCGGCGCGTGGAAGCCGTAGTCGACGAGGCGCTTGGCCACGTCGTCGACGCTGACTCCGGTCCGCTTGGTGAGGCCGCGCAGGTCGACGATGCACTCGTGGGCGACCCAGCCTCCGTGTCCGCGGTAGAGCACCGGGTAGTGCTCGTCGAGCCGGCTGGCGACGTAGTTGGCCGCGAGCACCGCGACGTTCGTCGCTTGTCGCAGTCCGTCCATGCCCATCATCGCGAGGTATGCCCAGGAGATCGGCAGGATTCCCGCCGAGCCGTACGGAGCGGCGCTGACCGGTCCGACACCGGTCCGCCGAGCGACGTCGGGATGCAACGGATGGCTCGGCAGGTACGGGACCAGGTGCTCGGCGACCGCGACCGGACCGACACCGGGTCCGCCGCCGCCGTGCGGGATGCAGAACGTCTTGTGCAGGTTGAGATGGGACACGTCGCCGCCGAACTCTCCGGGTCGGGCGTAACCGAGCAATGCGTTGAGGTTGGCACCGTCGACATAAACCTGCCCACCCTGACGGTGGACGACATCGCACAGTCGTCTGATCGTGTCCTCGTACGCGCCGTGCGTCGACGGGTACGTCACCATGATCGCCGCCAGGTCGTCGGCGTGCGCTGAGCATTGGGCGTCGAGGTCGGCCATGTCGACCGAGCCGTCGGGCGCGGCCTTCACGACGACGACCCGCATTCCGGCCAGGACTGCCGACGCGGCGTTCGTTCCGTGCGCGCTCGACGGGATCAGGCAGACGTCGCGTTGCTCGTCGCCTCGGGACGCGTGGAAGGCCTTGATCGCGAGCAGCCCGGCGAGCTCGCCCTGCGACCCGGCGTTCGGCTGTACGCTCACCGCTGCATAGCCGGTGATCTCGGCGAGCCACGTCTCGAGCTCCGCGATCAGCGCGGCGTACCCCGCGGCATCGTCGGCTGTGACGAACGGGTGCAGGTCGGCGAAACCGCCGAAGCTGATCGGCTCCATCTCGGCTGCGGCGTTCAGCTTCATCGTGCACGACCCGAGTGGGATCATGCCGCGGTCGAGCGCGTAGTCGCGGTCGGCGAGACGCTTCAGGTAACGCATCAGCTTGGTCTCGGACTGGTGCTCGTTGAACACCGGATGGCTCAGGTAGTCGGTCCGTCGCCGCACCCCCTCCGGCAGGTGGCTGGCGCGCTCGGGGGCGGGGTTGCCTGGGTCGACGCCGAACGAGCTGAGAACGATGTCCAGGTGCTCGTCGGTCGTCAGCTCCGAGCATGCGACGAGTACGGCGTCGGTGCCGTCGGCCCACAGGTGCACCCCGGCCGTTCGGGCGGCGGCGGCAACGTCGGCGGCGGTGCCAGGGACCGCCACCCGGACGGTGTCGAAGAATGCCTGCGCCGTCACCGGGAACCCTCCCGACGCCAGCCGGTCGGCGAGCGCACCGGCGTAACCGTGGATGCGCTCGGCGATCCGGCGCAAGCCGGCCGGACCGTGATAGACCGCGTACATCGACGCGGTGACGGCGAGCAGCACCTGGGCGGTGCAGATGTTGGATGTCGCCTTGTCGCGCCGGATGTGCTGCTCGCGGGTCTGCAGGGCGAGGCGCAATGCCGGTTGGCCATCCGCGTCGACCGAGACACCGACCAGCCGACCAGGCAGGTGCCGGGCGAGCCCGTCGCGTACCGCCATGAACCCCGCATGAGGGCCGCCGTAGAACAGGGGAACACCGAACCGCTGCGTCGAACCAACGACCACGTCGGCGCCCAGCTCCCCCGGCGACTCGACCAGGGTGAGTGCGAGCAGGTCGGTCGCGACAACGGCCAGCGCACCCACGTCGTGCGCTGCTGCGATCAAGGGGCGCGGGTCGGCGAGGGCGCCACTCGCGCCGGGGTAGGACAGGAGCACGCCGCAGATCCCGTCATCGCCCAGGTCGGGCAGCCCGCTCTGGAGGTCCGCCATCACGACGTCGATGCCGAGCGCGGCTGCGCGGGTCCGGATGACGGCGAGAGTCTGCGGCAGGCCGTCGGTGTCCACCACGAACGAGCCGCCGGGTTTGGACCGGCTCGCCCGGCGGACAAGGGTCATCGCTTCAGCCGCAGCGGTCGCCTCGTCGAGCAGCGATGCGTTCGCCAGCGGCATCCCGGTGAGATCCGCGACCATGGTCTGGAAGTTGAGCAACGCTTCCAGCCGACCCTGGGCGATCTCCGGCTGGTACGGCGTGTAGGCGGTGTACCAGGACGGGTTCTCCAGCACGTTGCGGCGGATCACCGCCGGGGTGATCGTGCCGTGATAGCCGAGCCCGATCATCGGAACGCCGGGGAAGTTCTGCGCAGCGTACACACGCAACGCACGCAGCGTCTCGTCCTCGGTGCGCGCCTCTGGCAGCCGCATCCGGGCCGCGCTCAGGATGCTCGGCGGGATCACGGCGTCAAGCAACTCGGCTGTCGACGACAAGCCGAGCTGCTTGAGCATGACCGTCTGGTCCTCGGCGTCGGGACCAATGTGGCGGCGGACGAATTCAGTGGTCACGGAAGGCTCCCATCGATCGGTCGCCTCCCCTCTGTCGCCGCGGGGACTCCAGATGTGCGCAACGCCGTGGTCCGTTTGCCTGAGAGGTTCCGGGGAGGGATTGCCCCTTCGGCGCCGGCAGCGGGGAAAACATGCCAGTCTCTCCCACAGCGTTGATCAGCGCTGCCAATCTACCAACCAACGCCGCCTAGTGCGTCAGGTCAGCCCGTGATCCGGGCTTGCCGGCGTTTGGCGAGCTCGTCACCCGGGTGCTCCGCGGGGTCGCGCTCGGCACGTTCGTTCGGAAGTTCCATCAAGGTGCCCTCGATCTCGCGCCACACGCCGCCGATAGCGATCCCGAACACCCCTTGGCCGCCCTGGAGCAAGTCGATGATCTCGTCTGCCGACCGGCACTCGTACACGGTGGCACCGTCGCTCATCAAGGTCACCCTGGTCAGGTCGTCGGTTCCCCGGACCCGCAGGTGGTCGACCGCGGTGCGAATCTGCTGGAGCGAGACGCCCGCCTCGAGCAGCCGCTTGATCACCTTCAGCAGCAAGATGTCGCGGAACGAGTACAACCGTTGGGTGCCCGAGCCGCCCGCAGCCCGAACGGTCGGCTCTACCAGGCCGGTGCGGGCCCAGTAGTCGAGCTGGCGGTACGTGATGCCCGCCGCGTTGCACGCGGTCGGGCCGCGGTAGCCCACGTCGTCGGGGAGCGGTGCGACGTCATCGTCGAAGAGAAGCCCCTGCTCACTGGCCGCAGCGACCGCGCCGTCGACGTCGCTGTCGTGGCGCCCGTGGTGGGCAGTGTCGTCGTTGGGTACCACCACGTTCATCCTCCGTCCGTGCCGGGGCGGCTAAGTGCACCCGTGGAGTTACAAGCCAGTTGTTCCGACGGTACGTTCCACAGGGGGCAATGGTCAACGACAAGCGACGGGATGGACTGGCGTGTCTATCCCTCGACCTCAACCCAAGGTTGAGGTCAGGCGTCGCGCCCGGACTCGTCGAAGTCCTCGGGGCTGACCTGGTCGAGGAACTCGCGGAACTTCTCGACCTCTTCCTCCTGGTCCTCGGGGACGCCGATTCCGGCGTCGTCCAGAACCTCCTCGGCGCACACGATCCGGCTCCCGGTCCGTAGCGCCAGCGCGATCGAGTCCGATGGGCGAGCACTGACCTCGACGTTGTTTTCGAAGACCAACGTCGCGTAGAAGATTCCGTCCTTGACCTCGGTGATCCGGACCTCGAGCAGTTCGTGCTCGACTGCGGCCAGGATGTCCTTGAGCAGGTCGTGGGTCAACGGGCGTGGAGGGACGACACCCTGCTGAGCGAACGCGATCGCGGTGGCTTCGACCGCGCCGATCCAGATCACCAGGTAGCGTTCACCTTCGGACTCGCGCAGCAACACGATCGGCTGGTTCGACGGCATCTCGACCCGCACCCCGACGACATCTACCTCGCGCACGAAACCACAGTACCCCCGACTTCAGCGCCGTCGTCGAAGGCCGTCCTTGATCAGGCACGCGTGCAAGCGGACCGACAGGTCGGCCAGTTGGTCGACCGCTTCGGCCGCCCTCTCCATGGCGTCGTCGGAGCGCCGTCGGGCGATCGGGGTGACCGCCTGGTCGATGAGCGAAACCGCCCGGTCGGCCGCCGTCTTGTAGACACGAAGATGGCGCGGGTGCAATCCGAACTCCGCCATTCCCGAGGCAACGACCGCGACCGACAGCGCGGCGGAGTCGAAGTAGCCGTTGCGTTGGGTGACCAGCCCGAAGCCTTCGAGATCCGCGAGCAGGTCCTCGTCGATCCCGGCGTTGGCGAGCAGCTCCGTACGCGAGAGCCGGGGGGCCGTTACCGCGTCGGCAATGTCCGCGGCGGCTGCGATCGACCGTGGCGGGACCTTGGGGACACCCGACCGGTCGTCGGACGGCTCGAGGCCCCGGTCGATCGCGTCGAGCCGTTCGCGGATCACCCGCAACGGCAGATACCGGTCGCGCTGGACGGACAGCACGTAGTGCAGTCGTCGGACGTCGGCGTACGAGAACTTGCGGTAGCCCGCCGGTGTACGCGCCGGTTCGACCAGTCCTTCGGACTCGAGGAACCGGATCTTGGAGATCGTCACGTCGGGAAAGTCCGGGCGCAGCAGAGCTAGCACCTCCCCGATACTGAGCCGCCCGGAGTTGGATGGCGACACGGTCACGGTCGCGGGTTTCCAGCCGACCGGAAGTAGACGAGCCGGAACTTGCCGATCTGCACTTCGTCGCCGTTGCTGAGCAGCACCTCGTCGACACGGTCGCGGTTGACGTACGTGCCGTTGAGGCTCCCGACATCCGCGACCAGATAGCCGTCCGACGTGCGCCGGAACACCGCGTGATGGCGGCTGACGGTCACGTCGTCGAGGAAGATCTCACTGTCCGGATGGCGGCCGGCGCTGACCTGGTCGGTGTCGAGGAGAAATCGGCTGCCGGCACTCGGCCCACGGAGCACGATGAGAAGCGCGCTCTCCGACGGAAGCGCCTCGATCGCGGCCGTCTCCTCGGTAGACAGCATCCCTTCACCGTCGGTGTCGCCCGGTTCCGGTCCGCCGAAGGTGAGCGTCGAGGTCGACTCCGCGGCTCGCTCGACCGGTGTCAGTCGTGCACCGCACTGCGAGCAGAACTTCGCGTCGTCGGGGTTCTGGTGTCCGCAGCTTGTGCAGAATGGCATGGGTTACCTCCAGCTCGGGAAGAGGATCCGGGGCAACCCTCAACCTCTAGTTTGAGGTTACCGCGCCTTCGTAGTCGGTGGAACTCATCAACGAGTCGAGTTCGTCTCGGTTCGACGGCATGATCTCGACGAGCCAACCCTCACCGTACGGGTCGGTGTTGACCAGCTCGGGGTTGGCGTCTACGAGCGGGTTGCTCGCCACCACCTCCCCCGACACCGGGGCGAACAGGTCGTTGACGCTCTTCGTGGACTCCAGCTCGCCCATCGGGTCTCCACTGGACACCTGTGTCCCGATGTCGGGAAGCTGGACGAAGACGATGTCACCGAGTTGCTCCTGCGCGAAGTCGGTGATGCCCATCCGGACCGGGACGTCGGCATCGCCGAGATCGCGAACCCACTCGTGTTCACCGGTGTACTGCAAATCTTCTGGAATCACAGACCTTGCTCCTGACCGTGCATTCAACGTGCGGGGTGAGAGTACTGAGGCGGAGTGACCTTGTGCAACGAGGTCACCCGAAGGGTGGTGTACGAGGTCAGCTCGACCCGTCCACCGACGGCCCGGACCTGATCGGAGAGTCCTCCGCGGAACGTCACGGCCTCGGCGAGCGTGTGCGCGGACCCGATCGCGTCCAGCACGTACGGCGTCGAGATCGCCACCTTGTCGACGTACAGCACGCCGTTGGTTTCCGTGACGGCGGTCGAGGCAACGATCCGGACCCGGTCGTTGATCTCAATCGCCTCGGCACCGGCGTCGCGAAGCTCCTCGAGTGCGTCAAGCACGGTGGCTGCCGTCACCGATCCGGCGGGTCCGCTGATGACGATCTTGACACCGGGTCCCTGGGCGGCGGTCGTGCCGGACAGGATGCCGAGCGCGTCGAGTGTGCGTTTCGACCGCTTGAGGACGGCGTGACGCTGGGTCTTCTCGTCGCTGAGGCTGGCACGCTTCTGGGTCAGGTCGTCGATCTGGTCGCGGACCCGGTCGTTGGACTGCGCCAGCGAGTCGAGCAGGACGACGAGGTCTTGGCGCCGGCTGTTGAGGAACTCGTCGTCGTTGTTGTTGATCCGGACCTGAGTGACGGCCGCGAAGCCGAGCGCGGCGAGCAGGACCGCCACCAGGTACTGCACCCACGATGGCCGGCCGGTGAAAGTACTGACCAGGCGCTCCCGCGGCGCGCTCAGTGCCGGCACGGTCACTTCTCCGGCCCGGTCCTCGGGTTCCGTGGTCGGGTGGTCCGGGGTCGTCATGCCCGGAAGAGATGGCGTCGGATCGCGGCCACGTTCGAGAAGATCCGGATACCGAGGACGACGACCACGGCGGTCGACAGCTGTCCGCCGACGCCGAGCTTGTCACCGAGCAAGACGATCAACCCCGCGATCAGCACGTTCGACAGAAACGACACGACGAAGACCTTGTCGTCGAAGATTCCGTCGAGGTATGCCCGCAACCCGCCGAATACGGCGTCGAGTGCAGCGACGATTGCGATCGGCAGGTACGGCTGGAGCGACTCGGGGACGGACGGTTCGAAGAACAGGCCGGCCACGATCCCGACGAGCAGCCCGACTGCGGCGATCATCGGTGTCCGCCGGTTGCCAGTGTCGCGTAGAGCAGGTGTTCCCGCGTGTTGGCCGGCAACGACAGCCGGGTCGCCGACGTGATGGAATAGCCGACATGCAGGTTCGATCGGAGGCTGGCGAACAGCTGTCCTCCCGGTGTCTCGGCGAACCGTGCCGGCAGCGTGCTCGGGTCGCCGATCACTTCGATCCGGTACGGCGGACTGAGTGAGTGGTAGTTCACGGTGATCGCCTCTCCCGCGAACCGGATCGACGTGAGAGGACCTATCCGGTAGCCGTTGATCGCGATCGACTCCGCTCCCCCGGCCCATAGCCCGTTGACGAGGGACTGAAGGTCGGTGTCGCGGATAGCACCCTGGCTCGACGGAGAGATCGTTCCGGGCGCGTCGTCGACGACGACGACCACGCCAGGTCCGCTGACCGCGACCCCGCCGGAACTGAGCTGGAGGGTCGCGACCTCGGTGGCCGCCTGGGTGGACTGTCGACCGAGCGCACGAACGTCTGCGTTCAGCCGGTCCAATGTGTGGGTGAGGTCAGCCACCTGCTGACGCTTCGTGGACAGCGCCTGTTCCCGAGCGTGGATGGCGTCGATCAGCTCGGTCCGTTGCCGGTCCAGAGTCGGCGCCTGCTGATGTGCGACCAGCGCCGAGATGCCGATCAGAGCACCGAACACGGCAACGCCGACGCGAAGGCCGATCCGGCTACGGTTCGGCGGCTTGCCGGCGGCCGCCCGGCGCTCGGCCGAAGTGCGATAGTCCTCGTCAACGGACGACACGATCAGGTCCAGCAGGTTTCCAGCCTGGGTCGGCATGGCTAGCCCGTCCTCGGGAATGACTCGCGAGGCATCCGCAACAGCTGGACCACCTGCGAGGCGTACAGGATGCCACCCCACCAGTAGAGTCCGACACCCCAGATCGCTAACGCCCACCCGAACACCTCGGCAAGCAGCGGGACCGTTCCGTGACCCTCACCGAGAAGGAGCAATGGGAACGCGTAAAGCAGGTTCGCGGTTGCGGCCTTCCCCAGGAAGTGCACCGGAAGGGCACTGTAGCCGCGGGTGCGCAGGAACGGGACCAGGCAGAACAAGAAGACGTCGCGCAGCGGCAGCACGACCGCGAGCCACCACGGGATGATGCCTCGGATCGCCAAGCCGATGACAACCGCGAGGATGTACAGGCGGTCCGCGACCGGGTCGAGGATCTGACCGAGCCTGGTGGCCTGGTTCAGCGAGCGGGCCAGCTTTCCGTCGAGCCAGTCCGTCAGTCCGGACACCATCAGCACGACCAGAGCCCACCCGTCGGCATGCGGTCCCAGCACCAGCCACAGGAACAGCGGCACGCCGAGCAACCTGACGAAGCTGAGCAGGTTCGGCCAGGTGAGGACCCGTTGGGAGACTACGAGGGTCGTGTCGTCGGCCACGAAACTCCTCCGGTCTGCCTCGGTGAGGTGGTGTTCGGCATGGGATCGTCGGGACCGATCTTATGCAGTCGAGCCGATGCCCCGACAATCGCTGCTACGAGAGATGCAGGCGGTTCTTGAGGATCGCGTACCCGATGAACGCGACCATGTCGATCACGCCATGGGCGATCACCAGAGGCAGCACTCGGAACCTGCGCTGGAAATAGGTGCCGAACACGACCCCCATCGCGGCGTTGCCGATGAAGGCGCCGAACCCCTGATAGAGGTGATAGCCGCCGCGCAGCGCGGCGCTTGCCGCCAGCGCGACGTACGGCTTGACGCCCAGCTGCCGGCACCGGGTGAGGAGGTAGCCGACGACGACCACCTCCTCGAGCACGGCGTTCTGGACTGCCGACAGCACCAGCACGGGCAGCGTCCACCAGTGGTCGTTGAGTGCGGACGGCACGACCGTCGCGTTGATGTCGAGTGCCCGCGCCAGGTAGTAGAGGCCGAGTCCGGGAATCCCGATCGCCGCCGCCAGGCCCGCTCCCCAGCCGAGGTCGTGCACCACCGTCTTCCGGTTCGGCAGGTCGAGACCGATCAGCCGCCGGGCCCGCTGGTACGTACCACGTCCGCTGTAGGCGGCAGCAGCCGCGTCGTCACGCGTGCCGCTGAGGAGGTGCAAGGCGAGCAGCACCGGGACCAGAGCGAACCCGATGCCGACGAGCTGGTAGGTCAGGTCCAGGAGTTCTCGGGGCGTGACGCTCGCATTGAGCGTCGCGGTTTGGTTCCTGAGCCTTCCTGGTTCGGTGAGCTTTGCCACCAGGCTGATCGCCGAGTACACGGCGGCTTGTCCCAACGAGAGGCCGAGCACGATCCACACCTCGCGTCGCACCCGAGGCCGGTCACCGGGCGCGAGCACGGCCACCGGGCCGTCCGCCGGTCCGCTTGCCGGTTCGTCGTGCGCCGCTCCGGCTCGGCGCACCCGGTCGTCGCCCACATCCACGATGGCTAGTGTCTGATACGCGACACTAATGTGCACTGAGTACCCTCCCGCCATGAGCGAGCACGCCTCCCCGTCGGCCGTGGACGGCTCGGCCACCACGCGAATCGTGGTCGTCACCGACAACCAGATCGCGCGTGCGGTCACCGACATCGCAGCCGTCGTGAACATCCCGACGACCTTGTTGGCCGACGACGACCATGGCGGACCTCCGCTCAGCTGGCTGACGTCGCACGAACTGCGGGCCGCTGATGCTGTCGTGCTGTGCGACCACGACGCACCGGACGCACTCGACACGCTTCGCCGCGCACTGGAAGGACCGGCCGCGTACGTCGCAATGACGGCCAGCCGGAACCGTTCGGGCGCGGTGTTTGCGATGCTGCGTGCAGAGGGCGTGGCCCCGTCGACTCTGGAGCGGCTGCGAATGCCTGCCGGCCTCGACATCGGTGGCCGGTCCGCCGGGGAGATCGCCTTGTCCGTGGTCGCCGAGATCGTCGCGGTGTCGCACGGCAGGCCAGGCGGCCCCATGCGCTCGACGGAACCGCCAGCCTGAGTACCTCGTCGGTCGCACGCCCGAAAAGTCGTTGCCGCGCGCGCCGAGGGCTACCACGGGAGCCAGTTCAACGCCGTCGTCGAGACCAACACTCGTGCTGTCGAGCTCGGGAGGTCGCTCGGATTCAAGGTGCTCGGCACCGTTTCGGAAGGATTCCGGCATCCGCGCCACGGTTACGTCGGACTGCACATCATGTACCGCCGACTCTGAGGGGCCGCGCCGGGTCTACTGCCGTGAACTACGGGCACCGCTCACAAGCCGAGTCGATCCATCAGCGCGAGCGCGTCGTACGGCGCGTGCACCTTGACATCGTTGTCGAAGTACACGAAGACGTCGAGTCCCTGGTCCGTCCAGCTACGCACCTTTGTCGCCCAGCCGTCCAACGCCTCGTCGGTGTATCCGCTGGTGTAAAGCTCCTCGGCGCCATGCAGGCGTACATAGACGAAGTCCGATGTGACGTGCTCCAGCAGCGGCCACTTTCCAGCCGAGTCCGCGACGACCACGCCGATGTCGTGGCGACGAAGCAGCTCTACGGCAGCGAGGCCACGGAACGTGTCGTGCCGGACCTCCAGCGCATGGCGGATCGGCCGATCGGCTTCTGTTGCCGTCCACGCGCGGTCATCGGGAACCTTTGCGTCGTGGTGCATTGCCAGGTCGGCTGCCTGCGCGGTCGTGCGCGGCAGCTGCTCGAAGAACAGCCGAAGCCGGTCGTCGTCGTAGCCCAACATCGGCGGCAGCTGCCACAGGATCGGACCCAGCTGGTTTCCCAACGCGAGTACTCCTGACGCAAAGAAGTTGGCGAGTGCGGTCTCGACGCCGGCGAGCTTCTTCAGGTGCGTGATGAATCGACCGCCCTTGACGGCGAACACGAAGTCGTCCGGCGTGTCCTCGCGCCACCGGCGGTAGCTCGACGGCCGCTGCAGCGAGTAGAACGAGCCGTTGATCTCGATGGACCCGAATCGTCCGGCGGCGTACTCCAGCTCCCGGCGCTGCGGGAGCCCGGTTGGGTAGAACACACCTCGCCACGGTGGGTATCTCCACCCCGAGATCCCGATGCGGACGCGCGCCACGGCCCGACGATAGCGCGCGCGTGGACGGGGAGCGTGGTACGCGGCCCGGCGCCGGCCGAGACGGAGAGCGGTGAGGCTACGTTCTCCTGGCGCGACCCGGGTACAGCGCAGCCGCCGCCATCACGCCGATGACAGCGAGGACAATCTGCACCAGCAGCTCGACCCAGTCGATTCCGTTGGTGTCGCGCAGGCTGCCGACGATCGCCGTACCGATCAGGGCGGCGACGATGCCCACCACGATCGTCAACCAGACGGGAATGTTCTGCTTGCCTGGCGCGATCGCCCGCCCGATCACACCGAGGACGAGTCCGATGATGATGGCGCTGATGACGCCTCCGACGGTCATGGGCAACTCCTCTGCCTAGGTTCGTCCGGACAAAGGTATCGCCCGACGGCATGCCACGCTGTTCGGCTCACTTCACTTCGCCGAACGGAATACCCCCGTTGGCGGCAGTGAAACCACCGCCAAAGATTGGTGCAGCAACGCAACCAGTTCTGGCGCTGTGCTGGTGACCTACGACTCCGTTCCCGCGCACGGCCGGCCCCAGGTGATCTTCGCGGTCACGTCGAGCTGGAATCGACCGTCCGCTATCGGGCAACCTCGCCGTCAAAGGCGGCGGCCTGAGCCAGCTTCTCGAGCACGAACCCATTCTGCGAGTGGTGGCACCCGATCAACTCGTCGAGCGTCGGCGTCCATGGCTCGGGCTGAGTCGTATGCTCTTCAAACGCCTCCACTGGCGGCGCCGGCCGAAGGTCGTAGCGCTCAGCCACCGAGGGCTCCTGAAACCATCTTCCGTACTCGGACCACCAGCCCTTCGGTTTCGGCTCCATCCGTCGAACGTTACTGTGCGCTTTGCCACGTACGGAGCGTCCCGAGGTCACGGGTCACGACCGTCCCCGGGGATGCCTTCTGGTGATACAAGCCGGATCGCTGCGAGAACCCGCGATCCCGGCCATGCCTCCGAAGAGCCGGCAACGGTCACATGCATGGCTCGTCGGTCGGAAGCTCGGGCACGAGTGCTTTGTGACTGTGCTGGTGGAGCCAGCTCGCGATCGTGTCGAGCGGCTCATGCCCGGCGACAAGGTCGACTATGAAGCGCTCGCCGGAGTCTGCCGTCGCCTCGAGCGTCTGACCGTTGATCGCTAGGAACACCTTCGTGACCAGCCACGCCAATCTCTTGTTGCCGTCGACCAGGCTCTGGTTGTTGTCGATCGACTGGCACATGGCCGCCGCCTTGTCCCACAACGTCCGGTAAGCGTCTTCGCCGAAGGCACTGGTCTGAGGACGCGCCAATGCGCCGGCCAGCAGGCCAACGTCGCGGACCACGAACCCCAACCGCTCGGTCTGACGAAGGACGTCCTCGAGCAGGAGGTAGCGAACCACGGCTACTTGGCGAGGCGGTCGAGAAGTTCGGCGTCCTCGACGACCGCACCATCGAAGAACTCATCGAGTACGGCGGCTCGACGGTCGGTCGCGATCCGAGTACGGATCGCAAGCACCGCTACCTCATGCATCGACCGGTGTTCGCGGACAGCCTGCTCCCGGAGATCCTCGGTCTCCTTCGGACTCAACCGTACGACGAATGCCATATCAGAACGATATCACCCATCCAGACGAGCTGCCTCGCGTGGTAGACCGGCGACCCTCAGTGGGGCGGGCGATCGTTCGCCGTCGTCCGCGTCATCGTGCTCACTCGATGCGACCTTTGGGTTCCCCGTCGCCGACGGCGGTACTGGTGATTGCAAATCCCACGATATGACCCCCTCAGCTTTTCATGTACTGGCAATCCAGCGATTCGTCAGGCCGTGAGAGAGCCATCGACGCTCAGGCTGGCCGATGTCCAGCAGCGCTCGCGAGCATCTCGTCGAGTGGCGTGCGGCACCCCCGCTCGTACTCGAGGTCCCATTCCGTTGGAGGCAAGGCACCTCTCGCCCTGGCCAGGGGACCTTTTAGCTCAGCCTCCTGGTACGCGGGCCGCGGTATGCCGGCGCGATCCCGTTCGGTCTCCGCGGAGCCGAGAAAGCTCGCGGCCATTGCGGCCTCGCCGAGATCGGCCAGCACGGCGGCGTAGTCCTCGGCGAGGATGATGCTGAGGATCGGGCTGCGCTGTTTGACCGCGTCGACCATCAGACGCTGCATCTCTCGATGGGCTTCCTCGGTTCGTCCTAGCTCCCGAAGGGTGCAGGCGACATTGTGCTGGCTCATGATCAGCTGTGCCTCGTCGCCGAGCTCACGCGAGATCGGGATGCTTTCCTCGAGAAGGTCCATCGACCGTTCGAGGTTGCCCTCGGCGGCTTCGATGTTGCTCAGCTCCAAGAGTGCGAGCGACAGGTCGGCCTTCTCCCCCACTCGACGAGCAACCGCCACCGCCTCTTCGAGACCACGCCGGGCTGCTGCGTGATTTGCCAACTGGTTATCGATCGTCGCGAGCACTCGGAGCGCCGACGACAGGTTCGATCTGTCGCCCAGCCGTCGTAGCATCTCGACGCTCTGCTCCGCCATGCCGCGGGACTGCTCGTGCTCGCCTTGGATGTAGACGACCCGCGCAAGGCTCTCCAGGCATTGGGCTATCTCCAGGGATTCCTGACCGACGGAGAGGTCGACGGCTCTTCCCGTCCAGCGCCTCGCCTCGGGGTAGTTCCCGCCGCGCCGCCAGAACCAACCCAGCAGCTGACACAGTCGTACTCCGAGCAGCACCCGGTCATCGCTTGGTCTGTCGACGGCGTCGGGTTGCAACGCCCAGTCGAGCACCTCGCGCAGGTTGTCCTGCTCGATCTCCAGCTGTTGCCGGGCAGCCAGGTGCTGGGTGCCGACTCTGTTCGCGTAGAGGGTCCGCGCGACGTCGACGAAATGGTGCGCCTTGGCGGCTCGGGTCGCGTCGAGCTCTCCGTGTGCCTCGAGCTCCCCGAGCGCGAACGCCCGAACGGTTTCCAGGAGGCTGATCCGTGGTTCGCCGTCGAGGCTGTCATTGATGCGAGCCAGGCTGGCGTCAACCAGCTCGGCAACGACGTCAAGCGGGTCAGACTGCTGATCCAGCACGCCATCACTCACCGCGACGACCGCAGGAATGTCTGCACCGCCGGCGAACACCGACAAGCGCCGCAAGAGCGCCTGCGGCTTGGGCGTCAGCAGCCGGTAGCTCCAGGAGATGGTGTGGCGCAGCGTTTGCTGACGAGTCGGCCGGAGACTGCCGCCGATCTCGAGGTCGAGGGCACTGTCGAGTCGGGCGACCAGCGCTTGCGGGCTCAACAACTTGCTTCGGGACGCCACGATCTCGATCGCGAGTGGAATGCCGTCCAGTCGGCGGCAGATCGTCGCGACCGCCGGCGCGTTTTCGGCGGTGAGCCGGAAAACCGACTTGACCATCCGAGCGTGCTGGACGAACAGCTGTACGGCACCAGATTCTTCAACCGCACGGATGTGCGTACCGGTTGGCAGCTCCAACGGCGGCACCTCGTGCTCGTACTCCCCGGTGATGTGCAACGGTCGGCGCGAGGTGGCGACCACGACGGCGTTTGGTGCCCTGGCGAGCAGGTCGGACACGGCAGAGTCGACGTGGGGAATCTGCTCGAGGTTGTCCAGTACGAGCAACAACCTGCGATGGCCCACATGCGCGAAGAGCCCTGACGGCGTACGACGGTCCGAGGGCGCGTCCAGGGTCTCTGCGAGCGTCGTCCACAACACCTCGAGCGTCGCCGCGGCCGCGAGTGATACGAAGTAGACACCGTCCGGGAACGTCTTCACCAACGCGGTCGCAAGCGCTGTCGCCAACCGGGTCTTGCCGGACCCACCTGGGCCGGTCAACGTCACCAGCCGCGCCCCCTGCCTCGACAACAGGTCTTGCAGCTCGCGCAGCTCGCCGTCACGACCGACCAACGGTGTGGGTGCTGTTGGAAGGTTCGAGCCCGCACCGAGAGTCTTGAGGGCAGTAAAGTGTGATTCCAGCCCGGGGCCCGTCAACTGGAACAGCCGCTCGGGTTGCGCGACGTCCTTCAACCGATGGGCACCGAGATCCAGCAGGTCCGCGTCGTCGGGTAGGCAGCCGGTCAGCAGCCGCACCGTTGCTTCTGAAATCACCACCTGTCCGCCATGCGCAGCCCCCGAGATCCGGGCGGCCCGGTGTACGTCCATGCCGACGTAGCCGTCGCCGTGAACCATGGGTGAGCCGGTGTGGATGCCCATCCGCACCCGTACCCGCTCCCCGCCCGGCCAGTCCCCTTCTGCCAGCTCCCGTTGGGCCTGCAGTGCCGCCGCCACCGCGTCGGCAGCCCGCGCGAAGACGACGAAGAAGCTGTCGCCCTCGGTTCCCATCTCGACGCCACCCCACCGGGACCACGCCCTCCGCAACACCGATCGTTGGCCGTCAAGCGCCTCCGTATACGCGTCTCCGAGCCGGGACAGCAGCAGTGTCGAGCCCTCGATGTCGGAGAACAACATCGTGACGGTGCCTGACGGCAGGTCTGCCATCGTCAGTCTTCCTTCGCTCTGACATCCGTAAGACCAGGACGCCGACGACCCGAGAAGTGACAACGTTCGACTTGCCAGCGGCGGCTCCGGGGCTGTGCAACGCCCGCAGTTTATGTCGGGCATCCCGCGGTGTCTCGAGAAGGGCGTGTGATGGCTGTCGGCCGGCCGTGCACCGTGACGGTGACACGCTCGTGCTGGCTGTGCACCCTTGAGACGAGCTCAGACCGGTGTGCCATTGGTTCGGCGAGCGGGATGCTCTCGGTCATGGTCATTAAATATGACTAACTAAAGATAGAGACGCCAGCCGAATCGATAGTAAGTCCCCACCGCCCCGACTCGTGGCGCCAGGACTCAAGTCTCCCAGTCTCGGGATCCATGACCCATGAAGAAGGGGACGCAGCGGCTACTGGCTCATAGGTCGCACCATGACGGCGCGAGCGTAGAGCAGCGCGCAGCCTCGACGCATCACGTTGCGCATCGATTGCGAGCCGGGCGCGGTGGTCACCACCGCGACGCGCGCGCCGGCCTGATGCGCCAGGTTCATGCGCGCCGCCAGCATCGCCGCCTGCACTCCTCGGCGGCGGAAGCGCGGCACGGTGGTGGCTCCGCACAGCAGCGCCACGTCGCCATCGAGCCGCAGCGTTGCGACGCCTGCGGGCTCGCCTTCGACCCGCGCCACGACACGTCGGAAACCGTCGGCGCGCACCAGGTCGAGGTAAACCGACTCGATGGCCTCGCGGGCATGGACCTCGGCGGTGACCGCGCTGTCGTCGGGGTGCAGGGAACCGTCGACAGCTAGTTCGCGCCACACCACGTCGTCATCGGCGTCGTCGACCGAGATGCCGTTCACGCCAGCGGCGGGTTCCACCGACATCCCGAGCACGTTGTCGAAACCGTCCAGACGATAACCGCGGCCGGACAGTTGTGGCCCGACCTCCGGCGCCGCCAAGGTCGACAACTCGACCCGCATCGGTTCGCCCTGCGCCGCCCACGCCTCCTCCACCGCTGCCAGCTCCGAGTCGTCGAGCGCGCCGTCGAAACCGGCGCCGATCAACTTGTTGACCGGTGACCCGCGGCGCACCAGCACCGCACGCCCGCCGCCCAACTCCTGGTTGAACACTGCTGCTCCCGCCGCAGCCGCCCCCGCAGCGAACGCCGCGGACAACCCGGCCTCGGCGCGATCGATCTGTGCCGCGAGCCCGGGATCCGGAAAGATCCCGGCAAACTCACGACTGCCAGTGGGGAGATGGTCCGCGCGCCGGGTGTGCTGGTTCAGGTCAAGATCGATGCCACTTTCCAAACGGGGCGCCGTTCTCGACGGCGGCGTCCTCGCGGATCTGTGTCGAGGCTCGACGGGGCTCACATGCCACCGGCGAAATGCTCAGCCAGCGACTCGCCCGCACGAGTGGCCCACTGGGGAGATCGATGCCCATCCCGAACGATACCCGTTTCGCGCCGTACAATGCCATCGCGCAGATCGAGGACAACCCGACCTTGCTCGGCCGCTTCAACGCCGTGCCCCAATTTCTTCGGCGACGCGCCATTGTGAGGGTGGCGACCACTATGGGCTGCTCAGTCCCGAGGAGCAACGTCGAGGATCAGCCGCATCTCTTGGCCGGAGTGCCTTACCTCGCGGAGCGTCAGGCGTTTCGTGGTGATTCGGCGCGGTAGCAGGGGCGCTCCGGCGCCGAGGAATACCGGCCGCATCCCGAGCCACACCTCATCGAGTAGGCCTGCGTCGTCAAACTGGCCCACCAGGTCCCCGCCGCCGAGGATCCAGATGTTCTTGTCGGGCAGAGTCGCCAGCATCTCGTCGTACACGGGACGAACGTCTCCGGAGACGATGCGGATATCGACGGTCGGGATCGGCGGCAGGTCGCGGTGGGAGAACACCCAGCAGGGACGGTCGTCGTAGAAATCACGCCACTGCTGGGGGTTCGCCAGCATATCGTGGTGTCGTAGCATCCACTCGTACGTCGTCGCGCCCATGGTCATCGGCCCCACACCGCCGATGAACTCGTCCCAACCGCCCTCGTCCTCACCGTGGGGCGCCTCGAAGAGCCAGTCGAGGGATTGATTCTGGTCTGCGATGAAGCCGTCGAGCGTGCAGGCCGTGAAGTACTGCACTCGCGCCATTCCTCGACGGTATACCCGGCAATGCCCGAGCCGCTTGATCGAAGTTCCGGAAGCCCGAGTCACCACGCCGCCTGTGCGCCAGCTCGGTCGCGCTCATCGGCTACTTGTTCGGCTGATCACGCTGCGATGTGGATCGACTGGTGGGCCGTGCGGTCGATGAGGATCCGGTTGTTCGTAGCGGCGAGGGCGTCGAAGGCGACTTGGTTGGCGATCGAGGTGCCGCAGGTGATGAAGTAGGTGTAGTCGGTCCGGAACGCCTCAGCGGACAGGTGCTGGACCAGATCGAGGCTGGCATTGGGTTGGAAGGAGCCCACGTGCACAATCTGAACGTGGCCAATCAGGGGACACCTCCCGAGGTAGGCATCTCGGCGCGTGAGGCCGAGGTCCTGGCTGCGCTCGGCGAACATCTGACCAACGCCGAGATCGGCGCTCGGCTGTTCATCTCCATCCGCACCGTCGAAAGTCATGTCTCCTCGTTGCTGCGCAAGCTACAAGTGGACAATCGGCGCGCCCTGGTCGCCGCCGCGCTGCCGTCGCCGTTGACGCCGTTCGTGGGACGGGTGGCCGAGCAGGCGACGCTGACCGAAGCACTGCACCAGCACCGCCTGGTCACGGCCGTCGGCCCGGGCGGGGTCGGCAAGACCCGCCTGGCCCTGAGTGTCGCCGCGGACGTGACCGACCGGTTCGCCGACGGCGTCTGGTACGTCGACCTGGTATCGGTGACCGACCCGTTGATGATCGCGCCGGCGATTGCCGACGCGCTCGGCCTCGGCGAGCGCCAGGGACACTCGGCGACGGACAACGTCCTCGGCTGGCTGGCTGACCGGGAGACGCTGCTCGTGCTGGACAATTGCGAGCACCTGCTGGACGGCGTGGTGGTCTTGCTGGAGCGGCTACTCGCCGGCAGTCCCCGGTTGGCGGTGCTCGCCACCAGCCGGGCCAGGTTGCTGGTGCCCTACGAATGGGTGTTCCCGGTGCCTGGGCTGTCCGTCGAAGCCGACGACGGCGGCCCGGGTGACGCGGTCGAACTGTTTCTCGGGCGGGCCGCGGCCGGCGGGAACCCGCTGACGTCCGACGACAAGAAGCGCATCGCCGCCGTCTGCCGAGGTCTCGACGGCATGGCGCTGGCGATCGAGCTGGCTGCTGCCCGGTTCGCGTCGCTCGGGCTCGACGGGCTCGAGGCAGGGTTGGCCGACCGGCTGCGGCTGCTCACCGGCGGCCCGCGGGTCGATGACCGGCATCGTTCGTTGCGCTCGGCGCTCGACTGGAGCTACGCCCTGCTAGACGATCCCGGTCGGGCGGTGCTGCACCGGGTCTCGGTGTTCGCCGGCCCATTCACCGCAGCCTCGGCGGCGGCGATCCTGGCCGATTGGCCGCCGGTGCCGGGCCGCGCCATTGCGACCATCCTGGCCCGGCTCGCCGACCAGAGCTTGCTGATCGCGATCGGGGGGCCGAGCGGGACGCGCTATCGGGCCTTGGAGACGATCCGTCAGTACGGCGTGGATCGGCTCGACGACGCAGACGAGGCGGTCGAGGCACACTCGCGCCACCTGTGTTGGTGTCTGGAGGAGAGCGCAGCCCTCGACGCCGCGTCTCACGAGCTCGTCGGTTCCTGGCGAGCCGCGTTCGATCAGGTCGCCGACGAACTTCGGAGTGCGCTGGCCTGGGCGGCCGGCAATGCTGAATACCGCCCGGAGGCGTACCGGTTGGCGATCCGATTGGCCGAGCTGACCTTCACCCGCGGCATGCCCGGCGAGTCGCAGCGGCGCTACGAGCAAGCGGCCGAGTTTGCCGGGGACGACCTGGCCGCCGCCGATGCCATGCGCAGTGCCGCAGGTGCCGCGGAGTCGCGGCACTTCGGCAACGACGCGTTACGGCTGCGTAGGGCCGCAGCCGACGCAGCCGTGCGCGCAGGTGACCGGGCCGGCGCGGCTGGTGACCTCGCCCGGAACGCCGAGTTGATCAATCGCGGCCCGGGGCTGATGGCTACCGGGCCGGCTGTCGGCGAGGTGGAGGCGCTGATCGCCGAGGGATGGGCGCTGGCTGGCGGCGATCTGGCTGCGCATGCGCGGTTGCTCACCGCTGAGGCGTTCAACGGCGCGATCGCCGATCCGGCCACCGTCGACCTCGTCGAGCGCGCTCTCATGCTGGCTCGCCGCATCGACGACCCGCTGATCGAGAGCGCCGCGCTCGACCAGCTCACGGCGGTACAGCTGGCTCGGGGCGAGATCCGCGCCGCGGCGGCCAGCGCGTTGCGGCGCACCGAGCTGCTGGCGCCGATGCAGGTGACGGCCATGGCCGCGCTAGAGTTTTTCGACGGTTTCGTCATGGCCGCCGAATGCGCCGTCTCCGCCGGCGAGCTACGAGCCGCGAGACGACTGGCCGAACGCCTCCGGGACCTGCCCTTCTACCATGAGGAGGGCCATCTGGCGACCGCGCGGTTGCTCGTTGTCACGGCGCTCGCGGGCGACTGGGAGGAGACGATCACGCTGGCGGAGCGATTCCGCGAAGGATGGGAACGGGTGCGGGCAACCTCAGCCGCGGCGCGTATGCGGCCGCGACGGTATGCGGGCTGCGCGGGGACGACGACGCCCGGGCTGTGTGGCTGGACATCGTGGACGCGCTCGGGTCGCCGGGACGCTCGCTGGCAGAGCTGCACTTCGGCGAGTTCTTCGACGCCCTGCTCCTGCTGCACCGCGGTCTGCCCGAGCAGGCGGCGCAGATGTTGGACACGCCGCCGGAGGAGTTTAACGAGTGGGACAGCGGCATGTGGCGCCCTTGGTACGCCGCGCTGTGGGCCGAGGCCGCAGTCACGTCTGGGAACGAGGATGCCGCCGCCCGTGTAGACCGGGCCCGACGGATGAGCACCGACAACCCGATCGCCACCGCCATCGTCGACCGCGCGGCGGCCATGACCAGGTTGGCCGGGCGGGACGGCGACCGCGACGGCTTGACCGCCGCGGCTGCCGTCCTGGAGGACGCCGGCTGCCGCTACCAGTGGGCCCGAACGCTCGTCTTCATCGGCGGGGACCACCGAGCACGTGGCGAGTCGGTGCTGGCGACCATGGGCGCGACGCCTATGGTCTGGCCTCCAGAATAATGTTGAACGGGGTCTCGGTCGCCCGCCGCACGTGGCTGAATCCGGCCTCGCGCAGGACGATCGCCAACTGGCGTTCACCGGCCTGTGCACCGAGTCCCAGCCCGACTTCCTGCGCCAGCGACCCCGGCGTGCAGATCACCGTTGACAGGCCGTAGAAGGCTCGCCCGACCGGATTCAAGTTGTGCTCCAGTGCGTCGCCGGCGTTCGGCTCGACCAGCAGCAGCGTGCCGTCCGGCGCCAGCGCCTGCCGAATACGGCGCGCCGCCCCGACCGGGTCGCCCATGTCGTGCAGGGCATCGAACAGGCACACCAGGTCGTAGCCCTGGCCGGGGAAGTCCTTCGCGGACGCGACCTCGAACTTGGCCCGCTGGTTGACACCGGCCTCGGCCGCGGCCTCGCGGGCGGCTTCGATGGAGACGTCGTGGATGTCGAAGCCCACGAACGTCGAGCGCTCGAACGCCTGCGCCATGATGATCGTGGACGCGCCGAGCCCGCACCCCACGTCGGCCACGCTGCCCCCTGACCGCAGCTTCTCGACCACGCCGTCGAGGGCTGGTAGCCAATCGTCGACGAGGTAGGCGGCGTAGCTGGGCCGGAAGAGCCGTACGACGCCGGAGAACAGCCGGTGGTCGTGCTCTCCCCAGCCGACGCCCGCGCCGGTGCGGAACGCGTCGACGAACACATCGTGGTCGGCGTAGCAGGAGGCGATGGCCTCGAAGGCGCCGCCGAGGAAGACCGGGCTGTCCTCGTTCGCGACGACCATGGCCTGCTCGGCCGGCAGCTCATAGGTGCTGTCGGCCGGGTCGTAGACGACGTAGCCGCCGGCCGCCTGGTTGCCGAGCCACTCACGGACGTATCGCTCGGTGGTGCCGGTGCGGTGCGCGAGCGTGGCCGACGTGATCGGCCCGGCGGCCGCCATCGCCTTGTAGAGGCCCAGGCGGTCGCCGATGTGCAGCAGTAAGCCGGAGATGGCTGCCCCCATGTCGACGACTGCTTGTCCGACGAACGCCTCGAGTTTCGCCTCGTCGATTGTACGGATTTCGGTTGTGGTCATTCGTATTTCCGCTCTCTGTGCCGTCCCCGATGGACCTGTGTGAAGGAGCGTGCATGCTGGCGTGGGGGCGGGGCATCCGTGCCCACCACGGAATCTTCGGGTCCGTGGCGGACCACGGATGGCCGGCCGCCGGATCTGGCTCAGGGTTGGTTCCAGCGACAAGCGTTCGCTGTGTACCACCTCGAAGGAGCATGCCGATGATCCCGTACCAGGTCGCCGCCAGGCGGCCGCGCGGCGCAGCATCCTGCTAGCGGAGGCGCACGCCTCCCGGCTGTTAAGCAAGCCCGGTGGGCTCCTTCGCGGTGAGTGCTTTGGCCGTGCACACCGAAGATCCCGCCGATGACGCCGGAGCGTGATGCGTACCGGGGCGAGTTCGGCGCTTGCAACGGGGATGTGTTCCAAGGGCGCGCTCGGAGCCAGTGGACGAGCACGGATGGGGGCACGAGATCGGACCTGGCTGACAGTGTGCTGGTTCAGGACATAGGAAAGGGATGTCTCAAGACATAGGAAACGCCTGACCGCCAGCGTGCGGGCATGTCCAAAGCCCGACTTGTCATCACCGCCGTCGTCGTCGAAGGGCGCACCCAGGCCGAGGTAGCAGCCGCCTACGGCGTCTCGCCCAGCTGGGTCAGCAAGCTCGTCGCTCGCTACCACGCTGAGGGTGAGGAGGCGTTCGAGGCCCGTTCCCGGCGACCGAGGACATCGCCGACCGCCCTGCCCTCCGCGACCGTCGAGCTGATCCTTGAGCTCCGCGAGAAGCTGACCACCGCAGGCCTGGACGCCGGCCCCGAGACCATCGCCTGGCACCTCGCCGAGCACCACAAGACCCTGGTCTCCCGGGCCACGATCCACCGCATCCTGACCCGGCACGGGCTGGTCACCCCCGAACCCAGAAAGCGACCGAAGTCCTCCTACATCCGGTTCCAGGCCGCGATGCCCAACGAAACCTGGCAGTCCGACTTTACCCACTACCGGCTCACCGGCCCCGACGGCCGATCCGGCCCCGACGGCCGAGATCATCACCTGGCTCGACGACTGCACCCGCTACGCGCTCTCGGTGACCGCGCACCACCGGATCACCGGCCCGATCGTCACCGCAACCTTCCGGCAAACCGTTGCCCGGCACGGGATCCCGGCCTCCACGCTGACCGACAACGGCATGGTCTACACCGTCCGCCTCGCCGGCGGCCGCGGCGGACGCAACACCTTCGAGCACGAACTGCGGCGCCTGCACATCGTCCAGAAGAACTCCCGTCCGAACCATCCGACCACCTGCGGGAAGGTCGAACGCTTCCAGCAGACGATGAAGAAGTGGCTGCGCACCCAACCGGCCCAACCCGCCTCCTTGGCCCAGCTACAGGCCGCCATCGCCCGCTTCGTCGACGAGTACAACCACCACCGGCCGCACCGATCACTCCCCCACCGGGCCACCCCCGGCAACGCGCTACCAATCGATGCCCAAGGCCATGCCCGGCGACTCACGCGACCCCGACACCCACGACCGGATCCGGCACGACCGCGTCGACAAGGCCGGCTCCGTCACCCTGCGCCACGACGGCCGGCTGCACCACATAGGCGTCGGCCGAACCCACGCCGGAACCTGCGTCATCCTGCTCGCCCAGAACCTCCAGATCAGGATCGTCAACGCCATCACCCGGCGAGCTACTGCGAGAGCTGATCCTCAACCCCCACATCGACTACCAGCCGACCGGAGCACCCAAAGGACCCACCCGAAAATGACCACTGCCGGACCCGCTATCGCAGGTCCAGCAGTTGCCGATGTCTTGAGACATCACACTGTCAGCCCGACCGAAGAAACCGGCTCTGACCAGGGGAAACGTTGCGTCAGAGCCGGTTCTAGTTTTGACGTAGGACGTCGGATTGGACGTTTACTAGTCGAAAACGATTCGGCGGCTACGAGTCCGGGGCCGGCTCGTCCTTCTCGGCCAGCGTCTCCAGGAGCAGGGACAGGTCAGCCGAGACCGGCGGCTTGGCGATGTAGTGGTCGCGAGTGACCTGGCTCGAGGAGTGGCCGAGCTGACGCGAGGCGAGCTCGGAGGTCGTGACTTCGGAGATCACGGTCGCCACGGTCTTGCGGAACGTGTGGGGGGTCACCCACTCGTAGCCGGTGTCCTTGCGGATCAGCCGCCACCGCCGCTCTACCTTGACGACCTGGTGCCAGGTGCCGTGGCGGGTGGCGAAGACGGCGTCGTGCTCGTTGGGCGTGGCGAACGGCGGGAGCACCACAGTCCGTTGGCTGGCGTCGGTCTTCGGGGTCGACTTCCGGTAGGTGCCCTTGCCGGTCTCGGTCTTGATCGTGCCTGTCACTGTCAGGGTGGACAATTCCCCGTCGAGGTCGAGATCGGTCCAGCGCAGCGCCAAGATCTCGCCGATCCGGCAGCCGGTGGCGAGCATCAGGTCGATGATGTCGGCCATGTCGCTCGTGGCCTTCGGGCCCGGTCTATCGGCATTCACCCACCGGCGTACGGCGGCGCGGATCTCGACCAGATCGTCAACCCGCAGTGCCTTGGTCTCCTGCTTCGGGCGGTGGACGCGGCTGGTTCCTCGCGCTGGGTTCACCGGGATTGCGTCGTGTCGGACCGCGATGTCGAGCATGGCCCCGAGGACGACCTTGGCCTTGCGTTGTCGATTCACGCTCAGCTCTCGCAACGTCAGCAGGAGCCGGTCCAGCCGGCCCGTGGTGGCCTCGCGGAGCTTCAGCCCTCCCACGCTGGGGAGCACCAGGTTGTCCAGCACCCTGCGGTACTCGTTGATGGTGGTCTGTTCGATCCGTCCTTCCGCTTCGAGTCCGTTGATCCAAAGATCGGCGAGGTCGATCAGCCGCGTCTCCGCCGTGACGAGCTCACCTACGGGCGCGGTGCGAGTGGCCAGAACGTCGCGGAGAGCCCGCTCGGCCGCCGCCTTGCTAAGTCCCGTCGCGGTCACGCGACGAGTAGTGCCGCCATGGTCGCGGAACCGAGTCAGGGCTCGGTAGCTGCCGTCGCGGATCTTCTCGGTGGTGATGGTTCCCCACGTGCCGAGGGGGAGTGGTGGCCGGGCCATGGTTTTACTCGCTCTGTGCGGGCTCAAGATGCGCGACGATCCAGGCGTCGAGGTCCGCACGCCGGTAGCGCAGGCAACCGCCCATCTTCACGGCGCGCGGTCCGAACCCCACCCGGCGGGTGCGCCAGGTGTACAGCGTCGCCTTCGGGATCGAGAGGTAGTCCGCAGCCTCGTCGATGGTGAGGATGACGCTCTCCTGATTGGTGTCGATGGTGGTACTCATCGTGTGCTCCTTCGTCATGACGAGGACAGATTTGCCCTCGTGACTGAAGGTGTGCAGCGTCCACCCCGGGAACTGTGGAGAACCTTCGCTCAAGCAAGGCCATGGAGCGTGACGGGTCGTACTGAGCGCCCAACGAGGTCGCTTGGATCGGCTCGCCTCCCTCGCCAAGCGCTGGGATTGTCGGGCGCGACTTCTCGAGCGTCACCCTGCTCCGTGACTGGCCACTCCGACGACGGAGAACGTCGTCGGCTGCCTGTTGCTCTCGAGCGATGGGTTGCTCGCTGCCTTGCGCTGATTTGCGCTATTAGCCAGAGTATTCCGGTTCAAATCTGGGTCACCTCGAACCCGCTGATCCCGGCAGCCCCGACCTTGCCCGAAGTGGGATCCTTGATCCGCATCCTTCGGGTGACCTGACCACCCGTAGGGGCGCTCGATCACGAGCCTGGTAACCGGTTCGGCCCCAGCGGCGGACCAGCGCAACGGTGTCCCCGGTGGAGGGGTGTCAGTCCGGTTCGGGCCGTGACGTATCGATCTCGATCCCCTTCCAGAACGCGACCCGGCCCTTGATACGACGGGCGAGCGGTGAGGGGTGCCGGTAGGTGAACGCTCCGTCCGGGACGACCTGTCCGTCGACGTGGACGTCGTAGTAGCTCGCCACTCCCTTCCAGGGGCACACGCTGGTGGTGCTGCTGGGTTGCAGCACTGCCTCGGCGACGCTATGCATGGGGAAGTAGGCATTGCCCTCCACCGTCACGATGTTGTCCGACGTCGCGACCAGACTGGTCCCCAGTCGTGCCGAGGCGCTGGTGGTACGTCGCATGGTGCGCAGCAGTTCCACGGTCGTGGCGATGGCGGCACCGCCAACCGAAAGGAGGAGCGCCTCGATCACAGGGGTGCCCGATCCTGTCCACGTGGGTCCGTCCAGTCGACCAGAGGCCGACAGGACCCCGGTGGTCGCCAGCGCAGCGCTGAGCCCTGCGCCACCGGCGAGCATGATGCGCGACCGAGCTGAATGGTCACCGGATGCGCTGTCCTGGCCAACAACCCAGGGCCAGGCCGAGGCGAGGATCAATGGCGCGAGGTGCCAGGTGGTCGTGGGCCGCCACACGACGAGCGCGGACCACACGACCGCGACAACGAGCGTCCAAATGAGTCCCGGGCTGAGAATCTTCCTCGTGCCGTCGCTCCCTTCGCGACCAGGCGCTGGTGTCGAACAGGGCCGGTCGTCGGGGTCGACGGCACTGATCGCGTCGACCACCTGACGTACGGACGGGTTCACCAATGCCCGGGGGCCAACGAAGACGGTGGGCACCGTCTCGTCGCCGCCGGTGGCCCCGCGCACCCGAGCCGCCGCGTCTGCCGACGACCAGATGTCGTGCTCGATCGTCGCCACGCCCGCGCGGCTCAGGCCACGACGTAGGGAGCCGCAGAAGGGGCAGCCGGGCCGCCACATCACCTCGATGGTGGGTGGGGTCGGGTTGGTCTGGGTCATTTTCGTCCTCGGTGGGGGAGAGGGGTGGGTGTTCAGCGCGCGCGCTTGGCGCCTATGAAGAGGATGAGCCCGAGGAAGAGGCCGAAGATGAGGTGCTCGACGAGGAAGGTGCCGTAGCCGACGAGCTTGGCCATGTTGGTGATCTGGTTCCCACTGCTGAAGATCGCGGCGGCCAGGGGCAGTCCGACGAAGGAGCTGATCACGAAGACGAGGCCGCCCCAGACGACGGCGGCGGCGACGAGCGCCATTCCGCGGATCTTGGTGAGGCTGGCGAGGACGCCGAAGCCGACGCCGTACATCGCGCCGACCATCATGTGGATGAGCGCCCCGAGGAGGGCAGGACCGGCGAAGAACTCGAAGTTCGAGCCGCCCATGGCGCCCTTCATCGACGACATCATGTCGGCCGGAGAGATGAACACGGACGCGATGTGGTAGAGCGGTGTGAAGAACCCCGAGCCCTGGTAGGTAGCGGCGGCGATCATGGCGTAGGCGGCCATCATCAACGACGCGATGACGCCCGCGACCGCGCCCATCGACGCGGTACGGACGAGCGAGGTCCGGGATGTGGTGGGGGTGCTGGTGGCGGTGGTCATGGTGTCCTCCGGTGAAGTTGTGGCGATTGGTCGATCTGCCATGGGAACCCGGTGACCTCGCTGTGAGCATCCCGGCGGTCCGGCGTCCGCATGCGGACCGACCGCACTGCTGTGCTGGTTGCGGGTCAGAGCGTCCCGACCCGTACCTGGATGTGACCGCCGCGGAAGCTCCACGACTGCACGTCGTGTGCTGTTCGCTCGAGCAGAGTCCACGGACGTGCGTTGATATCCGCCCCACCGAGTCGACAGGCCAGACGAGCAGCCGGATCGAGCAGCCGGGCCCAGCCGTGGGGCAACCCCATGTCGACGATTCCCGCGCGACCACCGGGGTGGACCAAGGAAGTGGCCCGCAGCCACGCCGCCTCCCAGTTGCTCATCAACGACAGCGAGTAGGTGAAGAGCACCGCGTCGAATGGCGCGCCGAGGGCGTCCAGTCCGGCGGCGACATGGTCAAGCTGCTCGGCGTCTGCCTCGACCAGGGCAACGTTTCCCGGTGGCACATGGATCGACTTGCGTCGTGCCACCTCGAGCATCTCGCCGCTGCGGTCCACGCCGACAACCTGTCCGCTCCGACCGACGGCGGCGAGGAGGAGCGGGAAGTTGAGCCCGGTCCCGCAGCCGATGTCCAGCACCCGGGATCCCTCCTGTAGGTGCAGGGCAGGAATGGCGCGTTCGCGGCCGATTCGGTAGATCGGCTCGGCCGACACGGTGTCGTACCACGAGGCCGAGTGCGTGTAGCGCGACATGGGATCCTTGCGTTTCGGATGGACGATGGGGCCGGTGCGGAGCACCGGACCAGTAGGAGTGGCAAAAGGGTGTCGGATCCAATGGTCTCAGCACCGCAAGGCGACGTGGGAAGCATTACCCGTGCTCAGTGGGTTTCCCGCTCGTGACGCCCCCCCGACCTGCGGACGACGCTACCCGGAAGTCTGCCTTCCGAGAGTTGGTGGAGCCTGAGATCGAGGTGCTGCTTCGGGTGGCCCTGACCATCACCTCGAACCAGGCGGATGCCGAGGACCTCGTGCAGGAGACGCTGGCCCGCGCCTACCGGGCGATCGATCGCTTCGACGGGCGGCATCCGCGGGCCTGGTTGCTGACGATCATGCGCAACACGAACGCCAACCTGCACCGCCGCCAGCGGCCGGGCACGATCGGGGACTGGGAACTCATCCGGACCGCCAGGCCGGCTTTCGGCAGGGCAGAGCTGCCGAGCGCCGAGGACAGCTTCGTGGACGACGAGCTGCACGCGGATCTCGACGCAGCCGTCCGCGCCCTCGACCCCCGCTTCCGGGCTGCTCTCATCCTTGTCGACGTGCACGACCTGAGCTACGGCGAGGCAGCCGCGGTCATGGGGGTCCCCGTCGGCACGGTGATGTCGCGGCTCAGCCGAGCGCGTGACGGTGTCCGCAAGTCGCTCCGATTCAGCCCACTCACCCGAGGAGACCTGTCATGACTGGGACTCTGCGTCAGATGTTGACCTGCCACTGGTCCGCGCGCCGCATCCAGCGCTATCTCGACGCCGACCCGGCTGCCCGGCTGACGCCCGGAGAGATCTCCCGGCTCGAGGGGCATCTCGCGACGTGCGAGAAGTGCACCCAGGTCGCGAGCGAGCACCGTGCCCTGCACCGGGCGCTGTCTCTGTGGTCCGGTGGGACGGGCGTCGACCCTGAGTCGGTCGATCGCGTCAGGGACTTCTTGTCCACCATCAATGACGAGGACACCGCGTGACCATCGGCCAGCCGACCCTTGCTGCCTTGCAGGACGAGCGGTGGGACCTTCTGGTCGTCGGGGGCGGGACGGCCGGGATCGTCGGTGCGAAGACCGCCGCTCGGCTCGGTGCCCGGGTACTCCTGGTGGAACGCGAGCGGACCGGTGGTGACTGTCTGTGGACCGGCTGTGTCCCGTCCAAGGCGCTCCTGGCTGCCGCGGGCGTCGCCGCCAGCGCACGCAACGGGCATCGGTTCGGCATCGAAGTCGCCGGGGTCTCCGTCGACTTCGCGAAGGTGATGGATCACGTGCGAGCGTCGATCCAGCACATCGCGCCTGTCGATTCCGTCGAGGCACTCGAGAAGGCATCGGTCTCTGTTCGCACAGCGACCGCCCGTTTCACCGGGCCGGACTCGGCCAAGATCGACGGGGCGCCGCTGAGGTTTCGACAGGCCCTCGTGGCCACCGGTGCCTCACCGGCGGTTCCTCCCATTCCCGGCCTCAGCGAGGTCGACTACCTGACCAGCGACACCGTGTGGGGCCTGGGCGAGCTCCCCGCTGAGTTGGTGGTTCTCGGCGGCGGGAGCATCGGCTGCGAGCTGGGCCAGGCCTTCGCCCGCCTCGGCAGCAGGGTCTCCGTGATCGAAGGTGCACCCAGGATCATGCCTCGCGAGGACCCTCTCGCGGCAGCGGAGCTCGCCCAAGCCCTAGTCGACGAGGGCGTTGACCTCCAGACCGGCTCAGGAGTCGCCGCCGTCGAGCCCACCGCCCCAGGGTCCGGGGTCCTTCACCTCGAGAGCGGAAAGCAGGTGCCATTCTCCTGCCTCTTGGTGGCCGTCGGACGAGCGCCGCGAACCAACGACCTCGAGCTGGCCGCGGCGGGTGTGGAGGTCGATGACCGCGGGTTCGTCGTGGTCGACGACCTGCTGCGCACGACCAATCCACGCATCTGGGCCGCCGGGGACCTCACCGGCCATCCGCAGTTCACCCACACCGCGGGCGTGCACGCGAGCCTGGCCGCGTCGAACGCCATCCTGGGGGTACGCCGCAAGGTCGACCTGACCGCGGTACCGCGGGTCACCTTCACCGACCCCGAGGTCGCCGCGGTCGGCCTCGCCACCGACCGGGTCCGTCCCGGGCTGCGCATCCTCGACTGGTCCCACTCCCACGTCGACCGCGCGGTCACGGAGGGAGCGCTCGGCGGCTTCACGCGGCTGGTGGTCGACAAGCGTGGCCATGTCCTCGGTGCGACGGTGGTCGGGCCGCGAGCAGGGGAGACCCTGGGCGAGCTGACCCTGGCGATCACCAGGGGACTCACGACGCGCGATCTCGCCGGTGTGACCCACGCCTACCCGACGTACAACGACGGACCGTGGAATGCCGCGATCTCCGACGTACAGGAGCGACTCGAGCGCCCCGCCACACAGCGTGCTCTCGCGGCGCTGGCGAAGGCACGGACCTGGTGGGTCAGCAGGAACGCCTCGACCACGGACGCCTGATCCCTGCCTGCGACGCGCTTGCGTCGGTCAGGACAGATCCCGGAACCCGGCCACGATGCGCTGGGTGGCGCTCACACCCACGACGGCCGCCCACACCATGGCGATGACCCCGGCGTGAGCGGGGATGACGAGCCACAACGAGTGCACGGCGATGGTCTCGGTCCCCTCCGCGAGCCCTCCGAGGAAGCTGAGCGAGCGCCCATCCTCGCGTTGCCGTCCGGTGCGTTCGGCGATGGAGGAGAACGCCAAGAACGCGGCTCCGTTGAGGTAGTAGGCCAGCAGGACCAACAAGAACGGCAGCCATTCGGCGTCGTGCTGAGATGTGGCACCGATCGCCACCCCGACGACGGTCGCGCCGTACACGGCGAAGTCGGCCGTGATGTCCAGGAAGCCGCCCGCCTCGGAGCCGTGTGAAGTCTGGGTGTCGCCGAGCGCGGCGGCGCGGCGCCGGCGAGCAAGGGGGCCGTCGAGGCCGTCCATCGCGCGAGAGAACAGCCACAGCCCGAGCGCCCACCACCACAGTTGCCCGGCAGCGGCTCCGGCGCTGGCCAGCCCGGTGGCCAGGCCGAGCAGGGTCAGTCGATTGGGGCTCACGAACGGCCGGTCGAGGAGCCGGGCCAGCTCGGACAAGGGCCGATCCAGGACCCGGCGGGCCGGTGCGTCAAGCATGGGTTCGGTCCGCAGCGGTGTGGTCCCCGCGGCGAGGGTCCAGTCGTCGCGCCCACCAGGACCCGCCGACGACGAGCACAAGCAACGCGGAGCCAGCGGCCGCCAGACCCCAGGGGTCGGTGCCGTAGGCCCCCAGCGCGGCGTACGCGAGGCTGCCGGGCACCATCCCGACCGCGCTGCCCAGCACATATTGGCGGAATCTGACTCCCGAGAGCCCGGAGGCGTAGTTGATGGCGATGAAGGGCACGAGCGGGACCAGACGAACGATGAGGACCGCGGAGAGACCGTGGTCAGCCAGTAGCGCGTCCACGCGCGCCAGGCGGCCGCGGATGAGACGGTCGACGGCCTCACGCCCGAGCAGCCTCCCGGCACCGAAGGAGACGATGGCCCCGACCAGCGCGGCGGCCAGGGAGAGCCCTGCTCCGGCCCAGAGGCCGAAGAGCGCCCCGCCCGCGGCGGTGAGCAGTGCCTTGGGGCAAGGGATCAGGGCCAGACTCGCGTAGAGGGCGAAGAACAGGATGGGTCCCCACGGGCCTGCTGCGTCGATACGTGACCTCATCGCTGCGATGTCGGGGGTGCCGAGGATGAGGGCAAGGCCGACCGCACCGAGCACAATCAGAGCGAGCGCGCCCGCCTTGACGAGGGCGGCTCTATTCATGGGTGATCCCGACGTCTCGGTGCAATGGACTTCCTACGTCGGGAAGTCCCCGAGCATCTCGAAGTGTTCCCGATGTGACATGTTCCCTGCCCGGAGGTCCGATGCATCCGCGCCTTGCCCGACTGCTCCTCCCAGCTGCGCTGCTCGGACTGGCCGCCTCCGCCTGCGCCGCCCCGGGGGCGCCGGCGGGCTCCACGACCGAGAACCGCTCCTGGTCGCAGATCACCGGCCAGGCGAAAGGGCAGACGGTCGACCTGTGGATGTACGGCGGCGACCAGCAGGGCAACGCCTACGTCGACGACGTACTGACACCCGCCGCGGCCAAGCTCGGGGTGACCTTGAGACGCGTCCCAGTGGCGGACACCAAGGACGCCATGACCCGCATCCTGGCCGAGCGGCAGGCCGGCAGCCAGGATGGCACTGTGGACCTGGTGTGGGTCAACGGCGACAACTTCGCGACCGGCAAGCAGGCCGACGCCTGGCTCTGCGGCTGGTCCTCCCAGCTGCCGAACATCAAGTTTGTAGCGCCCGACGACGTCCTCGTCACCCAGGACTTCGGGGCCCGCGTGGACGGCTGCGAGGCGCCCTGGCACAAGGCACAGTTCACGCTGGTCTACAACTCCGCGCGAGTCGCTACGCCACCGACGTCGATGTCGGGTGTCCTCCAGTGGGCGAAGGACCATCCCGGACGGTTCACCTACCCTGCCCCGCCGGACTTCACCGGTTCGGTCTTCGTCCGCGAGGTGCTCTACAGCACCTCGGGCGGCTACGCGAAGATCCCCTCGAAGTTCGACCAAGGCGCGTACGACAAGCTGACCCCCAAGCTCTGGGATGCTCTCAAGCACGTGGCGCCCTCGTTGTGGCGCCAAGGGCGGACCTATCCCCGCGACTCGGTGGCCCTGGACCGGCTCTACGCGGATGGGGAGGTCGACATGACCATGACCTACGGACCGGCAACGCTCACCAAGCTCGTTGCCGATGGCACCTTCTCGGCGACCACACGTGTCCTCCCTCTTGACGAGGGAACCATCGGAAACGCCAGCTTCCTCGCCATTCCGTCCTCGGCCGGGGACCCCGAGGGCGCGATGGTGGTGGCTAACCTGGCTCTGTCGCCCGCCCAGCAAGCGCTCAAGGCAGACCCGGGCACGTGGGGCCAGTTCACGGTGCTCGACACCCACCTGCTGAGCCACTCCGATCGGGCACGGTTCGACAATCTTCCGGCTTCGAGGGTCGTGCCGCCCTACGACGTCCTCTCACGCAACGCCAACCCCGAGCTCGCCTCGTCCTGGGTGCATCCGCTCGACGAAGGCTGGCGCAGGGCCGTGCTCGGCTCCGGATCGTGAGCGCACTCCTCACCAGCCGTTCGAGGCGTGACGTCGGCGGCGCGGCGTCGGGTGGCGGCGCTCGACTCGTGGCACCAGCGATGCTCCTCATCCTGGCGGTCACTGGCACAGCGCTCGCTGCTGTCGTTGCCACGAGCCTCGGACTGCTGCCCCTCGTCGGGCAACCGCGTCTGAGCATTGCCGGCTTCACATCCCTGTCTGGTGACCTGCGCGCCGCAACGCAAGAGTCCCTGCTCACTGCCGCCGCCGCGACCGTGCTTGCGGCGGTCATCGGGCTCACCATCGCCACACTCGTCGGGCGCGCAGGTCGCGGCGTGCGGCTCGTCATCGGTCTGGCTGCTGCGGTGGTGACGGTTCCGCACCTGGTTGGCGCGGCCGCGACCGGGCTGCTGCTCTCCGATGTCGGTCTCGCTCAGCGCTGGTCGGGAGTCTCAGCAGCCTCGTGGCCCGAGCTGGTGGGCGGACGCTGGCCCTGGGCAACCGTGCTGGAGCTGGCCTGGAAGGAGTCCGCCTTCGTTGCCCTGGTTGTCACCGTTTCTGTCGGGCGACAGTACGCAGACTTGCGTGAGGTTTCTGCAGTGCTCGGTGCACCTCCCCGAGCGCAATGGCGACGCGTCCTGCTACCACTTTCCGCGCCCGCCCTCGCGTCGTCCTCGCTCATCGTCTTCGTCTACTCCCTCGGCACCTACGAGGTCGCCCGACTGCTCGGGCGCGCCTACCCCGAGCCCCTCCCGGTGATGGCCTACCGGCTCTTCACCGACATCGACGTGGCGGCGCGGCCTCAGGCCGCGGCGACCGCCGTGGTCGCCACAGGGCTGGCCCTCCTCGTGGCCGTCATCGGCCTTCCGCTCGTACGGCGGCTCGGAGCCGACCGATGAGCAGCCAAACACCCGTGCGCAGGCGTGCGGAGCATCATCCGCACAACACCGTGATCCCGGCCGTGCTGGTGCTCTGGTTGGTCATCCCCCTGACGCCGTTGTTGCTGTGGGCAGGTGCCTCACGCTGGTCGGGCACTGCTCGGCTGCCGCAGATTTTCGGTCTTCGGGGGTGGCAGGAGGCGCTGGACTCGGGCGTAATCGCGGCGTTGCTCCGGTCCGCTCTCCTGGGAGTGGCGGTAGCGCTGATCGCGACGCCTCTCGGTGTGATGGCGGGACGGGCGTTGGGGTGGCGGCTGGTGCGCAGACCAGCACTTCCGTCGGTCGTGCTGCTCGGGCCGGTCGTTCTGGCACCGTTCGCGGTCGCGATGGGTCTTGATGTCGTCATCCTGCGTCTGGGAGTTCCGGGGGAACTGACTGTGGTCCTTGTCCTGAGTGTGTTCGCGCTGCCCTACACAACTTTCACCATGCGGGCCACCTATCTCGGCCTGGACCCGGCACTGGAGGAGCAGGCCCGGGTTCTCGGTGCCAGTTCGCGGCAGGCTCGACGTTGCGTCACGCTCCCGGCCGCCGCCACCGGCCTGGTGACCGCAACGGGACTCGCTTTCCTGGTCGGGTGGAGCGACTACGCGGTCACCCTGCTCATCGGCGGCGGTCAGATCGTCACCGCGCCGATGCTGATCGGCTCCGCGGCCGCCGGATCCGGCAACGACGCCCTCACCTCGATCCTGGCTATCTCCGCCAGCCTGCCACCACTGGTGGCGCTTGCGGTCTTCACCTACGCGGCCTCGCGCCGCAGGACGGCTGCGCACACATGACCGCGGCCTTGCACCTGTCGTCGATCACTCACCGCCACCCGGGTGCTGATCACCCGACACTTGCCGACGTCGACCTCGAGGTCCAAGACGGTGAGATGGTCGCCGTTCTAGGGCCTTCCGGGTCCGGCAAGACCACCCTGCTCAGGGTTGCGGCCGGCTTGGAGCAGCCGGAGGCGGGTGACGTACTGCTCGACGGGACCAGCGTCCTCTCGGTGCCACCGGAACGGCGCGACCTCACCGTCATGTTCCAGAAGCCGCACCTCTTCCCCCATCTGAGCGTGCTGGACAACGTGGCCTTCGCGGACCGACTACGCGGCCGGAGCCGCCCGGAGAGCCGGGCTGCAGCGCAGCGGTATCTCGACCTGGTCCACCTGGGCGACCTCGGTCGTCGCAGGCCACGGCAGCTCTCCGGCGGCCAGGAACAACGGGTGGCCCTGGCCCGGGCCCTTGCCGCCAACCGCCGGGTCATGCTTCTCGACGAACCGTTCAGCGCCCTCGACACCAGCCTGCGGACCTCGATGCACCAGTTGCTGGGAGAGGTTCGAGCCGCCCTCGACCCCACCATCGTGATCGTGACGCACGACCTCGACGAGGCCGGGCTGGCCGACCGGGTGGCCGTGCTGGTTGAGGGACGTATCGAGCAGTTCGACACCACCCAGGCGCTCTACTCGGAGCCGAAGACGCTGGCGGTCGCCCGGCTCGTGGGAGGCTTCAACGAGCTGCCCGGAAGGGTCGAGTCGGGGGCGCATCACTCGAGCCTGGGTTCCTTCACCCTCCCCGGAGATGTCGAGGTGGAGGGATCTGCGATCCTCCTGGTTCGTAAGGAGCGACTTGGCATCACCCAGGTCGACGCGAGGTCGACCGCCACCGGGCGCGTCGTGCAGGTACGGCAGTCCGGCCCGCATCAGGACGTGGTTGTCGAGCTCGATCTTCCGCCGACCCGAGCAATGCTCAGAGTGGCCGTAGAGGCCCGGCTGGGTACCAGCCTCCGTCCGGGGGACCGGACCGGCGTGGTCGTTCCATCACCCGATGGTGTGTGGGCTGTGCGTGACCCAGGAGCGGACGAATCGTGCGGCGCGGATGACGCGCTCGTCATGCCGGCCGTCTCCGACAACGCGACCAAGAATCGTGTCGAGATCCGGAGTACCCCTTGAGGTTGTCGTCCCTGTGGACGAGGCTGGAGCGGGCTACCCGGCCCGTGCATCCGGTCACCGAACGGGTGCTCGCGGAACGGTGGGTGGCACTGCCTCCCGGGGTCAGGACGGAGCAGCAGGTCCTCGGGCGTCATGCGGTGGGGTGTGAGGGCACGCACGGCGTCTTCCCGAAGTGTGACCTGACCTGCTCACCTTGCTATCACTCCAAGGACGCCAACAAGGTCCGTGTCGACGGTGCGCACACCATCGCGCAAGTGGAGGACCAGATGCGCCTCCTCGAACAGTCGCGCGGCCCGCGAGCGCACGCCCAGCTGATCGGCGGCGAGGTGTCACTCCTCGACCCCGAGGACCATGCCGCTGCGCTGGCGGTAATGCGCAGATACGGTCGTGAGCCGATGTCGATGAGCCATGGCGACTTCGACAGCGCCTACCTCCGCGCTCTCGCGCTGGACGAGAACGGAAGACCCCGCTTCCGTCGGCTCTCGTTCGCAGCCCACTTCGACTCATTGATGCGGGGTCGCACCGGGATTCCCCGGCCCAGGACCGAGATCGAGCTGAACCCGTTCCGGGCACGGTTCGTGGAGATGTTCCGCGAGCTGCGTCGCGACCACGGCGTGCGTTCCTACCTCGCGCACAACATGACGATCACGCCCGCGAACCTCGACCAGGTCGAGCACGTGGTGGCAGACGTGAGCGCCATGGGGTTCCACATGCTGTCCTTCCAGCCGGCCGCCCACGTGGGTGACGAAAGACGCTGGACGGGAGGTGACTACCGCACGGTCGGCATCGACGACGTCTGGGACCGGCTCGAGGCCGGCCTCGGCCAGCGCATCGCCTGGCAGGCGTTGCAGTTCGGCGATCCCCGCTGCAACCGAACCGCTTTCGGCATCCGCGTCGACGGCCGCTGGGTGCCGATGTTCGACCCCGACAGTAAGGCCGACCTGATCGCGAGAGACCGTGCCCTCGCTCACTTCGGTGGCGTGAACTTCGGCGGCACCCCGGCGCTCGTGCTGGCCGTGAAGGTGCTGCGTGTGCTCGCTCGGCACCCCGGTGACGTGCAGATCGCGGCGGCCTGGGCCCGCCGCTTGGTCGAGCGGTCGGGCGGAGGGCGTCACCTCAGGTCGGCCTGGCGTCTTGGGGGAGTCGCGCCGATGACCTACGTGGTGCACAACTTCATGGACGCTGCAGACGTCGCTCCTGCGTGGCGGCTGATGCAAGCCGGCCGGGTCGCGACCGACCCGGCCATCCGAGCAACCCAGGAGCGCTTGTCGGCGTGCACCTACGCGATGGCGCACCCCGAGACCGGCAAGCTCGTACCGGCATGCGTTCAACATTCGGTCCTCGACCCGCACGAGAACCAGCGGCTGCGTCGACTCCTCCCGCTCACGGTGGTCGAATCGCGATCGCGGGACACCTCGAAGACGTCGCCGCAGCCCGACCGCCTGTCGCCAGCGGGGAGCACCCCTGCCGGTGCTGCTTCGACCTGAGACTACGGTGACGAGCATGTCGAGCGAACACGTGGACCAATCCCTCCCCAGTGTCGACCACCCCGCCAGTCCGGACGGGCCCCGACGCCCCGGCCTGCTGATCTTCGACGTCAACGAGACACTCTCGGACATGTCTCCCATGGCGAAACGGTTCGAGGACGTCGGCGCCCCTGCCCACCTGTCGACCACCTGGTTCGCGGGGTTGCTGCGCGACGGCTTCGCGCTCACCGCTGTCGACGCCAGCGATTCGTTCGCCCACATTGCAGCCGAGTCGTTGCGGGTCGGCCTCCACGGCCTGCCACGGAACCGCGGAACTGCCGAGGCGGTCTCCTACATCATGGACGGGTTCGCCGGACTTCCCGTCCATGGCGACGTGCCTGACGGCATCGGCGCACTCAGTGGTCTCGGGATCCGGCTGGTGACCCTCAGCAACGGGTCGGCCTCCGTCGCCGAGGCACTGTTCGACCGCGCCGGCATCCGCGAGCACTTCGAGCGGCTGCTGACGGTGGAGGACGCCGGCCGCTGGAAGCCAGCTCCCGAGGCCTATGCGTATGCATTGCAGCAGTGTGGGCTCGACCCGCAGGACGCGATGCTGGTGGCGGTCCACCCCTGGGACATTGACGGCGCCTCTCGTGCAGGACTCGCCACGGCGTGGGTGAACCGGACTGGTGGGCCCTATCCGGAGTACTTCAGGGCCCCTGACCTCCGGGCCCCGTCCCTGGCCGACCTCGCCGACCAGCTGCGCTGAGCGGAGGACACAGCACCGGCAGTGCCGAAGCGTCGAGGAGTCTGCCCTGCCTGTGGAACAGTCGGCGCCTGACCGGCGTTCCTGCCCAACAACTCGCCATCTTCCGGGCCACCAACGGTCGGATCGCCGACCCGCGAGACCTCAGCTCGCTTCAGCCAGCCCTCACGGTGGACGCGTTGCTCGGCTACAGCCTCGAGGGCGCACCGCACGGCGTGGCCGACGACCTGATCGGGTGGATGTCGAACATAACGGCCCCGGTGGTGGCACTCGACGTTCCCTCAGGGATCGATGCCTCGACCGGCCACACCCCAGGGAGCCACATTCGCGCGACCACCACGGTGACCCTCGCACTTCCCAAGACCGGCCTCCACGTGGACGCGGTCGGCGAGCTCTGGGTGGCCGACATCGGCATCCCGCGGGGCGTCTTCGAACGCGCCGGGGCCGAGTGCCCACCAGCAGGACTCTTTTCACAGGGATACACCGTGCGTGTGACACGCACCGGGAAGGATGCACCTCACGAGTGAGTGCGTGACTCGAGCGTGGAAACCCGACGGTCAGAGCGTCGGAGCGGCCGGAAGGTCGAGATCGGTCTTCACGAAGTGGTTGAAGTAGTTGGTGAGCAGGTTCAGGGTGACGTGCGCGGACAGCTCGGTGAGCTGCTCGTCGCTCCACCCCGCGTCGAGGGCAGCCTGCCAGGAGGCGTCCTCGACGGAACCGATGTTGGTGGTGTACTGGCGGGCGAGGGTGAGCAGGGCATCGAGCTTGGCATCGAACTCCGCGTCGCCTCGTCGGATGGCGATCATCTCGTCGTTGGTGAGGCCCGCGGCCTTACCGCCTCCGGTGTGGGCTGCCTGGCAGTAGTTGCACTCGTCCGCGTTGCCCACGGCCAGTGCGATCGCCTCTCGGGTGCGTGCATCGAAGGAGCCGTAGTCGGCGATGACCTGCTGGATGGCGATGTAGCTCTGGAGCACTACCGGCGAGTGGGCCATTCCGCCGTGGATGTTGATGACCTTGCCGAACTTCGCCTCGAGCGCCTTCAGCTCGTCGCGGCTCTGCTCGGGGCACTCTGAGTGGTGTGGACGGGAATCCGGGCCGTGGGTGGCTCTCCTCTGGTTTGTGGATGCGGTGCTGACGTACGTAGAAGCAATTGATGTCCCGCCTACGTCCCGGAGTGTCACTTCGACGACACTGTTGACCATCCCCTTCGAAGAAACGTGCAGGAGAACCATGCGCAAGCGCCAGGAGCAATCGGCATCCTTCCGGGACGCCCTCTGGGTCTCACGGTGCGTGGGACATGCGGAGACGACGCCGCTACGACTCGAGGACGTCGAAGGCCTTGCTCGCTTCATGGAGGTCCGAAGCCTGGTCGCGGGGGAGCCGCTGCTGCGCCTCGGCGAGGTGCCAACGGCGGTGTGCATTGTCCGTGAGGGCTGCCTGGAGCTTGCAGTACATGGGCCAGGTGGGCGAATGGTCATCCAGACGCTGCGAGCAGGTGACATCGACGGTGACATCCAGATCCTGCTCGGCATGCCGAGATGCCGTACGAAACACGGGCGAACACGGCGACCACCTGTCTCATGCTGAGCCGCAGCCACTTCGAAGAGCTCCTCGCCACCCACCCCCAGGTCTCGCGGCGGTGGCTGACAAGCGTGTCCCAGCGTTTGGCGCGATCTCACTCCCGGCTGACGAGCCTGCTCGGGCAGCCACTTGAGATCCAGGTCGCTCAGCTGCTGTTGGAGGAACGCGTGGACGACGTGGTGTTCCTGCCCCAGACCACCGTGGCCGCGCTGCTCGGAGTTCGCCGTCCCTCCGTGAACCGGGTGCTCCGCAAGTTTGCTCGCGGAGGCCTGGTCGAGATCAGCTACGGCAGGGTGCAGATCCTCGACGCTGCGGCGCTCGCCGACGTCACCGCGGAGTAGAAGCCAGCGGGTTGTGTCTTCAAGGTGACACTCTGCGTCGCCGAGTGGTGTATTTCGGGGTTTCTCTCTTAGCCGGGGTGCCCACCTCCGGGTCGAGGAGGCAGGCGATGACTACCGCGTTCGTGCTCTCCGGTGGAGCGAACCTCGGGGCTGCCCAGGCGGGCACGCTGGCAGCGCTGGGCGAGGCCGGGATCCGCCCGGATCTGATCGTGGGCACCTCGGTCGGGGCCGTGAACGGAGCCTGGATCGCGGGCGAAGGTGACATCGAGGATCTCCTCGACGTATGGCGGGACTTGCGACGCTCCGACGTGTTCCCCGCAGGGCCCGTGGGTGGACTGCTGGGCTTTCTTGGAAGAAGCGACCATCTGGTCAGTGACGGCGGCCTTCGGCGGCTGCTGCGCACTCACCTTCGATTCTCGGATCTCGAAGACGCGGCCACCCCGCTCCATCTCGCAGCACGGACCTGCTGTCCGGCGAGGGAGTCCTGCTCTCGCGGGGGGACGCACTGGAAGCTGTCTTGGCGAGCTCCGCCATCCCGGGCGTGCTCCCGCCGGTAGTCGTAGAGGGGCGTGCACTGATGGACGGGGGCGTCGTGGACAACACCCCGATCTCTCACGCCGTCGAGCTCGGCGCGGACGAGATATGGGTGGTTGCGACGGGATACGCCTGTGCCCTCGACCGGCCTCCCCGAGGTGCCTTGGGGGTGGCGCTGCATGCGGCCACTTTGGCCATTCACCAGCGGCTGGCGCTCGACGTTCATCGGTACGCTGGCGCGGTTGACCTGAGAGTGGTTCCTCCGTTGTGCCCGATCTCGGTGCCCCCGACGGACTTCGGCCAGGCAGACGACCTCATACGCAGAGCCCGCGACCACACTCGTGTGTGGCTCGAGCGCGGCGGACCTGGGGGTTCCGTAACGGCGATCACCGAACGTGACCTCGTCACGTCTACCGTCACGACCATGTCGTACACCGCGTTCCCCGTCCCCGCTGACCTCACCGTCAGCACCCCCGAGGGAGAGTCGGTCCCGGTCAGCAGCCTAGTGACCGGTCGCCTTCTCGTCGTCCAGTTCGTCCGCTACTTCGGCTGCCTCCCTTGCCAGGACTGGCTGATGCAGCTCGACCAGTTGGCGCCATCACTCTCCGAGCACGGCATCTCCGTCGCCGCCATTGGGGGGTCGGCCGACTACCAGGCGCGGTGGCTGCGAGACGAACAAGGCGTCGGAGTACCGCTCTTCCTCGACCCCGATCACCAGTTCCGCAGGGCGGTCGGCCTCGACAAACGCCTCGGGCTCAAGTTGCTGGACCCCCGAGGTGCCGCCGCCTACACACGCTCGCTGAAGAAGGGCCTTCGACCTCAGCACATCACTCGAGACACCGTCCAAGCCCCCGGAGTGGTCATCCTCGACCGGCACCACAACGTCTGCTGGCAGTACCGAGGCCATCGAATCGGCGACTACCCAGCCATGCACGAGCTCGAGCAGGCCGTTCATAAACTCGTGATGATGACCTGAGACAGGCTCGGGGCTGAGCCAGGTCGCGCACGATCTCGCGCCGATGAAGCGGGACGGCCAACTCGTGTCATTCGGTCTGGGTCATCCGACCAACTCGTCGACCAACCCCGGGAGTTGGGCGTCGTCCAGTTAGCCCGACGCACGCTCGGTGCCGCACACATCCAAAACCAGACAAGGACGCCGACCAAGATAACGGCGAGCGCAGCCAGAGGCGCAGGCCCGCATCGCAAGAGCCAGCAGGGCCGTTGCTCTGTGAGCGCGATTCACGTCTCGCCTTCCCGAACCGTCCGACCGCCTGGCCGCAACGGGACCAGCGAATGGTGCGAGCGGCGGCAATGGCGACATCTCGGACGTGATCATGAAACGCTTAGCAGACTCCTAGAGCATCGAACCCAGGTCGGATCCGACGGTGGGGTAGGCGGCTGTCGCGGACTTGAGCTGCCGGGTGGTGAGACCGAGCTTGATGGCCACGCCGAGGGTGTTGACAAGCTCGCCGTACTCGGGGCCGATCAGGTGGGCGCCAACGATCTGGTCGGTCGACTGGTCGATGAGGATCTTCGCGGCCGCAGTCGTCTCGCCGATCCGGTAGTTGGAGTACCAGCCGCTGGTGTCGGAGTAGCGGACGGCGAGGTCGATCCCGGCTGCGCGTGCTTCGGACTCAAGCATGCCGACGCGGGCGAGCTCGGGGATGGTGAAGACCGCTGTGGGAATGCCTGCGTAGTCCGGGGTCGTGGTGGTGCCCTTGATCATGTTGGAGGCGGCGACCTTGGCTTCGGAGACCGCGACCGGGGTGAGCGGCATGCCTTCGGTGTCGGCCGAGTCTCCGGCGGCCCAAACGGCCGGGTTCGTCGTGCTCTGCAGGTGGCCGGCAACCTTGATGCCGTGCTCGCCCCACTCGACCCCGGCGGCGTCGAGACCCAGGTCGGCCAGTTGCGCAACCCGTCCCGCGCCGTGGACGACGAGGTCGGTCTCGATCGTTTCCCGAGTGCCGGCGCGATCGAGGGTGACCTGGTAGCCGCCATCGGAGGGCTGTACGGCCTCGATGGTCGTGGTGCGGCGCAGGTCGATCCCGACCTCCCGGCCGCGGTCGACCAGGAGGTCGACGAGATCGGGGTCGAAGTTCTTCAGCGGACGCTCACCGCGGTCGACGATGACCGCAGTGCTGCCGGCCCGTGCGGCGATGTGGGCGAACTCGAAGGAGATGAAACCGCCACCGACGAACAAGATCCGAGAAGGCAGGCTGTCGAGATCCAGGAAGTCGTTGCTGTCGATCAGGTGCTCGTGGCCCGGGAACTCCAAGCGGCGGGGTCGGGCGCCCGTGGCGACCAGGAAGCGGTCTGCGTCGTAGGAGCCCCCCTCGATCTTGACCCGTTTAGCGCCGGTAAACCTCGCGTGGCGATGGAGCGTGGTGACCCCATTGCCAGCCAGGCCGTCCTCCATGTTCTGGGGGACCGGGTCGGTGAAGCCGTGCTTGTGCTTCATTAAGTCCGGCCAGTTGATCGAAAGGTCCGCGTCGTCGATGCCTTTGCCGCGCATCAGTCGCGCACTGTCGATGATCTCGGCACCGCGGCGCAGGATCTTCTTCGGGTCGCACCCCCGCAGCGCGCACGTGCCTCCATAGGGGAGTTTGTCGACGATGGCCACCTGCCACCCCTGACCAGCGCACTTGTTGGCGGCGGCGACACCGGCCATGCCTGCGCCGATCACGATCAGGTCGAAGTGCTGGCTCATGGCTTGTTTCCCCTCATGGTGGCGTCGGTGCTGATGGCGGTGGTGATCTCAGCGGTCTGGACGGGCGCTGCATCCACGTGCGTGGGCGGTACGGGGTGACTGCAGGTCTGGTCATGTCGCCGGTGTACGGCCCACCTTGCCCAGCCGACGGACGCCAGCGCGAGACCGACCCCGATCAGGGCCCAGCTCTGCAGTGACCATCCGGCGACCGCACCCACGACCCCCATCGACAACAACAGCGGCAGGCCGCAGCAGAGGCCGAACGCGCCGGCGACCGCGGCGATCGGCCCCATCGTCGCGATCCGGTCACGCATCGGCCAGCACCACCCGCAGCTGTTCGAGCGTCGGTGCGCCCTCGTACCCGTCCGGTGTGAGGTACCTGCGACAGGAGAGTCCGACCTCGGAGCCGGGTTCGGCGAAGACGTCCACACCGTCGAAAAGGATGCTCGGTGAGCCGTGGAACCGGGTGCGCTCAGCCTCCGCCGGAGTCACGACAAGGTGGCGGGTCAAGCGGATGTCGGCACGCTCAGCCGCAATGGCGCTCAGTCGTTCGTCCGCGACCTTCCAGTTCGGGCAGTCCTCGAAGTAGAGCAGCGTAATGTCCATGCCCGCGACGCTAGACCTTGATCCGCGGTGCAACGTCAAGTCGTAGAGTGGGGTCGTGCGTATCGGAGAAGCCGCCGAGGCCGCAGGCGTGCCAACGCAGACCATCCGCTTCTACGAGGGCAAGCGTCTGTTGCCGCAGCCTCGACGCGGTCCGAACGGCTACCGGGAGTACGACGCCTCGATCCTCACCCGGCTCGCGTTCATCCGCAGCGGACAGGCAGCCGGACTCACCCTGGTCGAAATCGCCAGCATCCTCGATCTGCGCGGGGAGGGTGCCGTCCCGTGCGCCCACGTGCAGACGCTGCTTTCGACGAAGCTGCACGACGTGCAGGCGCGGCAGCGTGAGCTGGCCGTCCTTGAAGCAGAGCTCGAGGAGCTGATCAGCCGCAGTCACGACCTCGATCCGGCGGACTGCACCGACCAGCAGATCTGCCACATCATCGCCGGGGCCACCTGATCCTGGGCGCGGGCTCGGGCGCCGGCCGAGGCGTACTGTCGGGGGCATGAGACGCGGCCTTGCCATGGGTGCCTTGCTCTACCTGGGCGCGGCCGTGGGGACCCGCATCGCGGAAGAAGCGGGGGCGCAGCGCTGCCACTGCTCCTCCGGCTGCTGGTGCCGACGGCCGATCCTCAGCGCCTTCCGTTGGGTCGCACCGATGGGCCACCGATAGTTGCAACTACCCAGGCTCCGGGTGGACGTTTACGAGTCGTTAACTCCGGCAGGCTCGCACAGAGAGGCGCCGGTTTGCGCAAGCAATGACAAGGCGCATGACGTCGTTTCAGCAAGTCAGGGACGGTTTCGGCGAACGGGGACAAGTCCGGGCCGAGCGCCTACTCAATGTCAAGGGGTCGCAGGTTCAAATCCTGTCAGCCAGGTCCTGTGATGTCTCAAGACATCGGCGACAGCCGGACCTACGAAAGTAGGTTCGGCTGTCGTTCATTTCGGGGGTCTGCGGGTGGGGCCTTTGGGTGCGCCGGTGGGCTGGTAGTCGCGGCTGGGGTCGA
>JBBSHE010000018.1:0-59045 GCA_038253325.1 Propionibacteriales bacterium
CGCCGCGACGAGTGAGATCCCGACTTGCAGACTGCCCTCGGCCACGCCCGATCCCACCGCCACCAGGGGGTCCGAGACCGCGAGGCCGACGCCCACCGCAAGCAATGCCGACAATGCTGCACGAACTGCGCCGAGGGGAACATCGAGAACCCGTCGAGCGACCGCAGCAAAGACAACCACGGTTGCGACCCACAAGAAGACGAGCAGCAAGGGACTCAACGACACTCCTGGCGCTCATCGGCGCGGACGGTGCAGCAGCCTAGACGGCGCGCGCGGGTCTGACAAGCGGCAGTGCCTACCCTCAGGCCGGCTCAGGAGGCGAGGGGCAAGGGTCACCCGACCAGGCGCAGGATTGCCTGAATCACGTGCTTCACATCAGATCAAAGGCCAGGCGGATGGCCTCGGTAAGGTGCGGTTCTTGGGAGGGTCGCAGAAAACCGATCTGCCGACCAAGGGCCGACACCGGGATCGTGACGATGTTGTCGCAGCTGACCACACTGTCCTGCTCGAGCCCGTTGACTCCTCCCACCGGCACCTCGGTTGACAGTCCGCGAATCGTTGTGGTGATCGGCGCCACGGTGACGCGGGTCAGGTGGGGACGGATCACGTCGCGGGTCAGGATGAGGACGGGCCGCGTCTTGTCGAGCAGCGCCGTATGTATTGGGCGCATCAGCGGAGGTCGTCCATCGGCGTCTTGGCGGCGAACTCGGCAAGGGCATCGAAGTCATCGTCGGCAGCGCTGGCAGCGAGGATCGCAGCATCCCGGGTTGCGATCGCCCGCCGGCGCTCCCGTTCGACGGCTCGGGACACCAGCGCAGCCCGACTGCGCACATCGCCCGCGGCCACACACTCGTCGATGAATTCGACGAGGTCGTCCGGTAGGCGTACGGTGATCTGACTCGTCATACCGATACCATACCAGGATGGGATTCAGATGTCCGCCGCCCACGTGCCTCAGGCCGTGAGCGCGGATCGGAGCCCGAGTTCGTCCACGAACGGTTGGAAATCGCGGTCACGATAGAGCAGCAGATGGTCGTGCAGGCAGCAGAAGCTGGCGATGATCGTGTCGATGCTCGTACGAGTGGTGCGGCCCCGACGGCGCAACAGCCGGTACGCCTCGGCGGCACGAATGGCTTGGTCGGGACCGAGCATCGCGAACACCGTGAGCGACGTGAGCGCGTCGTAGGCACGGCGATAGTCGCGGTCGAGCTGGAAGCCTTGCAGTACCTCCATCAAGATGACGTCGCCGACGCCGATCGGCTCAATTCCGAGTGCCACATCGAGGAAATCCGTCTCCGGCGAGAGGACTCCATTGAAGAAGTCGATCCAGACCCCGGAATCGACGATGATCAACGCGGTCGGCCACGGGTCTCGTCGAGGTCACCTTCCCAGGTCAGCTTCCCGCGCAGGTCACGAAGCCGCGTTTGGCGGCCGAGTCGAACGAGTGACTCGAGGCCAAGCTGGACCGTCTCCTTCTTGGTCGCCGTGCCGGCCGTACGCATGGCCTCGTCGAGCAGATCGTCGTCGATGTCGATGTTGGTACGCACTTCACAGCTCCGATGTGTATGACTGCCCCGATTCGTACACATGATACCTGACACCAGACGGTCGGGCGTGTTCAGGCGCACTGCCGTCCACAAAATGCCGGAATGCATTCGACATACGGTCATCGCGTCCGCACTTTTCGCGACTGACCGGCCTAACCCAACAGGTCGTCGGCGGTGAGCGGTCGTACGCCGTCATCGGTGGCGAGATGCAACGGTCGGAGTGGCACGTTCTGGGAGCGCCCAGCCTCTAGAAGGGTGCGTGCCCGCGCGCGGTCGGTCTCCGTGACCGCCTCGGTGCCTGGCCGGGTCAGTGCGAGCGCGATCGACGTCGCCCGGCCGTCGTCGACGACGGTCATCGCGACCTGAAACAGGTTGCCGACAAGGACCGGATCCAGCTCTGGTGGGATCTCGTCGACCGGCATCAGGTGGGGGACCTGGAGGTCGTGGTCGTCGAACCAGGTCACCCAGATGCTCTCGAAGTCGTATCCGTAGGGGCCGAGCAGATCGTCCCAACGGAGCTCCAGTTCTGCAGCGGTACGAACCGGAGCGTCGAGCGGTCGATGAGGTTGTCGCGGCTTGGTGTGGTGTGGCATCGCCCGAGCATGCCGCAATTGCCGCCTGCGACGCGTTCGTCATCCACAGGGCTCGCTCCGGTGCCCGGCCCAAACGCCGAGGTACGTCGAAAGAACCGTTCAAGGGGGTGAAACGGTCACGTGGGCGCTCTCACCCTGAGGCCGATGCGGCGTGCCGCGTCGCTCATGCGGGCGTCGTACGCCAGGACTTCCTCGCAGCTGAGCCGAATCGCGGTGATCAGGTGAAGGGCATCGAGGCTGCGCAAGTCTGACCCCGGAAGGAGACCCGCCTGGCCGAACATCGACCGATCAGGCTCGACGAGGCTGACCCTGTCCAAGACGTCTGTCACAGCCGCCTGATCGAGGTCCTCGCGGACGGCGAGTCGACGTAACGCGGTCTCCAGCAGGGCACTCGACACGAGCTCGACGTCATCGGGGAGGCCGTTGAGATGCGCTACGAGCGCCTGGCTCTCCTGCTCATCGACCAGTAGCTTGGCGGCTGCCGAGGTGTCGATGTACTGCCTCACCGGTCGCCGCGCAGCTTGTCGAGGGATTCCTGCACCGGCCGGTCCAGGCGCTTGCGCGCCCACGATCCGAATCCGCCCCGAGACCTGGCGCGCCGAATGCGCAGACCCGCCTCGTCGCTCAACGGCACTGGGCTGATCACCGCGACCACGGTGCCACACCGAGGTACGAAACCTCCGTGCTATCAGCGCGTACTGAGTGCTATCATTCCGCACATGCGACAGCTGATCACCAGGCTGGACGATGAATTGCACGCCCGGTTGAAGGCCCGGGCGGCGGCAGAAGGACGCTCGGTCAACGCGCTTGTTGTGGATGCGTTGACGGCGGTCACCTCGGATGTCGACATCTCTGGTGGTGAGGTGTTGCGTGCCGCTGCGGCCCGTTCGGGTCTGCTTGTGGTTCCGAGTCGTCCCAACAAGGTGCCGAGCCGTCGAACGGCTGCTCGCGTCACGGTTGGTGCTGGCCGATCGGTGAGCGAGGCGCTGAACGTCGAGCGTGCCGGCCGGTGACGGTCTACTACGCCGATACGTCAGCTTTGGTGGGTGCCTACTTTGTTGACGAGCCCGACCATGCAGAGCTTCGGCGCCTGCTGCTGGAAGAGGGTTTGCCGGTCGTGACTTCAGAGCTCACCCGGGTCGAGCTGGCGTCCGCGGTCACGGCGGCGGCACGGGCAGGTCGCCTGCGACGACCTCATGTGATTCTTGACCGGTTCGACGCCGACTGCGGCGACGACGGACCAGTGACGATGCTGCGATTCGAGATCGAGATCGTGTTGGCTGCCGCCCGCGATCTGGTGCTCGGCCAACAGCTGCGTACCCTCGATGCCTTGCACCTCGCAGTGGCGATGACGACTACTGCTGACCTCGCCGGAGACGAGGACATAAGCCTGGTCACCCGTGATGCCACCCAGGCCGCGGTTGCCAGCCAGCTCGGAGTCGAAGTGTGCTGACCGGTCGGCTCCTCGCAGTCGATCCACGTTGCGCAGCTTGACGGCGTACGAAGCCGGGTTCATGAGTCAACGGTCTGGGTCGGGGAGGTCGACGACGAGCGCCAGGTGATCCGACAGCGCGAGTCGAACGGCCTCGCCGCGGCCGGTGCGCGGCAATCCGCGCGCGAGAATGTGGTCGATCTGGCGTTCCGGTGCGTGTGCCGGGAACGTCAGTTGGGTGGCCAGCGGCTCGAGCCTGGTGAGGCGGCGAGCCAGTCCAGGCCCCATGTTGAGGTCGCCCAGCACGATCGCCGGGCCGACACGGGCCGCCACGCGACGCGCCACCCGAGTCAGCTGGACAGCGTTCCATCCCGGCAGGAAGGACAGGTGCGTGGTGGCGATCAGCACGTCACCAAGTGGGGTTTGTACGGTCGCAAGCACGGCAACCCTGGCTTCGTCATCTCGCACCAGCTGAGGCCGCAACCGACCTCGCCACGCCGGCACCGGCACTTTGGGCGCGGGCAGCTTCAAGACCTGCCAGTGCAGCACCGGGTATCGCGACAGCAACGCGATGCCGTACGCCGCCATGCCGGGTTGCTCGCGGCCGGTGGCGGCCCGCCACGTGAGCCCCGGCGTTCCGGCCAAGGCAGCCGCGAACCGATACTCGGCCGCCCCCATCGCGTCGGCCGCCACCTGGGTCAGGTCGGCACCGAGCGAGCGGGGTTGGCCGCGGTCGACCTCCTGCAACCCCAGGACATCCGCGTTCAGTCCGCGGACCGCGGTCGCGAAGCGGTCGACGTCCACCCGGTCGTCCGCAGGCGATCGTCCATGCAGGATGTTGAAGGTGGCGATGCGCACCCGCCAAGTCTGCCGTGAACATCCCTCGGCGTGCCCCGTGCGCGCCGCAGTAGATGATGTGGAGTTGATCCGAGGCGTCTGCTTTTTCCGGACATTGAGCACGCTCGTGTCGAGGGAAGCGCTTGTCGTTTCACCGAATCGGGCCGAAAGACTCGGTGGTGTCTCCGGTCAGTCGACCAAGGTCATCGCGTAGACCTTGGTCGGCTTGGGACTGGCCGAGCAACGCGGCCAGGTCGTTACGGCTGAGAGAGGGGTCTCCGGCTGACCGCGCCGGGTTGCCCACCACGACGTGCTCACCACGAGCCTGAGGATGAAGGAACAGCAGTTGTCCAGTCGCTGACGAGCCGGTCGCCTGTTCGACAGTCACGAGGTACGCCCTGATCTGCGGTCGGTAGAACTGGGCTCGGCTATGAATCGCAGCCGACGGAATCGCGTCGGTCTTGTAGTCGACGACCACGAGGCTGCCGTCGTCCTCGCGGTAGATGAGGTCGACAAGGCCCTCGAGCACCGTGCCGTCTTCCTGGACGGTTCCGACGTACGACTCGCGCCAGTGGTCACGGGCGGCCGCTCGCGTGACGACGTCAGAGTCCAGTGCCGACCGGACGAGCGACGTCACGACGTCGGCGTACTCGACCACACCCTCGGCGATGCATTGAGAACTGACGGCTGCCTCGAGACCTGTGCCGTCTGCGAGGTTGATCGTCTGCAGGACAGCGTGCACCGCTCGACCGATGGCAGAGCCGTAGCGGCCCTTCGTCCACGGCGGCAGCTCGACGTCACGCGCGCCCTTGGCGTAACCCGGCTCGTCGACCTCGGCGAGGGTCACCGCTGGCTCCGTACCCTCGAGGCCGGACGCGCTGACAGCAGACACCAGCCGCGACGTGGCGCGTACCGCCTCGATCTGCGCCAGCCAGTCAGCCAAGGCCGGAATGTCGGCAGCAACAGCCCCGTCCGCCGGGACCTGCGCACCGGGCGCTTCCTCGGCGACGAAGGCGGTCGCGCCGGCCGCCGTTGCTGCTCCGGCGTCGGCGAGGATCTCGGCGTTGGTCGAGCCGCTGGCTTTGCGGTGCAGCGACACCACCAAGCGGTCGCGGGCACGGGTCGTCGCGACGTACAGCAGCCGCCGCCGCTCGTACGCGTCCATCTGCTCGTCGAGGGGTGCGACGTTTTCGAAGTCGTTGGTCTGCACGCGCTTGGTGAGCCGGACCTCGTACCCCTCGTCGGTCCACAGCAACCGCACGCCTCCGTTGTTGCGCGGCTTCGAGCTCATGCCCGACAGCACCACCATCGGGAACTCGAGCCCCTTCGCGGCGTGCACGGTCATCACCCGCACCGCGTCGACGTCGGTCTCGGGCAGTACGGCCTCGGCGACCCGGACGGTCTCCTCGCCTTGTCGCGCGGCCCAGGCGAGGTACGCCCGCAGCCCCCCGTGCTCGGTCTCCGACCACGCCCGTGCCTGGTCGACGACGAACCGCAGCCGCCGCCACCGGTCTGCCGATCGGGGACCGCTGGCTGCCACCTCCAGCATCCGCCGATCGGCGATCACCGCGCCCAGCACCTCACTCGGAGGCATCCAGCGAGCCTTGTTGTGCAGATCCTTCAGGTATGCGATGCCACGACCGACGGGGTGGTTCGCGAGCTCGTCGGGCACCGGGGCGAGGAGGTTGAACGACCCCAGGGCCTGCTTCCACGACCACAGGTCGTCGTCACCGCACCCGAACAGCGGCGACCGCAGCGCGGTCACGCAGGCGAGCAGGTCGCTCGGGTCTGCGACCACCCGCGCCGCGGCCAGCAGACTTCGTATCTCGCTCGCCTGGTAGACCAGCGAGCTCGACTCCGCCCGGTACGGGACCTTCGCGGCCTCGAGGGCATCCTCGAGGAACGGCAGCGACGTCCGGGCCGGCACCAGGATGGCGATGTCGCCGAGCTCGACCGGACGCCAGGTCTGCTTTCGTTCGTCCCACATCGTCCAGCCCTCGGCGATCGCCTGTCGGATCACCGTCGCGACGTCGGCGGCCTCCCGTTCCCGCAGCACGGCCGCAGTGGGGTTGTCGTCGTGAGCTCCCGCGCCGAGGACGACGACAGGTGCGCCGGTGCCGGTGTCGTCGCGGGTCGGTTGCAACGCGATGTACGCGGGTTGGGCGCCCTCGATCGGCTCGATCACCTGATGGAACACCTCGTTGACCCAGCCGAGCACCGATGCGACGGTCCGGAAGTTCGAGGTCAGGGTCACGGTCTCGCCGACCCGATCCTGCGCATCGAGGTACATCGCGATGTCGGCGCGGCGGAACCGGTAGATCGACTGCTTCGGGTCACCGACGACGAACAGGGACCCGGCAGGGATCTCGACGTCCTTCCAGTCGGCCGCCGACGCCTCGGCTCCGGCCGCGATCCGGACTGCGATCTCGATCTGGAGCGGGTCGGTGTCCTGGAACTCGTCGAGCAGCAGCCGCGGGTACTGCTCCCGCAAGGCCGCGCGTACGGCGTCATCTCGGCGCAGCAGGTCCCGGGTCACCACGAGCAGGTCGTGGAACTCGAGCCGGCCCTGGGCGGCCCGGGCCAGCGCCGCCTCGCGTACCTGGTTCGCCACCCAGTACGCCAGCGGCCGCAGGGTTGCGTTGGTGAACTCGAGCAGCACCGCGGCCGCCTCCTGCTGCCACCTCTGGCAGCCGCCGCGGATGTCCTCGAGAGTGCCGTTCTTCCAGTTGGCCTTTCGGCCAAAGCTCCAGCTGAGCTCTTGTGCGGTCAGCATGCCCCTGAGGTGCGTGTCGGGGTCGTCGCTGTCGTCATACTCGTCGGCCCAGGCGGTGAGCGCGGCAAGTCGGGGCAGGAACTTGTCGTCAGGGTCACCGCACTCGTCGGCCCGGGCGGCGAGGCGACGCGCGTCGTCGAACAGCTGGCGTACGTACGGCAGCGGGGGTTTCGGCGGCCCGCCCGGGAGTACCCGGTCGCCGATCAGGTCCCAGTCGGACTGGAATGCGCGGGCGAGCGAGCGCATGTGCTCGAGCTTGACCCCGGCGGCGAGAGCGAGCCGTACGGACTGCGCGAGCGACTCGTCGTCGAGCAGCTCACGCTGCATCACCGACCACCGCGCGTCGAACGCAACAGACGATCCGACCTCGTCGAGCACCTCGATCAGCGGCGGCAGACCCGCCTCGATCGGGTGCATGGTGAGGATCCGCTGGGCGAACGAGTGCAGCGTGCCGATCGCGGCACCGTCCAGGTCGTTGAGGGCTTGGTCAGCGCGGTGTCGGCGCTTACCGGACTCCGACTGCCACACCTTCTCGAAGGTGGCGCGCAGTCGGTCGCGCAGCTCGGCTCCTGCCTTCTCGGTGAACGTGACGGCGGCGATGTTGCGCAGTGACACGCCGTCGACGAGGACCAGCGTGGTCACCCGGTCGATCAACGACTTGGTCTTGCCCGAACCCGCTCCGGCGTCGACGAACAGCGTCGAGCCGGTGTCGTGGCGAATCCGGTCGCGCGCCGCGTGATCGCCCAGTGCAGACTGACCGGCCGGTGCCGACGGATAGGGTGATGCCGTCATCACGCCTTTCCGCCTCGGGCGGCCCCGAAGGCCTTGGGGTCGATGAAGGCCTTGGGGTCGATCAGGCTGACCAGGTTGTGCAGTGTCGGGTCACGCCGCTTCCGCTCGTACTGCTCGCGCGCCTCGCCGTACCCGATGCCGTCGGGGTTGCAGAATGGGCACTGGACGTAGCCGGCGAAGTCGTCACCCTCCGGCCCCTTCGCGGGGAACAGTCCGCCGGCGAGGGAGGCCACCAGGGTGCCGACCGTCTCGGCGTACTTCTTCTGGACCTCGTCGGTCAGCTCGATCTCGATGCGGTCGCGCTTGCCCCGGCGGACGAACCAGTACGCCGCCTCAGCCCGCCCGCCGCCGCGGACCTGGAGCGCGGCGTGGCCGTACGCCGGCAGCTGAAGTTTGGTGCCGGCCGCCACTGGATCACTCTTGAGCGCCTTGTAACGGGTCGTGCCACCGGTCTTGATGTCGGTCACGATGACGGTGCCGTCGCGGGTCTCGTCGACCTTGTCGGCGCTGCCCCGCATGAGCACGCTTCCGGCGTTGACCTTGATCGTGATCGGATCGGCGCCGTCCATGCCGAACGGGAGCTCGCTGCCAACAACGCGGGCGCCGCGTTCGGCGCGCCACTTGTCGTCCTCGTCCAGCATCCATGCGAGGTCGGCGACGATTCGGTCGCGCTCGTCGTCCCACAACCTCGCGTGTCCGGTGACGCCACGCTCCTCGAAGTCGGCGGCCTTGGCGATCGCGATCTCGCGGAGTCGCCGTCGCTGTTCGGCGGTCCACGGCCGGCCGTACGCCGGCAGGTCGTCGGCGTACTCCTTGATGAACTCGTCCATCGTCTCGTGGATGAGGGTGCCGACGTCGAGCGGGCTGATCTTGATAATCTCCTCCGGCTGTTCGACCGGCTCGATGCGCAGCATCCGCTCGACGAAGTACCCGTGCGGGCACTCGGCGTACGCCTCGAGCGCGGTCGGGGAGACCAGCCGTACTCCGTCCGCGAAGTTGGGCAGTCCGTCGGCGCCATCGAGGTTGCCGTCATAGCGGGTGAACGCGTCGCTCGCTCTCGCTGTGACCATCGCGACGGAGCTCTCGACGGTTGCGTCGTCGAGGCGCTGGCCGGACGCGGCGACGCGGGTTCGCCACTCCTGCTCGCTCGCCGGCATCGCGACGGTACGGATGCCGGTGGCGTACGAGGGGGAGCCCGTGAGGTGCGGCTCGGCGACGTCCCACTCGGTCGCGGCGAGCTGATGGTCACCGGTGAGTTCCCGCAGAGTCGACAGCAGGAAACGGCTGGGCAGCCGTTGAGTGCTGCGGCGCAGGTCGCCGCGCGGGAATGACGCGACCACCCGCGGCGCGGCGTCGAACGCGGCCAGCAGGTGCCGGTGCTTGTCGTCGAGGCGGTCGCGGTACGACGCCAGCTCTCCGTGGCTGGCATCGCGGACGCGTTCGAGCAGGAGGGCGTCCTCGTGGAGGCGGCCGGGGTACGTATCCTCGGCGAGCCCGACGACGTACGCGACGTCGACATCGAGTCCGATCGCTGCCGACACCGGCGCGACGAGGACGCCCTCGCCGAACCGGCCGACGCGGGGGAGTGCGGACTCCAGCTCGAGGTCGACAACGTCGATCAGCCGGGCGAGGTCCGCGGTCGGCTCGAGCTCGTCGAGGCCCGCGAGACCGCGCAGGGTGGACTCCACGGTCGTGGCGGCGTACTGCTCCTCCGCGGGCAACTGGACGAGCTGACGTTGGTCGCCGTACAGGTCGGCGAACAGGCTGACCGCCCAGGCGCTGAGTGCCGACCACGTGCTAAGGGTCTGGCCTTCGTGCAGGCGGGCGCGCAGGGTGGTGGCGAACGCCTTGAGCTCGTCGGCGGCGTCGAGGTCGCGCTGGTAGGCGTCGATTCGGGACTGGTACGGGTCGTCGCGTGTCTGTTCCTTGTCGATTTCGGTCCGGATGCTGCCGGAGTAGGTGTCGAGCCGGGTTGCCCAGTCGTCGCCGCGGACGATGGCGGCCGACCGGGAGAGTCGCTCCCAGCGGGAGGCGGGTACGCGGTGGCCGTCGAACGTACGCGTCGGCGCCTCGGACACGGCGGTGAACAGGTCCGCCCGACCGACATCGTCGGCGGCGAGCCGAAGGACCCCGAGGAAGCCGCGCCCGATCGCGCGTTCGTTGACCGGGCGGGTTCCGGAGCCGTTGATCGTGATCCCGCTGGCGGCGAGGTGCTCGTGCAGCAGCCGGGCGTACGGGTGGGTGCGGCCATAGAGCACGGCGATCCGGTGGGCGGACGTTGTCTCGAGCGTGGTGACCACGTCGCGGACTATGCAGCGGACCTCGTCGTCGGAGTCGGAGGCGTGCACGACCTCGTGGGCGACGCGCGGGCGCGGCTTGGTTTCGTCGTGGGTGATGCCGATCCGGTCAACGGAGCGGCGGACGACGCGGTCGGCACGTCCGACGCCGGTGAGGCCGAGCACGATCGTGAGGTCTGCCTTGCCGGCGAGCGCAGCGGCGAACCGGGACTCCGCAAGCGTCAGGGCTTGGGGGAGATAGAGGACGAGCTGACCAAGCTCGGCGGTGACTCGGTTGTCGGTGTCGATGCGTTGGGTGGCTTCGTCGAGCAGGTCGGTCTGGTCGTACCAGTCGTGGTTGAGCGTGTCGGCCACCGTGCGGTGCAGGCGCACGAGGTCGTGAGTGAGAGTCGAGACGTCGGCGACCGCATCGAGTGCGGCATCGGTGATGTCGCGGAGCTCGCGGTGCGCGGCGACGACCGCGCGGATCGTGGCGGGGTGATCCTTGACCTTGCCGAACACGCCGGCGTCTGCGTCGAGCGCCGCGCGCCAGGCCGAGGCGAGGATCGGTCCGGTCGCGGGTCTGCGGGGAGCGAGGGCGGCGGCGGCGAGCTGTTCGGCGAGCCGGGGGAGGGTGACGAGGTAGATCCCGGCGATGCCCTGGTGCTCGTCGTCGAGGCCCTTGGCGAGGTCACGCCGCGCCACGATCCCCGCGAGGTTGTTAGGGAGGAGCAGCGTCACCGGCGCCATCGGGTCGTCGGCCTTGACCTCGCGTACGACATCCTTCAGGGCGTCGAGCGCCTGCCGCCCGTACGGCGTACCGATCACCCGTGACGCCACGCAAACCCCTGTCGATAGATGCCGCTTGTCACCGTACCGACCGGTGCCGACATCCGCTCATGGTTGTTGGGCCCGTGAGCCATGCGAGGGGTTCGTCGCTGACTCTTGGCGACTCACGTACGGGCGCGCGCGCATCGCCCGTACGAAATCCGTTGCAGCATTGTCGCCATCTGGACCACGGTAGACACATGAGCGAGCGAACGGCCCCAGACATGTGGGTGGATCCCCAAGAAGATCCCCGAGAGACCGGCGAGCAACCGGTCGGGGAAAAGGACACCTTGTGGGACTATCTGCGCCGCTACAGGCTCACCATGCAAATGAAGTGCTCGGAGCTCGACGCGGCACAACTCGCGCAGCGGTCCGTCCCACCTTCGACGATGTCGTTGCTCGGCTTGGTGCGCCACCTCGCGAAGGTCGAGCATCATTGGTTCCAGCGGGTCCTACAGGGCCATGACGTACCCCGGCTCTACCGGTCCGAGACCGATCGCGACCACGACTTCAACGGTGCGGTTGCCGACCCAGCGATCGTAGAGGAGGCATGGTCCACCTGGCATCACGAGGTCGCCGCCGCCGATGAGTGGCTGGCCGGTGACGTTTCGATGGACGCCGAGGTGTCCCTTGGCGACGACACCGCGTCCGTGCGCGACATTCTCGTGCACATGGTCGAGGAGTACGCCCGGCACGTCGGGCACGCGGACTTGCTACGCGAGCGCATCGACGGCCGCACCGGACAGTGACACCGAGTGCGCGAAAGCGGAAGCTGATCGGCCGCTGCGAGCCTCACCAGCCTGCCGATCGGTGAAGTGGTGTCTGAGTTGTCTGGTTCGCTCGACATGCACTTCACATTGAGCCATGGGAGGTCCGATGGCCGCGAGTGACCGAAGCGGTCGCGCACTCACCACCGCTGGCGCGACCGTGATCCGGGAGGACAGCCAAGACGGAACGCCCGACCACGTGGTGCTGGCTGACCCGGAAGGAAATGAGTTCTGCATCGTGTGACACCGGAACGTCCGTCCATTCCGCCGGGAGCCAATGCGCTCTCGGCAAGTAGGATCCGGGCGCTGAACGGAGGCGTCGTCGACGTTGGACGTACGGCACGCCACTGCTACGTTCACCCAATGGTGAGGATAGGAACCATCTGCCTGAACGCTACCGACTGGAAGCGCGGCGCGAAGTTCTGGGCGGCGGCCCTCGGCTACACGCCACACCCCGAGGGGCCGGACGTTCTCGTACCACCTGAGGGCGACGGTCCCCAACTCGGCCTGTACCAGGGGGATCAGACTCACCTGGACCTCTACACCGCGGACGCGGCCGAACAGCGGGCCGAGGTCGAGCGGCTGATCTCACTCGGCGCGCAGCGAGTGCCGGACTGGCCATACCCGGAAGGCGCGGACTTCGTGGTGCTCCGCGACACGGAAGGCAACCTCTTCTGCGTGCTCGACCACGGGTTCGTACGCGAGGACTGACGGTTTACGGACGCTGGTCGAGGAGAACGGACGCGTCACGGTGGGTTGACGGTGGTTGCCAGGGCGGCGATGGTCCGCGGACCGACACGGCAGCAGCCTCCAATGTAGGCCGTTCCGACCTGCACCCACCCCGCCGCCAGACTCACGTCGTATGAGGAGCCGCCCTCCCATTGCCGGGCCTGGGCTTCCCACTCCTCACCGCTGTTCGGGTACGCCACCGCCGGCTTGCCGGTCATCTTGACGGCCAGCTCAACGGCCTGCTGCACGTCGGACGGAGCACAGCAGTTCACCCCGACGGCGAACACCCGTCGTGCGGTCGCGGCGACGGAAAATGCCTCGGCGAGCGGCTGACCGGCTCGGGTCTGCGAACCCTGAGCCGAGAACGAAAACCAGGCCGGCACGTCGAGCTGGTCGAGGAGCTCGACGAGCACTTCGGCCTCGTCCATGTCCGGGATGGTCTCCACGGACAGGAAGTCCGGACCCGCTGAGGAAAGGAGCTCCATCCTCGGCAGGTGAAACTCGCGCAAGTCGGCACGGGACAGCCCGTAGCGTCCGCGATACTCCGAGCCGTCGGCGAGAACGGCGCCGTACGGCCCAACCGAGGCGGCAACCCACCGTGGCGTACCGTCCTCGGACATGTGATCGCGGACGTCGCGCGCAAGGACGACGCTTCGCCTGATCAGCCGCTCGGCCTCGACACGCGTCAGCCCGCAGGCCGCGAAACCTGCAACACTGGCCTGATAGCTGGCGGTCGTGGCGACCTGCGCTCCGGCCCGGTAATACGCACGATGAACAGCAGCGATCTCCGCAGGAGCGTTGCGGAGGAGGCGCGCCGTCCACAACGCATCGGACAGGTCGTGACCTCGGTCCTCGAGCGCATTGGACATGCCGCCATCGAGAACAACGACGCCGCGCTGGCCATCAGCCCCGTCAGGTCTCGTCTCGGCAACCTCGGCGTGAGGACTCGGACTCACCACATGTCAAGTGTCACCACAAGCCATGGTGAGCCGCCATCCCACCCCGTCGAAACAGCGCCCGATGAAAGTCCCTCGTCGTGCGGCCCCTGACCAGGTCAGGCCCGCGAGCTGATCTGCCGGAGATCCGGTTGACAGCTCTCATGGGCCCGACCAAGGATCGAGCCGTGATCGAAATGGCCTCGCTCGTGATGTTCGCAAGCGATCTGCAGTCCACCGCCGACTTCTATCGAACGATCGGAGTCCATCTCGATGACGAGGACCACGACGATGGTCCCGTCCACGCTGCCGCCGAGGTCGGCGGAGTTCATTTCGCGATCTATCAAGCAGACCACGGTGTAGGCGCACGAGCGAGGGACTGGAGGACGGCGTCGAGTGTCTTTCCCGGCTTCTACGTGTCATCGCTCGACAAAGTGACGGAGGACTTGATCAACTCGGGGGCGCGCTTGCTCGAACGCCACCAAGTGCGTCCGTGGGGTTGCCGAATCGTGGCAGTGGATCCGGACGGACACGCCATCGAGATCAATCAGCGAGGGCACTGCGTCTGACCAGGACCGCACAGCAGCAACATCGGCTTTGCTTGTTGTGCGGATGTCGCTCTGCGTCAGCTACCGGGCGCCGGGGTGAGGTTGTACCGTGCGATGACGTCGCCGATCCAGGGAGGCCTTTCGAACACGAGACCATGCTTTTCGGCAAGGGCCGCGATCTCTTCGGGTGCGTTACCTTCCGAGGCCATCAGGCCGCCCATCTCCCAGAAGAAGTGTTCGAAGCCGGCGGGACTGATCACCTCAATCATGCGCGCGGGCGCGCTCCCAGCGTTCCACATCGTATGGGTTTCCCCGCGAGGCTTGGTGATGTAGCCGCCCGCGCCTAGCACAACCTCGCGGTCCCCGGACCGGAACCCGATTTCGCCTTCGGTGACGATCGAGTACTCATCCTCGCGGGTGTGCATGTGGGGGGGCACGCACGCGCCCACGGGGAAGGGGTGCTCGACGATGGAAACGTGGCCGTTGGTCTGTTCCCCGAAGAGTTTGAACACCACACCGATGCTTCCGAGATCGCGCTCTTCCCCCTCGCCCGGAGCTACGACGGTGAGCTCCGGAGGCTCGGCACGTTCCATAATGACCACTCCTACTTCCAATTTGACGTACACTTGTGTATAGCCAATACTGGAGCCCGAGAGAGAAGGTGTCAATAGGTTGGACGAACAGTTGTGTTCGACCGAAAGACGGGCATATCGCAAGACGAAGCGTGCGAAGGACGAGCAACGAACAAGAGCTCGCATCGTCGACGCAGCAGAAGCCCTCCATGGGACTGTCGGCCCAGCACACGCCAGCGTCTCGGCAATCGCCAAGCGGGCCGGTGTGACCCGGGCAACGCTCTATCGCCACTTCCCCGACGCCGAATCCCTATTCATCGCCTGCGCCGGGCAATGGATGTCTCGCCAGCGGCCCCCTGACCCGGACGCGTGGACAGCCCACGACGATCCTCTCGCGCGAATGCGTGAGGGTCTCGCCGACATCTACCGTTACTACCGAGAAGGGGAGCAGATGATCACGCTCATCCATCGGGACGCAGAGGCTGTGCCGACCAAGGTCGCGGCGAACCGGATTTCGGCCGAACGGCGATGGTTGGAAGCGCTGTTGCAGCCGTTTCCGAGGCGCCGCGACAGACGGCTGCGTGCCGCAGCGGCGCACGCGATGGCGTTCTCCACCTGGCGGTCGTTGTGCGTCGCCGAAGGCTTGACCAACGGGTCCGCAGTCGACCTGATGGTTGGCATGGTCACGATCGCTCGACGGCGCGACGAGCGCGCTACCTGACTTGCAACGATCCCATGACGAGTAGGCGGGTAGCCGGCTCCATTCGAGTGTCCGCCCCGCGCGCGATACTTTCTGCCATGGCATATGACGAAGAGCTCGCGACGCGAATTCGTGACGTTGTGCAAGAGGAACGTGGTCTGACCGAGAAGCAGATGTTCGGCGGCCTGGCGTTTCTGATCAATGGCAACATGGCCGTCAGCGCCAGCAGCAAGGGCGGACTGCTGCTGCGCGTCGATCCCGCTCAGACCGAGACTCTTGTCGGCGAGCCAGATGTGCGGCGCTTCGAGATGCGCGGCCGGGAGATGGATGGCTGGCTTCGGGTCGACGCAAAGGCGGTCGAGACCGATGACGCACTGCGGAGCTGGGTGAGCCACGGCGTCGCCTACGCTCGATCGCTCGCACCCAAGTAGAGCCACCGCAACGCGCTAGCGGCCCGAGCGGTGATCGCCGCGTGGCCGGCCGACGTGCCGATCTCGTTGACGACGACGAAGTTCAGACGTCAAACCGCTACGACGAAGGAGGCAGAAATGAGCGTCAAGCACGCGACGTGACGACCGGACAGCTCGCGGCTTGACCGAGAGGTCACGCCGGCGATGAGGAGGATCAGATGAGCACAGACGCAGAGCAGGAACTACGCGGCCTCGTCGACGAACGCCTGGCCGCCGTACGGGCCAAGGACGCCAAGCCTCTCGCCGACCGGCAGGCCACCGACGTCATCACCTTCAATGTGCTGCCACCGTTGCATTCCCGCGGCCGTGCCGCCGTCGCTGAACAGACCCAGGCGTGGTTCAACGGCTACGCGAGCGACATCGGCTACGAGGTCCACGATCTGCACGTGAGTGCCGACGGTGACGTTGGCTTCTGTTCGTTCCTCTATCACGTCAGCGGCACACTTGCCGCCGGTGGTGACGTCGACATGTGGGTCCGGGCCACCTTGTGTTGCCGCCGTACTGACGGGCGGTGGCTGATCACCCACGACCACGAGTCCGTGCCGTTCGACGCAGCCACCGGTCAGGCCCTGATCAGCCTGAAGCCCTGACCGATGAAGTCTGTGGGAGTGCCGAGCACCCGACTTGATCACAAGACTTCGGCGCCGCCATGGACACGGACCGCCGAGGACCAGGTCTAGGAGTTGGCGAGTTGGAAGTGCCAGATGATGGCAGCAGGGGTGTCGCGGTAGGCCGCGTTGGTCGCCTCGGGGCACCAGGGGTGCAGGGACCAGATGTCTGGCGGGTCACCAGCGACGTGGGGTGGAACCGGGTCGGCGTCGCCCGGCGGCGTGCCGTGCGGGTCGACCAGGGGAAAGGGGCGGCAGGGTTCGTCGCACCGGCGAACCTGCAGACCCAGTGGCAAGGCGGCCGAGAGGTAATCACTCGTGAGGCGAACACGGGACCGAATGAAGCCGGGTCGGCCGTCCGGACCGGCCTTGACGACCGGGATCGCGATGTTGCCCATCAAGCCTCGCCAATCCGAGATGATCAGGTGCCCACCTGGCTTCAAGACGCGGACGAACTCCGCGAAGGCAGCGTCCAGATCGGGAACGTGCATGAGTGCCAACGCACACACCAGGACATCGACGTGGGCGTCCGGCACAGGAAGAAGGTGCAAGTCGGCGCAGTGAAACTCACCGTTGGGGACCTTTGCTTGGGCCTTCGCAAGCATGTCGGGGGAGCTGTCGACGCCGATGATCGCATGGCCCAATGACGCGAGGTATTCGGTGTGTCGGCCGGTGCCGCAGGCGGCATCCAGGGCGATGCCGGGCGCCAGGCCGTCGAGGATCTCCCGCACGCTCGGCTGCTCCAGTTCGATGAGCTGGTTCCCGGGTAGGTCGTACGATTCTGCCCAGGAGCGGTAGCCGTCGATGGTCCTGATTGGGTCCGCTGTGGCTCCGTTGCCCAGTTGTTGGATCGAGTCCAGCAGGTGCCGAATTTCGCCTAGTCGGGCCTCGGTGAACTCACGGCCGTAGTCCGCGGCAAAGGCGCGGAGCAGGGCGATGCCCTCGAGGCCGATCAGGTACGCCAGCGGATGCTGGAAGATGGGGCCGGACTCAGCCTGGTTGTCGGCGTGTACCTCCGACGGGAACTCGCTGGGCTCGGTCGCATGAGCCATGGGCGTGGTCTCTCTGGAAGATGAACGAGCGGGATGGAAAGCGAAAGCAGTCACGCGACGGCATGGCGGGGTCTGGCGCTCCAGGTGAGCTGTTCGCCGGCACCGAACGTCCAACGCACCATGGGGGCTCGAGAAGCGACCCGACGGTATGCGCGTCAAAGTGTTGGGATCACCGTGGCAGCGTGACAGCACCGCAAGGAAGCGTCAACCAGTTTCCAACCTGCCTCGAGTCCAGCGGATGATCGTACGTCTGCGGTCGCAACCGGCACGTCGACTGGCATACTGCGGCCATGAGCAAGCCGGTCCGGGTGATCAAGGCAATTGATCTCGTCGAAGCAGATCCCACTCCTGGGATGATGCGAACCCGTGCGTTCGAGACAACGACGCTGTGGGCGGGCCAGGTGGAAACCATGCCGGGCGCCGCATCCGGCTGGCATCACCATGACGTCAACGAGACCAGCCTGTACGTCGTCTCGGGGGTGCTGCGCTTTGAGTTCGAGGGGTACAAGGGCTATCTCGACGCAGGAGTCGGTGACTTCGTGCACGTACCCGCATTCACGGTGCACCGGGAGAGCAACCCCACTCCTGAGCCAGCCGTGGCCGTGGTTGCGCGGGCTGGCGGTGGAGTGCCGACGGTGAATGTCGACGATCCCCGTCGGCCGTCGCAAGACAAGTAAGCAGAGATCACAAACGGGTCGCAGCCGTCACCGTCACCACGATTGTCACCCCTCCCGGTGCCGTAGTGGAAGACTCCTGGCGTGGCCTGCGAGGAGATCGAACGAGACCCGTCCGACGGATGGCTTGTCGTCCCATTCGAGACGGGAGAGGCGTTCGAGTCGTGGCTCGACGCCCATCACGCCGACCAGCCGGGCTTGTGGGTCAAGCTGGCCAAGAAGGGCCGCGGGATCGCGTCGATCAGCTTCCCGGAGGCGCTCGAGGGCGCGATGTGTTTCGGATGGGTCGACTCGAAGATGCACCGGTACGACGACGACTACTACGTCCTGCGTTACCAACCGCGGAGACCCAGATCCACTTGGTCCGCGCGGAACAAGGAACTGGCCGAACGCCTCATCACCGAAGACCGGATGCGACCTTCGGGTCTCGCTCAAGTAACGGCAGCCAAGGCCGACGGACGCTGGGACGCCGACCGAGCTCGGGGCTAGTGAGCGGTGCTGGGGAGTCGGGGCTCTCGTTGGGTGTCGGTTCGTCGGGACGCCTCGACGACGCGAGCCACTTCCTCGCCCGACGAGACGACGACGGCGTCCATCTGGAGTTGATCGGGAAGATCCACAAGACCGACGGGTCCGGCAGGCACGTCGGCTCGACCGCACGAGGTGCCGTGCCCGCGGATCTGTAGCCGTTGTCCGCCCACAGCGCCGTAACGATTCAGCGACTGGTCTATGCCGGGGGTGGTCCGTGACCCATGCTCGACGGATGGCCACCCGAGCGCTGCCTTCGATGGTCTTTACGTGCCGGCATCCGACAACGCAGGGGTTGTCGTTCGGGACGCAAAAGCGTCGACAGCTGAGGCGTCATAGCGTCACTCCTTCGGCCCGGAGTCCGAGCGCCTTGAGCGCGCCCGCGACGATCTCTTCAGGTGTTCCTTCGACCGACTCGGTCACGCCAGGCTCGTCCGGTTGCAGCGGTTCGAGGGCACGAAGTTGACTGGGCAGCAGCGACGGTGGCATGTAGTGCCCGGTGCGATGTGCCACTCGGTCCTTGGTCAGAGCGGAATCCGCTTCGACGTGGCAGAAGCGTACGTCGGGCCGCCCGTCGCGTAGCAGGTCACGGTAGACGCGGCGAAGTGCCGAGCAGGTCACCACTGCGTTCGTGCCCGACTCCTCATGCTCCGTCAGCCACTCGCCGATGGTCTGCAGCCACGGCCAGCGGTCCTCATCGGTGAGCGGCAGGCCCGACGCCATCTTCGCCACGTTGGCCTTGGAGTGGAACTCGTCACCTTCGGCGAAGTCCCATCCCATGGCATCTGCGACACCTCGGGCAACCGTCGTCTTGCCTGACCCAGACACCCCCATGACCACGACGAGGATGACGTCTCCCACCTTCGAAACCATTCCACAGATCTCCCATGTCCACCACTGAGCGTGTAGCTGGGTCGTGTCTGCTTCACGGAGGGTGGTTCCTCCACGGAGGGTCGTGTCTGCTCCACGGAGGGTCGTGTCGGCTCCGCGGAGCCGGTCCGGTCGACCGCCTGCCGTGAGTGAGGCAGCTAAAGCGGTTGGAATCTTTCGCCAGTGGCGCAGGTCCACCTCCTCACGTGCGACCGGAGACTCGCAGGAGCACCCGCCCCGAGCCCCGAAGATGATCCGTCGCGGTGATATTCATGCACAGGCAAAGAGCTCACCGTTCTCATCCACAGAAGTGAACAGAACCGGCAAGACTGTCGGTTCGAACACATAATCTAGTACTGATGACAGACATCGATGTTGGAATCTCGCCGGTGGTCAAGACCGACCCGCGCGACGTGTGCCGCGAGATCGAGGAAGAGCTCGCCGAGACCTGTGGCGGACTCAACGTGTTGCACGGTCGGATGGTGCGGCTTGCCGCTCGGGCGCTGGCGACTGGCGCCTGGGCTCAGATAGGGATCCGGTCACCGGAACACTGGCTGTCGTGGCAGACCGGGCTGTCTCCTGAGCGCGCGCGAGACGTGATGGCACTTGCTCGCAGGGTGGCCGAGCTACCGGTCACTGTAGGGACGCTGAACGACGGCGAGCTTGCGATCGACCAGGCAATCGTTGTTGCCAAGCACGGACGCACTCACAACGACAGGGAGCTCGCGGACCTGGCCAAGGTGGCCACAGTGGGCCAGTTGCGTTCGACGGTGCGCAGATACGTGTTCGCGGAGCCTGATCCAAGCGTTGACGCAGCTGCGAGCGGCGGTGACCTTTCGACGCCGGACTCGGGGCACACCGAGGATCCGGCACTCGCACGGGCAAGGTGCACAACCGCATATCGCGATGGCCGGTATCGCCTTATGTACGACGCGCCGGTTGATGTCGGCGCCCTGGTCGAGAAGGCGCTGGTCGAGGCGAAGGACCATCTCTTCCAGGCCGGCCAACCCGACGTGACCCTCGGCGAGGCGTTCGGCGAGGTGTTCAACCGTTCGCTGCAGACGGTCGCCGATCAAGGTCCGTCCAGCCGGGTGGACAGGTTCAAGGTCTACATCCACCTCGGCACCGACGGCGCATGGGTCAACGCAGGCCCAGCCATCCCTCCGAGTCTGTTGTCCCGGATCACGTGTGACGGTGTCGTAAAGCCGGTCTGGGAGACGAACGGTCACGCGGTCAACGTCGGCCGCAGTCAGCGGATCGTGCCCCAGCGCACGCGCCGCCTGATCGAGGACCGCGACCGCGGCTGCCGTTTCCCCGGGTGCAACGCAACCAGGTACGTCGAGATCCACCACATCACGCACTGGATGCACGGCGGTCGCACAGACACCGACGGCCTGATCTCGTTGTGTCCGTTCCATCACGACGGACATCATCGAGGCGAATTCACGATCGCCGGAGACGCAGACGACCAAGGCAGTGTGGTGTTCCGGAATGCCGACGGCCGAGTGATCGAACGGTCGGCGCGCCCGCAGCCGCCAACCGGTCCCTTACCCAGGCCACCCGACGGCAAGACGTACAGACATCCACTCGGCGAACGCATCGACTACCGCTGGCTGTGGCTCAGCCCGTCACCCTGCTCGCGCGACGGGCCGGCCTTGAACTGACGAGGGGCACCGGCCTTGAACTGGCGAGGGGGACCGGCCTTGAACTGGTGAGCGGGATCGGCATTGAACTGGCGGTGCTCGGTTGGTCGACCCGTTCGCCTACTTACCTGACGGGTGTGCTGTATGCGACCTGTGGCTCGCTGTTCGAGGGAACTTCGCGCAGAGGCCGGTGACCGGTCTGCTTGCTCCGCTGGATTCGCACGAGTTGCCGCCGCTCGCCTTTCACGAGGCGCGAGTGCTCCCTGGCGGATCCATTCAGGCTCGATACCCCGGCTCACGATTCCAGTGCGTGCCGGACGGTCGCCTGGAGGTCCGCGAGGTCGATCGCGAGTGGATCGAACTTGGTGACCTTGCCGACCCAGGGGAAGGCCTCGAACCACGTCGTGAGCTCTTTGTGCTCCGGATGACTCGGATCATTGACCGCCTTGAGCAGATGCTCGTACCCGTACGGACCGCCGCAGTCGTCCGGCGGCGCGTACCGCCGTCCGGTGACCAGCTCGGCCGGCCGGGCCGCAGGATCACGACGACTTACCGACTCGAGCTTCAGGGTGTGCCACCAGCCGTCGCCGAAGTCGTACTCGTAGTGCAGACGATCGCCGGGTTTGCCGATCAGCTGGTCGACGCGCACGGTCCACTCGGGTGTCCCTTCGTCGCCGTCCTCGATGTCGAACTCGGTGACGAACGCCTCCGGGTTCCAGTCCCGTTTGCTGATAGTGAACCGGTGCAGGTGATGGCCACCCCAGCCGAACGCTGCCAGGATCAGCTCGTGCAGCTGGTCGAGCCGGAAACTCGAGTCGATGTCCACGCGGCGCCAGATCGGCGGCTTGGTGTCGTCGAGGTCGATGCGCAGCCGGTATGTGGTCGGGCGCCTTCGTCGCCGATGTCGAGGTGCGCGTCGGGTGGGAAGGTCCTCCGGCATCCACTTAACACCGGCGATCAATCGAGCCAGGTCGTGGGAAGAGAGCGGGTCTCCATCGTTCGCCACGCTGGAAGGGTAGCGCCGACGGAATCGGGGTTACGTCCGCGGCGCCCGCGTAGGACGCGCCGGACTCGGGGAAGGCCATGCCAGGTCAAACGCGATGCTGATCGCCTCCGCTAGCCGTACCTCCTGTGCCGGCAGAACGTAGCCGACCTGGCGGCCAAGCGCATCAAACCATGCCGCGGAAGTTGGCCACTGTGGACATTCGCGACCGTTGTCCACAGTTGAGGAATTGGGCTGGTCCCAAGCGAGCGATGCGACGACCTTCGAGGCATGCCGAAGCCACGTCGCCGCAACAAGCAACAATCCGGTCCCGACCGTCTGCGCCGTCGCCGACGTCAGCAGCCACGGCAGATCCCGGGTACGAACGCGACCATCGCGATGTGCGATTGCGGATGCGGGCTAGAGATCGTCTCCGTCCCGAACGACGAGTTCGCCCGGACGATGGACAAGTTGCGCCGGCCGGAGGACCTGGTCTGGCTCGAGCGTGAGATCGACGCCGCGGCGCATGGCGATGCGGCCGCCGCCCTGGATGCGTACGACCAGGGCCTGCACATGCTCGAAAGCATCGTGCGACCAACCCTTGACCGGCTCGCCCAGCTGGGAGACGAGACGCCCGAGTGGCTGATGGCGCGTTGGGCCCGCTGGACCGCGTACCGCTGGATGCTTCTCAACAAGGACCCACGCACCGACGGCGCGGCGCGCCTCGTGCTGATGACACATGAACTTCCGGACGACATCACACCGGAATGGCTTTACGAGCACGGCACCCGCACGATGGGGTGCGATCTGCTCTGTGAGGAGTTTGCCCTGCATGCGGACGGCGGGTTCGCAGACTTCATCGATGTCAAGGCCGGCGAGGAGCTGCTTGCCCGGGCGGGGCTCGTGCGGGAGTGGCCCAATCAATCGTTGGGAGTATTCGAGTACCTCGGAGTGGACCGCAATATCCTGCACGTCCGCGAGATCGGTACCGGGGAGCGCAGCGACGTCCTCCATCTCGGCGCGATCACTGGACGGGACCCGAATGCGATGGGCTTCGGGCGTCTCGTACCGATCCTGACCGAGCCGGGATGGATGTTCGAGCAACGTCCGATCAGTCTCGACCCCGAGACCGCGCGCCAGATGTCTGAGGAGCTGGACGACGGTTCGATGGGCGGGATCCTCGGCATCCTCGCCATGGCGTACGACGCCGGGCGGATGCCCAGCCGACCGGGCACGCGCGAAGGCACCTACCTGTGGTCCGACGTGCTCATCGTCGACGAGAGGTTCGAGGAGTACGCCGCCGCCCATCCGGAGATCTGTGCTCCCAGGAGGCCGTCGCCGCGGGAGGCAAGGTTGCTCGAGCGAGGCGTCGAGAGAGCCGTTGCCGTAGCCCTTGCGACCTGCGAGTACGCCCTCGAGCTGGCCGCCATCGATCCGAGCGCACTGCCGATCGCTGCCAGCCATGCGGCGACGAACCTCTCGATCCCGACGATCCTGGACGCGGCACGAGAGCACCTGACGCCACCGGGTTTCGGGCCGGCGTGGATGGCCGTTGGCGCATGTCTCGCCGAGCCGCTCCGTTCGAGGTGTACCGAGCTCGCAGCCGAGGCGGACCGCAAGTCGATCGCGACGGCAACGTGAGTCGACGTGTACTCACGCTGACTTGAAGAGGTCGTACCTCGTGGCAAGCCGGTCCCGGTCGGGTCGATCGCCGCGTCGCTCCGGAACGATGAGTTGCCGACCGTTCATCTCCTGAAGGCCGTGTCGGAGCATCGGCCCGTCGATGGCGTCGAGAAGGTCGCGGTTGACCTCGACGATGGTGTCGGGTCGGATGCCGAGGAGGTTTCGGTCGTACGCCGCGTGGTGGATCTTGCACAGGCTCAAGCCATTGCTCACGACCGGCAGGCCGTGCTCTGCTGAGTCGGGCGTGATGTGGGCGGCGTCGAGGAGCTCGCCGATCCGCAGTTCGCAGACGGCGCATCTGGTCCGGTACGCCTGGATGACCTGAGCGCGGAAGACCGGCTGATGCAGCCGCCGCCTGGTGATCGCCTCGGCGTAGCGTCGTTCCTCGGCAGACGGGTTCAACGGGTCGTGCACGAATCGAAGCGACTCGTCGAGCGCGATCACGAATTGCTGCGAAGCACGGTCGTCATCGACCACGTACACCGGAAAGACTGGCACGTATTGGTTGGCTCGGAGCTTCGTCAGCAAGATCAGGGGCAACCCGAGCTCGCCGGCCCGGCGGAGCTTCGTGTTGTCACCCTCGCTCGTTCCAGCCCGGTAGTCATAGCGGAACATCCCGCCCTCGATCGCCTCGTCCGAGTACGGCCCGGTGGGAGAGCTGACGATGGTGAGGGTCGCCTGGAGGTCGTGGGGGTTCCAGATGCCCTTCGAGGTGTCGATGAGGCGACGCCGTTCGGCGCCAAGGTCGAAGTTGCTGAGTTCCTCACGGCTGATGACGCCGCCGTTGTGGGAGGTCCGTTCGGCGAGCTGGCGCATGATCAGATCACGTAGTGCCCGCTCGAGAACCGATGAGTCGGCCACCATGCTCGCTTCCGATCGGAGGCCTGCAGCTTACGCTGGACGGGCATGGCAGCGAGCGGGACGGAGGTAACCGTGGCCCGTGACGGGAGGCGGATCTGGCGTACGCCGCGGCGCAGTCGGCGGGCCGCGGGTGACGAGGACGTCCCAGGGGCAGGCCAAGCGCCAGGTATTCCGGGCTCGTCTGACGCGGACGGCGGCTCGTTCGACCGCCTTCGGCGCGAGGATCAGCTGAAGTTCCTGCACGACGTGCAGGAGGCGGTCGTCGAAGACCTGCGGAAGAAGCCGAACTGGCGATGGAGGCGTCGTCGGAGTTGACGGAACTCCGGCGACGCGCTTGTCCGCCGTTCCGGAGGCGCTGTCGATCCGATCACCCTTTCGGATGCCGTGACCCGCGAGTGGTGCGCGATGTGCCACCCTCATGACCGAGATCACAACGCTCAAACCGATTGGCGAAGACTGGGACCGAGCGCTCGTCGTCGTCGCGCATCCCGAGGATATGGAATTCGGTTCCGCCGCCGCAATCGCGCGATGGACCGATCAGGGCAAGCAGGTGGCGTACGACCTGGTCACGAGCGGGGAGGCCGGTATCGACGGGCTGGCGCCCGACGAGGCCCGTCGGATCCGTGAGCAGGAGCAGTGTGAGTTTGTGCCGGATCGTCGGGGTCGACACGGTCGAGTTCCTCGGCCTGCCCGACGGCCTGCTGGAGTACGGGGTCGCTCTGCGTCGGGAGATCGCGGCCGTGATCCGCAAGCACCAGCCGGAGATCGTGATCACCAACAACTTCCGCGACACCTGGGACGGCGAGTACGCGCTGAATCTCGGCTGGGGCGCGACCGAGGAATAGGACTCGGTGCGCGTACGACAACTGCTATGACCGGCTCCCGACGCCTCGTCACGCGCCTGGGATTCCGCGTATCCACGGTAGCCCCCTGTCGGTTCGTTAGACTCCGTTCGTGGACACTCGGTTCACCCGTCTTGTCGGTTGCCGACTGCCGTTGCAGCTCGCCGGTATGGGTGGCGTGGGAAGCGCCGCGCTCGCGGCGGCGGTCACGCAGTCCGGCGGTCTCGGCATGGTCCCGAGCTACCTCGAACCACCGGCGAATGTCGGTCCGGTCGGTGTCAACTTCCTTCTTCCGTGGGGTGTTGACGTCGCCGCCATTCACTCGGCAGCCGACCGCTGCCGAGTGGTGGAGTTCTTCTATGCGTGGCCCACGGCGGAGGTGCTCGAGGCTGTGCACGCTGCTGGCGCTCTCGGCGCGTGGCAGGTCGGGTCGGTCGAGGAGGCGATCGATGCTGAGCAAGCCGGATGCGACTTTGTGGTGGCCCAGGGCATAGAGGCCGGCGGACATGTGCGGGGTGAACTCCGTCTGATGGAACTCCTCCCGGCGGTGTTGGCCGAGGTCTCGGTACCCGTGGTCGCGGCCGGCGGAATCGCGACGCCTGAGCGGGTACGCGAGGTGCTCACCGCCGGCGCCGACGCCGTACGCGTTGGTACCCGGTTCGTGGCTGCGACGGAATCTGATGCGCATCCGGACTACGTCGATCGGCTGATCCAAGCCCGGGGACCTGAGGACACTGTGTTGACGACGCAGTTCGCGGACGGGTGGCCCGACGCTCCGCACCGCGTCCTGTGCACCGCCCTGGAGGCAGCCCAGCGGCGGGGATACCGCGACGTTTCCCCGCCATCGCGGGAACAGGCAGGACCGGTGGGGTTCATGGCCTTGTATGCAGGCTGCGGCGTCGGCAAGGTCCGGGCCATCGAACCGGCCGCGAAGATCGTCGACGAGCTGATGGCGCTGGTGAGCTGACTGGCGGAACGGAATGGCGAGTCTTGGCAGCGATGTTCCTCCTGGCCTAACGTGTCGTGATGACGGTGTTCCGAACGGTTCGAGTCGCAGCGGTCCAGGCCACGCCTGTCGTGCTCGATGCCACCGCGACAGTGGAGAAGGCGGTCGGTCTCATCGCAGAAGCGGCGGCGGACGGTGTCGAGCTGGTCGTTTTCCCGGAGTGCTTCGTCGCAATGTACCCAACCTGGGCGTGGGCGGGAGCCGCAGTCAGCGACCCCGCCGCCTTGGACGAGATCTTCATCCGAATGTGGGAGTCGTCAGTTGAGGTCCCGGGGCCTCTCGTGGACCGGCTCGCCGACGCGTGCAATACCCACGGCGTGCACTGCGTCATCGGGGTCAACGAGCGTGAACCGGGCCGTTCGTCAAGCGTGTTCAACAGCATGCTCACGCTCGGCCCGCAAGGCCTGCTGGCCCGGCACCGCAAGCTGATGCCAACCAGGCACGAGCGGTTGTTCCACGCCTTCGGAGCCGGCGACGACCTCGCTGTTGTGGACACCTCCATTGGTCGCATCGGCGGACTCATCTGCTGGGAGAACCGGATGCCCCTCGCCCGGTACGCGGTGTACCGCGGCGGCCCGCAGATCTATGCCGCGCCGACCGCAGACCCATCCGAGGGTTGGCAGACACTCATGCGTGCCGTCGCCATCGAGTCAGGGGCGTTCGTGTGCTCGGCCATTCAGTACGTCCCGGCCTCGGCGTACCCGGCCGACTTCCCGGTGCCGCTTTCCAAAGGCGAGGGCACGATTTCGCCCGGCGGTAGCTGCATCATCGGTGCTGGAGACTCTGGTTACCTGGTCGAGCCGTTGTACGGGAAGGAGGGCATATTGCAGGCCGACTGCGATCTGCGTGCCGCACTGACGCACAAGAGCTGGTTCGACGTGACGGGGCACTACAGCCGCGAGGACGTGCTCATGCCCCTGATTTCGACGGGGCGGGTCCGCTCGCCGCTCCCGGTCGAGGGCGAGACCTCGCCCGCATGGGAAGAAAGTCCGATGCGCCTGTCACCTCGGAGTCACGACGCCTGACTATGCCGGTCGAGCACGCGGGCACAGAGTCAGAATCAGACGGCGGCGAGGGTGCCGTCGGCGGTGCGGATGACGCGGCCGTCGGCGATCACGAACGCGAGAGCGCGGTCGAAGCGGCCGTCATCCCAGTAGGCGGCACCCAGCTGTTGGGCGAGCTCGTCGGCGGTGAGTGGGCCTTGGGCATTCAACGCGCGAACGATCTGGCCCATCTCGTGCGTCACCTGCCGATCGCGCGGGCCTTCGGTGCTGGGCTTGGGGGGTGGAATGGGCATGGAGCGGTCCTCCGGAAGTAGGGCGTCACGCTGGCGCGGGGGCGGTCTGGTCCTTGCCGGATCTTGGTGGGTCGTCCTCGGCGGTCAGCGGCCTGGCGATGTTCTCCAACGTCTCTTGCTCCGCGTGCACACCGAGGAAGATGGCGACGATCCCCCCGGCCACCATCAACGCGGCGCCGATGAAGTATCCGGGTGCGATGCCCGTGATGTCGCCCGAGGCAGTGGCATCCGCGATCAGCTTGCCGAAGTAGAGCGGGCCGGTGATGCCGCCGATGGCGGTGCCGACGGCGTAGAAGAACGCAATGCACAACGCTCGGGTCTCCATCGGGAAGATCTCGCTTGCCGTCAGGTACGCGGCGCTGGCGCCGGCCGAGGCGAAGAAGAAGACCACCATGCCGAAGATCGTCAGAGTCATCGCGCTGAGACTGCCGAGCATGAACCCCGCGACCGCGAGGAGCGCTCCGGACATGATGTACGTGCCGGCGATCATCTTGACGCGCCCGACCGTATCGAAGAGCGTCCCGAGCAGGAGGGCTCCCGCGAAGTTGCTCACCGCGAAGGCCACGATGTAGTAGCCGGTCTGGGTGACGCCCATGAACGTCGACAGGCTGTCTCCGTACGTGAAGAAGAACGCGTTGTAGAGGAACGCTTGCCCAATGAACAACGATAGGCAGAGCACGGTGCGCCTCGGGTACACGGTGAAGACGGTTTTTGCGATCGTCGGGAGGCCGATCGTGTGGCGCTGCCGGATCGTGATGGAGTCAGAGACGCTGGGCAGTGACTTGCCGGTCTCGCCTTCCACGCTTGACTCGATGTCGCGGACGATGGCGTCGGCGTCGTCCTCTCGTCCATGGATGAACAGCCAGCGAGGACTTTCGGGGACATTGCGGCGAACGAGCAGGACACCGAGTGCCAGCACGGCGCCAAGCCCGAACGCGACCCGCCAGCCGTACGACTGGTCGATGAACGTCGGGTCGAGCAGTGGGATCGTCACCAGGGCGCCAGCCGCGGCTCCGACCCAGAACGACCCGTTGATCGCGATGTCGATCCGGCCGCGGTACTTCGCGGGGATCAGCTCGTCGATCGCCGAGTTGATGGCGGCGTACTCACCGCCGATGCCCATACCCGTGATGCCCCGGCAGACGAAGTACCACAGGGGGTTGATCGAGAACGCGGTGAGCACCGTACCCACCAGGTAGACGCCGAGCGTGATCATGAAGAGCTTCTTGCGGCCGAAGCGGTCGGTGAGCTGACCGAAGAACAGCGCACCGATGCACGCCCCTGCCACATAGACCGCTCCGGCCCGCCCGATCTCGGCGCTGCCGAGGCCGAGACCGGTGCCGCTCGGCTTGAGCGCGTCGGACATCGAACCGACGATCGTCACCTCGATACCGTCGAGGATCCACACCGTGCCCAGCCCGATGACGATCAGCCAGTGCCACCGTGCCCACGGCAGTCGGTCCATCCGGGCAGGGATGTCGGTGGTGATCCGACCGAGTTCGACTCCAGACGACATGGCTGTTCTCCTTGGTACGACGTCGCGCGTGCCTGGTGTTCCACCTACCCCGAGTGAGGCTCTTCGAGTCTAGTCGCGGGCTCGTCCGCGCGCACGGCACGACGGTCGTCCCGCTGCCCGAATCGACCGCGCGGCGTACCGGTCACCTGAGGTCTGATCCGGCGTGTACATAGGGTTTGGTCGACGCGGGATACGAGCGCATGCCAGACCCCCGCCGCACCAGATGACAGGAGGTCCGTCCGTGGAGCAGCCGCCACGACCGCTGACGTACGCCGAGGCGCAGGACCGAGCTCGGCTCCTCGAGGTGTCCGGCTACACGGTGCACCTCGACCTGATGCGGGGCGCCGACGTCTTCGGTTCGACCACCGTCGTGCGGTTCGGCTGTGTCAGCCCGGGGGCGGACACGTTCATCGAGATCAGGGCAGACCTCCTGACCCGCGCCGTTCTCAACGGACGCGAACTCGACCGCGACGCGTACGCGCGGGGACGGCTGCGCCTCGACGACCTGCAGACCGACAACGAGCTCGTCGTCGAGGCGGACCTGCCGTACGTCACGACCGGTGATGGCATGCACCGCTTCGTCGACCCGATCGACAAGGAGACCTACGTCGGGGCATACGTCGGGGTCGACAACGCCCAGCGTGTGTTCGCCAACTTCGACCAGCCCGACCTCAAGGCGACCATCGCCGTCTCGGTCACGGCGCCGGCGCAATGGGCGGTGGTCGGCAACGGCCGAGGCCGGCTGGTGTCGCCCGAAGAAGGGCGGTGGGAGTTCGCGACCACGCCGCCGCTCTCCAGCTACCTGTTCGTGGTCGTGGCGGGCCCATTGCACAGCGTCGAGCGCGAGCATCGGGGGATTTCCTTCGCCCTGCACTGCCGACGCTCACTCGCGAGCCACCTCGATGCCGAGTCCGACGAGATCTTCGCCATCACCCACGCGTGCTTCGACCGATACGCCGAGCTCTTCTCCGAGCCGTACGCGTTCGACTCCTACGACCAGGCATTCGTCCCCGAGCTCAATTGGGGTGCGATGGAGATGCCGGGCTGCATCACGTACCGTGACGACTTCGTCTATCGCTCGGCCGTCACCGAGACCGAGCGGCAGACCCGCGCGGTCGTCATCGCCCACGAGATGGCACACATGTGGTTCGGAGACCTGGTGACGATGGCGTGGTGGGACGACCTGTGGCTGAGTGAATCGTTCGCTGAGTACATGGGATTCCAGGTGATTTCCGAGGTGACCAGGTTCACCGACACCTGGACGCAGTTCGCGATGTCACGGAAGACCTGGGGGTACGACGCCGACCAGCGACCGTCCACCCACCCGGTCGCAGCCGCCGTAGCCGACGTGCAAGACACCGAAGCCGCACTCGCCAACTTCGACGGGATCTCCTACGCCAAAGGCGCATCCGCCCTGCGCCAGCTTGTCGCGTGGCTCGGTGAAGACGGGTTCCTCGCCGGCGTCAACGACTTCCTGGGACGACACCGGTTCGGAGTCGCCACCCTCGACGACCTGCTCGACTCGTTGGAGAGCGCGTCGGGGAGGCACGTTCACGTCTGGGCGGAAGCCTGGCTGCGTACGAGTGGCGTCGACACACTGCGTCTCGTCGACGACGCCCCCGGCGTACGTGTCGAGCATCCCGGTGTTCGGCCGCATCGGATCTCGGTCGGGCTTTACGACCGGGCGAGCGGATCGCCGGAACGTCTCGTCCTGCGTCACCGCGAACACGTCGAGCTCGAGTCCGGCGCGACGTCGGTACGCCTCGACCTGCCCGCCGGCCAGGCACGACCCGAGCTGCTGCTCGTCAACGACGGCGACCTGACGTATTCCAAGATCCGCCTCGACGACCGGTCGCGCGACGCCGTCGCAGCGGGCCTCAGCGGCATCGCGGATCCGTTGAGCCGAGCCGTCGCGTGGACAAACCTGCGCGACCTGGTCCGTGACGGTGTGCTCGCGCCGAACGACTACCTCGACCTGGCCAGCCGCCACCTTCGACCGGAGACCGAGGTGGCCGTTGTCGACGGCGTGCTCCGCTTCGCCCGGAGCGAGGTCGTCGATCACTACCTCGAGAGCGGCCGCGACGACGCTCTCCGTCTGCTGGGGGAGACGTGTCGGCAGCTGCTGGCGCGCCCGTCGCACCCGCCTGTCGATGGATTGCGGTTGGTCGCGGCCCGATATCTGATCGACTGCGCCTTGAACGGTGCCGATATCGGCGACCTGCGCGGCTGGCTTGAGACCGGCGCGATCCCCGGTGGTCCGCCGTTGGACCCGGATCTGCGTTGGCGGGTCCTGCTTCGGCTCAGCATCCTCGGCGCCGCCGATGTCCAAGAGATCGAGACCGAGCTGAACCGAGATCAGAGCGGGCACGGCCCGCAGCGAGCCGCCACCTGCCAGGCGGCCATTCCACGGTTGGCGGCCAAGGAGGCAGCCTGGGATGCAATGTTCGTCCAGACGGCTCAACCTGCACCGTCCACCTATCTGCTCGAGGCGGCGGCCCAAGGCTTCTGGCAGCCCGAGCAGTCGGCCTTGCTCGCTCCCTTTGTGGAGCGCTACTTCCCCGCAGTGGTCGACGCATCCGCTCGACGCGGAGCAGCGGTGGCGAGTGCGCTCGGCGGAACCGGCTTCCCTTTCCATGTGATCGACACCGGCATCGCGACGGCAGCCGAGCGGTGCTTGGCGTACGGCGAACCGACGGCCGCGCTGAGACGAGTGCTGACCGACCGGCTCGACGACTACCGACGGGCCATGCGTGTCCAGTCGTCATCGGACTAGGAGACGCTGATGTGTGGATTTGTGTGTTATGGCTCGGCTGAACGTGTACTTGCCCGACGATCTCGCGGCGCAGGCCAAGGCCGCCGGCCTCAACCTATCGGCGGTTACGCAGGAGGCGGTCAAGAGACCCTGGCCCAGCGCTCGACGGATTCCTGGCTGTCCACTCTCCGGACGGCAGTGGCCCACCACGTCACGCACGACCGCGCCATCGAGGCGCTCGACGCCGCGCGCGACGAACCGTCTACCCGAAATGGCTGACGTTGTCGTTGACGCGTCGGCCCTTGTCGACCTACTGCTTGCAAACGAATTGGGTGATGTCGTCCCCTGACACAGCGCCATACCGGGCGCCGACGTTGTGCACATGTGAACGACCGACGCGCGGCTGAGGGGAGTCCTAGGAGCCCGACTGCGACCGGATTCGGAGCCGTCGAGGTGGCGGTCGCCCTTGCTCCGGCAGATCCAGAGGCGAGTCGCCTGGGCTGATCCGACCCAGCACGTGCGAGGCGCCGGAGCCCGTCGCCGCCGTGGACCCGGGTACGCCGTGCCAGGTGAGGAAGCCGAGCAGTGCCCACATGGCGACCTCCTTGGACTGAGCGGGCAGGCCTCGCTCGTCGCTCGTGACCAAGGGCGTGTCCCGGAGGGCGTGCCGCAGGGCCGCGACGAGTGCAGGGTTCCTGGTGCCGCCACCGGAGACGACCACCTCGGCGACGTCGAGCCCGGCACGGTTGTCGGCTTCAACGGCGGGAGGACGACGACTGCCGTCGCCCGCCACCTGGCCGCCCGATCTGACCTGATGGCTCCCGGCGACGACGACGCGGTGACGCTGGTCACCAACGCGCTCAACATCGCCGGTGAGATGGTGCTGCGGCCGCACATGCGAACGTGGTGCATCGGCGGCGTAGCGCGCCGCGAGTCGTACGAGCTGTACGGGCCGTACGCCTCGAGATTCCTCGACGACCTTCACCTCGACCTGCTGTTCCTCGGGGTCAACGCGATCACCGCAACCGGCGGCGCGATGTGCCGGCACTACGGTGAGGCCGGTATCAACGCCGAGATGGTTGCGCGTGCCAACCGGGTGATCGCGGTGGCCACCGCTGAAAAACTCACCGCGACGGTGCTGTCCAGGATCTGCCCCGTCAGCGCGATCGACATACTCGTGACGGACGCCTCGGCGGACCAGTCCGCCGTCGCCGACCTCGAAGCCGCCGGAGTCGAAGTCCAGCTCGCTTGAGTCCACGGCCCGTGGCCGAATCGTGATGCCGGTCTGTCGGACGCCGTGAGGCGTTCACGCTGTGCGTCGGAACTCGGCGCGCCAGCGTGCCCGTGCCCGTTCGTCGTCGTCGTGCAGCTCCTCCACCCGGACGGCATGCACGCCGCCGGTCTCGAACCCGTCGATCTCCGAGCGAGTCAGCGGCCACGGTGGGCCATCGGCCAAGCGGGCAGCGTCCTTTCCGGCGGCTGCGATGACGATCAGGGTGCCGCCCGGTCCGACCAGTCGAGCCACGTTCGCGGTCGCCTTGCTCCGAACCGAGGCCGGAAGGGCTTGGACCGTGTGGACCTCGACCACGAGATCGAACCCGTGCACCCAGTCGCCGGGAGGATCCAGCAGGTTCGCGGTGACGTACTCGACGGTCGACGCCGGGAAACGGTCGCGAACGAGCTCGATCGCGGTGTCGGAGATGTCGAAGGCGACGGTCGCGTACCCAAATTCGGCGACGTACTCTGCATCCGCGCCGAGACCGCACCCGATCACGAGGGCGCGTTGGCCCGAGCCGGCGAGCCCGCGCGTCTGCGCCCAGTCGACCAGCATCGGGTGCGGCGTGGTCCGACTCCACGGCATCGACACCTCGCCGTCTCGTGCCGTGGAGTACAGCCGTTCGAACCAACCCGTCGGGTCTCCGAGCGCCAGCGACTCACCGGCGAGTCGATCCGCTCGAGCCTCCCAGCCGTCCGATGTGTCCTGAGCGGCGACAGGCGCGACGGCGCGAAGCCACACCGACCACGGCTCGACGCTCGTGGTCGTCAACATGTCGCACCCCCAGGGGTCGTCGGCCAGGCGCGCAACGATCTCCTGCTCGTCCTCGACGTCGACGACGAGCAGTGCATCGTCGCCGTCGCCTTCACCAACCGGACCACCGAGAACGACGAGACCCTCCCGAACAAGGGCATCCATGAAGGCGGCGTGCTCATCCCAGCCGGGCTGCTCACGCCGCGGTCGTGAGAGATCCCACGCGGCTCCACGGGCTCGCCTGACCAGGTAGTAGTCGGCCACATCGAGACCCTAGCGGCCGCTTCTCCCAAAACCCGTGCCACAGTCAGTGAGGGAGTCGCTGTAGCGCCACTCGATCGGCCGCGCTGTCTCGCTCAGCCGGTCGGCTCCGTCTGGTCGGGCTCGGCGCCGGGCGCCATCTCCGTCGCCGGCTCCGATACCTGGTCGCCGTCCTGCTCCTTGGAGCGGTCGTCGCGATCCGCGCCGCCTTGCTCGTCGTTGGACCTGTCCGCGAACGGGTCATTCTCGGGGCGCAGCTCTTCCGGAAGCTGGTCGTCGGTTATGAACCCGGCGTCATCGGAGCCTGCGTCATCGGAGCCTGAGCCATCTGAGCCTGAGCCATCTGAGCCTGAGCCATCCGAGCCGGGGTCGTTACGGTCGTGGTTTCCTGAGGTGGTCATGTTCGGTACGTACCCGTTCCGGTCGAGACCCATGCCTGCGAACAGTTGGCGGCGCGGGTGGGAAGCCGTGACGCCTAGGATTCGCGGTCCGCGACTGCTTCGTTGGCAGGATTGCCGCACACGGCTTAGATTTCAGGCGTGCCCGACAAACCCGTCGGGCCCGTCGACGCGACGGTTGTGCCGCGCTATGCGGGTCCGGGTACGTTCGCGCGGTTGCCACGTCTCGACGAGGTAGGACGCGCCGACGTTGCGGTGCTCGGAGTGCCGTTCGACTCCGGCGTGAGCTACCGCCCGGGCGCCCGCTTCGGGCCGGCGCACATCCGCCAGTCGTCTCGGCTGCTGAGGCCCTATAACCCCGCCCAGCGCGTCTCGCCGTTCGCCGACCAGCAGGTGGCCGATGCCGGTGACGTCGCCGCCAACCCGTTCGATATCGCCGCGGCGATCGCGGCGATCGAGGCAGGGGCGACCACCGCAATGGAGTCCGCCTCCCGGTTGCTCACGTTGGGCGGGGACCACACGATCGCACTGCCCCTACTGCGGGCGGTGGTGCGTCGGTACGGCCCGGTGGCCGTGCTGCACTTCGACGCGCACCTCGACACCTGGGACACGTACTTCGGCGAGCCCTATACCCACGGCACCCCGTTCCGGCGAGCCTCCGAGGAGGGACTCATCGACGCGAACCGGTCGTTGCACGTCGGGATCCGCGGACCGTTGTACGCCGACACCGACCTGGCCGAGTCCACCCGCCTCGGCTACGCGACCGTCGCCTGCACCGACTACGACCGGCTGGGGCTCGACGGTGTCATCGCGGCCACCCGGCAACGACTGGCTGACGGCCCCGTTTACGTGTCGGTCGACATCGACACGATCGATCCCGGCATGGCACCGGGAACGGGTACGCCCGAGGCCGGAGGGCTGACGTCGCGTGAGCTGCTCGCGACGCTCCGAGCGCTTGCCGGTCTGGACATTGTCGGCGCGGACATTGTCGAGGTCGCCCCGGCGTACGACCACGCGGAGATCACCGGGATCGCCGCCTCTCACGTCGGCTATGAGCTGCTCTCGCTGATGGCCCGGGTGCGTGACAACGAGACCTGACTCGGCCACCCTGGAACAAACCACTCCAGATAGGAGAACGGTCATGACGACTCGGACCACCCCCGAGGAGAGCCCGAGATCTCGCGGCATCGAGATCCGCTCCATCGACTACGTCCCGCTGAGTGAACGTCACGGGAAGCTCTGGCACCTCGGGCCGCTGTGGTTCATGAGCAACGCTCAGATCGCCACCCTCGCCGTCGGGGTGCTCGGCGTGACGACCGGTGGCAACCTGATCTGGTCCCTGATCGCGATCGTCCTCGGTGTGTTGACCGGTACGTTCTTCATGGCCGCACACTCGGCCCAAGGTCCTCAGCTCGGGTTGCCGCAGATGATCCAGTCCCGGCCTCAGTTCGGGTACGTCGGGGCGATCTTGGTGTGGCTGTTCGCGTACGTCCAGTACGCGGGCTTCAACATCTTCAATACGCTGCTCGCCGCGGACGCCGTACACACGTCGTCGGCCGGAAGCACCAAGCTGTGGATCGTGGTCGCCACCGTGCTGGCGGTGGTCGCCGCCGTCGTGGGCTACGACTTCATCCACCGGATGGAACAGGGATTGACGTACGGCTTCCTCGTGCTGTTCGGAATCCTCACCATCGTCACCCTCACGTTGCACTACCCAGCGGGCTCGTTCGACCTCGGGAACTTCGACCTGACGCCGTTCATGCTGCAGTACTCCGTGGTGGCCGGTTACCAGATCAGCTGGGCGATCTACGTTTCCGACTACTCGCGCTACCTGCCCCCGGACGTGACGGTGAAGAAGACGTTCTGGTGGACGTTCGGAGGATCGGGGCTCGGCGCGATCTGGATCATGGCAATCGGCTCAGCACTCGCCGCGTGGGCCGGCAGCAGCTTCGCCACCATCGGCTCGCTCAAGTCGTCGGGTGACCACGTATTCAGCGGCTTCGGGGACATCATCTTGATCTTCTCGGCCCTCGGCTTGATCTCCGTGACGGCGCTGAACCTGTACGGGGGATCGCTGACCCTGATCAGTGCCTCGGACTCGTTCAAACGGATCCGGCCCACGTTGAGCGTGCGCCTGGTGACGATCAGCTTCACGGCGCTCATCTCCCTGGTCCTTGCTCTGGTGAGCACCTCGTCGTTCCTCGACAACTTCGAGAACTTCCTGCTGCTCGTCCTCTATCTCTTCATTCCCTGGACCGCGGTCAACCTGGTCGACTACTTCGTGGTTCGGCGCGGGCACTACGCGATCGGCGAGATCTTCAACCCGCAAGGCATCTACGGCCGGTGGGGCTGGCGGGGGATCGTCGCCTACCTTGCCGGGTTCGCCGCGATGGTGCCGTTCTTCAGCACGGGCCTCTACTCCGGCCCGGTCGCCGACGCGGCCAAGGGCGCCGACTTCTCACTGTTCATCGGTCTGCCGGTGTCCGCGATCCTCTACTTCATCCTCACTCGCAGCATCGACGTCGACGCCGAAGCGGAGCTGGCTCGCCGCGAGGCGCCGGCGCTGGAGGAGGAGGCGACGCGGCACGCTCGCCCCGAGGTCGGTCCGTCCGCCACCTGAGGGTGCCACCGTGAGGACGCGCGACGCGTGGGGCGCCGCGGCAGCGGTTCGCGAAGGATCCGTCACATCGGAGCAGCTGATCGAAGACTCGCTGCGCCGCATCGACGCCTTCGACGGTGTCGTCAACGCCTTCACCGTCGTACTGCGAGACCAGGCGCTGGCGGCCGCGCGGGCGGCAGACCACCTGCGGGAGACGATCGTTCGTCGCGATGGTCCCCAGGGTGCGGAGAGGCTGCCGCCGTTGTTCGGCGTGCCGGTTTCCGTAAAGGACCACATCTGGCTCGCCGGAGCGCCCGCGACCAACGGGTCGGTGGCTCTTCGCGACTTCGTACCCGAGGACGATGCGGTTCCAGTGGCCCGGTTGAAGAGCGCCGGAGCGGTGGTGGTCGGCAAGACGAACAACCCCGAGTTCTGCTACCGCGGCTACACCGACAACGACGTATGGGGGCTGACCCGGAACCCCTGGTCGCTGGGCCGCACGCCGGGAGGGTCCAGCGGCGGCGCCGGCGCTTCCGTTGCCTACGACGCGACGCCGATCGCCCTCGGCACCGACGGCGGTGGCTCGATTCGCATCCCCGCCGCCTTCTGCGGCGTGGTCGGTCACAAGCCGACGTTCGGACTCGTCCCGAAACTGCCCGGCTTCCGAGGCTGGCCGACGTTGTCGGTCGACGGACCGCTCACCCGGACCGTCCGCGACGCTGCGCTGGCCCTGTCGGTCATGGTGGGCCCGGCCGCCGACGACGACCTGACCTGGCCGGTCGACATCGGTGACCTGCTCGGCGCGGTCACGGAACAGATCGACTGGTCCCGGCTCCGGGTCGCCGTGTCGGAGGACCTCGGCTGGGCGCCGGTCGAGTCGTCCGTACGGGCGGCCTTCCGGGTGGCCGTCGAGCGGCTCGCCGCCGATGGCGCCCGGCTCGCCGAGGCGAGTCCCGATGCGCCGTACCCGACACCGCTTTGGAACGACATCGCCCTGCCGGAGGGTTTCGCCTCAGAGGGCCCGTTGCTTGAGGAGTGGGGAGACCGCCTCGCGCCCGGCACCCGCGAGATCATCGAGTCGGGGCGCGCGGCGAGTGCCAAGGACTATCTCGACGCCCAACATCGGCGGGTGGCGCACAACGAGCGCTGGAGCGAGTTCTTCCTCGAGTACGACGTGCTGCTCACGCCGTCGATGCCGCTGCCGGCATTCGGGGTCGATGTCACTTCGCCGGAGTCCATCGACGGCACTCCCGTCGACCCATTCTTCGACGACTGGTGCATGTTGGCCTTGCCGGCCAACCTCACGGGGCAGCCTGCCTGCTCGGTACCGGCAGGCTTCGACGCAGACGGCCTCCCGCTCGGCATGCAGATCATGGGACCGCGGTGGTCCGATTCCACCGTGCTCGCCGTCGCGGCGGCCCATGAACGGGTCACCCCCTGGGGTCACCACGTGCCGCCGACTCCGTCGGGGCCTGGTCTTACCTGACGGCAGTTGTCGCCTGCGGACCCTCGAGACACCGCGGACCGCAAGTGACGGGCAAGCCCAGGCCGGGTACGGCTGATCGCTGACGTGCGATCAAGGCACCATCCAGCTCAGTACGGGAGTTGCCTGGAGTCCGACGATGACGCACATGAGGGCGAGCAGGACCAGACTCCAGCCCAGCACCTTGCGGAAGATCTCGCCCTCTCTTCCGGCCATCCCGACAGCCGCGGCCGCAATCGCCAGGTTCTGCGGAGAGATCATCTTGCCCATCACGCCTCCGGAGGAGTTTGCCGCCGCGAGCAGCACGGGGTCGAGGCCCGCCTTGCCGGCGGTCTGCACCTGCAAGGCGCCGAACAGCGCGTTGGAGGACGTGTCCGACCCGGTGACCGACACGCCGAGCCAGCCGAGGACGGGGGAGAGGACCACGAAGGCACTGCCGGCTCCCGCCAGGAAGAAGCCCAGCGTGGTCGTCTGACCGGACTGGTTCATGACGTAAGCAAGCGACAGGACGGCCATCACGGTGACGATCGCGGTGCGCAGCTGGACGTACGTCTGGACGTACGCCTTCAGTGCTCTACCGGGTGCGACTTGCAGCACCAGCACGGTCAGGATTCCCGACAGGATCAGCAGTGTGCCGGCAGCCTCCAGCCAGTTGAACTTGAACGTCAGCGACGACAAGGGGTCACCGCTCGTGCTGGTCACGTGGAGTCCCGGCCATTGGAACTCGTAGTACCACGGAGCCTTCTCCAGAGCAGCTTTGACGCTGTTCAGGTTTGCGATCGAGAAGATCGCGATGATGATGACGTAAGGAGCGTAGGCCCGCGCGATGTCAGCACGGGAGTCGGCGCTCGGACCCCCGGCGGCCCGCGTCGCGGTGGCGGTGGCGCGGCCGGGAGCGGTGTCGGGAGCAGCGCCTCGGTGGCCGCTGGCGGTCGTCGCGTCGGCGTCGGCCGACGCGTGCAGATCGGGGGACTCGACAGGGTGCCAGACGCGGACCAGCACCACCAACGCGGCCAGTGACAGCAGCGAGGCGAAGATGTCGGTCAGCAGCACCGAGATGTAGTTGGAGACAAGGAACTGGACGACGCCGAACGTTCCGCCGGCCACGACCGCAGGGAGCCAAGCCTGGCGCAGACCGCGCCGACCGTCGACGACGGCGACGAGCACGAGCGGCACGAACAGCGCGAGGATCGGGGTCTGTCGTCCCACCATCGAGCCGAGCGTGTCGACGGTCAGCCGGGGATCGTCGCTCACCCCTGACGTGATGCCGGCAAGTGTCACGATCGGTATCGCCAGGGCACCGAATGCGACCGGCGCGGTGTTGGCGATCAGGGCGACCGTTGCGGCCTTCAGGGGTTGGAAGCCCAAGGCGATCAGCATGACCGCACTGATGGCGACCGGGGTGCCGAAGCCGGCGAGTGCTTCGAGCAGGGCGCCGAAGCAGAACGCGATGATGATCGCCTGGACGCGCATGTCCGGGCTGACTCCCTCAAACGACCGGCGCAGCACGTCGAAGTGCCCGGTCGCGACGGTCAGGTTGTAGATCCAGATCGCGTTGATCACGATCCAGAGGATCGGGAAGAAGCCGAAGGTCGCACCCTCGGACGCCGAAAGCAGGGTCTGTCCGACCGGCATCGAATAGATCGCGATTGCCACCACGATTGCCACCGCGAGGGCGCTCACGCCCGCGACCCAGGCGCGGACCTTCAGCACGCCGAGGAGCACGAACAAGGTCAGGATCGGAAGCGCCGCGAAGATCGAGCTGAGCGCGTACGAGTCGCCGACCGGTTTGAGTATCTGCTGGTACATCCTTTTTCACCTCTTAGCCGGAGGAGTGGGGCGATGGTTTGTTTTCCCGAGCGTGTGCGGGTCGAGCCCCCGGATCGAGGCATCGATGACCTCGACCGTGTGTGCCAGTGCGACGGACTCCCCGAGACGCCGGGCGGCGGCAGCCACCTGCATCAGGCAGCCGGGGTTCGCGGTGACGAGCAGGTCGGCGCCGGTGGCGAGGACGTTGCGTGCCTTACGCTCCCCGAGCTCACGAGCCGGCTCGGGGTTGAGCAGGTTGTAGACGCCGGCCGAGCCGCAGCAAATCTCCGGATCGGCGATCTCGCGAAGCTCCAGCCCCGGGATGGCGGTGAGCAGCGATCTCGGCTGCGCTCGGACGCCCTGGGCATGGGCGAGGTGGCAGGCGTCGTGGTAGGCGACGGAGACCGGAAGCGGGTGCCGAGGCGCGACGGGCCCGAGCGTCTCGAGCAGCTCTGACACGTCGCGTACGGATGCCGCGAAGGTTGCGGCTCGTTCGGCGTACTCCGGTTCGTCGCGGAGCAGCTCGCCATACTCCTTCATCGACGAGCCGCAGCCCGCGGCGTTGACCACCACGGTCTCGACGCCGGCGGCCTCGAAGGTGTCGATGGTGCGCTTGGCGAAGGTGACCGCCTCCGCCTCACGCCCGTTGTGAACGCTCAACGCGCCACAGCACCCCTGCTTGGTGGGAATGACCACGTCACAACCCTCGGCTGCGAGCACGCGCACGGTGGCCGCGTTGACGCCGGGGAAGAACTCACGCTGCACGCAGCCGGTGAGCATCCCGACGACGGCGCGACGGTGGCCGACGGCGGAGACGCGTTCCGGCAGCTTCTCGGCCTTGCGCACCGGCGGCGCGAGCGCCTCCATCGCGGCCAGTGACGGCGCCACGCGCTGAAGCAGGTCGCTGCGCTGGACCTTCCGCTGCAGGCCGCTGCGCTGATAGGCCTTGAGCGGACCGCGCAGCAGCCGCAGCCGCCGCGGGTAGGGAAACAGGGCAAAGATCGCCGCCCGGAGCAGCCGGTCGTGCGCCGAGCGCTGGTGCCGACGTTCGACCTGCGCTCGGGTCGCCTCGATCAGGTTATCGTACTGGACTCCCGACGGGCAGGCGGTGACACAGGCCATGCAGCCGAGGCAGGCGTCGAAGTGGCCCACCATCGAGTCCGTCAGCGGCTCACCCTCGAGTCCCTGCTGCATCAGGTAGATCCGGCCGCGAGGACTGTCCATCTCCTCGCCCCACAGCACATAGGTCGGACAGCTCGGCAGGCAGAATCCACAGTGGACGCAGTCCGCGGCAAGTTCCGCCGACGGCGGATGGTGGTCGTCGAAAGCCGGCTCACCGCTGGGCGTTGGTACGTCCCGCGGTCCGCCGGCCCCCAGGGTGCCGTGCGAGGCGCTCACCGGGGAGGTGTCGCTGGTCATTCAGATCCCTCCGACGAAACGGCCCGGCGACAGTCGGTGATCGGGGTCGAGCTCGTCCTTGAGCCGGCTCATCAGGTCGAGACCGGGCACCGGACCCCACATGTCGAGAGCGTCGCGGACCGGTGCGGGAGCCGTGAGCGCGACGACGCTCCCGGAGTACGAGGTGGCGGCTGAGCGCAGATCCTCCAAGACCGCAGCGGTAACGCCTGGTGTGGCGCTCGCCGGCAACGCGGCGTACAGCACTCCGGCCGCGGACCCGCGCACGTCGATGGGCACCCCGTGCCGGTTTGCGACCTGGCGTACTGCGAGCAGCAGCTTGGGCAGGCCGAAGATCTCGGTGGTGAGCTTCAAGCCGGTCTGCCCTGGGCCGAACGGGTAGGCGCCGAACCACGGCGGTGCCTGGTCCGAGGCAGAGCTCCCGGCTCCGAGCAGCTCGGCCGTCGTCGCGGCGCGTCCCGCTACCCCCTGCTCCGTTCCCTCGAGCAGGACCACAACGGTCACCGGCCCAGCGGCCGGCTGGTCGACTTCCACCGCGCTGGGGACGACCTGCGATCCGACGGTCGCGGCCACCGCGCGCCCCGCCGCGTCCACGTCGGCCACCTCCACGGTGAGCACTTGCCGTGCCTGTGGCAGCGGGTGCAGGCGGAAAGCGACCTGCGTGACCACACCCAGGGTGCCGTACGAGCCGGTGAGAAGCTTCCCGAAGTCGTATCCGGCAACGTTCTTCACGACCTTGCCGCCGGCCTTGGCGACGACGCCGTCGGCACGCACGAACGTGATCCCGATCAGCAGGTCGCGCAGCGTCCCGTAGAGCAGCCGCCGCGGGCCGCTGGTGTTGGTGGCAACCGTCCCGCCGAGCGTGGCGGCGGGTTCGGCGACGTCGAGAGCAAGTTGTTGGCTCGCTTCGGCCAGGGTGGCCTGCAGGCTCTGGACGGTTGTGCCCGCCCGGGCCACCACCACGAGGTCGCCGGCCGCGTGCTCGACGACGCCCGCGATCAGAGTCGTGTCGAGGACAAGATCGACGGCGGCCGGCGGGGATCCCCAGTCGAGCTTCGTCGCGGCACCGCGGGCGACGACCCGCAGGTCGTGCTCGTCGGCGATCCGGAGGACGTCCGACGTCTCCTCGGTCGAGGCGGGGGAAGCGACGTACCGGGCGGGCACATCGGCGACCGCGTCGGCGTCGTCCGCCGGTCGGGCACGCTCGTCGCACACCTTGCGCAGCGCGTCGAGCACGGGGTCGGACGCCACCGTCAGAACACCTCCGCCAGACCCGACTCCTGGAGTGGGTGCGCGCCCTTTCGGCGACCTGGCACCTCACCACAGAGCCTGGGGGTGGGGAAGATCTTGCCCGGGTTGGAGAGGTGCTCCGGGTCGAAGGCGCACCGCAGCAGCTGCATCGTGTCGAGGTCGTCATCGGTGAACATGCGCGGCATGTGCTTGGCCTTGTCCATGCCGACGCCGTGCTCGCCGGTGATCGACCCGCCGTACTCGATGCACAGGTCGAGGATCGCTGCGGACACCTCCTCAGCGTGATCTGCCTGCCCGGGCACGGACTCGTCGAACAGGACCAATGGGTGCAGGTTGCCGTCGCCGGCATGGAAGACGTTCGCGACCCTGACGCCGCTGGTACCGGAGAGCTCGGCAATGCGACGCAGGACCTCAGGCAGTGCTGTTCGGGGGATCACGCCGTCCTGGACGATGTAGTCGGGGCTGATCCGACCGACTGCCGCGAACGCCGACTTGCGGCCCTTCCAGAACAGTGCCCGCTCGGCGTCGTCTGACGCGATCCGGATCTCGAATGCTCCGTTGGCTTGACAGTGGCCCTCGACGTCATCGAACTGGGCCTCGACCTCGATCGCCGGTCCGTCGAGCTCGACGATGAGCACCGCACCGGCGCCCGCCGGATAGTCGCAGTGCACAGCCGCTTCGGCCGCCTCGATGGCCAGCGCGTCCATCATCTCGATCGCGGCCGGGATCACGCCGGCACCGATGATGGCGGACACGGCGGCCCCCGCCTCGTCCGTGGACTCGAACGCGGCGAGCAGGGTCTGTACCGCCTCCGGCGCGCGCATCAGTCGAAGCGTTGCCTCGGTGGCGATTCCGAGGGTTCCTTCAGACCCGACGAACGCGCCCAGCAAGTCGTAACCCGGCGGGTCCGGAGCCTTCCCGCCGAGCCGGATCAGATCGCCGTCCGGCGCGACCAGCTCGATACCCATGACGTGGTTGGTGGTGAAGCCGTACTTCAGGCAGTGGGCGCCCCCGGAGTTCTCGGCCAGGTTGCCACCGATGGAGCAGATCTGCTGGCTGGACGGGTCCGGCGCGTAGTAGAAGCCGTACGGCGCGGCGGCCTTGGTGACCTGGAGGTTGATGACGCCGGGCTCGACGACAGCACGCTGGTTGGGAGCGTCGACCGCCTTGATCGCGCGCATCTGCGACGTCACGATGAGCACGCCGTCGGCGTGCGGGAGGGCACCGCCGGACAGCCCCGTACCCGAGCCGCGGGCGACGTACGGCACCCCGGCGTCGACGCAGCACCGCACCACCGCCGCGACCTGTTCGGTGTTGCGGGGAAGCACGACGATCGCCGGCATCACCTTGTAGTGGGCAAGCCCGTCGCACTCGTAGGTACGCAGCTGTTGGCGGTCGGTGAGGACGGCGTCGGCACCGATCGCTGACCGTAGCCGCGTGGCGAGGTGATCGAGGTCCATGGCGTTGTCCGTTCAGGGCATCTGCTCATATGCCGGGAGGGTGAGGAAGTCGACGAACTCGTCGGCGAGGGCCATCTCGGTGAACAGCGCACGGGCATCGTCCCATCGCCTTTCGCCCGAGGACCCGGTCTTGGCGGACTGCTCGATCTCGATCGTGGCCATCTCCTCGTCGAACAGCTGCTCCACCAGGTCGCGGGTGACGGTCTGACCGGCGGAGAGCTCGACCGCGTTGTGCAACCACTGCCACACCTGCGACCGCGAGATCTCGGCAGTGGCGGCGTCCTCCATCAAGTTGTTGATGGCGACCGCGCCCGATCCTCGAAGCCAGGACTCGAGGTACTGGATTCCGACGCTGATGTTGCTTCGCAGCCCCTCCTCCGTGACCTCACCAGGGGTCGCCGCAATGTCCAGCAGCTGCTCGGCGGTGATTTCGACGTCATCGCGCACCCGGTCGATCTGGTTCGGCCGGTCACCGAGCACGGAGTCGAATACTTCGGTGCAGAGGTCGACCATCCCGGGGTGGGCGACCCACGACCCGTCGAAGCCGTCCCCGGCCTCACGAGTCTTGTCGTCGCGCACCTTGGTGAACGCCTGCTCGTTGACCTGCGCGTCCTTGCTGGGGATGAAGGCGGCCATGCCGCCGATGGCATGGGCGCCGCGCCGGTGGCACGTGCGTACCAGCAGCTCGGTGTACGCGCGCATGAACGGCACGGTCATGGTCACCGAGTTGCGGTCCGGCAGCAGGAAATCTCGGCCCCGGGTGCGGAAGCTCTTGATCGCGCTGAACATGTAGTCCCAGCGACCGGCGTTGAGACCGGCGGAGTGGTCGCGCAGCTCGTAGAGGATCTCGTCCATCTCGAACGCCGCGGGATACGTCTCGATGAGCACCGTCGCGCGGATGGTGCCCTGCGGGATCCCGAGCCGGTCCTGCGCGTCGACGAAGGCGTCGTTCCAGAGCCGGGCCTCCAGATGGCTCTCCATCTTGGGTAGGTAGAAGTACGGGCCGGCGCCGCGTTCGAGCTGAAGGCGCGCGCAGTGGAAGAAATAGAGTCCGAAGTCGAAGAGGCTGCCGGACATCCGTTCGCCGTCGACGAGCACGTGCTTCTCCGGCAGGTGCCAACCACGCGGTCGCATGACGATCGTCGCAAGCTCAGAGCCGAGGGCGTAGCGCTTGCCTTCGGGCGAGGTGAAGTCGAGCCTGCGCTCGATCGCGTCTCGAAGGTTGAGCTGGCCCTGGACCATGTTTTCCCACAGCGGGGTGTTGGCGTCCTCATGGTCGGCAAGCCACACCTTCGCGCCGGAGTTGAGCGCGTTGATGGTCATCTTCGCGTCGGTGGGGCCGGTGATCTCGGCCCGCCGGTCGACCAGGCCGGGCGCCGGATCCGCCACTCGCCAGGAAGCGTCGTCGCGGATGTGCTGGGTCTCGGGCAGGAAGTCGAGGGTTCCCCCGTCGGCCAGGTCCTGGTAGCGGCGTTGGCGTCGGTCGAGCAGTTCGCGCCGACGCTGGTAGAAGCCCCTGTGCAGCGCGGCAAGGAACTGCAAGGCGTCGTCGGTCAACACCTCGTCGAAGCGTTCGCGGATCGGACCGGTTACTTCGACGTCTGCCATTCGCGTGACTCCCTGGTGCCGACATGACCTGAGCCTTTCTCGACACCCTCTCAGCAGCACCCGGTTTTCGCAATCGGGGCACCTGACCTCATCGGGCACCAGCTCACGGGCGACTGTCTATCGTTGAGCTCCACGGAGGCCGCGGCCTCCTCGTCCGCAGGGAGGCCACCACCAATGGCGGAGACGGATCTGTCCGGACGGCACGCCCTGGTTACCGGAGGCGGCAGCGGCATCGGGGCGGCCTGCGTACGTCGGCTGGCCGGGGCGGGTGCACGAGTGACGGTGGCCGACATCGACGATGAGCGGGCCCGGTCGGTGGCCGAACAGGTGGGCGGCGAGGCGTGGCAGGTTGACCTCGCCGACACGGCAGCGTTGGCGACTCTGACCCTCGACGTCGACGTGCTCGTCAACAACGCAGGTATCCAGCACGTCGCGGCCATCCACGAGTTCCCGCCGGAGCGCTTCTCGGCCATTGTGCGGCTGATGCTGGAGGCGCCGTTCCTGCTGGTGCGCGCGGCGCTTCCCGGCATGTACCGCAACGGCTTCGGGCGGATCGTGAACGTCTCGTCTGTACACGGGCTTCGGGCGTCGCCTTACAAGTCGGCGTATGTGGCAGCCAAGCACGGCCTCGAGGGTCTGTCCAAGGTCACCGCTCTGGAAGGCGCCGTCCATGGCGTCACCTCCAACACGGTGTGCCCGGCCTACGTACGCACGCCGCTTGTCGAGGGCCAGATTGCCGACCAGGCGAACGTGCATGGCATCTCGGAGGACGACGTGCTCGAGCAAGTGCTCCTTACCGAGCCGGCAATCAAGAGGCTCGTGGAACCGGACGAGGTGGCGGAGGTCGTCGCGTTCCTGTGCGGTCCGGCCGCGACGTTCATCACCGGGTCTGCCATCACGGTCGACGGGGGCTGGAGCGCACGATGACGCCGTCTGGCGAAGGTCACACGATCAACTGAGCCACAACCCGTGACGGTTGCCCTCTTCGTCCGGGGGCGCGTCCCGGTCGACGTGCCGGCCGGGACCGGTGGTCGGCGACCGGGGGCCGGTGCCATTGGACCCGGTACGGCGCATGGCAAGGTCGATCAGTTCTGTCGCGAGGTATTCCTCCAGCGAGTGCCCGGACCTCTCAGCCAGTTCGGTGAGTTCGTCACGCACGTGGTCTGGGATGTTGCGGATCGTGATCGCAACCATTTGGTCACTCTAGCCGCCGCCGGATCGTTCCGACAATCAAAGTGCGGTCGGTACCTGCCGGGAGAGCGACCTCGCGCGCGGTGGTTCAATGGTCGGCCGGATCGTCGCGCGATGTGCAGGATCACGACATAGCCGGCCGTTCGGATCGTCGATCCCGCTGTATGCTACTTACGGGTAACTAGGTGACGAAAGGGCGGAACGTGAGTACCGACGCGACCGAGACCCGGACCCAGACCACCGCGCCGGCGGCTGCAGCCGGCACCTCCGACGTCAGCGAGCGCGAGGCGCGCGAGGTCGCCGAGGCGGCGCGGGAGACAGAGTGGCGCCGGCCGAGCTTCGCCAAGGAGCTGTATCTCGGCCGGTTCGATCTGTCGCTCATCCACCCTCATCCGCGTGCGGACGCCGACGACGCCGCCCGCGGGGACGCGTTCCTGAAGCGGCTGCGGGCATACTGCGACACTCTCGACGGGCAACGGATCGAGCGTGACGCGATGATCCCCGACGAGTACGTCAAGGGGTTTGCCGAGCTCGGCGTGTTCGGGATGAAGATCCCGCAGGAGTACGGCGGCCTAGGTCTGTCCATGTCGTACTACGGCAAGGCACTCATGCTGCTCGGCTCGGTGCACCCGAGCATCGGGACACTGGTTTCGGCCCACCAGTCCATCGGCGTACCTGAACCGGTGAAGATCTTCGGCACCGACGACCAGAAACAGCGGTTCCTTCCGCGCTGCGCCGAGGGCGCGATCTCCGCGTTTCTGCTGACCGAGCCCGATGTCGGTTCCGACCCGGCACGGCTGGCGACAACCGCGACGCCCACCGACGACGGCGACGCGTACATCCTGGACGGTGTCAAGCTGTGGACGACGAACGGCGTCGTCGCCGAACTGCTCGTCGTGATGGCCGCGGTACCCGCGCACGGCGGCGGACGTGGCGGCATCACGGCGTTCGTCGTGGACGGTGACTCGCCCGGTATCACCGTCGAGAACCGCAACGCATTCATGGGTCTCAAGGGGATCGAGAACGGGGTGACTCGGTTCCACCAGGTGCGGGTCCCGACCGCGAACCGGCTCGGCGGCGAGGGCAAGGGCCTCAAGATCGCGCTGACGACGCTCAACACCGGGCGGCTGTCGATCCCCGCGATGTGTGCCGGTGCCGGGAAGTGGTGTCTCAAGATCGCCCGCGAGTGGTCGGCCGAGCGCGTTCAGTGGGGACGGCCCGTCGGCATGCATGAGGCGGTCGCGACGAAGCTGTCCTTCATCGCCGCGACGACGTTCGCCCTGGAGGCGGTGCTCGAGCTGTCGGCCCAGCTCTCCGACGCCGGGACCAAGGACATCCGGATCGAGGCGGCGCTGGCGAAGTTGTGGTCGAGCGAGATGGCATGGCTGGTTGCCGACGAGCTCGTCCAGGTCCGGGGCGGACGGGGCTACGAGACGGCCGCCTCTCTGGCCGCCCGCGGTGAACGGGCGGTTCCCGCCGAACAGATCCTCCGTGACCTGAGAATCAACCGGATCTTCGAGGGCTCGTCGGAAATCATGCGGCTGCTCATCGCCCGGGAGGCCGTCGACGCGCACCTGGCGGCGGCCGGCGCCCTCGCCGAGGCGGACGCCGATCTGGGCGCAAAGGCACGAGCCGGCCTCAGGGCCAGCGGGTTCTACGCCAAGTGGCTGCCACAGCTTGTCGTCGGCAAGGGCACCGTGCCCGGCTCGTACGGCGAGTTCGGGCCGCTTCGCCGGTATCTGCGGTATGTCGAGCGCTCGTCACGCAAGCTGGCTCGGCAGACGTTCTATGCGATGAGCCGCTGGCAGGCGAAGCTTGAGTACCGGCAGGCGTTCCTCGGCCGGATCGTCGACATCGGCGCCGAGCTGTTCGCGATGGCGGCCTGTTGTTCGCGCGCCGAGATGCTTCGGTCCGACGACGACGGGCAGGGTGGCGCCGCGTACGAGTTGGCTGATGCGTTCTGCGCGCAGGCGAAGATCCGCGTCGACGAGATGTTCGGCAGGCTGTGGACGAACACCGACGAGGCCGACCGGCGGGTCGCGAAGGACCTGCTCGCCGGCGAGTACGTCTGGCTCGAGGACGGTGTCGTTGACCAGTCCGAGGGCACCGGCCCGTGGATCGCGTCTTGGGTGCCCGGCCCGTCGCAGACGGACAACGTCGCCCGCTCCACCCGCTGAACGACGCCGAATCACCGTCGGGCCTCAGGGGGTCATGACGACGCAGCGCGGCCCGTTCGCTCGCGACAACCGTTGGTCGAGCGTGACCAGCGGCGCCTCGAGAAGCTCCGCGAGTGCCACGTACGCCGCGTCGTAGCTGCTCACCGACGAGCGCAGTTCCCAGATTCGTTCGGCGAGTGCGTCGAACGGCCAGAGCTCGACCGGCAGCACCCGGAGATCGGCGTACGCAAGCGACGCCTCTGTGCTGGTGATGTCGGCTGCCATCTCGAGGCGGCGCAGGACGTTGGCCGCCTCGTACAACATCAGCTCCGGCGCCGCAATTCTGCCGGCCTGGATCTTGGTGGCCGACCACGTTCCCGCGTCACCGCTGTCGCACAACGCGGCGACGACAGCAGAAGAGTCGACGACGAAGGTGTCGGTCATCCGGCGTCAGCGACGATCGGTATCGCGGGCGGCGAGGATGTCCTCCGGATCGACAGCCCGGCCCACCGTAGCGACCCGCGATCGTGCCGACGCGATCACGTCCGCCGGCGTGCGCCGGGCCGCGAGCTCCGTCAGTTCGGCCGCAAGATATTCCTGAAGTGAGCGTCCGGACTTGGCGGCCCGAGACGCGAGCTCGTCTCGAACGCCGGCGGGGACGTTGCGGATCGTGATCGCCACCATGCATGCATTGTAGCTGCATCAGCAGCGTCTTCGGTCGGGTGATCAGGCTGATCGCGCGCATCAATGTCCGCCCCCTCGCGCAGATGGCGCGCTCCTGATGCGTCGGCAAGCCGTTGGCGAAATTGGAGGCTTCGACCGATGAGTTTCAGGCTCCGCCCTGGTCAGTACCCGCAACCTCCACGACGACGCCAGGCTCGAGATGCCGCCGTTCCCGGCGTGGTTCGACGGCCGGGGTGCCGTCATGGCGTTCCTCACCAGCCGGGTGCTGCCGGCGAACCCTCGCAAGGTCCTGTCGATCGGGGCGAACGGTCAGCCAGCGGCCGCGACGTACGTGGGCGACTCCGATGGCGGCGGGTACCGCGCTCACAACATCCAGGTGCTGACGATCTCGGGTGACCGGATCACGAGGATCGACGCCTTCTTGGAGACTGACATCTTTGCCCTGTTCGAGCTGCCGCTGACGTACCCGGCAACCGCGTCCGGCTGAACGTCGGCCGTCTGCGGGATTGAACCGTAGAGTGCACCTTGCGAGGTGTTACACCCGTTTTTCGCCAGAAGTCGAGCGTTCAATCGATCAGGGGAAGCCGTTGCGTCGTATCACCCAAACCGGCAGCAGTCGACGACGAGTCGTCGGAGCGGCAGCCGTCGCCGTTCTCACGGCAACGGGATGTGCTGGAACGAGCAGCGGAGGCCCGACGACAGCCGCTGGAAAGTCGGCCAGCACCACACGGGCCAGCACCACAAGGACCAGCGCCACCACGGCTACCGCGACAGCGGGCGGGCCGACGACCGCGAGCGCCATCACGGCCAGCGCGACCACGTCTCGTCCGACAACGGCTCGGGCGACAACGGCTCGGGCGACCACGTCTCCTCCGACAACGGCGCGCGCAACCACGTCCCCTGCGACCACCGCTACTCCGCCAGCAGGCCATCACCCTGCCCGGTGCACGACAACGGTGGTCGCGGCGGGCGACATGAACGACCTCCCGGCGGTTCAGGCCACCGGCAGGCTCGCCGTCCTCTTGCATCCCGATCTCGTCGCGGCGTTGGGTGATGAGCAGTATCCCGTCGGCGCGCTCGCCGCGTACCTCCATGGCTACGACACGACCGGCTGGGGCGACCTCGAGGCCAGGACGCGACCCGTTCCCGGCAATCACGAGTACGGAACGCCCGGCGCGGCCGGCTACTTCGCCAACTTCCACCATCCGCCGCCGTACTATGCCTACGACGCCGGGTGCGGCTGGCGTGCCTACGCGCTCAACAGCGAGGTCGACATTGCCAGCGAGGCACAGTGGCTCAGCCGCGATCTCGCCGCGCATCCCGCTGCGGACGTCCTCGCGTACTGGCACCGACCGCTGTACTCGTCAGGGGTCGAGCACGGCGGAGATCCGGCGATGCAGCCCTTCTGGACTGCGCTGGGGGGTCGGTTCGGAGTCATCCTCAATGGCCATGAGCACAACTACGAACGCTTCGCCCCGCGGGGAGGCCTCCGTGAGTTCGTCGTCGGTACGGGCGGGTCCGCGACATATCCGTTCCGAGCGACACCGGACGCGACGAGCGCGAGACGGATCGCAGACACGCCCGGTGTCCTGCTGCTGCAGCTCGAGACGGGCGCCTATACGTGGAGCTTCCGCAACGTCGACAACAGGCCGCTCGATGCCGGCACCGGAAGTCGTGTCGCGCACTGACGCTGCGAGCCGTCGCCTGCGGGTAGCCGACCCCCGCGATGCCTCACAGGTACGTCTTGGCCGGCTCTCAGGCGTCCCCGGTAGTTTCGCGGATCAACGGTGAGTACTCGCGGGCCGGTCGTACGAGCAGGAGGTCGTCGATGACCCAGTGCTCATCTCGGCACGCGCTGCGGATCTCGGCGGGAGCCGTCGTGCTGGCGGTCGCAGCGGGCTGCTCGCTGGGCGGCGCGGGCGTCGGCAGCGGCCGCGCCCACAGTGCTGGAGGCGTCCGTGCGTCCGACGCCCCCTCGCAGACACCCGGGCAAGCCACGGCCACGCCGAACCAGCTGGACAGCCCATCGCACGGCGATTCCACGGTCGCTGCCCCGTTCCGTCGTCCGCTGCCCGGGATGCCACCGGTTGTCGGGAACAACGTCTACGCCGCCGCCGGCTCAGACATGGTGCCGGCGAAGATCGCACACCAACCCGCGTACCTGTACGTCCCCAACTCTTACGGGGCTCCAATCACGACCGTCATCGATCAACGGACGCACAAGATCGTACGCATTCTGCACACCGGGTTTCTCTCCCAGCACGCGACGCCCTCGTGGGACCTGAAGACGCTGTACGTCGAGGCGAGCGCATCCAACCAGCTCGTCGCAATCAACCCACGCTCCGGCCGGGTGGAGCACCGGACCCCGACGGCGCGCCCGTACAACCTCTACTTCACGCCCGACGGAAGGCAGGCGGTCGTGATGTCCGAGCAGAACAACGAGGTTGTCTTCACCACTCCGCACCGGTTCCGACGGATTGCGGTCGTCAACGACAGCAGCTGCCTGGGACCCAACCACGCGGACTTTTCCGCAAACGGGCGGTTTCTCGTGGTGACGTGCGAGTTCTCCGACTCCCTGATCAAGATCTCGACGCTCGGCCACCGGGTGATCGGCCGGCTCTTCCTCGGCGGTGGCAGCCAACCGCAAGACGTGCGGCTCTCTCCCGACGGTCGCACGTTCTATGTGGCCGACATGGGCCGCGACCGGCTCGACCGGGTGAGCTGGCGGACGTTTCGGTTGCGGGGATTCACTCGGATGCCGACGATGCCGCACGGCATCTATCCGAGCCGGAACGGAAGATACCTGTACGTCTCCGACCGAGGTGCGGGTGAGGTCAGCGTCGTGTCCCTTGCGACGAACAAGATCGTCGACACCTGGAAGGTGCCGGGCGGTGGCAGCCCGGACATGGGCGGCATCTCCGCAGACGGTAAGACCTTGTGGTTGTCCGGTCGAAACGACGGCTACGTCTATGGGTGGAACACCGCAACAGGCAGGTTGGTCGCGCGGATCAACGTGGGTGGGAGCCCGCACGGCATCGCGGTGTGGCCCCAGTCGGGGCGCTACTCGCTCGGCCACACCGGGAACATGCGCTGAACCGCCGTACGAGGTCGGGCCACCCGACCAGACGCCGCCTTTCGACCGTGGCGGCGACGGCGCTGGTCTTCGCTGCGACCGGGTGCAGCAGCTCTGCGCCTTCGGCGACCCGCGGGTCGCCGACCGGCGATGTCTCGACACGGTCTCGGTCTTTGCCGGCGACATCCCGGCTCAGCTCGACGCCCCCGACCGGGAGCCGGCGCGACCCGTCGCGGGTGCTGGTGACGACGCAGCCGTGGCGGCTGCCGCGGCCGCTCGCTCGGGAGGCCGCGGTGGTGACCTCAGCGGGAGTTGTGGTCGGCGGGGGACTGGTCGCCGGTGACCAGACGAGCGCTTCGACATATCGCCTGGACCTCCGTCGCGGGCGCGTGATGAAGCTTCCCGACCTGTCGGTGCCAGTGCACGATGTGGCCGGAGTGGCTGTGCAGGGCCGGCCGTACCTGGTCGGCGGCGGCAGTGCTTTCGAGCAGGACGTCGTCCAGGCGTTCGGCCGTGGTGAATCCTGGCGTGTCGTTGGTCACCTGCCGTCGGCGCGCTCAGACCTTGCGTCGGCGACCGTCGGAAGGCGGATCGTCGTGATCGGCGGGTACGACGGGCACGGCCCCGCGCTCACCGACGTTCTCGTCAGCGCGAACGCGCGGCGGTTCAGCGTCTTCGGCAGGCTTCGGGTGCCCGTTCGCTATCCGGCGGTGGCCGTCGCCGACGGGGCGATCTGGGTGCTCGGCGGCGAGCGCAGCGGCGTGATGGTCGACGCCGTTCAGCGCATCGACGCCCGCACCGGGCGTGTCCGGATCGTCGGCAAGCTGCCCCATCCGCTCGGTCATGCATCGGCTGCGAAGCTGGGTGACCGCATCGTGTTGGCCGGGGGCCGTTCCAGCGAGACGACGCTGACCAGGGAAATGTGGTGGTTCGACCCGTCGAGCCCTCGCTTCCACCGAGCCGGGTCGCTGCCCACGCCGCTGGCGGACTCCGCGGTCGTGTCAGCCGGTCCCTCCGTGTACCTGATCGGTGGGGAGACACCTCTGCTGAGTGACAAGGTCCTGAAACTCACGTTGCGCTGACGCGTGACCGCCCCTGGCGCGGATCGATGAGACGGCTCGGATCGGAATGCCGCACTGTTCGTGCCGCGGTCAGACCAGCACGTCGCGGCGGCGGAACCACCAGCCGCTCAGCAGGAGTGGCGGCACGGCGTACAGCACGCTGACCCCGACCGCCCGCAGCAGCGGACCGTCGTCGATGCTGGTCCCGAGCGCGGCTTGCCACGCGGTGAACTGGTCGATGTGGCTGATCGGCACGTACTGCGCTCCTGCTGGCGGCCGCAACCGCTCCGTGACGGGGTGGTGATATACCTCCGGGGACGGCCGACCGGCCGACTGAGAGGGAGGACCACGTGGCGACCCTACGGAGCCTCACGCGCCAAGAGGCGCAAGAACGCGCGTCGATCATCGACGTCGGCAGCTACGACATCACCGTCGACATGACCGGGCTGGACACCGGCAACGACCTTCATGCCGTCTCGACGATCAGGTTCGGCTGCCGGCAACCGGGCGTGTCGACGTTCGTCGACTGCGCGGCCGACGTCGTCTCCGTGTTGCTCAACGGCGAGCCCGTCCCGACCGGTGCGATCGGTGACGCGCGGATCGTCCTCGCCGACTTGGCGAAGGACAACGTGCTCGTCGTCGAGTCCGTGCAGAGCTCAACCGACCAGGGCACCGGCGTGCACCGCTCGGTCGATCCAGCCGACGGCCGGGTCTACGTCTGGACCTCGTTCGAGCCCGACGACGCCCGTCGCGCCTGGGCCTGTTTCGACCAGCCCGACCTCAAGGCGACCCACGCGTTCACGGTCACGGCACCGGAGAGCTGGACGGTGGTCAGCAACAGCGACGAGCCGACGGTCGAGCCGGTCGACCATGGTTGCCGCTGGACGTTCCCGGCGACTCCTCCGCTGTCGACGTACGTCCCGGTCGTCAACGCCGGACCGTTCTACGAGTTGCGGTCGCAGCGCGGTGGCTACGACCTCGGCCTGTACGCGAGGCAGTCGCTCTCGACGTTCCTCGATCGAGACGCCGAACAGCTGTTCGACCTGACGGCTCGTGGGCTGGAGTTCTTCGGCCAACAGTTCGACCTGCCGTTTCCGCAACGGACGTTCGACCAGGTGTTCGTACCCGAGATGGGCGGGGCGATGGAGAACTACGGATGCGTCACCTGGTCCGATGCGCTGATCTACCGCAGCACGCCGTCGCCGGCCGAACGGGAGCTCCTCGCCATCGTGTTGTTGCACGAGATGGCGCACATGTGGTTCGGCGACATCGTGACGATGACCTGGTGGGACGACCTCTGGCTCAACGAGGCGTTCGCCAACTGGGCGTGTTACTGGGCGGCCACCGCGGCCACCGAGTTCACCGATGCCTGGGCCGGCTTCCTTGCGAGCAGTAAGCAGGCGGCGTACCCGATCGACCGCGGACCGACGTCACACCCGATCCGGCAGTCGGCCAGTGATGTCGCGGAGGCGACGGCGGGGTTCGACACCGTCACCTATGCCAAGGGTGCGAGCGTGCTGAAGCAGCTCGTCGCGTACGTCGGCGAGGACGCGTTCGTGACCGGACTGCGTGCGTACTTCAAGGCGCACGCCTGGGGTAACGCGACGCTGGACGACTTGATGGGTGAGCTCGGACGGGCCAGCGGTCGAGACCTGACCACCTGGACGAAGGGCTGGCTGGACACTGCCGGAACGGACACGCTGCGGCTCGAGCTGACGGACGGCTCTGGTTACGTCCTCGAGGCGTCCGGCCCTGACGGCGAGCCGCCGCGGCCGCATCGGCTCGATCTCGGCGTCTACGTACATGAGAATGGGACGCTCGTGCGCCGTGAGGTCCTGCCGATCGAGGTCGACGGAGCGAGCACTGCCGTACCGGAGATCGAGAAGCCATTCGACCTGGTCCTGCTGAACGACGACGACCTGACGTTTGCGGCAGTGCACCTGGACGACGCATCGGTACGACAGCTCCTCGACTCCGCCGCCGACCTTCCGAGTGCAACAGCGCGTGCCGTCGCCGTCGTCACGATCTGGGACATGCTCATGGACGGCGAGCTGCCCGCGGCCGACGTCGTACGGTGCGCGAACGCCGTGCTCGCCAGGGAGACCACGGAGTCGCTGATCGAGCCGTTCCTGGACCTCGTGGTGGAGGCGTCCGAGCGGTGGGCGCCCGAGAACGAACGCGACGATCTGCTCGGCTCCGTCGCGCAGACCTGTTTGGCGATCGCCGCTGATGGTGGATCGAGGCGGATGGTTGCGTTGCGCGCCCTCGCTCGTACCGCGGTGACCGAGGAACAGCTCACGGCGCTGCGTGAGCTGACCGCCGATGACGTCGACCTCAGCTGGCGCGCGTTGACCCGGTTCGCTGCGCTCGGGCGTCTCGACCGCGCCGAGATCGATGCGATACGCGACAGAGACCCAGATCCCGACTCGTGGGTCCGTGCGCTGGCCGTCGAGTCGGCACAACCGACGACGTCGGCCAAGGAGGCGGCGTGGCAGGCCGTGATCGACCAGCGCAAGGTTCCGATCGGAAGTCTCGCCGAGCTGTCCTCGGCCTTCTGGCAGCCGTCGCAAGCCGATCTGCTCGCCCCGTACGCCGATCGCTATCTGGCGGCGTTGCCGGGTCTCGGCAGCGCCGGGATGATCGTGGCGATGAGCACCGCGTTCGCGATGTTTCCGCTCGACGGAGTCGGAGCCGACTTCATCGACGAGGTGGTTTCGATCGCAGCGTCTCCGGATGTCAGTCCCGTCGTGGAAAGGCGTGTGCTCGAGCGTGCCGATCAGCTGAGCCGGATGCTCCGCGCCCGAGCCTGAGCCACGGTCTTAGCCGCGATCTGGTTCCCCCGCCTACGGCTGGGACTTCGCGAGGTAGTAGTTCGCGAAGTCCCAGCCATAGCGGAGTTGCCATGGCGAGAGCCTTCAGTTGGGGATCAGGACGGCGCTCGCTTCACGAATCGGGAATCGCGCGGGTGTGCCCTGTGTCGTGATCGTGTCGCTGATCGACTGCCAGTCACCGTTCGCGACCTTGAACCGGCACCGCCACTCGATCACGACACCGACCTCCCGCTGGGCACCGCCGTTGGTGCGGTGGGCGTACGTATGGGTGACGTCCTTGGCTGGGTACGGTCTGCCCGGAGTCGTCGTGGTCGTCATCGCTCCGTCACCCCAGTGCCAGGTGTACGTGACCGGCGCGACCTCGGCGGTGACCGGCTGTCCGAGCAGTCGGAACGACCTGGTGAACGACGCCGCCTTGACATAGAACGTGGTCTCAAGGTTCACGAGTGTGTAGCGCGGTCCGTCGACGGCCGGCTGGGGGAGTCCGACTCGATGCAGTGCCGTCAGCACGTCGACGCTCGTCACCTGTCGAAACGGCGTCGTGCTTCCTGGGTTGTTCGGATAACAACCCGTCTCGACGACGGTCCAGGAGCCCGTCGGCTTCGGCTGGGCGCGACTGACCACCTGCGTGAGGAGCGCATAACGCGACATTCGTGGTGGACATGTGTTGGCGTCCGCCCTGCAGTTCTCGTCGGCGTTGCCTCCGAGTGACAGAAAGTCGCCGCATGCCTGCCGCCAAACGAAGACGTTCCATCTGGACGGATTCGCGGTCGGACTAACTGCGCGCTGAACCAGCTCGCTCGGGCACCGAGTTGAGCCATGCAGCGCAAAGTCGTCGGTGGATGTGGTTGATCCGGACGTCCCGTTCCAGCATCGCTCCGGTTCTGTCGGCAGAGCGGTTGCTCTCATGCAGACCGACATAACGAAGAGAAAAGGGCAAATACTGGCTATGGTCCTCCGAGCTGATAGACGAGCCATTGGCGCTCCTTCCAAATCACATATGCCACAAAATGTCGCCTTGCAGCCTTCTTGAATTTTGGGGCTACGTCAGCGGACCGCTTCCACCGCTGGTCGGGAAAGTAAATAGCAAGGTCTACTCGGTAACGTGACTTTCCAGCCTTTGCTTCGTTTGAGCCGAGAACACTCAAAGCTTTGCTTCGTAGCCAGCCACCCGCGCCGTAGGTGTCGTCGATCGTTCCAGCAAAGCTCGTACATCCCGAACAAGCGCGAAGCCCAAGTCGATGAAGCGTCTCGGTGTCGCCGGTCACTTGAGCATAGGAGGCAACGGCAATGTAATAGCGGGCAAAGGCGCGCGCGCCGTTGCGGGTGTTGGCCTTCGCCGCGTCTGGATACGAGGGCTCGACCGCACCGGTGGGCTTGGTGGTCGTGGGCGACGTCGTGGTCGGAGGATCGCTACTGGTGATCGGAGTGGTCGACTCCGTCGTACCCGACGAGCCTTTCGGGCCGGGGTCGGTGGATCCGCCGCAGCTCACGAGGACGGGCGCGAGGATAGCGACGGCGGCCACGGTCGCGGCGGTGATCCGTGCCGGCATACGCGCTCCCGAAGGCTTTGAACGTTGTCCGGAACTTAGCGAAGTACGCGTCCGTACGAAACCCCCAAAGCA
>JBBSHE010000019.1:0-57025 GCA_038253325.1 Propionibacteriales bacterium
GACCGACTTCTTGTCGATGGCGTACGCGATCGCCTGCCGCACCCGGATGTCGTTGAGCGGCTTGTACTTCTGGTTGAAGCCGAGGTACAAGATGTTGAAGGCGGGCCGGTTGACGATGCCGTCTCCAGCATCCTTCAGCCGCTGGATGTCGGCGGGTCCGACCAGGTCGAATCCATCGATCTCGTTGTTGAGGAGTGCGTCCGCGCGAGCCTTGGGGTCCGCGTACTGGACGATCTTCACGGTGTCGAAGTTGGCCTTCTCGCCCCAGTAGTTCGGGTTACGGGTCAACGTGATCTGCTTGCCGCGCTCCCAGGACTTGAACAGGAACGCACCGGTGCCCGTGGGGTGCGCCGTCGCGTACGCGCCCTTGACCGGGTCCTTGCCGGCGGCCGGCGCGTACCTCGTGAACGCGGTCGGGCTCTGCATCGAGAACGAAGGCAACGACAACGCGGCGACGAAGCCGGCGAACGGTGACTTGAGGCTCACGGTGACCTGGTAGTCGCCCGCCGTCGTGCAGCTCTTGTAGTTGGCGCTCTTGGCGAGCGGACCGTTCTTGAACCCCTTGAACAACGAGATGTAGTAGTACGACTCGTTCTCGCTCTGGGCGATCCCGGTCGGTGTGTTGTACCAACGGTCGAAGTTGGCGCACACCGCCTTGGCGTTGAACGGGGTGCCGTCGGAGAACTTGACACCCTTGCGGAGCTGGAAAGTCGTGCTCTTGCCGTCGGTCGCCATCTTCCACGACGTCGCCAGCAGCGGCGCCGGGTCGGCGGTGCCGGGTTTGGTGCCGACGAGACCTTCGAAGATCTGCCGGGCCGGACGGAACGACTCCCCGTCACTGGCGTAGAACGGGTCGAGGCTCGTCGGGTCGGCCGCGCCTGCGAAGACGAACGTCCCGCTGTGGCCGCCGTTGCCTGCCGGACCGCCGTTGTCGTTGCGCTTGCTGTTTGCACAGCTTGCGGCCGAGAGTGCGAGCCCCACTGCTGCGGCCACGGCCGTCACTCGTCGGACTCGGGAAAACGTGATGCTCATGTCGCTCCTCCACCGCAGCGCCGATCGCCTGCAGACTCGCCCGAGAGTAGTCCCTCCACGCGTCGGCGGTGAAGCGGGCTTGGTCACAGAACGGTCACGCTTGGTCGTGGTGTCGTCTGCTCCGCCGGGATCGCGAGCGTAGGACAAGCGGACTGACCGTCGCAGCACTCATGATGCCTCGGTTGGGGCCCGCGGCCCGAGGTAGCGGCTCATGGTCACCGGCGACTCGCCAACCAAGGACGCCCGCGCCGTCCGTCGAGGCGTGAGCGGAACGTCCACCAGATGGGCCACCACCAGGACGTAGCAGCCGGCCGCCTCGGCTGAGGTTGCGCCGGCCGGGGAATCTTCGATCGCGACGCAGTCGCGCGGGTCGACGCCGAGGAGTGCGGCGGCCTGCGCGTACGGCTCAGGATGGGGTTTACCGTTCTGCACCTCGTCACCGGCGACGATGGCGTCGAAGTGACCACTCGGCAGTGCGGCGACCACGGCGTCGGCCATCCGGCGGTACGACATGGTGACGAGCGCGGTCGGTACCCGAGCGCGGTTGCAGCTCACGAGCAGGGAGATCGCGCCGGGTCGCCAGACTGTCGACGCAGCGGTCAGGGAGGCCGTGACGTTGCTGACCAGCGCCTCGATGATCTGCTCCGGCGAGAGCAACAGGCTCAACCGGTCCCGGATGTAGTCCGCCGCGAACCGCAGGTCGTTGCCGATCAGCCGACGCCCGTCGTCGTCGGTCCAGCGACGGCCATGGTGAAGGGCCAGCTCGTGCTCGGCCGCCATCCACAGCGGCTCGGTGTCGACCAGGGTGCCGTCCATGTCGAACAGCACCGCAGCGGGCAGTCTCACCGCGCGTTGAAGTAGCTTGCTTCGGGGTGATGCAGGATGAGTGCGTCCGTCGACTGCTCGGGGTGCAGCTGGAGCTCTTCGGAGAGCACGACGCCGATCCGTTCCGGTCGCAGCAGGGCCACCAGCTTCACGCGGTCCTCCAGGTCGGGGCAGGCGGGGTAGCCGAACGAGTACCGCTCACCGGTGTAGCCCTGCTTCAGGATCTTCGCCAGCTCCGGGGCGTCCCCGCCGGCGATGCCGAGCTCGGCCCGGACCCGGCTGTGCCAGTACTCGGCCATCGCCTCGGTCAGCTGGACCGACAGACCGTGCAGCTCGAGGTAGTCGCGATAGGCGTTCTTCGCGAACAGCTCCGCCGTCACGTCACTGACTCGGGCACCCATCGTGACGAGGTGGAATCCGATCACGTCGAGCTCGCCGCTGTCCTTGGGCCGGACGAAGTCGGCCAGGCACAAGAACCGGTCCCGTTGCTGGCGGGGGAACGTGAAGCGGGCGACCTCTCCGGACTGGGTCTGGTGATCGAGCACCACGACGTCGTCGCCTTCGCTGAAACACGGCCAGTAGCCGTAGACGACCGCGGGTTCCATCACCCGGTCGGTCTGGATCTTGTCCATCCAGGCTCGTAGCCGAGGCCGGCCCTCGGTCTCGACCAGCTCCTCGTACGTCTGCCCGCCCGACCGGCTCGACTTCAGTCCCCACTGGCCCATGAACGTCGCACGTTCGTCGAGGAACGACGAGAACTCCGCGAGCGGGATGCCCTTGACGATCCGGTCTCCCCAGAACGGCGGTGTCGGTATCGGGTTCGTGGTCGACACGTTCGAACGTGCCGGCACCTCGACCGCGGCATCGGCCGGACGGCGGGCAGCGGCCGCCTTGACCCGGCGGTCCCGGGGAGCGGGAAGGGAGGCGCCGGGATCCCCGCGCTTGACGGCCATCACGGCATCCATCAGCCGCAAACCTTCGAAGGCGTCCCTCGCATAGCGGACGTCACCGTCGAACAGTTGGGCAAGGTCCTGCTCGACGTACGCGCGCGTCAGCGCGGCGCCACCGAGGATCACCGGCCATCGCGCGGCGATGCCGCGCTGGTTCAGCTCCTCGAGGTTCTCCTTCATGATCACGGTGCTCTTCACGAGCAGACCCGACATCCCGATCGCGTCGGCCCGATGCTCGTCGGCGGCGTCGAGGATCGCGTTCACGGGCTGTTTGATGCCGAGGTTGACGACCGTGTAGCCGTTGTTGGACAAGATGATGTCGACAAGGTTCTTGCCGATGTCGTGCACGTCGCCCTTAACCGTCGCCAGCACGATGGTTCCCTTGCCCGAGTCGTCCAGCCTGTCCATGTGCGGCTCCAGATAGCCGACGGCGCTCTTCATCACCTCCGCGGACTGCAAGACGAACGGCAGCTGCATCTCGCCTGATCCGAACAGCTCACCGACGACCTTCATCCCCGCCAGCAGGTCGGTGTTGATGATGTCGAGCGCGGACCGTTGCCCGAGCGCCTCCTCGAGATCTGCCTCGAGGCCGTTGCGCTCCCCGTCAATGATCCTGCGTTGCAGCCGTTCGGCCAGCGGAAGGGCGGCCAGCTCGGTCGCGCGGGAGGCCCGGGCGTCGGTCGTGGTGACGTCGGCGAAGACGTCGAGCAGCGTGCGCAACGGGTCGTAGTCGTCGCGCCTGCGGTCGTAGACCAGATCGAGCGCCACTTCCCGCTGCCGGTCCGGGATCTTCGTCATCGGCATGATGCGGCTCGCGTGCACGATCGCCGCGTCCAGCCCGGCATCGACGCACTCGTGGAGGAACACCGAGTTCACGACGTGGCGGGCCGCCGGGTTCAGGCCGAACGAGATGTTGGACAACCCGAGGACGGTCTGGACGTCGGGGCGGCGCCTCTTGAGCTCGCGGATCGCGTCGATCGTCTCGAGGCCGTCGCGCCGCGACTCGTCCTGCCCGGTCGCGAGAGTGAACGTCAGGCAGTCGATCAGGACGTCGTGCCCGGGGATGCCGTACCGCTGTTCCAGAGTGTCGAGCAACCGTTCGGCAATGGCGACCTTGTGCTCGGCGGTACGCGCCTGCCCCGCCTCGTCGATGGTGAGCGCGACGACCGCCGCACCGTACTCGGCTGCCAGGGACGCGATCCGGGCGAACCGCGACCCGTCTGAATCGCCGTCCTCGAAGTTCACCGAGTTCAGCGCGCACCGGCCGCCCAGCAGCTGGAGTCCGGCTTCCAGCACCGCCGGCTCGGTCGAGTCGAGGACGATCGGCAAGGTCGACGACGTGGCGAAGCGGGACGCGATCTCAACCATGTCCGCGGCGCCGTCGCGGCCGACGTAGTCCACGCAGACGTCGAGCGCGTGCGAACCGTCGCGGATCTGGGCCCTTGCGATCTCGACGCAGTCGTCCCATTTCTCCGCGATCATGGCGTCTCGAAACGCCCTGCTCCCGTTGGCGTTCGTACGCTCGCCGATCGCGAGGTACGAGATGTCCTGGCGGAACGGCACATGCTGGTAGAGCGAGGAGAAGCCGGCCTCAGGCTGCGGTTTGCGTGCCGCGAGCTGGCGGCCACCGACCCGTTCGACCACCTGCCTCAGGTGCTCTGGCGTCGTGCCACAGCAGCCGCCAACGAGCGACAGGCCGAACTCTGACGTGAACGTGTCGTGCGCGTCGGCGAGCTCCTGCGGGGTCAGCGGGTAGTACGCGCCGTCCGACGTGAGCTGCGGCAGTCCGGCGTTCGGCATGCAGGCGACCCCGACGGTCGCGTTGCGCGAGAGGTAGCGCAGGTGCTCGCTCATCTCGGCGGGACCGGTGGCACAGTTGAGCCCGATCAGGTCGACGCCGAGTGCCTCCAACGACGTCAACGCCGCGCCGATCTCCGAGCCGAGAAGCATCGTTCCGGTCGTCTCGACCGTCACGTTGGCGAACACCGGTACGTCGAGTGGGCCGGCGCTGGCCTGGTGGGCGGCGATCGCGCGGCGCGCACCGATGACGGCCGCCTTCGCCTGCAGCAGGTCCTGCGTCGTCTCGACCAGGATCGCGTCTGCTCCCCCGTCCAGCAGTCCACGTGTCTCTTCTTGGTAGGCGTCACGGAGGACCGCGAACGTGACGTGGAGGAGCGTCGGAAGCTTGGTCCCAGGCCCGACCGACCCGAGGACGAAGCGCGGCCGATCGGGGGTCGAGTACGAATCGGCGCTGGTCCGGGCGATCGACGCTCCTGCACGGGCCAGCTCGTAGATCCGGTCCTCGATGTCGTACTCACCGAGATTTGCCAGGTTGGCGCCGAAGGTGTTGGTGCCGACGCAGTCGACTCCGACCTCGAGATATGCCTCGTGAACCGATCTGACGATGTCGGGTCGGGTCACATTGAGGATCTCGTTGCATCCCTCGAATCCGTCGAAGTCGTCGAGCGTGGGATCCTGCGCCTGCAACATCGTCCCCATCGCGCCGTCGGAGACGACGACGCGTTCCCGGAGAAGGGCACGCAGGAGGTGGGGCTGGGCGGCCAACGCTGAGTCCTCGGTGTCGGAGCGGTGCTTGTGCACGAGTGCAGTCCGCAAGTTTACGCCGTCGAACCACGTAGGCTTGGGATGTGTTGCGCATCGAGTCGGACCGGACCTTCGAGCGGCCGCTCGTCATCGCGGCATTCGAGGGCTGGAACGACGGGGCGGAGGCGGCGTCCGACGCCGCCGAGCACCTGCTGGTGGCCTGGAAGGCGACGCCGATCGCATCGGTCGATCCCGATGACTACTACGACTTCCAGATGACGAGACCGACGGTCGCCGTGAACGCCGAAGGCGGCCGGGAGGTGCACTGGCGTACGACGACGCTGTGGTGGTGCCAGGACGCCCCCGTCGACCGCGACGTGATCGTGGTCACCGGCATCGAGCCCAACCTGCGCTGGCGCGCGTTCTGCGACGACCTCCTCGACTTCTTCGAGGACATCGGCGTGGAGTCGATCGTCACCCTCGGGGCCCTGCTCGCAGACGTTCCGCACACCCGGCCGATGCCTGTCAGCGGTACCACGTCCGATCCGGTCGTGCTCGAACGGCTCGGCCTCGAGACGTCGACCTACAGCGGCCCCACGGGGATCGTCGGCGTCCTGACCAGCGAGGCGGCGAACCGCGGGCTCACGTCGATCTCCGTCTGGGTCGCAGTGCCGCACTACGTCGCACAACCCCCATGCCCCAAGGCGACGATGGCCTTGTTGGGCAAGCTCGAGAACATGTTCGAGGTCTCGATCGACATGGGCACCCTGGGCGAGGAGAGCCGGGCCTGGATGCGCGGTGTGAGCGACCTGGCCGCCAACGACGCGGACATCGCCCAGTACATCGAGTCACTGGAGGAGGCACGCGACGCGACCGAGCTCCCCGAGGCCACCGGTGACGCGATCGCGGCCGAGTTCGAACGGTACCTGCGTCGACGCGACGACACCTGACCATCAGTCGTCAAGTCACAGACGACAGGGTCAGTCCCAGGCTCGACGACGCGAGATCGGCGATCACCCGAGCATTCGCGGTCGTGTTGGCCGCGGCATCGCCGCCTGAGCGGGACGCCCAGTCGTCGATCGCCCGCAATGCACCGACCGCATCGAGGTCGTCGGCCAGGGCCGACCGAACGGCGTGCACCGTCTCAACCGGGTCCGGACCCCCACGGCCGAGCGCCGTCTCCCAGCGAGCCAACCGGTCACGGGCCTCGTCTAACGTCTGGTCGGACCATTCCCAGCACTCCCGATAGTGGTGCGAGAGCAGTCCGAGCCTGATCGCCCGTGGATCCACACCGTCGGCCCTCAACCCGGACACGAGGACCAGGTTGCCGCGCGACTTCGACATCTTGTGACCCTCGTACTGGAGCATCCCGACATGCACGTACGCCATCGCAAACTCCACGTCCGGGTACGCCACGTGCGCCTCGCTTGCACACATCTCGTGGTGGGGGAACACCAGGTCGGATCCGCCCCCTTGGACGTCGAACGCCGTGCCGAGATACGTACGGGCGATCGCCGCGCACTCGACGTGCCAACCGGGACGACCGGTTCCGAGCACCGTCTTCCAGGCCGGCTCCCCCGGACGCTGCTGCTGCCAGACCAGGCAGTCGATGGGATCTCGCTTGCCGGGGCGGTCGGGGTCACCTCCACGCTCCGTGAACAGCGCGAGCTCGGCGGCACGGTCCAGGTTGCCGACCCGCCCGAATGCCGGGTCCGTCGCGATCTCGAAGTACAGGTCGTCGTCGACCTGGTACACGGCGCCGCGCCGCTGAAGCACCTCGATCAGCTCGACGATCAACGGCACGGACTCGACCGCCCCGGCGTACACGTCCGGAGGCAACACGGCCAACGAGGCCATGTCCTCGCGGAACAGCTGGGTCTCTCGCTCGGCCAGCTCAACCCAGTCGATCCCGGTCTCGTCGGCCCGGGTCAGCAGCGGGTCGTCCACATCGGTCACGTTCTGCACGTACCGGACGTCGTGGCCGGCTGCCTGCCAGGCTCGGTGCAGGAGGTCGAACGTCACGTAGGTCAGCGCATGGCCGAGATGGGTCGCGTCGTACGGCGTGATGCCGCAGACGTACAGCCGGGCAGTCTGGCCCGGTTTCGTGGTCTCGACGGCGCCGGTCCGGGTGTCGAAGACGGCGACGGCCGGCCCGTCGCCGAAGCGGTCCCGTACCCCCGTCGGCACGGCCGGCGAGGACCACGAACGCATGAGGGCAGGTTATCGGCTCGGCCGTGTCGGATTGTGCACGAGCGGGTGCCCGGGTCCGCAACCAAGTCCTGGTTTCCTACAACACCGGCCACGGAATCGCTCGCCACTGACCGGACGGCGCCGGCATGCGTCCGGCGCGCAGGAGCCGACGCGTGCGCGCGAGGAGCGCCGCCTGCTCGACTCGGCTCAGATGACGTCCGACCCGGTCGAGCCGCGTGGCCGGCCCGTCGAGAACATGTCTTAGACGCTCGAGGGTCTCGGTGTCCTCGTCGCGAAGCGGCTCGCCCGTCCATCCCCACAAGATGGTGCGCAGCTTGGGGTCCTCGTGGAAGCTGACCCCATGGTCGCATCCGCGGACGCGTCCGGACGCGTCCGGGAGGATGTGGCCACCCTTGCGGTCGGCGTTGTTCACCAGGACGTCGAAGACCGCCATCGACCTCAGCTGTGGGTCGTCGGCGTGCACGAGGACCACCGGGTCGCCGGTTGCATCCTCCGCCCATAGCACCGGAAGCCGACCGTCCAGGTCCTCGTCGACGCCGATCAGGGCGATCAGCTCCTGTTCGGGGTCGACGTCGATCCACGCCTGGCACATTCCTTCGCCGAACCGACCGTCCGGCCGCAGCACGGTGGGGGGCACGACACCCCACCCCGCAACCTCACTGAGCTCCCAGGCGGCGACCTCCCGCGCCGCCAGGGTGCCTTCGGGAAAGTCCCACAGCGGTCGCTCACCCCGGATCGGCTTGTAGACGCACTCGATGGCGATGCCGCCCAGCTCGACGCTCGCCAGGAACGACGCGTTCGAGGCGTCGAGCAACCGACCGTTCACCTCGAGCGTGCCGTTGCAGAGGACCTCACACACATCTGCGGTGGAGAGGACCGCCAATGGGTCACTGCCCAACGCGCTTGAACCCGTTCGCACGCGGGCAGAGATGACCGTCGGGGTCCAACGGTCCTCCGCAGAACGGGCAGGGTGGCCGGCCGGCCGAAACGACCTGCTCGGCACGTTGGACGAACGCCCGAGCGTACCCGGCGTCGAGCTTCACGATCACGACTTCCTCGGCGTCGATCTCGACCTCCACCGCATCGGCCTCCTCGTCGGCCTCGGCAACGACGTCGCTGACGGGAAACAGCTCGATGATGACGCGGTCGTCGTCGCCGTCCCAAGCCAGCGTGATGGTGCCGACCCGGAACTCCTCGACGATCGGCTGCTCGAGCGGATCGTTGTCGCGCATGGTGCGCGGCGCGATCGCCGGAACCACCCCTTCACCGCCGCGTTGCAGCACCTCGTCGAGCAACGCGTCGATGCGCTCGGCAAGGACATGGACCTGCTCCTTCTCGAGCGCGACACTCGTCACCCGCGGACCCTCTCGGGCCTGGAGGAAGAACGTGCGCCGGCCAGGAGGACCCACCGTACCCGCGATGAAGCGTTCAGGGCGCTCGAAGTTGTGTACGACCATGTCCATCTCTCCACCTTATGAGGTGCCGACGCCACCACCCACGGTCGCGTCACCGCGGCGGCGACGGCGGCGTTTCTTCGGTGGCATCAGGTCCGCCGCGGTGCCCGTGTCGTTCATTCGGACGACGAACGGGCGCTGGTCGGTGTAGGCGATCACCGAGACCGATGCCGGTTGTACGACGATGCGTTGGAACTGGTCGAGGTGGCTGCCGCACGCGTCGGCGAGGATCGCCTTGATCACATCACCGTGGGAGACCGCTACCCACAACGCGTCGGGACCGTGTGCCTCGGTGAGTCCGCGGTCGCGGCGACGGATCGCGTCAACTGCACGCCACTGCATCTCGGCCATCGACTCTCCGCCGGGGAACGTCACGGCCGACGGCTGCGCCTGGACCAGTTTCCATAGGGGCTCCTTGGCGAGCGTCTTCAGCTCCCGTCCGGTCCAGTCGCCGTACCCGCACTCGATCAGTCCCCTGTCGTACTCGATCACCGGAGGGTTGGTCAGCGCCTTGACCAACAGCTCGGCGGTCTGCACGCAGCGTTCGAGGGGGCTCGAGACGATGGCGGCGAGAGGCAGCCCGGCGATCCGCTCGGCCGTCGCGGCGGACTGCTTGACCCCGTGATCGTCGAGGTCGACTCCGGGGGCTCGGCCGGCCAGTACTCCTCGGTCGTTGGCTGCGGTGCGACCATGTCGGATGAGCAGTACGGTCGCCACGCTCACACGATAGTCGGCCGCTCGGCGTTCCCAGGTCCACAATGGGTCCGTGATCATTGACTGCGCGCTGTACCGCGACGGCGTACGGGTGACTCCAGCGGACGAGATCGCCGACGTCTCCGCGGCGTTCGAGGCAGCGTCCGGTCCCCACGAGTTCGTCTGGCTCGGGATGCTCGAGCCCAGCAACGACGAGATGCAGCAGGTCGCAAAGACGTTCTCGCTGCACTCGCTGGCGATGGAGGACGCCGTCCACGCCCACCAGCGACCCAAGCTGGAGCGCTACGCGGAGGGCCACCTGTTCATGGTGCTCAAGACGCTGTGGTACGTCGATGCACAGGACGCCGTCGAAACCGGCGAGATCGCGGTGTTCCTCGGGCACAACTACGTCATCACCGTCCGTCATGGCGAAGGTGCCGGGCTGGCCGTGACGCGCCGTGGGCTCGAGCGGAGCACTGCCGTTCTCGGGCACGGCCCGTTCGCGGTTCTGTACTCCATCTGTGACCACGTCGTCGACACGTACGACCAGGTCGCGAGGGAGCTGGAGACGGACGTCGACGAGGTCGAGACGGCGGTGTTCGCCACCGTGCGTTCGAGCAGCTCACACCGGATCTACGCCCTCAAACGCGAGCTGGCCGAGTTCCGCCGAGCGGTCGGGCCGCTGCGCGAGCCCCTCGTCCGGTTCGCGGAGCGTCAGGTCGCCGGGATGCCGAGGGAGGCGGCCGCGTTCTTCCGTGACGTCGCCGACCACGCGCTGCGGGTGTACGAGCAGGTCGAGTCGCTCGACGCGTTGCTGTCGAGCGCCCACGACGCGGACGTTGCGCGGATCTCGGTCCAGCAGAACGACGACATGCGCAAGATCTCCGCGTGGGTCGCGATCGCCGCCGTCCCGACCGCGATCGCCGGGGTCTACGGGATGAACTTCACGCACATGCCCGAGCTGCACTGGACCTTCGGCTATCCGATGGCGCTCTGCGTGATGTTGGTGGTCTGCGTCACCCTCTATCGCCTGTTCCGCCGGTCCGGCTGGCTCTGAACCGCGTCACATGCCCCTTGTCGCGGACCGGTCGCAGGATGCGATCAAGGTGGCTGTGGTCGGCGACGATCCGCCGCAGCCGACGTAGTGGGTGGTCTGTCGGCAGATCGTGCTCGGGCCGGTCCGGAGGCCACAGGAGCAGATGCCGCAGCGTGTAGGCCAGTTCGACGAGCCACACCCGTTTTACCAGGTCTGGAGCGGAGAAGGCGTCCGGATTGGCCTCGGCCAGCCAAGCGATAATCTGCGCGGAGTCAGCCATCAGGCTCGGATCAGAGTCGAGCCCTCGGTAGAGGAACGGTTCGATCTCCACTTCAGCAGTTCCCATCCGCACCCACTCCCAATCGAGCAGGGCGACAACTCCATCATCCCAAAGCACGTTCATCGGGTGTGCGTCGCCGTGCACGACGATGCCACCGCCGTACCGGGCCAGGGTGACGGCGCCGAACGGGTCAACCGGTTCGAGTTGGTCGAATCGCTCGCCGACCGCACGGATCAGGCCCATGTCCACGCCGGTCAAGTCAGCAGCCCGATCGAGCAGAAGTCGGGCACGGGGTACGGGTAGCGGGTTGAGGTCCGAACCAACCACGGCCGCGGCGGTCACGTCGCCGACGGGGCGGGGGGCTGCAAGTGTTGCGCGTACCTTGGCCGGGAACTCGTGGGCGTTGAGCTCGGCCAGTGACTCGCCTACCTGCCAAATAGCGCGCTTGCGTTCCGCAATGTCGAGCGTCGACCAGCACAGGCCCAAGGGCACACCGTCCACCAGCTCGTGCACCTGCCAGGCAAGGTCCTCGACAACCCCATGCTCGAGCAACTTCGGCGCTCTGACTGCAGCGGGCAACCAGGCAGCGACGAGGGCGTCACGTTCGAAGCGACCCCGATCGCCGCGGTAACAAATCCGCAGCACCGTCTTACCGATCCGCCACGCGTCATTCGAGTCGCTCGGCAGCGGTGCCGCATCTGACCCTCGATGCCCGGTCGCAGCCAGCACTCGGTCTAGGCGGCGCGTTCGTGCCCTGCATACATCGGTCATTGGCTACCGTGCTGGTCGTGGCGGTTACGTGAGGAGCTTCACGAGCAGTCGGTGCAGCTCTGCATGGCGCTTGCCGAGCTTCGTCACGATCTCGCGATCCAGTTCTGCCGCTGCGAGGCGACCCGCCTGCAGACGTCGCTCACCCTGGCGGGTCAGCTTCACGTCATAGACTCGGCGGTCGGAGCGGCTGCGCTCGCGGCTGACCAGTCTACGAGCCTCGAGCTCCTCGACGAAACCGAGAGCTGCGGGCGGGCTGACCCCCAGCTGTCCGGCAAGCTCGTTCTGGGAGCAGGGCTGCCGGCTGTCGAGCACCGAGAGCACCCCGAAGTCGCGAGGATCGAGACCCAAGGGAGCAAGCCGCTCGAGAGCCCTTCCCCTCATCTGCCGGTGGGCCTGGGCAATTAGGTAGCCGGAGTGGTTCGTCAAGGATGCAATCGGAGCGAGCTCGGGACTGTCGAGCACGTCGAGCAGCGCGCGGTTGAGCGACCGACGCTCCCGGAGAGTCAGCCGAGCGGTGAGGTCGTCATCACCACGGGCCAGGTCGCCCACCAGATCAGCACGGGCAACGTCGCCTTGACGGGTGAGGCGCAAGGCATAGCACCGGCGGTCGGCGGGGTTGTGCTCGCGGACCACCCACCCCTTGGCCTCCATCGAGTCGACCAGCTTGACCATGATGGTCCGGTTGACGTGGAGCAGGTCGCCGAGCTCTCGCTGTGACAGCGGTGCCCTCTCGGCGAGCAGGGCCAGCAACGCCACCTCGCGAACGGGGGTGTCATCGGTGATGCAGGCCTTGGCGCAGTCGGTCGATTGCACGAAGGCCAGGCGCAACAGATATCCGATGTGTCGGGTCAAGATCGCCGGACCGAGATGCGAGTGTCTCCTGAAGGTGTCCACGTCGACCCGACGAGCAGAAACGCGTGGGGAGGTCACGTCAACCCCCTCTCGAGCGCGCAACATCAGGGTTCACTACGGATCTTACGCTAAGTTCACCAGGTTGATCGTTAACGAGGTTGACGATCTGCAGAATCCGCCGGTAGCGTCCTCCAGGAAGCGACGGACAAACACCGGATGTCCTCACTTCGAGGAAGCGAACAACCGTCGTACTCGATCCGGTCGCCCTGACAGGGGCTGCCTCGACGTGGAGGTTTCATCGTGGAGCGTCTGGCTCGGTTCGTCATGCGCCACCGCCGCATCGTCGCCGGCTTCTGGCTGGTGCTCTTCGTCGCCGGTGGCGCATCCGCGAGCCAGCTGAGCAGTCGTCTGACCCTGGACTTCTCGCTGCCTGGCCAGCCGGGCGACACCGCCGAGCAGCAGCTCGTCAAGACCTACGGCGCCAGCTCCTTCGACACCTACATCGCCGTCGTGACCGTGCCTGCGGGCGAGACGATCGCCTCCAACCAGCGGCAGGTGAGCCAGGTGTTCGGCGCCGTCAGGCACGCCCTGCCTCAGGCTCGGATCGTCGACTTCGCAAGCACGAAGGACCCGGGCTTCCTTTCCGACGACCGGCGGACCACGTTCGCGCTCATCCAGGGTCCCCTTCCCAAGTCGTTCGGGCCCGGTATCGAGGTCCAGATCGAACCGGCTCTCAGCACGGCCGCGCGCAGTCATGGCTTCGAGAGCGGACTCACGTCGTACGGGCTGTTGTCGGCAGGTGGTGACTCCAACGGTCCCGGAGTCCTCGTCGAGACCCTGCTCGGGGCAGCCGGTGCGCTTCTCGTCCTGCTGTTCGTTTTCGCGTCGTTCCTTGCGCTGGTCCCGCTTCTGATCGCCGCGGTGTCGATTCTGACCACGTTCATGCTCGTCCTCGGTCTGACCACGTTCAGTGACGTCAGCTTCGTGGTGCAGTTCCTGATCTCCTTGATCGGTCTCGGCGTGGCCATCGACTACTCCCTGATCTTGGTGTCACGCTGGCGCGAAGAGCGTGCACACGGACGCAGTAACGAGGATGCAGTCGTCGTCGCGATGAAAACGGCCGGCCGCGCCGTGCTCGCGTCGGGTGTCACCGTCGCCATCAGTCTGGTGGCGTTGCTGGTCGTACCGGTGCCGTTCCTACGCAGCATGGGCATCGGAGGGATGCTGATCCCGTTCGTGAGTGTCGCGGTGGTCCTCACCTTGCTGCCCGCCCTGCTGTCGAGCATCGGGCCGCGCATCGACTTCCCGAGGATCCGCAAGGAGGCGACCGCCTCACGTGGTTGGTCCGCCTGGGCACGCGTCATCGTCCGGCACCGGTTCGTGGCTGCCGGCGTGGCGCTGGCCGCCCTCGGTCTGCTCATCTTGCCGGTCTTCAGCCTCAAGATCGGTCAGTCCGGAATCGACTCGCTGGCCCGCAGCGGCCCCTCCTTCGACACTCTCCAGACGCTGCGCGACGGCGGCATCCATAATGGGGTTCTCACACCGGTGGAAGTGCTGGTCCCTGCGAACCAGGCCGATGCGGCAGCAGCAGCGGCCCGTGGAGTCGACGGGGTCCAGATGGCGGTCGTGGGGACCACTAAGGGTGAGCAGGCCGTCGTCGACGTCCTGCCGGTCGACGAAACCGTCGACAGCTCCGGAACGGCCGTCGTCGATGCGATCAGGACAGCCGTCGAAGGCGCAACCAATGGCCCGGTCGGAGTCACCGGCCCGGGGGCCACCGTGGAGGACTACTTCACCGCCGTCTACAACAACTTCCCCTACGTCCTCGCGCTCATCGCGGTGATAACATTTGTGCTGCTCGCGCGGACGTTCCGCTCCTTGCTCTTGCCGCTCAAGGCGGTCCTGCTCAACCTGGTGTCGCTGGCGGCGGTCTTCGGTTCGGTGGTCTTCTTCTGGCAGCTGGGCCATGGCTCCGACGCGATCTTCAGTGTCTCCCCAACCGGCGCGATCACGTTCTGGCTACCCGTGATGATCTTCGCGTTCCTCTTCGGCCTGTCCATGGACTACGAGGTGTTCATCCTCGCCCGGATGCGTGAGCAGTACGACGCCACCGGGGACACGTCAGCGGCGGTCATCACGGGTATCGGTCGCACCGGTCGGCTCGTGACGTCCGCGGCCCTGATCCTGTTCTTCGCCTTCACGGCGCTCGCGTCGTCGCCCGGCACCGACATCAAGGTGCTCGGAACGGCTCTTGGTGTGGGCATCCTGATCGATGCCACGCTCGTACGCGCCCTGCTCGTCCCGGCTCTGGTGAGCCTGTTCGGCCGGTGGAACTGGTGGCTACCCGCTGGGATCGCTCGAGTGCTGTTCGTCGAGCCGTCACCTCTCGCGTCTCGAGTTCGCAAATCGGCAGGCGGCATTCGCACGGGAGGCGCCGACAAGGCCGATCCGCGCCCGCTCGACACGGCAGACGTCTGACAGCGGCAGTGAGGACAGGCGTCAGCGTCAGGTCGGGGAGACGACGCCGGTGGCGAGCAGGATCATCAGGACCAAACCGACCGCGATCCGGTACGGCGTGAACCAGGCGATCGAGTGATGGGCAACGAACCGGAGCAGCCAGGCCACCGAGACGTACGCGACCAGGAAGCTCACGACGGTCGCGATGATGGTCAGAACGGGGCTGATCGAGCTCTGGTCACCGACCGCCGACGGCAGCTCGTACAACCCTGCGGCGACGAGCGCCGGGATCGACAAGAAGAACGACATCCGAGTCGCGGTCACCCGGTCCAGGCCAGCGAACAGACCCGCGGAGATGGTCGCCCCGGACCGCGAGACACCAGGCACCAACGAGACGCATTGCACGACCCCGATCCAGACGGCGTCGGGTAGCCACATCGCGCGCTCGTCGCGATCCTGCCGACCAACGCGTTCGGCGGCGATCATCACGAAGCTCCAGACAATGAGGGCGGAGGCGACCCACCACAGGTTTCGCAACGGGCCGGTGATCAGTGACTTGCCGGCCAGACCCGCGATCCCGACCGGGATCGATCCGACGATGACGTACCACCCCATCCGGTAGTCCATCGTGGCGCGGACGGTCGGTGACACGAGACCACGACTCCAGGCGCTGACAATGCGGCGAATGTCGGCGCGGAAGAAGAGGACGACGGCGGCGATCGCGCCGATCTGGATCACGGCGGTGAACGCCGTGATCTGCTTCGCGTCGATCGGCAGGCCGAAGATCTTCTCGGCGATCGTCAGGTGGCCGGTGCTCGAGACCGGCAGGAACTCGGTGAGCCCTTCAACGACGCCGAGCCCGAGAGCGCTCCAGAAGTCCATGGTTCAGTCTCCTACCCCGGCGTGGTCGAATGCCTCGGCAAGCGTGCGAAGGACCTGGCACCGCGAATCGAGGTCGGGTTCGAATGTCGAGACCGACAACGTCGTGACCCCTGCCTTTGCGAACTCCTGCAACCGCTCCGAGACGCGCTGCTTGCTCCCGATCAGGGACGTCTCGTCGATGAACTCAAGCGGGACCGCAGCTTTCGCCTCCCGCTGCTGGCGGTCCAAGAACAGCGCCTGGACGCGCCTGGCCGCCGCCTCGAAGCCCATCCGGCAGGCCAGCTGGTTGTAGAAGTTCTGCTGCCGCGACCCCATCCCCCCGAGGTAGAGCGCCACGTACTCGCGCAACGGCGTGGCGGCAGCCTCGAGGTCGTCGTCGAAGACGACCGGTACGGTCGCCGCCACGTCGAAGTCGGCACGGTCTCGCTTTGCTGTCGCGAGGCCGGTGTCGATGTGCGACAGCAACTCGTCGGCGTAGCGGGGGGAGAAGAAGATCGCCAACCAGCCGTCGGCGATCTCACCGCACAGCTCCAGATTCTGCGGACCGACGGCAGCAAGGTAGACGGGAAGATCCTTTCGTTGCGGGTGGACGGTCAGCCTCAGCGACTTCCCGGGCCCGTCGGGCAACGGCAAGCTGAAGAACTCACCCCGGTACGTCACCCGCTCGCGCGCGAGCGCCTGCTTCACGATGGCGACATACTCGCGGGTCCGTGCCAACGGCCTGTCGAAGCGCACGCCGTGCCATCCCTCGGAGACCTGGGGGCCCGACACCCCGATGCCCAGCCGGAAACGGCCCCCGCTGAGCAGGTCGAGGGTGGCCGCCGTCATGGCGGTCATCGCCGGGCTCCGAGCCGGGATCTGCATGACCGCGGTGCCGATGTCGATGGTCGACGTCTTCGAGGCGACCCAGCTCGCCACGGTCGGTGAGTCCGAGCCGTACGCCTCGGCTACCCAGGCGACCGCGTACCCGAGCCGGTCCGCCTCCTGTGCAAGGGCGACGTGCTCGTGTACGTCCGCGCCGACGACGTAGCCGAGGTTCACGCCGAGTTTCACGACGCCGACCCTATCTCCAGCCGCGGTCGTGGTCGTGCGGCCCGTCCGCTGGCGGTGCACTAGCGTCGGCGCCATGCAGCAGCGTCTGGTCGGGCACTCCGGGCTCCGAGTGTCGCGGCTGGGGCTGGGGACGATGGGGTGGGGAACGGACATCGACGAGCAAGAGGCAGCCGACCAGGTTCGGGTGTTCCTCGACGCGGGCGGGACACTGATCGACACCGCTCCCGTGTACGGCGACGGGGCCAGCGAGTCCACCGTCGGATCCCTGCTTTCCGGCGGCTTCACCCGCGACCACATGGTCCTGGCCACCAAGGGTGGAATCCAGCGGCGTAACCAGACCCGGACGATCGACAGCTCCCGGCGCGCGCTGCTCGATGGCCTGGATGCATCTTTGCGCCGGCTCGGCGTCGACTGGATCGACCTGTGGCAGGTGCATGCCTGGGATTCGCTCACACCTCTCGACGAGACCCTGTCGGCGCTGGACCACGCCGTCGCGACCGGGCGGGTCCGGTACGTCGGCATCTCGAACTTCAGCGGCTGGCAGACCGCCCGGGCGGCAACCCACCAACAGGCAGGGCCGGGCCGCATCCCGCTGGTCTCAACCCAGATGGAGTACTCGCTGTTGCAACGGGGAGTCGAACGCGAGGTCGTCCCCGCTGCGCAGGCGATGGGGATCGGCGTCTTGCCGTGGTCGCCGCTCGGCCGCGGTGTCCTCACCGGCAAGTACCGCACGGGGATCCCGTCGGACTCCCGCGGCGGCGGCGCCTGGGCGACATTCGTCGAGCCCTTTCTCGACGACACGTCGGCCCGGGTCGTCGAGGCGGTCTGCAAGGCCGCCGAAGGCCTGGAGATGTCGCCGACGGAGGTCGCTCTGGCGTGGGTCCGTGACCGGCCCGGTGTGGTGGCCCCGATCGTGGGCGCTCGCACCGCCGCCCAGCTCCGCGGCTCGCTCACCGTCGAGGAGGTCGAGCTGCCGGACGAGATCGAGCGGGCACTCGACGACGTGTCAGCGATCGATCTCGGCTACCCGGAGGCGTGATGCGGCCGACGCCTTCGCGCATCTGACAGCATGGTTGCGTCATGGAGTACGAGTTCCAGCGCTTCTCCCTCCCGAGATCGTGGTCGCGGTCGACCGTACGTCGCCTGTTGACCGACCGCGCGGAATACGGAGGCTGGGAGCTCGCCCGCGTCCGGATCTACCCCGACGGGAGTCGGCGAGTCGAGCTGCGTCGCAGGATCATTCGGGTGCGGAGCACACTCGACGCGGCGTTCAGGCCCGCTCCAGGAACCGGTCGAACACCCGAGCGCTGAACTCCAGGCCGTCGATCGGCACCCGCTCGTCGACGCCGTGGAACAGGCCGGTGAAGTCCAGATCGGGAGGAAGCCGCAACGGTGAGAACCCGAAGCACCGGATGCCGAGCCGGGCCCACGCCTTTCCGTCGGTGCCCCCGGACATGAGAAACGGCAGCACCGTGGCCTCCGGGTCCTCCTCGAGCAGCGATTTGCGCATGGCGTCGACGAGGTCGCCGTCAAACGGCGTCTCGAGTGCCTGGTCGCGGTGCAAGATCTCGTACGACACGTGATCCGGCAGCAGCGAGCGCAGGGTGGCGAAGAACTCGTCCTCGTAGCCGGGCAGGAACCTCCCGTCGATCGCCGCGGTCGCTTCCCCGGGGATCACGTTGACCTTGTAACCCGACTCGAGCATGGTTGGGTTGGCCGTGTTGCGGATCACCGCGCCCAGCATCCGGGCGGCCGGCCCGAAGTGCTCGAGCAGCGCGTCGGCGGTGTCTTCGTCAGCATGGATTCCGGTGATCTTCTCGACCTCGTCGAGAAACAGCCGCATCGTCGGTGTGATCCGGATCGGCCATTCGTGCCGGCCGATCGCCGCGACCGCCTCGGCGACCGCCGTCACCGCATTGTCGGCGTTGCGCATCGAGCCGTGGCCGGCGGTTCCGTTTGCGCGGAGCCGGAGCCAGGCCATGCCCTTCTCCGCGCTCTCGACGAGATACAGCCGGTGACCGGCGACCGTCGCGCTGAACCCGCCGACCTCGCCGACGGCCTCCGTGCATCCGTCCAACAGGTCGCGATGGTGGTCGACGAGCCAGTGGGCACCCTTCTGGCTGCCTGCCTCCTCGTCGGCGGTGAACGCGAGGGTCACCGGTCGCCGGGGAGCGCTGCCGCTGCGTGCCCGGGCGCGGACGACGGACAGGATCGACGCGTCGAAGTCCTTCATGTCGACGGCACCGCGTCCCCACACGAACCCGTCGATGACCTCAGCAGAGAACGGATCCACCTTCCAGTCGTGCCTGGCTGCGGGGACGACGTCCAGGTGGCCGTGTACGAGCAACCGGTCGGTCGCATCGGGGTCGCCCCAGTGCGCGATCACGTTCGTCCGGCCCGGAGCGGACTCGATGATTTGCGGCTCGATACCAACGTCGGACAGCAGACCGGCCACGTACTCCGCCGCGAGCCGCTCCCCTGGTCCGCGGTCGTCGCCGTAGTTCGTGGTGTCCATCCGGATCAGCGTCCGGCAGATGTCGACGACCTCGGCCTCTGGCGTGTACGACGACCGCGGCTGCACGGTCTGCTTGTCGGTCATGGGGCCATTCTCCCGCTCTACCCCGCGTCGGTTGTCGCGAAGGTCCCCGTCCCGTTGCACTGAAGCGGGGGTGAAGGGTCCGTGCTTGCTTTGCTAGAGTTGCCTGTCGCTTCCAGGTACGACCTGGTACCCACGTCCGGGTGGCGGAATTGGCAGACGCGCTAGCTTGAGGTGCTAGTGCCCTCAATTGGGCATGGGGGTTCAAGTCCCCCCTCGGACACAATGAAACCGCAGGTCGCACGGCCTGCGGTTCGGTGCATCCGGGCCTGTTTGCTAACCGCTCACGCGCGCCCACGAGGGTGACCGTCGGTAAACGTCCGAACCGAAGTCAATGGGTCGTGCCGAAGCTCGTCGCCGCTTGTTCGAAGCCGATTTCAGTATCGTGTGCCGTCTCGACGACTGCAGCTGCGGTGACCAGGATCAAGGTTGTCACTGCCAACGCGAGCGTCGGACGGCGCGGTGGTGGGGGCGACAGCAGCGCCTGCGCTCTGATCGGCACACCGGACTCGACAGCGTGCAACGCGGCCGACAGTAGGATTTTTCCGTCAGGACGGTTCGGTCCTACGCGTGCCCTCGCCAGAGCGGCGCGCGCTAGGGCTCGGGCGGCTAGTTGCCTGTCACCGACGTCTTCGGCGGCGATCTCGTCCGCCCAGCGCTCAACGGCCGATCGTACGGCTGCCGCGGTCGGCCGCAAGAACGGGTTGGCCGCGGCGGCGAGGTCGGCACACTGCAGGTACAGCTGGTGGTGACATCTGAGATGTGCTGACTCGTGTGCCAGCAGGACTCGTCGCTCGTCGGTGGGTAAGGCGCGCAGCATTGCGGTCGAGACCACAACCCGGCCCCTGAGACCGGGTAGGGCGAACGCCTCGGGCCGGTCGTCCTTCCATACCACGAGGCCGCCCGCGTCGGCGGGAAGACTGCGGCATAGCAATGCGGCGGCTGCTAGGTCTCGTCCGGCCCGAAACATCCGGTGGGAGGTTGCGATGACCAGCGCTACTGCGGCGGCGCCGGCGACCGCACCAACCGGGATGGGGACGGAGTCGCCGCTCTTCAGGATGGCTACCGACCAGTGGCCGACGGCGGCGACCGGGCCGAGTTGGGCCACAACCACGAAACCCGCGACAGCCAGGACAAATCCGGTCCCGAGCGCGGTCACCAGTGCGGTAATGGTGAGAAGCCTGACGGCCGTTGCCGGATGAAGCAACCGGGTTAGCCGGGGGCCGATGAACCACAACAACACACTGACGGCCAACGGCAGGTACATCGCGGAACCCACGATCAACCTTCCGTCTCGGACTTGTGCCCGCTGTTGAGTAGGTCCGTCAGCATCTGCTCGTCGCGTGGGCTGAGGTCGGCGACGAACCGGGCAAGTACTCCGGCCCTGTCGTCGCCGGCTTCGAGGACAACTCGCATCCGATGCGCGGCCAGGGACGCGTCGACGTCCGAAGGAGAACCGGTCAGTGCGTAGGTGAACGCACGGCCGGAACGGGCGCGGTCCAACGCGCCCTTGGTGTACAAGCGGGCCAAGGTCGTCATCACGGTGGTGTAGGCCAAACCGCCCAGCTCTTCGAGTACCTCACCGGCCGTCATGGGTCGGCCGGCCGCCCCGATGCACGCCAAGATCTCTCTCTCCAGGCCACCACGAGGGCGTGTAGTCGAAGGCATACGAACTTCCCATCGTCTACTATCATCGTGATAGTACGACCGAGTCGGTCGTAACAGTCTTTCACACGGGTGCGGCCTAGGGCGCACCCAAAGGACCATGGACTCGCTTCGCAACCTCGACGACCGACTGTTCTTCGACATCAATTCGCTGGCCCGTCACACCGGCTGGTTACACGAGCCGATGTTGACCTACGCACAGTACGGCATCGTGATCTTCGGGCTCCTCCTGTTCGCCGGGCTGGTGATGACCCGCCATGCTCCATCCCGGCATCTCGCCCGCGCCGGATGGACCGGTCTCGCCGCCTTGATCGCCGTCGCCGTCAACCAACCCCTCACCCACCTTGTCAACGAGGCACGTCCCTACACCACGCACCCGCATGCACTGCTTCTGGCGTCGCGTTCGAACGACCTCTCCTTTCCTTCCGACCACGCCGTGATGGCCGGGGCTGTCGCCGCTGGTCTGTGGCTGGTCTCACGACGGCTCGCCTTGGTCGCGACCGCGGCCGCGGCGGTGATGGCATTCGCCCGTGTCTATGTCGGCGCCCACTATCCCTGGGACGTGATCGGCGGTCTCACCGTCGGCGCCAGCGTCGCCGTGTTGGGCTGGCTGCTGCTCGGCACACCGCTCGTCGCGCTGACAAGCTGGCTGCGCAACCGACCGGGATTGCGAAACCTGTTCTTCGAGACGCCCCCGCAGCCACTGGGTCCGACGGCTACGACCACGGCGACCTCGACCAGGCCATGACCAGCATTGTCGACCACCTCCTGAATGCACCCGCGTGGGCTGTCTACACCATCGTTGGTCTCGTGGTTTTTGCAGAAGACGCACTCTTCGTCGGGTTCGTGCTCCCCGGCGAAACCGTCGCCATCCTGGGTGGCGTAGCGGCAAGCCGCGGCCACCTACCGGTTCTAGGAGTCATCGTCGTCGTTGTGGCCGCCGCCATCGTCGGGGACAGCGTCGGATACCAGATCGGCCGGCAAGTCGGTACGCGGATCCTGCGACTTGGTGTTTTCGATAAGCGCAGACAACGGCTTGACGACGCCCGAGACTTCCTCGCCCGACGCGGCGGATCTGCTGTGTTCCTGGGTCGCTGGGTCGCGTTCTTCCGCGCCGTCATGCCCGCCCTGGCCGGCACCGCAAGAATGCCCTACCTCAAGTTCCTGGCGTTCAATGCCGCCGGCGGCATCATCTGGGGCATCGCCGTCGTGCTCGCCGGCTACTACGCCGGAGAGTCCTACAAGAAGATCGAACAAGCGATAGGTCGCGGCGGAGCCCTCGTGGTCCTCGGCCTCGCCTTGACAGCCGTGGTCATCTGGCAACTTCGCCGCCACCGAACGGCGACCGAGCGATGAAAGTTGCCATTGGTAGGGCGATTGTCGTCGCACCTTCCGACGAGACGGCCCTCTCGGACGCCCTCACCTGGCATGTTGGCCGACGGCGGCGTTCGTGGTAAGCGTTCCTGGCGCCGATGAGCCGTGGCCCGCGTCGGATGGGCAGCGATCCGATCAAGCCGCCAAGGTAGAGGTGCCGCGTTTCAGCGTGGTCATTCCAGCGTTCAACGAGGCGAGCTACCTGGAAGACTGTCTGCGGTCGCTAGCCGGTCAGGACTTCGCCGGACTGGTCGAGGTGATCGTCGTGGACAACAACAGCACGGACGACACGGCCATCATCGCGCAGGCGAGAGGCGCCACGGTAGTCCGGGAGGACGAACCCGGAGTGTGCTCTGCCCGACAACGCGGGACTGAGCGGAGCCGCGGCGAGATCATCGTGTCGACCGATGCCGACACGACCTTTGCCCGTGGCTGGCTGTCAAGTATCGACCGGGCCTTTGACCGCAACCCGACGTGTGTCGCGGTCGCCGGGCCTTGTCGCTTCGTCGGCGGCCCGCTCTGGGCGGCCGCGTACCCGAAACTACTCTTCGGTCTGGTCCACCTGCTGTATCTCGCTACTGGCAGGGTCTGCTATGTCACGGCCACCAATCTCGCGTTCCGCAGGGATGCCTGGTCAGGCTATGACACCCGGTTGACCCAGGGCGGCGACGAGCTTGACCTGCTTCGCCGGTTGCGGTCACGAGGACGGGTGGTATTCGACCTGCATGAGCCCACGCGCACCTCGGCACGTCGACTTGACCGGGGACTGTTCTACAACATCGCCATCACGTTCTTGTTCTACTACGTGCTCGGATATTGCCTGAACAGGCTGTTCCATCGCCGGCTGCTGGGCACAGCGCCGGCCTTCCGCGGCCCCGCAGGTTCGAGTACGTCACCGCGATGGCACGGCCACCTGGCCACCGCTTGCGTCCTACTTGTGCTTGTGTTCCTCGGCGGGAGCGCTCGTGAGTTGGTGGTCATGGTATGAGGCCGATAACGCTTCATGAACGGAGCCGGCAGATCTTGAGCGGCCGTCATGCGGCCGCTGGCTCCTGCGGCCTGCTGGCCGCGTCGTACTGGACGCTGATGTCGCCGTACTCGCAGCTGCTGGGGCCGTTCCCGTACCGTGGAGCGACCGAGGAGAAGGTCGTCGCGCTGACGTTCGATGACGGTCCCAACGAACCGTACACCTCGCAGATCGCGGACCTCCTTGACGAACGCGGCATCCAGGCGACGTTCTTCCAGGTGGGCAAGTGTGTGGAGCACTTCCCTGACGTCACGAGACGCTTGGCGTCCGCTGGCCACGTGATCGGGGATCACAGTTACTCCCACGAGTTCCGCACGTGCGTGGGACGCCGTTCGCTGCATACCGAGCACCGGCAAGCCGAGGAGGTGTTCCTCCAGGTGCTCGGCCGCCGGCCAGCGCTGTACCGACCGCCCTGGTTGCTACGCACCCCAGCGCTGCTGCACATACTGCGGGAGCGCGACGTCCAGCCGGTTTCAGGCGTCTTCTGCCACCCGCTCGAGGTGCTTCAACCTGATCCTCATCGGATTGCTGAAGCTGCACTGGCCAAGGCACGACCAGGTTGCATCCTGATCTTCCACGACGGGTATGACGCCAAAGGCGCTGACCGCAGCAACACGGTAGAGGGCGTCAAGATCGTCATACACCGACTCAGTAGCGCCGGATACCGGTTCACGACCGTCGACCGCCTGCTCGGGGTCCCCGCCTACACCAGCCGCAGTGGGGACCAGCGGAACGCGTCACTCGCTGGTCGATCTGAACATGTACCGCCGAGACCACGGATAGGCCGCGTGCCCTCGTGAGGGCGACCACAACGGTTGCAACGGCCGCGACGGCCGGTTTCGTGTTGTTGAATCGCCGCCTGGGTTCAGCTGGGTCCGACGTGGTTCGATGTTCAGTTGCACGGCTGGGTACTCACACACCGCTCAACCTCGTCCATATCGCTCGCGAAGACCGTGACCGCAGGCGGTTCGATTGTCTTCGTTCCCACGGTGTTCATTGGCGGGCTGCTGCTGTCGGCAGGCCGTGCGTGGCGCCGGATCTCCATTGCCTGTGCGGTGACGGCTTCGATTGGGCGTCTCCGACCTCATCGGCCGCCAACGCCCGAGCCGGGTCGATTGGGCGGCACCCGCGCACGGGTTCGCATTCCCTTCCGGGCACACCACGACCGCGACCCTCCTCGCCGGCGTGTTCGCCTACGCGTTGACGAGACACCTTCACGACAGGGCAGCCAGGATTGCGGTGTGGTCCCTCGCCGCCGCATATGGCGCCGCGGTCGGCTGGTCGCGAGTATGGCTCGGTGTGCACTGGCCCACCGATGTGATCGGTGGCTGGCTTCTCGGCGTCAGTTGGTTGGCGACGCTGCGACTGGTGGTGGCGAGCGTTGCTTCCCGCCGTGGTTGGGCATCGGCCGTAGGTCGGCCGACCACCTGAGCGCGCTCGAGGCGGCCAGGAATTGATGGTCTGCCCGCCGCATGGCAACGCGGTTCGGATTCCAACCAGAAACCTGTTCGACCGTGCGCTACGAAGCGTGGAGGAGGACAGCGAGGGCAGCGGTCCGACCGCGGCCGATCGCGAGTTCGAGAGCCTGACCGCCGGTTGCTGATTCGTCGCCCGTCACCTGTCGCGCCGAGCGGACCGGACTGGTCCAAATACTCACGCTCCTCTCATGCTGCTCTCCTGTTCGTCTCCTAACGTTCCTCAACGCGAAGGCGTGCCGCCTCCGTCGAGCAAGGGAGGAAACATGAATACAGGGCAATGGCGATGGTCATGGCGGGTTGCGGCGATCGGCGCGTCGGCGCTGGCGCTCGCCGCGCCGGCGACAGCAGGCAACGCATCGCCGCAGAGCATGCACAGCCACCCACGCAGCACGTACCGCCAGGTGAACCTGGTCTCGGACGTGCCCGGACGAGCACAGGTCACCGACCCGAACCTCGTCAATCCATGGGGCGCTTCCTATGCACCTACCTCGCCGCTTTGGGTCTCGGACAACGGCACGGACGTCTCGACCCTCTATCAGGGCGCGGTGCACGGAAGTCCTCAGACCATCAACCCATTGGTCGTCAACATCCCCGGTGGCGCACCCACCGGGCAGGTGTTCAACCCAACCAGCGACTTTGTCGTGCATGGTGCGGACGGATCCAGCGGGTCTGCTAAGTTCCTGTTCGTCGGCGAGAGCGGTCACCTGACCGGCTGGGCGCCGACCGTCCCAGCGAGCCCGCCGCCCGCGCTGTCGACGGAGGCCCAGGACGCAGTGGTGACGCCGGGAGCGGTCTACAAGGGGCTCGCACTCGGCCAGACCGCGAGCGGGCCCATGCTGTACGCCGCGGACTTCTCCGCCGGGACCGTGGACGTCTACAACGGGTCCTTCCAGCGGGTGATCACGGCCGGTAACTTCCGGGACCCCCGGCTGCCGGCCCGGTTCGCGCCGTTCAACGTCGCGGTGCTTGACGGCAAGGTCTACGTGGCCTACGCCAAGACGGATGCGAACCGCGAAGACGAGATCGCCGGCCGGGGTCTCGGCCGAGTCGACGTCTTCAGCCTGGACGGCCAGCTCATGCGTCGGATGGACCGACACGGTTCACTCAATGCGCCATGGGGTCTAACGATCGCCCCCCGTGGATTCGGAAGGTTCAGCGGTGACCTGCTCGTCGGCAACTTCGGCAACGGCCGCATCCATGCGTTCGACCCGGACAACCTGGCGATGCGCGGAACCCTTCTCAACGGCCGGCACCTGCCAGTCACCATCGACGGGCTGTGGGCATTGTTACCCGGCAATGGCGTCGAAGCGGGTACCCATCAGGTCATCTTCACCGCGGGTCCCGCTGGCGAGCAGCACGGCCTCTTGGGCACCTTGTCCGCTCGCCACTGAACAGGCGCCATCCTGTAGGGAGGCCGATGTGATGAGCAAACGATGGGTGATCGTCGGGTTGATCGTGGCGATCGCGGTCATCGTCATCGTCGTTCTGGTCTACCACGCCGGGGGTGGCGGAGGAGGCGGCAACGGAGGTGGCTACTAGCCGCGTACGCTAACGGCGCATTTCGCCGCTGGCAGAATCGGCCCATTCGGCTGACGGCACATTTCGCCGCTGGCAGAATCGACCTGATCGACCTGCCGGGTGGGCACGGTCATCCGTAGGCTGGCCCTGGCGGCACTCCGTGTGTCGTCTGTGGCGGCACCGCGTATGCCGGACCGCGCCCAACGCCGCACGGAGGAGGCTCCATGACCGACGCACCCGTCGTCCCGCTGCACCGATCGCCGACCGAGAGGCTAGCGGCTGTCGAGCCGCTCCTGCGCGACATCGTCGGCGAGGTCCTGCGTGCAGCCCGGCTCGAGCAGCGGCGCACGCTCAAGGACGTGGCACAGCGGGCCGGCGTGTCGGTGCCCTACCTGTCCGAGATCGAACGCGGCCGAAAGGAGGCGTCGTCAGAGGTACTCGCGGCGGTCTGCGGCTCGCTCGGGATCAGCATGCTCGAGCTGGTCTCTCGGAGTCAGCAGGGGTTCGTCACGCAGCGGCGGCCAGCGGAGCGCAGCGGTGCTTCGCCCCGTGTGCTCGGCTCGAGTGTTCTCGCGCTCGCCGGCTGGACGCTGCCGATCTCACCTCGTCGTGAGGACACCATCGGCGAGCCCGTACGCGATGGCCTCCTCGGCGCCGAACACCTTGTCGCGGTCGGTATCTGCGCGTAACCGTTCGACGTCCTGGCCGGTGTGGCGGCTGAGCACCTGCTCGACCTCGGAACGGACCCGCAGCACCTCCTGCGCCTGCAGGTCGAGGTCCGAGATCGTTCCCTGGCCGCCCGTCGACGGCTGATGCAGCACGACCTTGGAGTGCGGCAGGACGAACCGCTTGCCGGCCGCCCCCGCCGCGAGCAGCACCGCGGCCGCGGAGCCGGCGTGTCCCAGGCATACGGTGGACACCTCCGACTTGACGAACTGCATGGTGTCGTAGATCGCCATCAACGACGTGAACGATCCCCCGGGCGAGTTGATGTAGAGACCGATGTCCTGAACCGGACTGTCCGACTCGAGATGCAACAGCTGTGCCATCACCACGTTCGCGACACCGTCGTCGATCTCCGTGCCGAGAAAGATGATCCGCTCGGACAACAACCGGCTGAACACGTCGTACGCCCGTTCGCCGGTGTGAGTACGTTCGACGACGGTCGGGATCGTGTACTGCGCCATCACTTGAGCCCGAAGTTCCGCTGGGAGGCGGCCGGTCGTACGTCGTCGAGCGAGGCGACGACCTGGTCGATCATCCCGTACGCCCGGGCATCCTCGGCCGTGAACCAGCGGTCCCGGTCGCTGTCGGCTTCGACCGTCTCGACGGACTGGCCGGTGTGCTTCGCCGTCAACTCATTCATCAACCCCTTCATGTATGCCAGGTTCTCCGCCTGGATCGCGACGTCCACGGCCGTACCACCGATCCCGGCCGAGCCCTGGTGCATCATGATCCGTGCGTGGGGCAGGCTGTACCGCTTTCCGGCAGCGCCTCCACAGAGCAGGAACTGCGCCATGCTGGCCACCATGCCCATCGCCAACGTGCTGACGTCGTTCGGGATGAGCTGCATCGTGTCGTAGATCGCGAGCCCCGCAGTCACGGAACCGCCCGGGCTGTTGATGTACATCGCGATGTCGGCGCGGGAGTCTTCCGCCGACAAGATCAGCAGCTGCGCGCAGATCCGGTTGGCCACCGCGTCATCGACCTCCGCGCCCAGCACCACGATGCGCTGGTGCAGCAACCGGCTGGCGAGCTCGTGGTCGAACGCAGCATCCTCGGCGGTCGGGTCTCGTCTGGCGGACACGGGTGCTCCTCAGCGGATCGGTCGGTGCATTCCGGTATGCCGCACCGTTCGCCCACCAGCGTTCCACCGCGGCGGCCGTCAGCCGACTGAATCTGCCGCGGGCAGATCTGCTCCGCGCAGACGCCCGATCGAACTCCGACGCCCGCGCGACCTGCTCCGAAACGCGCAGGAGGCGCAACGTGAGCGCGCATCCGCACCGGCCGCGGTGACCCGCTGGCGTAATAGCATCGTGACCTCCAGCAGGGCTCGCTGCGAGCCCCGGAGGACCGAAGCCCTGGAAGGCCGAGGAGGCAGCCCATGACCGCCGGACCGCCGTTCGAGCACTACCCAGTCAGCGCTGGGGCCATGGTTTCCTCCGCGAATGCCATCGCGGCCAGGGCGCAGCAGGTGCAGGCTGTCGCGATGAACGTCCAGTCGGCCGCCACGCCCGCGATCAACAACGTGTTCGGGGTGGTGTCCCCCCCGGTGATCTCCGCCCCCAAGCCGGTGCTGGCACAGAGCCAGCAGCTGATGCAGCAGACGGTGTTCGCCGCCGGCGCCGTACGCATGTTCGGCAAGGCCATCGCCACCTATGACGCCGGCATCGACAGGTTGAACGACCGTTGGAACGCCGGCGTGGCCTCCGACTTCGGTGTGACCGCCGCCGTGATCCCGGCAGGCGCCAAGCCAGCGGAACGTCAAAACCTGGAGTCGGCCCACACTCAGGCGATCTCGGCGGCCCGGCAGAAACTGCGTCTGGAGCTGATCGGCCTGCAGAAGAAGCTCGAGCATGATGTCGACCAGACCGGGAACCAGGTCGCGACCATGATCAGTCAGGGCCCCACCACGTCCAACCTCAACACAATCCAGTCGTCCGGCGGCTTCGACATTTTCCCGGCCCTGGTCTCGATGCCAGGCGGGATTGCCCGGTCTGTGCTGTTCGCCAGCGCCGAAGCATTCGCGAAGGAGATGGCGCGCACGGCCCCAGGCCTCATCGGACCCACCCCGTTGCGGCCAGGGAGCCCGCTGTTCAACTACAGCGGGCTGTCGCCGGAAGAGGCGAAGTGGCTCGGCTGGGCCAAGGGCTTCAAGATCGGCGGGACCGCGCTCGGCCTGGGAGTCACCGGTCTCAACCAGCACCTCAAGGACCTCCAGCGGTACCCGAACATGGACAGCCCGGAGCGGGTTGGTCGCGACGGCGGCGCCATCCTCTCGAAGGGTCTCCCGGCGCTCGGTGCGGGTGCGCTGACCGCAGCCGCCATCGCAAGCGCACCGGTGACGGTTCCCGCAGTGGTCGTGGGCGGTGCCGTGATCGCCGTCGGCACCGGGGTCGGCTATGCGGTCAACAAGTGGGGCGGCCCGATCACCGAGCCGATCATCAACGCTGCAGGAGATGCCACCGAGTGGGCATGGAACGCGGGAGGCGACGCGGCCAACTGGTCCGCAAATGCCGCCGACGACACGGTGAGCTGGGCCGGGGACCGGGTCGATGACGTCGGAAACGCAATCGACAGCGTTCTGCCCTGAACACGTTCTCCGTCTACCGTCACGACGACGCGGCCTTCGAGATCGCCTTGCCGACCGGCTGGGAGACCGAGCGCGATGTCGCGGGTGCCCTGTTGTCGTGCACCCAGCCGCCACCGACGGGTGACCGGCCGACGTACCTGCCGCCGAGCATCTTGGTGACCTTCGACAAGCTGCCCGACGGCACGACGTTCGACAGCTGGCTCCAGGACTACCGGCAGTCGCTGGTGGAGTTTTATGATCGGCTGCGGCTGATCGACACCGAAGAGATCGCGCTCGGCGACGTCGCCGCATTCCGCACGCTGTCGCACTACCTCCACCAGGTTGTTGGCGGCGTTTGCACGGACCAGTGGTGCATTGAAGGGCAGCGCCGCGTTTACGTCATCACCTGCTCGTCGGGCGCCCTGCAGTACGACGACTTCGCCGACACGTTCGCGCGCGTCGCATCCGGGTTCTCGGTGACAGCACGGTGACCGAACCGGTCCCGGTCTTCGAGGCTGACATCGGCGAGCTCCACCTCAGCGACGGCGCGTTCGCCATCCTCGAACGGCTCGCCAGACGACCCGGAGAGGTCGGAGACGACCCGCTCGTTCGCGAGCAGGCAGCCCTGCTGCAGTCCGTCTCAGCGATCGGCAGTGACGGCCGGTTCCATCCCAGCCTGACGAACACGATTGGCGTGCTACGGCACCCGGACGCTGGTTTCGAGCTGACGAACGGCCAGCGGGCGACGCGGATCTGGGTGACGTCCTCCCACGCCGCGCTGTTGATGGCAGCCGACGAGATGTGCCTGCGGCGGCTCCTCGGTCTGCCGGTGACCCTGCTTCCGGAGGCGATCGGGCGGCTCGTCGATCTGGGTCCCCGACCACGTCCGTCGGCAGTGGCGCGGCTCTCGTTGTGGACGCTGCTTGCCGACGGCGTTCGACGGCACTGGACGTTGGCCGAGGTGACGCCTGGAGCGCATGCCCCGGCCGCCGGCATCGAGGTTGTCGACACCGACGGCGGTCTCTGGGTCGTCGAGCCAGGTGTCGAGGATCCGATGGCGTCCGCTTCCGACCCGACCGCGGTCTGGCGGGCGATCATCCGGCTGGTGCGGCCGGTCGGCAGCGCCCCGTCGTGACGTGTCCCTGGGCCTCCCCGGCTCGGCTTCCGGGCTCAGATCTCGGGGCCGCCGGCATCTGAGTCCGCGCCGCGTACAGGCAGTTGGTCGAACACCGCGGGTGGCTCACGCCACGGGTCGGCGTCGCCGCGACCTGCGCGTTGGATCGCGCTCCACACCCGCGCCGGTGTGCACGGCATGTCGACGTGGCGAACACCGAGATGGCTGAGCGCGTCCACGACGGCGTTCTGCACGGCCGGCGTCGACCCGATCGTCGCCGACTCACCGATGCCTTTTGCCCCGAGCGGGTTGAGCGGCGTCGGTGTCTCGGTGTTGCTCACGTCGAGCGGCGGGAGGTCAGCGGCGGTTGGGAGCGGATAGTCGGCGAATGTACCGGACAGCGGCGTGCCGTCCTCGGCGTACTCGAACTTCTCCCACAGCGCCTGCGAGATTCCCTGGGCACAACCGCCGTGCTGCTGCCCGTTCGCGATCATCGGATTGACGACCCGTCCACAATCGTCGACCGCGACGTGGCGCAGCGGTGTCACGAGTCCGGTCTCCGTGTCGACCTCGACGACGGCCAGGTGGGCCCCGAACGGAAACGTCGCGCCTTCTGCGGGGAAGTCGTGATCCGCGCCCAGCCGCCCACCGTCGGCCTCCGCCTGCTTGGCGAGCTCGGCCCAGCTCACGGTTGCGGTCGGCACCCCCACGACGTGGAACACGCCTGCATCACCGTGGACCACCTCGTCGACCGACACCTCGAGTCGGGCCGCTGCGAGCTCGCGGGCCTGCTCGACCACGAGGTCCGCGGCCCCGGTGACCGCACTCCCGCCGAGCTGGAGAGAGCGTGAGCCGCCGGTTCCCTGTCCACGGCGGACTTCGGCCGTGTCCGACTGCACGAACCTGGTCGAGTCCATGGGTACGCCGAGCTTGTCGGCGACCAGCATCGAGAAGGTCGTGGCATGACCCTGCCCGTGCGCCGACGTGCCGACCCGGATCGTGACGTTGCCCTCGCTGTCGACGTCGACAGCGCCGAACTCACCGGAGCCTCCGCCGGTGATCTCGACGTATGTGCCAAGGCCGATGCCGAGCTGCCGGTCGTCACCACGGTCACGTCGCACGCGCTGCTCGGCAAGCAGCGCATCATAGTCGGCGACGCGCAACGCCTCCCGGAGCGATCGGTCGTAGTCCCCGCAGTCGTACGTCGTATTGGTCAGCGTCGTGAACGGGAAGTCCTCGAGGCGGAGGAAGTTGCGACGGCGTATCTCCACGGGGTCGAGCCCGAGGTCGTCGGCGGCGAGGTCCATCATGCGCTCGAGCAGCGCTGCCGCCTCCGGCCGCCCTGCGCCGCGGAACGCGCCGACCGGGGCCGTGTTGGTGAGCGTGACCGCGACGTCAAAGCCGAGCTTCGGGACGCGGTAGACACCTTGAGCCATCGAGTACGTCGGGCCCATCGCCAGTGCCCCGCCGAAGCCGGCGTACGCGCCCGCGTCACCGACCAGGCGGGCGCGCAGCCCGACGATCACGCCATCACGGGTCAGCCCCAGCTCCGCGTACTGAACCTGTGCGCGCCCGTGCATCGACAGCTGGGCCTCCGATCGGGTCTCGGTCCAGCGCGTGGACCGACCGAGGCGCAACGCCACGGCGGCCGCCACCATGTGTTCTGCGGGCACGCCGGCCTTCCCACCGAAGGCGCCACCGACATGTGGGGCGATCACCCGCACGCGTGAGGTGTCGACGCCCAGGACCGACCCGAACTTGTCGCGGGCACCATGCGGCATCTGGGTGGACATCCGGACGACCAGGTCGAAGTCGGGGTCATCGACATCCACCAGGACCGCGTTGCCCTCGATCGGTGCAACCGACAGTCGCTGGTTCTCGATGCGGGCCCGGACGACGACCTCCGCATCCGCCAGCACCGTGTCGCTGTCGGCGTCTCGAGCACCCGCGACCAGGTTCGTTCCGAGCTCGTCGAACTGCAACGGAGCGTCCGGCCCCAGGGCGGTCTCCGGGTCGGCGACCGCGTCAAGTGGTTCGTAGTCCACGTCGACGAGCTCGACCGCATCGACCGCGGCGGCGCGGGTGGACGCAACGACGACCGCAACGGCCTCGCCGACGAAACGCACCCGGTCGGTCGCAAGCGGCGGCCGAGCGCATTCGTCCCTGAGCACGAAGAACGGGTGGTACGCGGCAAGGTCGAGGTCGGGTGCCGTGATCACGGCGACCACGCCGTCTGCCGCGGCAGCGACCGCGGTGTCGATCGAGCCGAGCCGAGCATGGGCGAACGGCGACCGGACGAACGCCAACCACAGCGCTTCGGGCCGGACGATGTTGTCGACGAACGTTCCGAGGCCGCGGACGAGGTCCGGGTCCTCGACCCGCCGGACGTTGTTTCCGAGCAGAGATCCAGGCACCGAACGAGCCTACGCCCAGGGTCTGCGCCAGCCGGAGGCCGCGGTTCACGCCAAGTCGAAGTCCGTCATTCGGTCTTCGTCGGCAAGTTGGCGGCGAGGAAGTCCACGGTTCTCTTCCAGGCTTCCGCGGCGGCCTGCTCGTGGTGAAACTCCGGGCGTGGGTTGTCGAAGGCGTGGTTCGCACCCTCGTACATGTGGAACTCCGCGCCCGGCCTGGCTCCCACGGCGGTCCGGATCGCCTCGACCGTGTCGACGGGAATGTAGTCGTCGGCCGAACCGAAGTGGTACAGCGCCGGTGCGACGACCTGACCGGAAAGGTCGAGCAGCCGCGACAGGGCCGACCCGTAGTAGCAGACAAGGACGTCGGGGTCGGCAACGGCCGCCAGGTTGAAGGCCAGGCCGCCGCCGAAACAGAAGCCGATCACACCGGCGCCGCCCTCGACCTCGTCGAGACCACGGATGAGGTCGAGCGCCGCTGCACAGTCGTCGACGGCGCGTTGCCAGTCCAGTCGGCTGACGACGCCCATCGCTTGTTCGAGGTAGTCCGGCCTCGACTCGTCGATGTCGGCGCCGTCGAGACGCCAGTAGACCTCGGGCGCGACCACGACGTACCCGAGCTCTGCGAGGTCTGCCGCACGGGACCGGATGTACGGCGACACGCCGAAGATCTCCTGCAGGAGAAGCAGGCCCGGCCCGGTTCCGTTGGGCGGATTCCACCGGTAGGCCGGCATCGGTCCGTCCGGGGTGGGAACGGTGAGGTCGTGCGCAGCGGCGGAGCTCATGGGGGAAGTATCGCTGCCGGCGCGCGACAGCGCCGACATCTGCTTGAGATTTCAACTACCATGGGAGCATGGACGACCACCCCCTCGCCGAGGCCCGGACACCGGCGCTCTACCTCAGCCACGGCGCACCACCGCTGGTCGACGACGAGCGGTGGACAACCGAGCTCGCCCGTTGGGCAGACCACCTGCCGCGTCCGGAGTCGATCCTCATCGTCTCCGCGCACTGGGAGTCGGCACCACTGATGCTCGGAGCAACCGAGCGAGTACCTCTTGTGTACGACTTCGGGGGGTTCGCGCCACGGTACTACCAGGCGACGTACGACTCCCCCGGCGCGCCGGCGCTCGCGGCGCGGGTCCGCGCGATGATGCCCGACACCGAGCCCGTCGCCGACCAGCCGGGCCGCGGGCTCGACCACGGCGCGTACGTGCCGTTGTCGGTGATGTATCCGGACGCAGACATCCCGGTCCTGCAGATGTCGCTGCCCACCCTCGAGCCCGACCGGTTGCTGTCCCTGGGCCGGCGTCTCCGCCCGTTGCGAGACGAGAGCGTGATGATCATCGGCTCGGGGTTCACGACGCACGGCCTGCCGTTCCTAACCGAGTTCCGCGCGGATGCTGCGGCGCCCGGATGGTCCCAAGACTTCGACGCCTGGGCCGACGAGCTCCTGCAGGCCGGCGACGTTGGCGCGCTGGCGGCGTTCCGTGACCGCGCTCCCGGAATGCCGTACGCGCATCCGACCATCGAGCACTTCGCGCCGCTCTTCGTGACGCTCGGCGCCGCCAGCAACCCTGACGCCGCACCCGAGCAGATCATCGACGGCTACTGGATGGGCTTGTCGAAGCGCTCCATTCAGGTCGCTTGACCTGATCCCGCAATTGGGGGAAAGTGGTCGGCGCGCGTCCGATTTGTCCAACCAGTTTCCCGCAATTGCGGGGGGATGACGCGCCACCTCAACCTTTTCCGGGCGTCCCTGCGTTGAGAGGGTGAGGGTTGGACTGTGGAGGACGCGTGGTGCGCGACGATCGTGAGGACTTCACCGCCTGGGCGGTGTCGAGGCAACACGCGCTGCTGCGGACCGCGTACCTGCTCAGCGGCGACCTCCACCGCGCCCAGGACCTCGTGCAGGAGACCCTGATCAAGGTGGCGAGTCGCTGGCCGCGCCTTCGGGACGGCGATCCCGAGGCGTACGCGCGGACGATCCTGGTCCGCGACAACATCTCGTGGTGGCGCCGGCACCGCCGAGAGCACGTCACCGACGACGTGCGACTCGCCAGCAGCGACGACCACGCCGCCCTGGTCGACCGCAAACTCCTGGTCGCAGCGGCCCTCGACCAGCTGACCGCCAAGCAACGCAGCGTTCTCGTCCTTCGCTACTACGACGACCTCACCGAGCGTGCCACCGCGGCGGCGCTGGGCGTGAGCGTCGGCACGGTGAAGGCACAGGCTCACACCGCACTCGCCCGGCTCCGCGCGGTCGCGCCGGAGCTCGGCGAGTTTCTCGGAAAGGCGAACTAGATGACCACCCCCCGGATCCACGACCTGCTCGACGAGCTCGCGAACGACGTCGAGGATCCCCACCTCGCGCGCGACGCATGGGACGTCGGCGCGCGCAGGCGCCACCGCCGCCGGCTCGCCTGGTGCGCCGCGTCGACAGCCGTGCTCGTACTCGGCGGAGGCCTGGCCATCAACAACGCGCAGAGAGGCCCCGGCGCCAAGGGCCATCTCCCTGGCGCTGCCAACCGATCGGGATGGCACGCCTACATCCCGCGCCCTGCGGGGCACTACGGCAACGTTCCGATCTGGCTGGGACCCACCCTGGCCGCCGAAGCGCGACTGCCACAGCTGGCGACGGCGCTGCCGGTCACACTCGATCTTCGGAGGTCCTACGCTGCGCCGTACCGCTACGCCCCCGTTCCGACCGCGCTCGCGGCATTCGCGATCAGCGGGGCGAACGGAGCGCTGAACGAGGTGGTCCTGGTCGGACATGACGGGTGGCGGCCCCTGGATATCTCGCAACTCAAGCCGTATCACGACGCGTACGGCAACCCGGGCGGGTCTTTCAGCGGCGGCGCCGTGTCACCGGACGGTTCGGCCATCGCGTTCGCACAGCCGGGCGCGATCATGGTCTACGACCTGGCGACCGACCGGTGGCACCGATACCCCGTCGACAAGGTCCCGGTTGGCGGCGTCGGCTGGCTGCCCGACGGGAGCGGCATCGACCTCGGCGGCACAGAGCTGCTGATTCCTAGTGGTCAAGTGGTCGCATCACGGCGCGCTGCCGACCCACTCGGGTCGACTAACGTGCCGGTCGGCGGATGGTGGGGCCCGATCCGAGTCAACGCAGGATCGTACGCACGCGGCGTGGCCTGGCTCGATCACGTGCCGGCCGGTGTCGGTGCCGACGCCGGCATCGCCAACCCGCAGGCTGTCGTCGTGGCCGACACGACGTCGGCGGTGCTCGTACTTCCCGAGGACCCCGATCACACGCGATGGAAGGGCTGCTGCGCGGTCGCGAGCTGGCTGCAGGGCGGGCTGGTCGCGTACGAGTCCAGGTCCACCGGCCACCACGGTCCAGAGTTCCGCATCCTCGCCTGGGATCCCCGCACCACGATGTCGTACCTGGTGACTCAGGTCCTCGCCGACAAGGACACCATCATCACCGGTAGCTACGCCGACCTTTCCCGCTGACCGTGCGCCACCTCGAGCACCGGGTGGACGTGGACCCGACGAATCGCTCGGGAAAGCGGCGGCCGGGGGAACCTCAACCCATCAGGATCATCGCCGCGGCGCTATGGGCTGCCGGCGATCCGGCTGACTGCACGTCGGTGCTGGTCCTGGACCCCTAGCGCGACCAGGACCGCGAGCACCCCCAGCATGCCGAGCAGCATCGCCGGCAGCCCAGCGACCCGGCCCCTCGTCACGGCGCCACGGCGCGGCCCTCGTCATGGCGCCACCGCGGCTACGTGGCCGCCGCGTCGCGGGTCGGCGGCCGGGCCGGTGCGGTCGACGCCCGACACACCACCGAAGTACGCGTCGAGCGAAGGCCGCACGAGCAGGTCCTGTGACGCCAGCGCCGTGACCACCTCGTCGGGAAGACCGGGTTCGGCATGGATCACACCCGGCACCGGGTTGAGCCGCGGCGCGCGGATCGCCTCGTCCAGCGTGAGCCCTTCCACGAGACAGTGCACCAGCACCTGGACGAGCGCCGGACGGATCCGGCTGCCCCCGGCGGCTCCGGCGACCAACAACGGGCCCTCGTCGTCGAGCACCACCAGCGGCGCCATCATCGAGCCGAGCCGTTCACCCGGTCCGAGCTGGCCCCGCTGCAGCTCGGACTCGCCGAGCATCGAGTTCAGGTGGAGACCGTAGCCGTCCAGCCAGATTCCACTCGCCAACCCGAGGCTCGTGGTGACGACACAGGCGTTGCCGTCGGAGTCGGCGGCCGCGACGTTGGTCGTCTCTGCACGGCGCGGAGGCGTCCGTAATACTCCGACCAGCGCCCGAGCAGTGGCGGCGCGATCGGTGCCCACCTCACCGAGCTGGCCCAGGGTGCCGAGCAGGTCGTCGAGGTCGTCGCCGCGGCTCTGCACCCGCGCGCCGGCGAAGTCGACGTGGGCCGGACGGTGCTCGACGACCCGGTACGCCTCGAGGTCCTCTGCCCGTAGTACCCCGTCGGCGGCGACCGCGCCGACGATCGCCGCCGCGATCTCGCCTCGGTAGAACGGGTCCATGCCCTTGTCCCGGAGGAGCTGCAGCGAAGCGTCCAAACCGGGATGGCGGAGCCGCTCTCCGCTGGCGAGGAACGTCCCCGCCGGTGCGTACGCGTCGGCGCCCGCCCCGAGCAGCATCGCGGGCGCGATCGTCGCCAGCACTCCGGAGTGCGCGGCAGAGAATGTGCTTCCGTTTCGCGCCAGGTCGAGCGCTGGGTCGACGACGTTCCGCCACGGCAACCGGCCCCAGCGCTCGTGCAACGACGCCACACCCGCGGGCAGACCTGGTACGGCGACGGTCGCGGGACCGAACGCGTACTCGACGGGTTGGCCGCCGAAGTCGATCGTCAGCCGCGGCGGATCGGAGGCGGTCCCCCCACCGAGGCCGGGCACGGTGACGAAGAAGTCGAGGCAGCTGGTCCGTCGCGCCGACGCGTCGTAGTAGATCGCGAAGCCGCCCCCGGCGAGTCCGGTGAAGACGGTCTCCGCGACGCACGAGGTCAGCACCATGCCCGCCGCGGCGTCGGCGGCACTGCCGCCCGCGTCGAGCAACGCCCGTCCGGTCGCGGCAGTCTCCTCATGTCCGGCCGCGACGCCGACCGGGAGCCGTCTGCTCATCACCGAACCGGTCAACCGAGCGGGCCGGTGTAGGAGCCCTCGATCGGAGTGCTCTTGCCCAGCGCGGTGATGCCTTCGTCGGTCACGGTGAATCCACGCTCACCGTCGAGTTCGGCGTCGACGCCGATCTCGAACCCGTCCGGAACGACGATGTTCTTGTCCAAGATCGCGTTCACGACGCGTGCGCCCGGTCCGACCCGGACGTTGTCCATGAGGACGCTGCGCTCCACGGACGCGCCGGTGGCGACGTAGGCGTTGCTCCCGATCACCGACTCATGAACCGCCGCGCCGGACACGATCGACCCCTGGCACACGATCGAGTCGTTGGCCACCGCGTCCTCGACGAATTTGGCACCCGGTAGCTGCGGATGCGATGTGAAGATCGGCCACTGCGTGTTGTACAGGTTGAACGGCGGTTCGACGGACACCAGGTCGAGATGGGCTTCGTGGTACGAGCCGAGCGTACCGACGTCGCGCCAGTAGTCGCGGTCGTACGCCGTCGAACCGGGGACCACGTTCGCCTTGAAGTCGTACACCGCCGCCTGCCCGCGGTCCACGAACGCCGGGATGATGTCGCCACCCATGTCGTGGCGTGACGTCGCCTCGGCGGCGTCCTTCTCCAGCGCGGCCACCAGCGCGTCGGCGGTGAAAACGTAGTTGCCCATCGACGCGAACGACTCCTCCGGGTTGTCGACCAGACCGGGAGGCTCGGCCGGCTTCTCCAGGAACTGGTTGATCCGCTGCCCACTCGCGTCCGTCTCGATCACACCGAACTCGGTCGCCTTCGTGCGTTGAACCCGAATCCCGGCAACGGTGGCCTCGGCTCCCGACTCGACGTGCGCCGCCACCATCTGCGAGGCATCCATCCGGTACACGTGGTCGGCCCCGAACACGACGATGATGTCGGGCTCGTCGTCGACGATGAGATTCATCGACTGGTAGATCGCGTCCGCACTGCCGAGGTACCACTGCTTTCCGCGGCGCTGTTGAGCCGGCACCGGCGTGACGTAGTTCCCCAGCAGGGTCGACAACCTCCACGTGAACGAGATGTGCCGGTCCAGCGAGTGTGACTTGTACTGGGTGAGCACGCAGAGACGGAGGTAGCCCGCGTTGACCAGGTTCGAGAGGGCGAAGTCGATCAGCCGGTAGCTGCCACCGAACGGAACTGCGGGCTTCGACCGGTCGGCCGTCAGCGGCATCAACCGCTTGCCCTCACCGCCGGCGAGGACGATCCCGAGGACCCGGGGCTTGGCCATGTCCGGACACTAGCGCGACCGTCGCCGGATCGGGCTGGTCCCGTCCAGATCCGGTCGGTTCGGGCCGGCAGACCCGCCGGTCGATAGTCTCGGCGGCTATGAGGGTCGGACTGATCACCCGCGAGTTCCCGCCGTACGTCTACGGTGGCGCGGGGGTGCACGTCGACTTCCTGTCGCGGGAGCTGCGGTCGCTCGTCGACCTCGAGGTGCTCGCGCTGGGCGAGCCGCGGGACGGTGCCCGTACGGTCGTCGAGGCCGACCCCAGGTTCCCGGACGCCAACCCGGCACTGCAGACGATGTCGGCCGATCTCGCGGTGACCGCGCTCGCCGCCGACCGGGAGCTCGTGCACTCACACACGTGGTACGCCAACCTGGCAGGCCATCTCGCAAAGCTGCTGTACGACATCCCCCACGTGGTGACGGCGCACTCGCTCGAACCCCGCAGGCCGTGGAAGGCCGAGCAGCTGCAAGGCGGGTACCGGTTGTCGTCGTGGGCCGAGCGAACGGCGTACGAGGCTGCCGACGCAGTGATCGCCGTCAGTCACGGCATGGCTGCCGACGTGCGCGCGTGCTACCCCGACGTCGCCGAGGACCGGCTGCATGTCGTCTACAACGGAATCGACGCCGACTTCTACCGTCCTGATCCCGCCCGCGATGTGCTGGAGCACCTCGGCGTCGATGGGGAGCGCCCGTACGTCACGTTCGTCGGCCGGATCACCCGGCAGAAGGGGGTGCAGCACCTGCTTCGCGCCGGCCTGCGGTTCGACCCGGCGGTCCAGATCGTCATGCTGGCCGGGGCCGCGGACACTCCAGCGCTGAAGCAGGAGACTGACGAGGCGATTGCGGTGCTGTCCGCAGCGCGGACTGGCGTGGTCGTCGTCTCCGAGATGGTCCCGCGCGAGACCGTCCGGCAGGTGCTCACGCATGCGCTCGCGTTCGTCTGCCCTTCGGTGTACGAGCCGCTCGGCATCGTCAACCTGGAGGCGATGGCGTGTGGGACCGCGGTGGTCGCGAGCGCCGTAGGTGGCATCCCCGAAGTCGTCGACGACGGGGAGACCGGGATCCTCGCGGCGTACGACGAGTCCGAACCCGAGGTGTTCGAGCGGCGACTCGCCGACGCCGTCAACGCGCTCGCGCACACCCCGGAGCTCGCCGAGACGATGGGTGCCGCCGGCCGCGCCCGGGCGGTTGCGGAGTTCGACTGGTCGAAGATCGCCCGGCAGACCGTGGATATCTACACCTCCCTGCTGCCCCTTCCGGCCCACCCCTCCCAGTGAGGTGCCCGAAATGATCGACCAGGACCTGGTCGCGCGGGTACGCCAGGGACTGGCCGAGCGCGCCGACGATACGAGGGCGGTCGGCATGCAGGCGTACATGAAGTCCTCGATGCCCTGCCGAGGCGTTCCCAGGCCGGAAGTGCGCAATGTCTGCGCGGACGTTTTCCGCGAGCACCGGTTGCCGGACCGGAGCGGCTGGGAAGCGACGATCCACGAGCTGTGGGACCACGCGGCGTTCCGCGAAGAACGTTACGCCGCCACCATGCTCGCCGGGCACCGCTCGTACCGGAGCCTCCAGTCCGCCGAGACGCTTCCGTTGTACGAGCACCTGATCACGACGGGCGCTTGGTGGGATCATGTCGACGACGTCTCGCACCACGTCGGGGCCGTCCTGCGCAACGACCGTGCCCGCGCGACGCCCCCTATCCGGAGCTGGCGCCGCCATCCCGTGTTCTGGATGCGCCGTAGCGCAATCATCTGCCAGCTCGGGCACAAGTCGGAGACGGACCCGGGGCTGCTGACCGCATGCACCGAGTCGAACCTCGGCGATCCCGAGTTCTTCGTTCGCAAGGCGATCGGCTGGGCGCTACGCGAGTACGCGAGGTCCGAGCCCGAGTGGGTGCGGGTGTTCGTACTCGCACACCAGACGGACATGTCGCCGTTGTCCCGACGGGAGGCGACCAAGCACCTGTGAGACCCGAACGAGGGGGCGACGGCGCTTCCCGGGGCGCGGGTTCGACACGCCGGAACCACGCGCCTTCCGTTACCTCGGCAGGTGCGGAGGGTCGAGTGACGGTTACTGCTCCCGACCAGCGAGCGCTGGTTGGGTCGGTCGTGCCGCTCGATGCGCGCAGGCCCGCCGACGTCGACGCACTGTTCGCCGCCCTCGACGACCCACGCGTCTGGGAGAGCGGGTACGGCGGCGGGCCGGCCGGCCGACCCGCCGACCGGGCGGCGCTGCAGAGCAAGCTGGACACGCCGGGCTCGGGCGACGGCGGCCCGCTGCGCGCCCAATACGTCGTCCGGCGGGTCGCCGATCAGCGTGTCGTTCGTACGTCGACGCTCGGCGACATCGACCTCGCAAACGCCCGCGGACACGTCGGCTGGACGGCCTACCACCCCGACGTCTGGGGATCGGTCGTCAACCCGGAGTGCAAGCTGCTGTTGCTCGGTCACGCGTTCGAGGACTGCGGCCTGGAACGCCTCAAGCTGCAGACCGACGCCGACCTCAACGCCCGGTCGCAGGCGGCGATCGTCAAGCTGGGCGCACAGTTCGAGGGCATCCTCCGTCACCACGTCCGCCGTGCGGACGGTTCGTGGCGCGACACCGCCGTTTTCTCGATCCTGCGGGCGGAGTGGCCGGCCGTCCGCGAGGCGCTGCTACGGCGCATCCACGGCTGACTCGGTATCTTCGGCCCGTGTCGAGTCTGCCGATCGATGGTGCGGTCCACCCGATTGTCCGCTGGGGTACCCCTGTCATGCATCGCCGGTCGATGATGGTCGAGTCGTTCGACGACACGCTGAGCCGGCTGGTCGCCGACCTGGTTGCCACGATGCGCGCGGCGGACGGTGTCGGACTGGCGGCGAACCAGATCGGTGTCGACCTCGCGGTATTCGTGTTCGACTGTCCCGACGACCATCGCGGACGCCACGAGGGCATCGTCTGCAACCCCCGGTTGACCGTTCCGGAGGGACGCGACCGCACCCTCGAGGAGTGCGAGGAAGGGTGTCTGTCACTTCCGGGCGCGTACGTCCCGCTGGCACGCGCCGACTTCGCCGCGGTCGACGGAGTTGGCATCACCGGCGAACCGGTTCACTACGAGGGCGGTGGGTTGTTCGCGCGCTGCCTCCAGCACGAGACCGACCACTGTTTCGGTACGGTTTTCGGCGACCGGCTCGCCAACCGCGTCCGCAAGAAGCTGCTCACCGAAGCCGAGGCGTCGGCGCCGAACTACCCACCGGACTGGCCGGCCGGTGTGGGAGGCTAGCGCGTTGTGCGCACGACCGGTGAAAGACAGCGATTGGGCCCGCTCGCCGCGATCGCAGGGCGCAGCTTCCAGCGGTACGCCACCTACCGTACGGCGACGTTCGCCGGACTGTTCACGAACGCGATGTTCGGGGTCTTCGTGGCCTACACATTCATCGCGCTGTGGTCGCAGAAGCCGCACCTCGGGGGGTATGACCGGACCGACGCCGTCACGTTCGTCTGGATCGCCCAGGCATTGATCATGCCCGTCGCAACCTGGGGCGGCGGGTTCCAGGCTGACTTCTCCGAGCGGATCCGCAGCGGCGACATCGCGATCGACCTCTATCGGCCGACCGGGTTCATCCCGTGGTGGCTCGCCGTCGACCTCGGCCGGGCGAGCTTCCACTTCCTGGGCCGGTCCGTCCCGACGATCATGGTCGGTGCTCTGCTCTTCGACCTGCGGATGCCGGCGACCGCGGCAACATGGCTGCTGGTGGTCCTCGCCGCGTACCTCGCCGTCGTCGTGAGCTTCGGAATCCGCTTCCTGGTCAGCCTCACGGCGTTCTGGTTGCTCGACTCACAGGGCGTCGAACAGGTCGCGACGATCCTCGGGATGTTCTGCAGCGGCATGATCTTGCCGCTCGTGGTCTTCCCTGGTCTCGCGGGCGACCTGCTGCGAGGTGCACCCTGGGCGGCGTTCATCCAGGTACCCGCCGACATCTGGCTTGGGAAGCGAACCGGTTTCGCCGTCGCCCGCGGAGTCGCGTTCCAGGTCGGATGGGCCGTGCTGCTCCTCGGCGCTTCGTACGTCGCGCTGCGCCGGGCCGAGCACAAGGTGGTGGTGCAGGGTGGTTGAGTCGATTCGCGCGTACGTCCTGCTGTCCGGAATCTGGGTGCGCTCGACGATGGCGTACCGCACGTCGTTCGTCATCATGACCGTTTCACAGTTCGCGATCACGTTCGTGGACTTCGTCGCGTTGCTGGTCATGTTCAGTCGCGTCGACCAGCTCGGCGGTTTCAGCCTGTCCGAGATCGCGCTCCTGTACGGCACGTCGAGCCTCGCCCTGGGCGTGGCCGACCTCGCGCTGGGCAACATTGAGCACCTCGGCCGCCGGGTCCGCGACGGCAGCTTCGATCAGATGCTCATCCGGCCGGTTCCCGCGCTGGTCTCGATGTGTGCCGACAGGTTCGCCCTGCGCCGCGTCGGCCGAGTGGGCCAAGGTGCACTGGTCCTTGGCTGGGCGCTGCTCAACGCCCCCGTCGACTGGACCGCTGCGCGGGTCGTCATGACGATGGCGATGGTGCTCAGTGCGACCCTGATCTTTGCATCGATCTTCGTCCTCGGCGGCGCCATCCAGTTCTGGTCGTCCGACAGCGCGGAGGTGGCCAACGCGTTCACGTACGGCGGCAACTTCCTGACGCAGTACCCGATGGCGATCTACCCCGCCGAGCTCGTCCGCGGTGTCACATTCCTCATCCCGGTGGCGTTCGTCAACTGGTACCCGACGCTCTACCTGCTGGACCGGCCCGACCCGTTCGGATTCCCGAGCGTCCTTCGGTTCCTCTCTCCCGCGGTCGCGGTGCTGGTCGTTGCCGTGACCGGGCTGGTGTGGCGGACCGGGTTGCGCCGCTACCGGAGTACGGGGAGCTGAGGAATGCCACTGATCGAGGTGGACGACGTGCGCCGGGAGTTCCGGATCCGCCGCAAGTCGGGCCGGCTTCGCCGTACGGTCCACACCGTCGCTGCCGTCGACGGCATATCGTTCGCCATCGACGCCGGCGAGGTGGTGGGGTACATCGGACCGAACGGCGCCGGCAAGTCCACCACGATCAAGATGCTGACCGGGATCCTGGTGCCGACGGCCGGGACGATCCGAGTCGCGGGACTCGAACCGTGGCGGCAGCGGACCACCCTCGCGCGACGGATGGGTGTCGTCTTCGGTCAACGGACGACGCTGTGGTGGGACCTGCCGTTGCGTGACAGCTTCGACCTGCTCCGCCGGATCTACCGGGTCCCGCCCGATCGTTACCGGGCAAACCTCGACGAGTTCACCGAGACGCTCGGACTGGCCGAGTTCCTCGACACCCCCGTCCGGCAGCTGTCGCTCGGTCAGCGGATGCGCGGCGACATTGCGGCATCTTTGCTCCACGACCCCGAGATCGTCTACCTCGACGAGCCGACGATCGGTCTCGACGTCGTCAGCAAGTCCGCGCTGCGGGCATTCCTGCAACGGATCCACGACGAACGCAACATCACCATCCTCCTCACGACCCACGACCTCACCGATATCGAGCAGCTGAGCTCCCGGGTGATGGTGATCGACCACGGCCGGATGGTGTTCGACGGCCGGCTCGCGGAGCTCAGGCGCATCGGTGGCGCGTCCCGCACGCTGGTCGTCGACCTGACCGAGCCGCGGGCGCCGGTGCGGCTCGCGGGCGCCACCACGGTGAAGGTCGACGGGCCACGGCAGTGGGTGACCTTTCCGGCGGAGTCGAGCGCGGCACCGTACGTCGCCGCTCTTGCACGCGACTACCCGCTCGCAGATCTAGCCATCCTCGAGCCGAGCATCGAGGACGTCATCAGCCGCATCTACGCCGAAGGCATCCCTCCTTCCCCTTGAGCCGAAGCCGCAGCGATCCGTCACCTGCTTGACGCGATTGGGTGAACAGTTTGCGGCATCATCGACGGGTGGACTCCGACCGTGAGCTGATCAGCAGCGCCACCAACCCCCTGGTCAAACGGATCCGGCTCCTGGACCGGCGCCGGCACCGAGAGCAGCAGCACGCCTTCGTCGTCGAAGGAGTTGCGCCGGTGTGGCAGGCGGTGGAGGCCGGTGCCGACATCGAGACGATCGTCACAGCCCCGACCCTGCTGGCCGGGTCACCGGCAGCTGACCTGGTCGCGTCCCAGCGCGCCGCCGGCGTAGCGGTCGCCGAGCTCACCGCCGACCTGTTCAGCCGGTTGTCAAACCGGGACGGGCCGTCCGGTCTCGCCGCGATCATCAATGGCCACCTCGGCCGGCTCGATGCGCTGGAGGTGCCGGTGGACGGGTTCATGGTCGCGCTTCACGAGGTCGCCAACCCCGGGAACCTCGGTACGATCATCCGGACCGCTGACGGGTTCGGTGCGGCGGGTCTGATCTTGGTGGGGAACAGTGCCGACCCCTACGCACCGGCGGCCGTCAAGGCGTCGATGGGTTCGCTGTTCCACCTTCCCCTGGTCCGCGGCGACAGCCTCGCGTCGTTCTTCGACTGGGCGGTGTCGTCCGGCGTCCATACGCTGACGACGTCTGCTCGTGCATCCACACCACTCGCTGCAATGGCGCTCGAGCCGCCGGTCGCGATTCTCCTCGGCAGTGAACGCGTTGGTCTTCCCACCGACGCATTGGGCCGCGGTGCCCAACAGGTGAGGATCCCGATGGTGGGGCACGCGACGTCGCTCAACCTCTCCGTCGCGGCGGGGATCTTGATGTACGAAGTCCGGCGGCGGCTGGCCCGATGAGGGCGGCACCGTCGGTGGGAGCGGTAGGGGCGATGAGGCAGGATGAGGACGTGGAGCAGACCGACGTCCTCGGCGAACCGTACTCGTCGGAGCGGATCGAGCTACCCGATGACGACGAGGGGGCCGTCGTCGCGACGCTCGTCCACCGTCGCGCCGACAAGCCGTCCGGTCGGGCGGTCATGCACGTCCACGGTTTCAGCGACTACTTCTTCCAAACCGCGTTCGCCGAGTTCTTCACCGGCCGCGGCTACGACTTCTACGCAGTCGACCTCCGCAAGTGCGGACGGTCGCTGCTCTCACACCAGACCCCGAACTTCTGCCGCGACCTGGCCGAGTACGACGCCGAGCTGGACGCGGCGCTCGATCTGATCCGCCGTCGCGACGGCCACGCGCAGCTCATCGTGAGCGGGCACTCGACCGGGGGGCTGATCGTTCCGCTCTGGCTCGCTTCCGAAGGCCGGTCGTCGCACGTCGACGGCGTCTTGCTGAACAGCCCGTGGCTCGACCTACAGGGGTCGTTCCTGCTGCGTACGGCGGGCGCACAGGCGGCACTCAACCAGATCGGACAGCGCCGCCCGTACTCGGTCATCCCGCGCGGAGTCAATGCGTTGTACGCCGAGAGCCTGCATCAGGACCTGCGCGGCGAGTGGGACTTCGACCTCACCTGGAAACCGAGGGAGAGCATCCCCGTCCGGGCCGGCTGGTTACGCGCGATCCGCGCCGGGCATCGACGGATCCATCGCGGCATCCCGCTTGATCTCCCGATGCTCGTGGTGACCTCGATGCGCAGCTCCGCTCCCCAGCAGTGGGACGACGACGTCACGTCCACCGACGTCGTTCTCGACGTCCGGCAGATGGCGAGATGGGCACCGCTGTTGTCGACACACCTCACCCTGATCCGCGTGCCGGATGCGATGCACGACGTCTTCTTGTCACCGAAGGACATCCGCGACGCGGCATTCGAGCACGTCGAGCGTTGGCTCGGGGCTTACCTGCCGTGAACGCTCCGCAGTTGCGGTGAGCGATCACGCGTAGACGACCAACCAGACGATGGCGACCACACCGACGACCGCCACAAACCCGCGAAGCACCGGTGAGGGCAGGCGCCGCCCGACCGTCGCACCGAGCTGTCCACCGATCACCGACCCGACCGCGATCAGCCCGACCGCCTCCCAGGCGATGTCGGCCACGAGGATGAAGACGACGGCGGCGACGGCGTTGACAAGGAGGGCGAGGACGTTCTTGGCGGCGTTGACGCGTTGCAGCGACTCGGGCAACGTCAGACCGAGGATCGCGATCAGCAGCACGCCTTGGGCTGCGCCGAAGTACCCGCCGTACACCCCGGTCACGTACACGAGAGACCAGACCCCGATCGAGCCGTGCGCGGGCGCCGTCGCCGGAGGTGTCAGATGTCTCGAGATCCACGGCTGGAGCAGGACGAACAGGCATCCGAGCCCGATCAGGACGGGGACGATCGCCCGGAACGCCGACGCCGGAAGCCACAGGAGCAGCACCGCTCCGGTGATGCCGCCGAGCACGGACGCGACGCCGAGCCGAAGCAGGCGGGTTCGTTGTCCATGCAGCTCGCGCCGGTAGCCGTACGCTCCGGAAAGTGAGCCCGGCACCAGCCCGAGGGTGTTCGACACGTTCGCGAGCACCGGTGGGTAGCCGACCGCCAGCAGGGTCGGAAACGTCACCAGGGTGCCCGACCCCACGATCGTGTTGATGGTGCCGGCCGCAACTCCGGCTACGAAGACGGCGAGCGCCTCCGCAAGCGTCACTGAACGGGAGGTGGCCCGTCACCGGCCGGGGGTTCGTCCGGTGACACGGTTCCCGGCGGCACCGTTCCCGGCGGCACCGTTCCCGGCGGCACCGTTCCCGGCGGCACCGTTCCCGGCGGCACCGTTCCGGGCGGCACGGGTCCGGCACCGGTCGGAGGAGTGGCCGTTGCGGGCCCCTGCGAGGATGACGGGGCTTCGTCCGGGTCCGTCGGGCCGCGCGGAGCAATCGGCTCGTTGGGACGTGACCTGCCCGGGCGAGCGGCCTCTTCGGCCGAGGCGATTGCCTCCTGCACCTCGGCGTGCGTCGTCGACAGCTCGGTACGGTGCTCGCCTTCGTCCGGCGGCGGACCGTAGTCGACCCGGTGTTCCGGCCCCTTTGAGTCTTGCGGGATGCCCTTGATCGCGTTGAACGTGTCGCCGAGACCCTCGAGCGCCTTGCCTACCTCCGACGGGATGATCCACAGCTTGTTGGCGTCACCACGGGCGATCCTCGGAAGCATCTGGAGGTACTGGTAGGCCAGCAGCGACTGGTCCGGTGCCCCGTCATGGATCGCCTGGAACACGGTGAGGATCGCCTGTCCTTCACCTTGAGCCCGCAGGATCGCGGACTGCCGATCGCCTTGGGCACGCAGGATCAGAGCCTCACGGTCTCCCTCAGCCGTCAGGATCGCTGACTGCTTTCCACCCTCGGCCGTCAGGATCTGCGACTGCCGCATGCCTTCGGCGGTCAGGATCGCGGCGCGCTTGTCGCGGTCGGCGCGCATCTGCTTCTCCATCGAGTCCTTGATCGACGCCGGCGGGTCGATCCCCTTGAGCTCGACCCGGTTAACGCGGATGCCCCATCGCCCGGTGGCCTCGTCGAGCACACCGCGCAGCGACTGGTTGATGTCATCGCGACTCGTCAGCGCCTGTTCGAGATCCATACCGCCGGTGATGTTACGGAGCGTGGTCATCGTGAGCTGTTCGATCGCCTGGATGTAGTTGGCGATCTCGTACGTGGCAGATACCGGGTTCGTGACCTGGAAGTAGATCACCGTGTCGATCGAGACGACCAGGTTGTCCTCGGTGATGACCGGCTGCGGGGGGAAGGAGACGACCTGCTCACGCAGGTCGATCAGGTAACGAACCCGATCGACGAACGGGGTCACCACGTTGAGCCCCGCCGACAGCGTCGTCCGATACTTGCCGAAGCGTTCGACGATCCCGGCCCGAGCCTGCGGCACGATCCGCACCGACCTCGAGATCACGACGATCGCGAGCAGCACGATGATGCCCAGGATGATCAATAGCGCCATCTGGCGACTCCTTGTCGTTGAGAAGTGTGGTCAGCCCGAGGGGTTGACCACGACCGTGGCCCCGTCGATCTCGGCCACGGAGACTCTGCTACCCGGTTCGATGGCGATGCCGTCTTCACTCGTGCGGGCCGACCAGACCTCTCCCGCGACCTTCACCCGGCCGTTCAGCGATGTCACCCGTTCGAGCACCAAACCGGACTTGCCGATGATTCCGGCGGTTCCCGATGTGAGGGTGACGTCGTTGCGGTGCAGCCACCGTACGAGCGGCGGGCGAACGACGACCAACATCAGCAGGGCCACCACGACGGCGACGATGACCTGGACGACGATGTTCAGGCCGACCAGGTTCGCCAGACATCCGGCCAACGCGCCGACGGCGAGCATGAGCAGGGTGAAATCCAACGTGGCGAGCTCGGCGAGTCCCAGCACCAGCGCGATGATCAGCCACGACTGCCATCCGTGGTCCTGGATCCAGCCCATGGCCCGACCCTACCGTCGATCGAGGTCGCGTCAGTGTCTCGGCCGGTGCCGCGTCGATGCCGGCTCAGCGCCGATGACCCGAACGACGGCGGGCGGCGTATCGGCCGTCGACCGACTCGAGGGTGAGGGGAAGCCCGAACGTCTCCGACAACGCCCGGGCGTTGAGCGCCTTCTCGATCGGACCCGCGACGACCACTTCGCCCTTGCGCAGCATGAGCACGTGGGTGAAGCCCGGGGGGACGTCCTCGACGTGATGGCTGACCAGGATCGTCACCGGCGACTCCGGGTCGGTGGCCAGGACTGACAGTGTGCTCACCAGGTCCTCCCGCCCCCCGAGGTCCAAACCGGCCGCGGGCTCGTCGAGGAGCAACAGCTCCGGGTCGGTCATCAGGGCGCGGGCGATCAGGGTTCGCTTGCGTTCTCCCTCGCTCAAGGTCCCGAACGCACGGCCAGCGAGGTCGCGGACTCCGAGCTCGTCGAGCAGTCGCCCGGCTCGTTCGTGGTCGCTGTCGTCGTACGTCTCGCGCCACCGGCCGAGCACGGCGTACGACGCCGACACCACGACGTCGGACACCCGTTCCGACGGTGGCACCCGATCACCGAGGGACGCGGAGGTGAGGCCGATCCTCGGTCGCAACTCGAACACGTCGACCGCACCGATCACCTCACCGAGGATCCCCGCGACTCCCTCCGAGGGGTGCAGATGCGTGCTGAGTACCTGGAGCAGCGTCGTCTTGCCGGCGCCGTTGGAGCCGAGGACGACCCACCTCTCGTCCTCCTCGACCGTCCAGTCGACGTGGCTGAGGAGGCGTGCGCCACCGCGTACGACAGACACGTCGGCCAACTCGACGACGGCGGACATGCGGCTCCTCGCACGGAACGGGTTGCTTGGCTCGGAGCCCCAACCTATTGCACAGGCCGAACACGTCACGACTCCGAGCCAGCGCCGTACGCGGCACGCCGACGTGGTCGATAACGTGGGCGTCATGGGCACGCCGACGCTCCTGATCACGATGGTCGGTCGCGACCGTCCCGGCGTCACCGCGACCGTGTTCGAGGAGCTGAGCAAGTTTCCCGTCAACGTCCTCGACCTCGACCAGATGGTGCTACGGGGGCGCCTGATCCTCGGGGTGCTCGTCACCACACCGCGTGAACCGGAACGGGTCCGGCGCGCGATGCGAACGGTCGCCGCGACTCTCGACATGGAGTGCGAGGTGGTCGAAGGAGAAGGCGACAACGAGCGCCGACCGGCCGGCCGCGCCGTCGTCACTCTGCTGGGCAGTCCGCTCAAGCCGGGGGCTCTGCACGCGATCGGCGGGCGCATCGCCGACACGGGGGCGAACATCGACCGGATCGTGCGCATCGCCGCGTACCCGGTGACCGCTCTGGAGTTCCACGTGTCTGGAACCGACGTACACGCGTTGCGCGGTCTGCTGGCGGTCGAGGCAGCCGCCCAGCACGTCGACGTCGCCGTCCAGGGAGCCGGTTTGATCCGGCACGGACGACGCCTGATCGTGATGGACGTCGACTCGACCCTGATCCAGGGTGAGGTCGTCGACCTGCTCGCCTCCAAGGCCGGAACTGCCGATCGGGTCGCTGCCGTGACCGAACGCGCGATGACCGGTGAGCTCGACTTCGAGACGTCGTTGCGGGACCGGGTGCGCCTGCTGAGGGGGCTGCCGGAATCCGCGCTCGACGAGGTGTACGACGATCTGGAGCTGGCGCCCGGTGCCCGGACGCTCGTCCGTACGCTGCACCGGCTCGGCTACCGGTTCGCCATCGTCAGCGGCGGATTCACCCATCTGACGACCCGGCTGGCAGCCGAGCTGGGAATCGAGTACTCGACCGCCAACAAGCTCGAGATAGTCGACGGATTCCTCACCGGCGAGCTGTCCGGCCCGTTCATCGACCGAGCGGCGAAGGCGACCGCACTGCGTCACTTCGCGAAGGCGGCGAGGGTGACGCTCGACCGCACCGTCGCGATCGGCGACGGCGCCAACGATCTCGACATGCTCGACGCTGCCGGACTGGGGATCGCGTTCAACGCCAAGCCCGTCGTCCGCGACAGTGCCCATGCCGCCGTCAACGTCCCGTATCTCGACACGATCATGTACCTGCTCGGCATCACCCGGGCCGACATCGAGGCGGGCGACGCCGAGCACGGAATCGTGACACCCGCTCCCCCGGTCCCGTGAAGCCGTCGTCAGCGGTCCGGTCCGAGAGTCCGGGGAGGATGCCAATGCCCAAACCCAACACGACGGCCAAGAGAAGCAGAAGGGTGGTCGGTCTCGCCGTTCTCGCCGTCGCGGGGCTGGGGGTGGCGGCCCGAACGGTCGGCACCAACTCCGGGGTCACGGCCGCCGAGCGTGCCCGCGCGCTGCCGGGCGACGACCTGGTGCCGAAGGCCCAGGTCGTGTTCGATCGCGCGTCGACGCTGCTGGCGCCTCCGGAGCGGGTCTGGCCGTGGATCGTGCAGCTGGGAAAGGCCCGCGGTGGCTGGTACCTCCCGGGTTGGCTGGAGACGGTCGTGCCGCGAACACGTCGAGGGCTGCGTCGCGTGGACCCGGCGTTCCAACAGCTGTCCGTCGGCGACGAAGTACCCGACTGGGGACCCGGCCCCGACCCGGTGTTCCGGGTCGCCCGAATCGACCCGCCCCACACGCTCGTCTACAGCTCCGAGCGTCCTCGCCGGTCGGGCGAGCCGATGCGTCTGAGCTGGACGCACATGCTCACGCCCGCCGGTCCGGGCACCCGGCTGCATCTTCGGCTGCGGATCGACCGCGTTGGCCGGCGAGCCCCCGGCCTGGTGGCGGCGTTCGCAGGCCTGATGGACGAGGTCACGGTGCGACCGATGTTCGCCGGGCTTGCCGAACGGGCACGCTGACCGGACTGGCTGACCGACCTGGACGGGTCACCCGCGCCCCACGGTGCGGGCAACGGCGCGGGCAGCCCCACGGGCCAGGTCTGCCCACGACCCGTCGATCTCCAGCACGACGACCCCGGCGGTCGGCAGCCGGTCAGGATCGTCAGGCGGCTCGTCCTGCAGCGCCCAGACGACGTCGGCCATGGTCGGGTTGTGGCCAACGATCATGACCGCGCCCGGCTCACCGGAGAGGTCACCCAAGAGCTCGATGACATCGTCGACACCGGCTGTGTAGAGGAGGTCAACGGTATGGACCTCACTCGGCCAGCTCGCATGGGCACACTGGTCAACCGTCTGCTGCGCGCGTACCGCCGGGGACACCAGCACGACGTCGGGGACCCGGCCCTGCCCGGCCAGCCACTCGCCGGCCCGACGGGCATCGCGGATGCCTCGCTCGGTCAATCGGCGGCTTCGGTCGTCGGCACCGCCCGATTCCGTCTTGGCGTGTCGCATCACGATCAGTTCGCGGGGGTCTGCGGTCATCACCCGATTGTCGACCACGGCGCGCACCTCGCCCCCGCCCGCCCCGAGACCCCGACCGGCGTCGGGCCGCAACACCGGACGGGCCACGTCACCCAATAGAGTGTGGCAACCATGCCGCCCGAATCAGACCTCGCCATGTCCAGCGGAACGCTGTACGTCATCGGCGGAGCCGAGGACAGGCTCAAGCGGCCCACCGTGCTGCGCCACTTCGTCGACGCCTGCGGCGGCGCTGATGCCCTGATCGCCGTCGTCCCGTCGGCCTCCTCGCTCGGACCGGAGATCGTCGACGTGTACGTCGCCCTGTTCGAGCGGCTGGGTGCCGGCAAGGTCTTCGGCGTACGACCTGAGTCGCGCGACGAGGCCAACCTGCCAGCGCTCGCAGCCGAACTCGACATGGTGACCGGCATCTTCATGACCGGCGGTAACCAGCTCAAGCTGTCCGGCATCGTCAACGGGACCGTGTTCGGCGACGCCCTGGTGGCGGCCCACCGGCGTGGTGTCACGATCGGCGGTACGTCGGCCGGCGCGAGTATCCAGTCGTCTCACATGGTCGCGTTCGGGACCGGGGGTTCCACGCCGAAGCAGCGGATGACTCAGCTCGCTGCCGGTCTCGGCATGCTGGAGGACTGCGTCATCGACCAGCACTTCGCCCAGCGCAACCGCTACGGCAGATTGCTGATGCTGGTCGCCCAGTCGCCGAACCTGCTGGGAATCGGTGTCGACGAGGACACCGCCGCAGTGGTGACCGGTGACCGCACGCTCGACGTGGTCGGGCGTGGCGTCGTCACGATCGTCGACGGTCGACATCTGATCACCAACGCGCACGAGGCGAAGCGCACCGCACCGCTGCTGGTATCAGGTGCGACGCTGCATGTGTTGCCGGTCGGCGCCAGGTTCGACCTGGTGAGCAGACAGCTGGTCGCGACGAACGTCGAGATCGGCCCGATCGGGGCGCACGAGCTCGGTGAAGCCATGTCCGACGCGCACCGGCTCGCCGGCGACATGGCCGCCGACAGTGTGTCGCCGACGAATCTCCGTCGACGCCGCGCGCGGTCCCGCCGGTAGCACGGGATCGGCAGGGATCAGGAGAGGACATACGTTGACCGACACCGTTGAAGCATCGGCGGACGCGACGGCGCCGCGCGCCGAGCTCGCGATCTTGCAGGCTCGGGTGTATCGAGGGCCGAACGTCTGGTCGTACTCGAAGTCCATCCATCTCGTGGTGGACCTGGGTGTCCTAGAGGAGTTCCCGACCGATCGGGTGCCAGGGCTCACCGAGCGGTTGCTCCAGCTGCTTCCCGGCCTGCGCGACCACTCGTGCTCCCGTGGCCGACGCGGCGGCTTCGTCGAGCGTCTCGAGGAGGGCACCTGGCTCGGCCATGTGACGGAGAACGTCGCGCTCCAGCTCCAGCAGGAGGTCGGGCACGACATGCGCCGTGGCAAGACCCGGCAGGTCCGCGGTGAACACGGACACTACAACGTGATCTACGAGTACGTCGACGAGGACGTCGCCCTCGCCGCGGGCCGGCTCGCGGTGCGGCTGATCAATCACCTGGTCGAGACGGACCCGGACTTCGACTTCGAGGAGGAGCTGGAGACGTTCATCGTTCGGGCGGAGCGGACCGCGTTCGGGCCGTCCACCCAGGCGATCCTGGACGAGGCGGTCTCGCGTGACATCCCGTGGATCCGGCTCAACCAGTACTCGCTGGTCCAGCTCGGCCAGGGAGTCCACCAGAAGCGGGTCCGGGCGACCATGACCTCCCACACGTCGGCCATCGCCGTCGACATCGCCGGCGACAAGGACCTGACCGGACGGCTGCTGTCGTCCGCCGGCCTGCCGGTGCCGAAGGCGGAGGCGATCCGCACCGCCGACCAGGCCGTCGCCGTTGCCGAGCGGATCGGTTATCCGGTGGTGTGCAAACCCCTCGACGGTAACCACGGTCGCGGTGTGTGCCTTGACCTTCGCGACGACTCCGCCGTACGCGCGGCGTTTCCGCTGGCAGAGGAGGAGAGCCGGCGCGGGTGGGTGATCGTCGAGTCGTTCATCACCGGCCGCGACTACCGGTGCCTGGTCATCGACGGCAAGATCGCGGCGATCGCCGAACGTGTCCCCGCCCATGTCGTCGGCGACGGCACCCATACCGTCGCAGAGCTGGTCGAGGAGACCAACGCCGACCCGCGCCGTGGTGTGGGCCACGAGAAGGTCCTCACCCGGATCAGGCTCGACGACACCGCCGTGGAACTCGTCCGCGAGCAGGGGTACGCCATCGACGACGTGCCACCGGGCGGTGAGATCGTCAAACTGACCCTGACGGGGAACATGTCGACCGGCGGCGTCTCGCTCGACCGGACGTTCGAGGCGCACCCGGACAATGTCGAGATCGCGGAGGAGGCGGCACGGGTCGTCGGCCTCGACATCGCCGGAATCGACTTCATCTGCCCCGACATCACCGAGCCGGTCCGGGAGACGGGCGGCGCCATCTGCGAGGTCAACGCCGCCCCCGGTTTCCGGATGCACACCCACCCGACCGTCGGTGACGCCCAGTTCATCTCGAAGTCGGTCGTCGACATGCTGTTTCCGTCGGGTGCACCGAGCCGGATACCGATCGTCGCCGTGACCGGCACCAACGGCAAGACGACGACGGCGCGGATGATCGCACACATCTTCAAGGGGATGGGCCGCAAGGTCGGGATGACCTCGACCGACGGCGTCGTGATCGACGAGCGGCTGGTGATCCGCGCCGATGCATCCGGGCCGAAGTCCGCTCGGATGGTCCTGCAGAATCCGCGGGTCGACTTCGCCGTCTTCGAGGTAGCCAGGGGCGGGATTCTCCGCGAGGGACTCGGCTACGAACGCAACGACGTCGCCGTGGTGCTCAACGTACAACCCGACCATCTGGGGCTCCGCGGGATCGACACCCTCGAACAGCTCGCCGACGTCAAGGCCGTACTCGTCGAGGCCGTTCCGCGTACCGGCGCCGCGGTGTTGAACGCCGACGACCCCCTGGTCCGGAGCATGCGACGCCAGTGCTCGGGCGAGATCGTGTGGTTCAGCATGGAGCCACCGGACACGCTGGTACGCGACCTCATCGACACCCACTGCCGCCGTGGCGGCAAGGCGCTGGTGCTCGAGTCGACCGACCGAGGCGACATGATCGTGGTCCGACACGGCCGTCGCGAGATGCAGCTGGCGTGGACGCACCTGCTCCCAGCGACGTTTGGCGGTCGCGCGAGGATGAACGTCCAGAACGTGCTCGCCGCGGCCGCAGCCGGTTTCGCCGCCGGTGCACCACTGCACGACATCCGCCAGGGTCTGCGGACCTTCTCGACGAACTACTATCTCTCCCCCGGCCGGCTCAACCAGCTGGAGGTGGAAGGCGTCAACGTCATCGTCGACTACTGCCACAATGCGTCCGCGATGCGCGCGCTGGGC
>JBBSHE010000020.1:0-54377 GCA_038253325.1 Propionibacteriales bacterium
ACATCGACCGGCTGTCGACGCGCTACACAGGTCACCCCTATTCGAACCGCGACCGCCAGCGGATCAGCGCCTGGATCGAGGTCGACCGCTGGCACGGATGGGGCGACCTGGCTCAGGACTGACCACTTCGCATCCTTGTGGCTGGGTGTCCGCGTGGTATTGGTTCGCGAGGTCCCAGCCACAAGCTGAGGATCCCGCAGCGGAGCACCAGCCGTCAGGCGCGCCGACGCCGGCGATCCCTCGCCCGCGTGCGGGCCCGATCCCTTGCCTTGAGCATCAGGTCCATGGCGCTTGCGGCCACCGGGTTTGCGTCGGCCGCCTCGGCCGCCCTGCGCTGCCCGCGGAAGAGTCCGCCTCGGACCCGGCTGGCGAACGACCCCTTGGCGGGTCTGCGGACATCGTCGGGTGGCCTTCGGTGCCACCATGCCCTGGCGTACTTCTCCGACAACAGCGCCAGCGCGTCCAGCGAGGCGTCGAGCAGTTCCCGGTCGGTCGCGGAGCTGGGCTCGCGTCCGTCCTGCCGGACTGGCGGCCGGAGCTCGTCGAGGTCACCGACGACGGGATATCCCCGTTTCTGAAGGGCAACGATCATCGCGTCGGCCCGCTCGCTGATCCACGCAACCTCCCCGGCAGGCAGCGTGAACGTCGCAGCGGTGGCGTGCCGGGCGAGCAGCGGGGCCACGGTCTCCTTGATGGCACGGTCGTACTGCCGTTGGTTGAGCCGGCCGTCGATCCGTTCGTTGACGCGCCGAATGACCTCGGTCCCGACCACGCCGAGCGTCTCGTTGGCCCAGCGTGGCCGTGTCGTGAGGACGGCGGGGTCGAAGCCCACCACCTGAGCGATCCGTTCCAGCAGCAGCCCGGACGGTGAGCCCGGCACCGGGACCGTCACCACGTGGATCCGTTCGGCCGGAACCGCCGCCTCCCACGTCTCGCAGATCTTCACCAGGTCCTGGCGGAGCCAGAAACCACGCGCCGGGTTCTGGGCGACCCGCGCCGGGTCCTTGATGGCGGAGACGAAGTCGTTCCAGGTCCATGTGTGGTCGTTCTTCACCTCCTCCTGCCAGGCTGAGATCACCACCCGGCCGAGATCGCGGGCCGTCACGATCACGTGCACGTCGGAGTTCGGGAACGCTCGGACCGCTCGCCTGGCCTGCCGTACCGTGGACTGGCTCAACCGCTCCTCCGACACCAGCGCTGTCGGGTACGCACTCGTGTTGAGCGCCGCGACCAGCGTCAGCCACGATCCGGTGATCCGCGAGTCTCGGGCACGCTTGGGACGACGACCGTGAAGATCCCAGACGGCCAGCCGCTGGCTTGGCTCCGAACCACCTCCGGGAAAGTCGACCCCGAGCTCGCGCAGCACCGCGCGGTTCTCGTGCAACTGGTTCTGTACGTACGTCGTACCCGTCTTGTGGAGGCCGACGTGGAGAAAGACCCGGGTGGGTGACACGCTCACCGGCGGCCATCGATGGTCGGGCGACACTGGCTCCTGCACAACGGCGATCCTACGAGTGTTCGGCCGGCACGCCCTGCGGCGACGATGCCGTTCACCCTCGCCGGGGTACGCGTTACGTACGCGCCGACCTCGCCGACTCTAGCTAGGTGTTGCGTACGTGCCGACCTCGCCGAGGTACGCGTTACGTACGCGCCGACCTCGCCGACTCTAGCTACGTGTTGCGTACGTGCCGACCTCGCCGAGGTACGTGTTTCGCACCCGAACCACTCACCTCAGCGTTGCAAACCCGTACCTCGGCCGATCCAACGGTCGCGCGCTGATTCGGCCAGGTTTCGCTGAAAGGCGAGCATCGCCTCACGCAGGCGCGGGTCGCTCGTCGCCAGGATCCGGACAGCCAACAGACCGGCGTTGCGGGCGTTTCCGATCGCGACGGTGGCGACCGGCACACCGGACGGCATCTGCACGATCGAGAGCAGCGAGTCCATGCCGTCCAGGTGTCCGAGCGCCACCGGAACGCCGATCACCGGCAGCGGTGTCACCGACGCGAGCATTCCCGGCAGGTGGGCTGCGCCGCCCGCACCGGCGATGATCACCTCGATTCCACGGGAGTGGGCCTGGCGACCGTAGGCGAGCATCTCGTCGGGCATCCGGTGCGCGGACACCACGTCGGCTTCATACTCGATGCCGAACTCGTCCAACGCCGTGCCGGCCGCCTCCATCGTCGGCCAGTCCGAGTCGGAACCCATCACGATGCCCACCCGTGGATTCGTCATGGCCCCTCCCGTTCGGCGTCATCGGTGCCGTCGGCGAACCAGCGCGCGGCGCGACGAGCGTCGGTACGGATCGTCGTGAGGTCATGTCCGTACGCCGTCACATGGCCGACCTTGCGGCCGGGCTTGACGTCCTTGTCGTACAGGTGGACGCGGAGGAAGGGATCGCGGGCGAAGACGTGCGGTAGGCCGTCGGCGACCGTCGGAACTGCTCCGCCGAGAATGTTGACCATGACCGCCCAACGTTCCCGCATGACCGGCGAGCCCAGCGGAAGGTCGAGGACCGCGCGCAGGTGGTTCTCGAACTGGCTGGTGACGGCCGCGTCGATCGACCAGTGCCCCGTGTTGTGCGGCCGCATGGCCAGCTCGTTCACGATCAGCTCGCCGTCGAGACCCTCGAACAGCTCGACGGCGAGGATCCCGGTCGTACCGAGTTCGCCGGCGATGCGGATCGCCAGCTCCTGAGCGGCGACGGCGCGCTCGGGCGGCAGACCGGGTGCGGGAGCGATGACCTCGTCGCAGACGCCGTCGCGCTGGATCGTCTCGACGATCGGGTACGCCGCAACCTGGCCGGAGGGCGAACGGGCGACGACCGCGGCAAGCTCACGTGTAAACGCCACCTTCTCCTCGACCAGGAGAGGTCCGCCGCCGAGCAGCGCCATCGTGTCCCGGGCCTGCTCCCCGCCGTCGACGACCCAGACGCCCTTGCCGTCGTAGCCGCCGCGGATCGCTTTGAGCACGACTGGATATCCTCCGACACGGTCGGCGAACGCAGTGATGTCGTCGAGGTGGGTCACGACCCGATGTTCTGGGCAGGCGACACCGATCGCGATGAGTCGCTCACGCATCCGCTGCTTGTCCTGTGCGTAGACGAGCGCTCTCGGTCCCGGCCGGCAGTCGACCCCATGGGCCTCGAGCGCGTGCAGATGGTCGTTCGGAACATGCTCGTGGTCGAACGTGACGACGTCGCAGGCCTCGGCCCATGTGCGCAGCGTGTCGAGGTCGTGGTAGTCACCGACGACATGGTCGGGGACGACCAGGGCGGCAGCGGCGTCCGACGTCTCCGTAAGCACCCGGAGCGTGACGCCGAGGCAGATCGCGGGCGGTTGCATCATCCTGGCCAGTTGGCCCGCTCCGACCATGCCGACCGTCGGTGCCCCGCGGGGGTTCGTCACGCCCGTTAGCGTATCCAGGAAACGTGGCCGGAACCGACGCGGACCCAGATCAGCAGCGGCTAACGTGTGCTGCCATGACACCATCGCGCGACACGACCCTCCGCACGCCTGACGGCCGTGACCTCGAAGTCTTCGTCGATGGACCGGACGACGGGCTGCTGTTCGTGTTCCAGAGCGGCACGCCGTCCGCGGCGGACCGGTATCCGCCGCTCATCGACGCGGCGTCCGCCCGTGGACTGCGCACCGTCAACTACTCACGCCCCGGCTACTCCGGCTCGACCGGGCGTCCCGAACGCACCGTCGCCGATGCGGCGGCCGACGTGCAGACGATCGTGACCACGCTGAGCGCCGACAGGTTCGTCACGCTCGGGTGGTCCGGTGGCGGCCCGCACGCGCTGGCCTGTGCCGCCTTGCTACCCGAGATGTGTCTGGCCGCGTCGACGTTGGCCGGCGTGGCGCCGTACGCCGTCGAAGGGCTGGACTGGTTCGCGGGCATGGGTGAGGAGAACGTTCAGGAGTTCCGCGCAGCCGTTGAAGGTGCCGCACCCCTGACGGCCCTGCTCGAGGAGTGGGCCCCGGAACTGCGGTCGATCACGGCGGACAACCTCGCCGCCGCCATGGGCGACATCATCTCGGAGGTCGACCAGGCAGCCTCGACCGGCGAGCTGTCCGCGTACCTCGCGTCGTCCATGCGGCGTGCGCTGTCGACCGGCGTGTCGGGGTGGCGCGACGACGACCTCGCGTTCGTGGCGCCTTGGGGCTTCGACGTCGCCGCGACCGCGGTTCCCGTCTCCGTCTGGCAGGGCCGGGAGGACCGGATGGTTCCCTTCGACCACGGCCGCTGGCTCGTCGAGCACGTCACCGGGGCGAACCCTCATCTGTACGACGACGAAGGTCATCTGTCCCTCGTCGCCAAGATCGAACGGATCCTCGACGACTTGTTGGTCCACGCCGGACCCGGCTGACGGCACGTCGGTGCCGGCGGGTCAGGGGAGCGGGCAGAAGGCGATGCCGCGATGGTACTCGCCGTGGAACTGCAGGCTGTCCGACACGACCCAGAGCCCGGTGGACGTCGCGTACAGGTCCTTGCCTCCCTGCTGAGCGGGCTTGCCGGGTGCCCAGGACAGTGCCTTTCCGGTGGACGGGTTGATTGCACCGACACCGGTCCGGCGTACGGCCCCGGGGCCGGGCAGGCTGGCGTGGCCCATCGGGTTGTCGAGCCACTGGAAGTGGCCCTGGACGTACACCGCGGCACCGGTGATCGACACGGCCCAGACCGAGTCTCCTCCGGTGTAGTTGATCCAGGTGGGCCGGGTCGGGTGCACGACCGAGGTCTCGAAGCGCCCGGCGCCATCGCAGATCATCTCGCCGATCTCGGACCGGTACTTCGGAATCTGTCCGGTCGCGGTGATGACGAAGTAGCTGCCGTCCGGGGAGAAGTCGACACCCTGGAGGTACGCGATTCGCCGTGGCGCGTCGGTCGAGCACGGCTTGGTGAAGGACGAGTAGTACCACGGCGCCAGCGAGCCGGTTGTCGTGCCGAGGTCGACCATGAACGCCCGGGTCCGCACCTGTCCGTTGACCTTCTGGAAGTTACCCGTTGCCACCAGCCGGGTACCGGCCGGATCGATCGCGAAGTCGTAGACCGAGACAGTCCCCCAGGCGTTCGGTATCGGGTCGGTGATGGCAAGGTTGAGGTATCCGGTGTCCGCGCCGGTCGCTGGGTCGAGAGCGAGCAGCTTCTTGCCGGCTGAGCCTCCGACGATTAGTCGGCCGCTGCGCCACTTGATCTGATCGATGCGTCCCCCCGTGAACGGCGCCTTGAATGCGGTGTCCACCGCTCCGGTGGTGGCGTTCAGCTTGACGAGCGCCGGCCGCGTGACGCCGTTGACCGTCCTGAAGTCGCCGCCCACGTAGACCGAGCTGCCTGCCGTCTTGACGGCCCAAACGGCTCCGTCGAAGGACGGCGCGATCGAGCTGACAGCACCGGTGTTCGCGTCGAACACGACCAGATTGTTGCGCGTGTACTGCTGGGTACGACCGGAGTTCTCGACCCGCTCGAAGTGCCCACCGGCCCACATCCGCGAGCCGGTCTGGCTGATCGCGTTGACGATCGGATGTCCCACCGCCGTCGTCGCGACGACGTTCGGGGTGAAGTCCACCGGATTCTCGCTGACGACGGCGCTCTGCTGGATGGACGCTGCGGCCAGTTGCGGAACACCAAGTGTTACCGTCGCGGTGACGAAAACGGACCAAATTCGGACTGATCGGGTACGCACGCGACCCTCCCCCAAACGTAGATTCTGCCGCGCCTTGCGGCTCCGTCCGACGCTAGGGTACCGGCGCGCGGGTGTCTCGTTTTCCGGAAAACCGCGAGCAGAGCCGCCAAGTTTTTCGGAAGGTAGGGTTGTCAGCCGGTGTGAGCGCACACCATCGAACGGCCCCCGCGCCCCGACAAGGAGGACATTCTGTCGTCACTTGTTCGACGGGCCCGAGATGCGGCGCCGGAGCTGATCAAGTTCGGCGTGATCGGTGGTCTCGGGTTCGTCGTCGACGTCACCGCCTTCAACCTGCTCCGGTTCGCAGGTGACCCCGGTCTCCTCGAGAGCAAACCACTGACGGCGAAGGCCATCTCGGTGGTGCTCGCCACTGTGGTCACCTACCTCGGCAACCGGCACTGGACCTGGGCCGGTCGCCAACGCACCGGGCTTCGGAGAGAAGGCGGCCTGTTCTTCTTGTTCAACGGCGTCGGGATGGCGATCGCCCTCCTCGCCCTCTTCGTCTCCCACTATGTTCTCGACCTGCGCTCGCCGCTCGCCGACAACATCTCCGCCAACGGGGTCGGCCTCGTGCTCGGAACTGCGTTCCGCTTCTGGAGCTATCGGACGTTCGTGTTCCTGAGGCGCCCCGAGGAGCGCGAGCGCGAGGCGGCACCTGCGCTGCCCTAGCACTGGACGCGGCGAGCAGGCATGGCCTAGGACGTCGGACGCGACCTCCGCCTGACGGCCACTGGGGTCACCAGCCCGACGCCGCGGAGCAGCCGCTGCGTCAGCGGACGCGTGACGAACTCCGGGTCGCCGGAGATCAGTCCGGCGGTCGCCTCGTCACAGATGATCCGGTTGCGACGGGCGACCGACGTCAGCCGGCTCGCAAGGTTGACCGGGTCCCCGAACACGTCGCCCAGCCGCATCGCGACCAGCCCGGTCGCCAGGCCGACGTGCAGATCCGGCAGCGCCTGTTGCTCACCGATCTGGTCGATCAGGTCGGCAGCTATCTCGATGGCGGTCTTCGGTGCGTCGGTCACGAACAGCACCGAGTCGCCGAGGGTCTTGATCACCCGACCGCCCGCCGCCGCGATCAGGTCGGCGCAGCGAGCCTCGAAGTCCTCGACCAGGACGCCGAGTCGTTGCTGGTCGACTGCCGCGGACAACCGGGTGAAGCTCACCAGGTCGGCGAACCCGACCGTCAGGTCGGCCGTGCTGAGGCCCGACGTACCGGCGCCGAGCGCCTCGACTCGGGTCACGGCCGCTGCCAGGTGACGCCGCCAGACGTACAGCATCATCTGCTCGAACGGCCGTCCGACCGTCTCCAACAGCTGGGCAGCGGTCACGATCCGGCTTCCCGTGCCGCGGCCGGTGGCTTCGAGCTGATCGACGTATTGGCCAAGCGTCGCGACCTGCCAGTCCGCCAACCGAGCCATCGTCCGTGCGACGGCGCGAGTCAGCCGCAGCGCGGTCTCGAAGTCGATCGGACTCTCGTGGATCGTTGTGCGCAGCTGTGCCAGGGCGTCCCGGTCGGCCGTCGTGAACGCGGCTGCGTCGCCGGGATCGGAAAAGCCGAGCGCTCGCCACAGCGCTCGGACGTCGTCTTCCGAGAGACCGGACGCCATGATGATGTCGACCGCTGTCAGATGCGGTTCCTCCCCGAGGATCGCTCGGACGAGATCGTCTGGACCGACCGCGGGGAGGTTGCCCGTCGGGGTCACCGGGTTGGTCCGGGCTCCATGGGGTGGTGGCCGGGGTCCCCTTCGTCACCGCGTCGCGACGACTCCGGGAACAGCAGCTCGTTGATCGCAAGCTGAACCTGCTCGACCCTCGGAACGTCCGGCAGCACGGACGTACCCAGGTCACTGGCCGCCGAGATGATCAAGGTCCCACAGCCAAGCATCCGGTCCGTGAGACCGCGCTCGGAACGGACGTCGTTGATCCGGTAGAGGGGGATGTCGGTGCCGACCCGGTTGATGACGCCGCGGCGGTTGATCAGCCGCCGGTTGGTGATGGTGTACGAGGCGGTCAGCCAGACCAGGAACGGGCGGACCGAGAACCAGACGATCACGAGGACCGCGATGGCGATGATGAGCCACATCAAGATCGTGTGCGCAGACCCGTCTGGGAGGATCGCGACGAGGAAGCCGGCCAGCCCGCAGGCGACGATGAGGACGAGCGCCGGAAGAACAAGCGCCTTCCAATGGGTGCGTGTGCTGAGGACGACGTGCTCGCCTTCACCCAGCAGCTTCGGTGAGATACCCATTGACCCTCCTGTTGACGCTGTCGGAGTCGATCGTTTCACATTGCCTCGTCAGAGTCGTTTCACACTGCGTCGTCAGGGTCGTTTCACGATGGTCCCCGCAGATGCACGACGTCGCCTGCGGCGAACGCACGTCGTCCGGAGCCGGTCTCGACGACCAGCTGGCCCTCGCCGTCCACGCCGGTCGCCCGGCCACGATGCTGGATCCCGTCCGGGAGCGTGACCGTGACGTCGCGGCCGACGGTCGAGCAGCTCTCGGTGTACGCGTGGTGCAGCTCGGGATCCGCTGCCCCCCCGGACGACGCCCAGCGTCCGTAGACACCCTCGAGTGCCCGCAGGATCGACCGGGCGAGGATGGACCGGCTCGTGGTCCTGGCGGACTCCAGCACCAGGGACGTCGCGGTCGAGACCGGGAGCTCGTCGGCTCGTTGGGTGACGTTGACACCGATTCCGATCACGGCGGCGGGAGCGTCACCTGGCGGCTCGACGCGGGCGACGAGGATGCCGCCCACCTTGTGACCGCCGACGAGCACGTCGTTCGGCCACTTCAAGGTCGCCTCGACACCGGCATCGGTGCGTAAGGCCGCTGCGGTCGCGAGTCCGCCGATGAGCGGGAGCCACGGCCACCGGCCGACGGGGACACCGGACGGACGGAGCAGCACCGACATCGTCAGGCTGGAGCGCGGAGGCGTCACCCAGCGGCGACCGAGTCGGCCGCGCCCGTTCGTCTGCGACTCGGCCACCAGCACGGCTCCTGGGACGGCGCCGTGCAAGGCGCGTTCGATCAGCTCATCGTTCGTCGAGCCGGTCGTCGCGACGACGTTGACGCTCGTCCAGAGACCGCCGGGTCGGACGAGCGCCCGGCGTAGCGCAGCAGCGTCGAGCGGCGGCCGATCGAGGTCCTCGTACGACATGGCGGCAACGGTAGCGGCGTCTCTGCCGAATGACCGTGCCCTCGCTGCGGGTCCTTTCCCGAGGCAGGCCACTACGCTGACGTCCGTGACCGACATCGACATCCACACGACGGCGGGGAAGCTCGATGCCCTGGACCGACGTCTGGACGAGGCCATCCACGCGGGCTCGGCGCGCGCCGTCGAGAAGCAACACGCGAAGGGCAAGAAGACGGCGCGCGAACGGATCGCCGAGCTGCTGGACGACGGGTCGTTCGTCGAGCTCGACGAACTCGCACGGCACCGGTCGACAGCGTTCGGACTCGCAGCGACCCGCCCGTACGGCGACGGTGTCATCACCGGATACGGAACGATCGACGGACGGCAGGTTTGTGTGTTCGCGCAGGACTTCACGGTCTTCGGAGGCAGCCTCGGCGAGGTGTACGGCGAGAAGATCTGCAAGGTCATGGACCTGGCGATGAAGACCGGCTGCCCGGTGATCGGACTCAACGAGGGCGCCGGAGCCCGGATCCAGGAAGGCGTCGTCTCGCTCGGGTTGTACGGCGAGATCTTCCGCCGCAACGTCCACGCGTCGGGTGTGATTCCGCAGATCTCGGTGATCATGGGGGCTTGCGCGGGAGGGCATGTCTACTCTCCCGCGGTTACCGACTTCACGATCATGGTCGACCAGACGTCGCAGATGTTCATCACCGGTCCCGACGTCATCAAGACGGTGACGGGCGAGGACGTCACGTTCGAGGAGCTCGGCGGTGCGCGTACACACAACACCAAGAGCGGAAACGCGCACTACCTGGGAAAGGACGAGTCCGACGCCCTCGAGTACGTGAAGGCGCTGCTGTCGTACCTTCCGCAGAACAACCTCGAGCACCCGCCCAGGTTCGACACCGAGGCGAACCTCGAGATCACCGAGGCCGATCGTGCCCTCGACGCGATGGTCCCGAACTCACCGAACCAGCCGTACGACATCAAGGCCGTGATCGAGTCCGTCGTCGACGACAACGAGTTCCTCGAGGTTCAGCCCCTGTTCGCCGCGAACATCGTGATCGGCTTCGGCCGGGTCGAAGGTCACTCGGTCGGCGTGGTCGCAAACCAGCCGCTGCACTTCGCGGGCACGCTGGACATCGACGCGTCCGAGAAGGCGGCTCGGTTCGTGCGTACCTGCGATGCCTTCAACATCCCGGTCGTCACGTTCGTCGACGTACCCGGCTTCCTGCCCGGGACGGACCAGGAGTGGAACGGCATCATCCGCCGCGGGGCGAAGCTGATCTACGCCTACGCCGAGGCGACCGTTCCGCTGGTCACGGTGATCACCCGCAAGGCGTACGGGGGCGCGTACGACGTGATGGGGTCGAAGCACCTCGGCGCCGACATCAACCTGGCCTGGCCGACGGCGCAGATCGCCGTGATGGGGGCACAGGGCGCGGTCAACATCCTCTACCGATCACAGCTGCGTGACGCGGACGACCCGGAGGCGAGACGCAAGGAGCTGATCGAGGACTACGAGGACACCCTCGCGAACCCGTACGTCGCGGCCGAACGTGGCTACATCGACGCGGTCGTCACGCCCCACGAGACCCGGGTGGAAATCGTCCGGGCGTTGCGGGTGCTGCGCAACAAGCGCGAGACGTTGCCCCCGAAGAAGCACGGAAACATTCCGCTGTGAGCGAGGACGGCGCGGGTTCGACGGACCGCACCGCGGATCCTGATTCCCCGGCGGCCGGCGCGGGAGAGACGCGCCTGCAGGTCGTCCGTGGCGACCCGACGGCGGACGAGCTGGCGGCTCTGGTCGCTGTCGTCGCCGCCAGAACGGCTGCTCGACCCGGAGCTTCGCCGGTGCCGGAGTCGTCGGCATGGTCGGCGCCGAGCCGGCTCGTACGCCGTCCGCTCCGCCCCGGACCCGACAGTTGGGCAAGCAGCGCCTTGCCCCGCTGACCGAGCAACGGCCCGCATCCAGCAACGGCTGACGAAGTGAGCGGAATACGGTTCGACCTGTCAGCCACAACGCCGAAATGAGGGTCGCTGCGGGGCCGCGCCGTCTCCTCTGCGGAGCCGTCCCGAGCGCGTCAGGACGGAGGTTGCCACGACACACCCGGGAACCGTCCGAAGTCGTTGTCGTACGTGACGACGGTCGCGTTGTGTGAAGCGGCCAGGGCCGCCAGGTGGGCATCGTTGACGAGGTTGCCTCCGGTCCCCGTGGCCGACAGCATGTGCCTGAGTAGCTGCAAGTGATCGCGACCCGGCTCGACGACAACGGCCACCGGCTGAGCGAGCCAGGCTTCGACGATGTCGATGGACTCGCCGACCGCGAAGGGGTTCGCGCTGATCGACGCGTGGGTAGACAGCCGGACGAATGCGGCGAGCACCAGCCAGGCAAAGCCGACCGGCTCGTTCTCCCCCAAGACCCGATCGAGCCAGGCATGGGCGTCCGGATGACGGGCGGCGGACTCATCGACGGCGTAGAGCAGTATGTTCGCGTCGACGATTCTCACTTGCCGAGCTCCTTCTTGTGCAGCAGCGCCTCGACCTCGAGCTCGCCGGCCAGCTGGAGCGCCTTGGTCACATCGACCCTCATACCAAGCGCGCGGGTCGGAGTCCTGAACGGCGCGGACGTTCGTCGGCCGCCACCCAGAGACTGGCGTAGCGCCTCGTTGACGGCCTGCTTGAACGTCAAGCCACGCTCGCGCATCGCCTTGGCGACGAGGGCTTCGACGTCCGGCTCAAGGGTGATCGTGGTACGCATGTTGCATCATAACATCAATCTTTCTGATGCAATGATGCACATCGGGTCGGCCAGTGCAGAAGTGAGCGGAATACGGTTCGACCTGTCAGCCAACGGCGAAATGAGCTCGGCTCGACGCGTGAGCCGACAGTAAGGTCACCGACGTGATCTCAAGCGCGAGTACGCCAGGCGCCGAGCGCCACGTCGATGCCATCTCCGACCAGTTCGTCGAGGAATCCGCCGCCGCGGACCCGATCATGGCGACGTACCTGGGCATCGCCGGGTACGACGACCAGCTGCCAGACCTGTCGCCGGACGGGTTTGCGAACCGAGCCCAGCTCGGGCGCACGGCGCTCGCCGCCGTGGCTGCCGCGGACCCGATCGACAACCGCGAGCAGGTCGCCAAGGACGCCTTCTGCGAGCGGGTCGGTCTCGAGGTCGAGCGCGACGACGCCCACATCACCCAGACCCAGGTCAGCGTGATCGCCAGCTGGTTCCACGGTCTACGGGAGATGTTCGACCTGATGGACACGGAGACCGAACCGGGCTGGGAGAGCATCGACGCCCGGATGGCGGGGATCCCGCAGGCGATCGCCGACTACCGACGCACGCTCGCCGAGGAGGCCGACGCCGGGTACGTGAGCTCGCGCCAACAGCTGGTGAAGGTCGCAAAGCAGTTCAAGGGCTGGACGGGCGAGGGCGAGAACGGGAAGAACTTCTTTCTCGAGCTGGCCGCGCGAGCCGAGGTCGGCGACACGCTGTCGGCGCAGGTTGCCCGGCATGCGCAGCAGGCGAGCCAGGCGTTCTCGGACCTCGCCGACTTCCTCGTCGCGTTCAGCAGCCGCGGTCGCGACAAGGAGGCCGTCGGACGCGAGGAGTACGCCCTGGACTCTCGCTACTTCCTCGGTGCTGCCGTCGACCTCGACGAGACGTACGCGTGGGGATGGCAGGAGCTCGAGCGCCTCGATGACGCCATGCGCGAGGCCGCCGGCAAGATCGTGCCGGGCGGCTCGATTCCCGACGCGGTCGCGACGCTCGACGCGGACCCGAGACGCGTTCTGGAGGGGACGGACAAGCTGCGCGAATGGATGCAGTCGCTTGCCGACAAGGCGATCGCAGACCTCGGCGACGTGCATTTCGACATCCCGGAGCCGATCCGCACCATCGAGTGCCGGATCGCACCAACCGGAGACGGAGGCATCTACTACACCGGACCGAGTGAGGACTTCAGCAGACCGGGGCGGATGTGGTGGGACGTCCCACCCGGCGTCACGGAGTTCGCCACCTGGAAGGAGACGACGACCGTCTACCACGAAGGAGTGCCCGGCCATCATCTCCAGGTTGCGCAGACGATCTACCGCCGCGAACTGCTCAACCGGTGGCAGCGCCTGATGTGCTGGGTCTCCGGACACGGCGAGGGCTGGGCGCTGTACTCCGAGCGGCTGATGGACGACCTCGGATATCTCGCCGATCCGGGCGACAAGCTCGGCATGCTCGACGGGCAGTCGCTGCGGGCGGCCCGGGTGATTGTCGACATCGGCATGCACCTCGAGCTCGAGATTCCGACCGACAACCCGTTCGGGTTCCATCCGGGAGAGCGCTGGAACCCGGAGTACGGTTTCGAGTTCATGCGCCAGCACTGCCTGACCGACGACAAGACGCTCCGCTACGAGGTCGACCGCTACCTCGGCTGGCCAGGACAGGCACCGTCGTACAAGGTCGGTGAGCGGATCTGGCTCCAGGCCCGCGATGATGCCCGCGTCCGACACGGCGACCGCTTCGACCTGCACGCGTTCCACCGTCGGGCGCTCGACCTCGGACCGATGGGGCTCGACCCGTTCCGCGAGGCTCTGGCGCGGCTGTGAGCCGAGCCGTGCTCAAGCCGGTCGTGCTGGCCTCGGCGTCACCGGCGCGACTGCGCACGCTGGAGGCGGTCGGAATCCATCCGGTCGTACACGTCTCGGGTATCGACGAAGGCGCGTACGCGGACCGGGAGATCGCCGACCTGGTACGCGACCTCGCCGCCGCAAAGGCGTCAGCGGTCACCGCCGAGCTACCCGAGGGGCTCGGTGACGCCCTGGTCGTCGGCTGTGACTCGATGCTCGAGCTCGACGGCCGAGTCCTGGGAAAGCCGACCAGCGCCGCCGTGGCGTCGGCGCGGTGGCGCGACATGCGAGGCAGGACCGCCGTGCTCCGTACCGGTCACTGTCTCGTCGACGCGACGACCGGGCGCACCGCTGCGGCAACGGCGTCGACCTCGGTCACGTTCGCCGAGGTGAGCGATCCGGAGATCGACGAGTACGTCGCGACGGGCGAGCCACTGCACGTCGCCGGGGCGTTCACGCTCGACGGGTACGCCGGGGCGTTCGTCACCCGGGTCGATGGCGACCCCCACAACGTGATCGGTCTGTCGCTCCCGCTGGTCAGGTTGATGCTGCCCGAGCTCGGGCTGACCTGGCTGGACGTCTGGCGACCGGCTCAGCCGACCTGAACCGATCCGTCACCGTCGAAGTTGGGGCTCACCTTGTATGCGCCGCAGGTGTTGCCCTTCCAGCCCGTTCGGACGCCACCGACCGCGGTCGTGATCTCCTGCAGACTCGGCGACCCGGTCGCCACGTAGAACAACCGGTTCACGCCCGAGACTGTGACGCTCATCATCACGTCACCGTCTGGGCTGACGCTCAGGTCCGTGAGGTTCGTGAGGTCGACACTTCCGAGGTTCACCCCCGTCGCCGGAGCGCTCGCACCACCGCCGACCATCTGGTCGAGCTTTCCGTTCCGAAGGATCTCCCAGACGCCGCCGGACGTACCGAACACGGTTGTGCCCTGCTGGAGCTGCCCGAGGCCGACGATTGGCGAGCCGATCAGCGCGCTCGTCGCGGTGACGCCGTCGGCCAAAGTGATCCCGGTGCCGGTCGTCGTCCCGGCGACACGTGTCCACATTCCCCCCGTACTCGTGAGCGTCGCCAGGTAGTACCCCCCGGCATTCGTCAACTCCACGCCCAGCGACGAGTCCGTCAGCCGGCCGAGGTGGCCGCCGATGTTGGATGACGCCGTTGTCGAGATCGACGTCCCGGTGTCGGCGATCACCGGTGTGGTCGCCGACGACGCCGAGATCCGACTCGGCTGCTTGTTGGTTCCGGTGTAGAGGAACAACCCGTCGCTGCCCGACACGAACGTTCCGAGCGAGGCCACCTGCTCGATCGACGTCTCACCCTGACCGTCGTACTGGGTGAACACCGAGTTGTCCGGTGACGGGTTACCCGTCGTGTACAGGTAGAACGTCGCGCCACGACCACCGGCCCCGTTCTCGTCGGCCATCACCCGGCCGTTGTGCAGCAGCATGTCGAAGCTCCCGTTCGGCGACAGTGCCGCGTCCGACGCATGCAGTCGGACGCCCGGGCCGGCGAACGCGCCGAGTTGGCTACCCGAGACGTTCGTGTCGGCGACGTTGGGCGGCGTGGTGTTTCCGGCGACTCCGCTCACGGTGCCCGATGTGATCAAGATCTTGCGCACCTGCTGGTTTCGCGAGTCCAGGACGTACAGGTATGTACCGTCGTTGACGATGTCTGTCGGTGTCGCAAACCTTGCGGCCGTCGCGGTCCCGTCGGCGAACGCCCAGTCGGCTGTCGCGCTCCCGGCGACGACCGTTGCCGCGACGGTCACCAGGCTCAGCGCCGGGCTGGTGGCGCTCCAGACGACGTTGTTGCGCCGTGGTGTGGTCGTGTCGGCGCCGGTGAAGTAGAAGGTGCGCGACAGACCGAGCCCCGTCAACGGCACCGTCGTCACGTCGGTGATCGCAAACCCGGACCCCAGTCCGCTCAGCTGGACGAGCGGGGTGAGCGACAACCCGAGAATCGGCGAGATCTCGCTGACCGTGGTGGCGGTCGCGATTGCCAGCCGATTGCGTACTCCAGTGAGCGAGACGCCGCTGCTGATTGCCGTCGCATCGGCAGTAGCGGCCGTGATCAGGTTGGCGGAGGCGGCGCCGGTTCGCTGGAGCACCGGGGCGTGACCGTTTGACGCGGACGCCAAGAGGATGGGGTGGGTGGAGTCGTTGTCAACGGTGCTGAGTGCTGAGCCCTGGATGGACTCGATGCGCTGTGCCGTATACGTCGTGCCGCCTGTCGTGAACGTACGCGAGTACACGACGTCGACGACCCCCGTCGAGATCGCGAACCGGACGATCTGAGTGGACGTGAGCAGCCACATCCGGCTCGCATCGTATGCGTCGACGGCGCCGTCGAACGCTCCCGACAGGTCTGCTGTGGAGAGCGCCGACCCGACCGACAACGTCGTCGTTCCGGTGCGGCTGCCGACGATCGGAGAGCTCAGCGCAGGGGTTCCTGACGGTGACGTGATCCTCCGCAGCGTCTGAGCGGCTCCCTGCAGGAGCCAGACACTTGATCCCGCCGTCCAGGTGCGGGTGGTCTGCGCGACCTGCGCTGCCGACGCGCTGCCACCGTCACCAGCGGTACGCCAGTCTCCGCCGCCGCCTGCGAGTGCGGCGAACGAGGGGACACCGCATGAGGTGAATGTCGCCGACGTGATGACGTTCGGCCCGTCGGTCGTCGACTGGACGAACCCGCTGCGCACCGGCTGGACACCCGCGGCGACCCCGGCGATCAGGAGCAGAGCACCGAGCGTCCGCCGACTCATCGCGCCATGCCCCGGCGATCGCGCCAGCGAGCGATCCGGCGCCATGGAAGGCAGAGCAGGGCCACACCGACCCAGATCATCACGATTCGCTGAACCGTGCCCGAGGTTGCCGCGACGACCCGCCCGAGCCAGGGGACCCGGTAGCCATAGCGCCCGACCGGCGCGTCCGGCGCGATCATGCCGGGCGGGTCGGCGACCGGGTTGGCGTCGCCCTTGGTCGTGAACAGCAGGTCGCCGCCGCGCAGCTGCTTGACGGCGATCAGCCGGTGGGTGACGAGCTCGTCGTTGCGGCTCGGGATCCGCAGGGTCACGATGTCGCCAACCCCGGCGTCACTGGCGTCGACCTGCTCGATCGCGAGCAGGTCACCCGGCTGGAGCAACGGCCGCATCGACCCCGAGAGCTCCGGCCGGTATGCCGTGTGGGTCAGATAGCCGTAACCAAGCCCGGCGACGATGACGAGCAGGGCGAGCATGGCGACGACACCGAGGCAGATCCACCCGGTCCGAAGCACCCCGCGGACGGGGGTCCACTGGGGGGTGCTCCGCGGTGTGTCTCGAGTCGTCACCGTCATCGGATGCCAGACCTCGGTGGCCGGGCGCCGATCAGTCGTGCGCTTCCCAGTGCACGATGAACTGGGCCGTCTTGCCCATGTCGGCGTTCGCGAGGCCGCTGTAGTTCAGCGTGAACCGGTAGAACCGTGCCCCACCGGGCGTCCAGGCAGCGATGTTGTCCGCGACTCCGGCCGTGTACGTGGCCGGGATGCTCGAGATCGAGCCGCTGAACACGCTGCCACCCACGGGGTCGATCGTGAATGCGGTGCAGCCCGGGAACGGGTCGGTGACGCCGGTTCCGCGCTCGATCGTCATCGTGACGTCGGTCTCGAGCGACGACCCGGTCTTGCCGTCGGCATAGATGTGCAAGGCCCCGTACGGAATCGTCCCGCTGTTGGTAACCTTGATGCAGGCCACCGAGTTCGGTGTCGTAGAGGAGACGTTGTTGACGTTGAACATCACCGAGCCGCCGTCGTTGTCGATGATGGCCAGGTTGCCGGACTGGACCACGTTGGGTCCGTCGTCGGTGATCGCGGTCAGCGCACTGTAGGTGCCACCGACGCCGAGCGCGAGGGCCGCGACGATACCTCCGACCATTCGGATGGGGAAGCCACGGCGGCGCTTGGTGTCGTCCGGTCGGATTGGATCGGTCATGGGGTGTCCTTCGGGTTACCGGTTTGCACAGGTCCGTGGTGGACGGCGAGCCGCCGGGTGCGGCGGCTACTGAGCGCTTATGTATGTTAACTCACCGTCACCACATTTGTGACGGCTCGACGGTGGTCCGACGTCGAAAGACGGGTGAAGCGGGCTATTCGACCGGCAAGCCGAGGCTGCGGGCGATCAGCAGCCGCTGGACCTCCGACGTGCCTTCCCCGATCTCGAGCACCTTGGCGTCGCGGTAGAAGCGGGCGACCGGGTACTCCTCCATGAAGCCGTAGCCTCCGAACACCTGGGTGGCAACCCGGGTCGCGGTGACCGCCGACTCGGTCGCGTACAGCTTCGCGACGGAGGCGGCCTGCTTGAAGTCCTTCACCGGCCGTCCGGCATCCTTCATCGCGGCCGCCGTGTACGTCAGCAGCCGGGCGGCGTCGGCCATCACCTTGAGGTCGGCGAGCTGAAAGGCGACGCCCTGCTTGGCGCCGATCGGGACACCGAATGTGGTCCGCTCGCCGGCGTACTGCACAGACATGTCGAGGCAGGCCTGGATGCACCCGACCGCCAGTGCGGCGATGGCGACGCGACCGTCGTCGAGCGCCGCGAGGAACTGGGCATATCCCTTGCCCCGCGCGCCGAGCAGATACGACTCGGGGACCCGGACGTCCTCGAACGTCAACGGGTGGGTGTCCGAGGCGTGCCATCCCATCTTGTTGTAGGAGGGCTCAGCGGTGAAGCCACGAGAGCCACTCGGAACGATGATCGACGAGATCTCCGCCCTGCCGTCGGGACGTTGACCGGTCCGCGCCGCGACCGTCACGAGCGAGGTCAGACTCGAGCCGGAGTTCGTGATGAACTGCTTGCTGCCGTCTACCACCCACTCCCCGTCGACGAGCTCGGCGCGGGTCTTGGTCGCGCTCGCGTCGGACCCTGAGCCCGGCTCGGTCAGTCCGAACCCCGCAAGGGCTCGGCCGGCCACCAGGTCGGGCAGCCAGCGCCGCTTCTGGTCTTCCGAGCCGTACCCGAGGATTGGGTTGATGCCCAGCCCGACGGCGCTCTCCAGCGTGATGCCGATGGACTGGTCGACCCGGCCGATCTCCTCGATCGCGACACACAGACTCGTGAAGTCCCCGTCTGCACCCGCGCCGCCGTACTCCTCGGGCGCCGTCAGGCCGAACAACCCCAGGTCACCCATCTTGGCGACCAGGTCGACCGGGAAGTAGTGCTTCTCGTCCCACTCGGCGGCGTGCGGTGCGATCTCGGCTCGGGCGAAGTCGCGGACACTGCCCCGGAACTCCTCGTGCTCGCGAGACAACTCGAACACGGCCAGCGGCCTCCTCGACGTCTGGTTGTGACACGACCTGCGCACCACTCTAGGTCTAGGTCCGGTGTGACAGCGGGGGCCACCAGGTGACAAACCCGGCCGCATTGCTGCAGCCGAGCGCACGGAAAGCCCAAGGTGGGTCCGCACGCCGCGACGACGTCCACTCTGAGGCTGCCGGACTCCGGCGGCGTGTCCACCGTCATCGCACCTGACCTCTCGAACTTGCCGCCCGGTCGGACCGCGGTCAACCCGGCCACCGGAGAACGCTTCGGATCGCCCTACACTCCCTCGGAGGATGAGGAACAGGAGCGAGGACGTGGCCCAGCTGACCAAGGTCCTGGTGGCCAACCGCGGTGAGATCGCGGTCCGGATCGTCCGGGCCTGCAAGGACGCGGGAATCAAGAGCGTCGCGGTGTACGCGGACGCCGATCGCGATGCGCTGTTCGCGCGGCTCGCCGACTCCGCGTACTCCCTCGACGGTGCGACATCCGCCGACACGTACCTCGACGTCGACAAGATCGTCGCGGTCGCCAAGGAGTCAGGCGCCGACGCGGTGCACCCTGGGTACGGGTTCCTTGCCGAGAACGCCGGGTTCGCGCGCGCCGTGACCGACGCCGGGCTGGTCTGGGTCGGCCCGCCGCCGGCAGCGATCGACGCGCTCGGTGACAAGGTGAGGGCCCGCCACATCGCGCAGCAGGTCGGCGCACCCCTGGTCGCGGGAACGACGGACCCGGTCAGCAGCGCCGACGAGGTGGGGGCGTTCGCGAAGGAGCATGGCCTGCCGGTCGCGATCAAGGCTGCCTTCGGCGGTGGGGGCAGGGGTCTCAAGGTTGCCCGCAGCATGAATGAGATTCCGGAGCTCTACGACTCGGCGGTCCGTGAGGCCGTAGCCGCCTTCGGTCGCGGCGAGTGCTTCGTCGAGCGCTACCTCGACCGGCCGCGACACGTCGAGACGCAGTGTCTCGCCGACCAGCACGGCAGCGTCGTCGTCGTCTCCACGCGCGACTGCTCGCTGCAGCGCCGCCACCAGAAGCTCGTCGAGGAGGCGCCTGCGCCGTTCCTCTCCGACGGCCAGGTCGCGACGCTGTACGAGTCCAGCAAGGCGATCCTGCAAGCGGCCGGATACGTTGGTGCGGGGACGTGTGAGTTCCTCGTCGGTCAGGACGGAACGATCTCGTTCCTCGAGGTCAACACCCGATTGCAGGTCGAGCACCCGGTGACCGAGGAGGTGACCGGCATCGACCTGGTCCGCGAGATGTTCCGCGTCGCCGCCGGCGAGCGGCTCGGTTACGGTGACCCACCGGTCTCCGGGCATGCGATCGAGTTCCGGATCAACGCCGAGGACGCCGGACGCAACTTCATGCCCGCTTCGGGCACTCTGCGCAGGTGGCGCCCGCCGAGCGGACCCGGAATCCGACTCGACGCGGGATACGAGGAGGGCGAAACCGTTCCGGTGTCGTTCGACTCGCTGATCGCCAAGCTCGTCGTCAGCGGGCGAGACCGTAAGGAGGCGCTGGAGCGGTCGCGCCGCGCCCTCGACGAGTTCGCCGTCGAGGGGATGCCGACGGTGATCCCGTTCCACCGGGCCGTCGTCGATGATCCCGCGTACGTTGCCGGTGGCGGTCGGTTCGCCGTGCACACCCGCTGGATCGAGACCGAGTTCGACAACAAGATCTCCGCGTACGACGGAGGGACCGAGATCGATCCGGCCGGGGAGCGCGAGACCGTCACCGTGGAGGTCAATGGCAAGCGATTGACCGTCTCGCTCCCGGCCGGGCTGTCCATGGCGTCGACGGCGGGTTCAGGTCGGGGCAAGCCGCGGCGTCGCTCGGGCGGCGGTTCGGGGACGACGCCCGCCGGCAGCGACGCGCTGACGGCGCCGATGCAGGGAACGATCGTGAAGATTGCGGTCGAGGACGGCCAGCAGGTCGCGGACGGCGATCTTGTCGTCGTCTTGGAGGCGATGAAGATGGAGCAACCGCTGACCGCTCACAAGGCGGGCACGGTGACCGGCCTGTCCGCCGAGGTCGGCGCCACGGTCGCGAGCGGCGCCGTGCTCTGCGAGATCAAGGACGCCTGACCGCTCGACTAACGGACTATTTTCCCGATTCACTCGCGAACCGCCCATGCACTCTGCCATCGTGACAATCACCGACACCGAGCGTGAAACGTTGGAGGTTTCCATGTCCATCCGCCGAAGACGAGCGATCCTGGTGGGATCCGCCATCGTCGCCGCCGTGACGTTGTCCATCCCCGCGAGCGGGGCGCCGACGGGCTCACACGGGCAGCTGCGGGAGAAGCTCGCGAAGCACAAGGTGATCCTGACCGGCCTCAACAACCCCCGAGAGCTGAGCCGGACGCCGAACGGCGACCTGCTGCTCGCGGTAGCCGGACGCGGGTTCGCGGGCCCGGGCCGTTGCTCCAACACCCCCGAGGGCCCGAGCTGTATCGGCCAGAACGGCCACGTCATCCGAATCGGGGGGACCGGCGCACATGTGGTCGTGCGCGGAGTCTTGTCCAGCTCCGGACCGGACGGCACGTTCGGCGGCGGCGCCGTTGGCGCCAGCAAGCGAGCCGGCAGCGGTTACTACGTGGTCGTCTCGCCAGGGCCGAATCACCCGGTACCGGGCTTCCCCACCTGGGAAGGCGGCAAGCTCCTGCGTAAGCTGCCCAACGGCCACCTCCACATCGTCGCCGACATCCAGCGGTACGAGCGGCGCCACAATCCCGACGGCGAACAGATCGACTCCAACCCGTACTCGGTCCTAGCGTTGCGGCACCAGGTCCTCGTTGCAGACGCGGCAGGTGACTACATCGCCACCGTCAAGCACGGAAGGATCTCGACCTGGACCGTGCTTCCCGACCACAGCACGAAGACCGACCCCGTTCCGACGGTCCTCAGCCTGGGTGCGGACGGACACGTGTACGTCGGCCAGCTGAGCTCGGAGATTCCGGGCAAGGCCAAGGTCCGCGAGTACCGACGCGACGGCACCCAGGTGCACATCTGGAGGCACTTAACGACCGTCACCGGCGTCGCCCGCGGAGCCGACGGAAGCCTGTACATCAGTGAGATCTTCGGCGGCAAGTGCGGGTTCGGCCAGATCCCGACCTGCTTCCCCGGCCGGGTCGTGAAGATCGGACCGTCCGGCCACCGCTCCTACCGCAACGTCCCGTTCCCTGGGGGCATCGCGGTCAAGGGCGGCCGGGTCTATGTCGCTGCGTTCTCGATCGCTCCGGCGTCCGGCTTCGCCGGCAACCCGGCATGGAGTGGCCAGCTCTGGAGGATCTTCGTCTAGGGTCGCAGCCTGATCCGAGCGACGACCGATGGTCGGGCTCCCGGTCCCGCGGTGGGCCTGGAGCCCGACGGTTCAGCGGTCAGCTCGAGCTGAGCGTGACCTTGTTCTTGGGCCTGTTCCATGTGAGGGTGCCGTGCTCGAACCTGGCGCGCTGACCGCCGGTGATCGGGTAGATGTCGGTGGTGGGGAACCCGAGATCCGATGCCGCTCCGCCCATTGACACGTACCTCCTCATGATCGCGCCGTACAGGACATGCGCGCCGGTCGAACGCGTCATCCACATCCGACCACCCTCGAACGTGGCCTTCCATCCCCGTCCTTGCGCTGTCATCATCCCGGTCACCGGGAAGCCGAGGCGCGACCCGGGGCCCCCGTAGGCCCGGTAGCCCTTGAGCAGACGGCCCTTGAGCTGTCGGGCACCCGTCGCCGCGCTCCAGTAGATCCGTCCGTAGTGGAAGTCCTGGACGGAGCCGTCGGCGATCGCGTACTCCCCGCCGCTCGACGGGTGACCGACGGCGTACCGGCCAGTCAACGAGGCCGCACGCGCGATGATCGGCGTCGGGTCGATCGCGAACCAGCGGGACGGCAGGCCGTAGGCGAAGCGCATGTCGTCGCCGCTCAGGTACGCATTGCCCACGGTGCCGACCAGCTTGATCTGACGCACCCAGCCGCCCCACTGGCCGTGGTTCTCCCGACTCGTCACCGACAGCTTGATCAGACGCCCGATCCCGGGGTACCGCGACTCGAGCGTGTGCGCGCTCACGGATCTCGTCCAGCTGTGCATCGGGTTGCCGGACCACCCGTCGTAGGGGTCGGCATGAGCGGTGAGGTACGGCGCACTCCCGGCGGATGTCCAACCCCCTGTCGAGGAGGAGAACTGCGTGAACGCGGGCTTGCCGCCGTACGTGAGGATCCGGTTCGCCGTGGCCTGCACCGCCGTGTTTCCCGAAGCTGCCTCCGCCGAGACGCCTCCGTAGACCTGGCACGCCGTGGTGTCGCACACCTGGTAGTACCGACCGGGGTTCTGTGCGCGCAGCCAGGCACCGTACGTGCGAGCCGCCACCGCCTGCGCGCGCAGCGCAGCCTGGTGCCAGCTGCTCGGCATCTCGGCAGGGACGACGCCCTGCACGTAGTCGTCGAGTCGGAGCACGTTCACGGTGTCGCGGCTCGTCGCCGAGGCGTACGGGCGAGCACTGCGCATCGCACCGCGGTAGCGTCGTTCGACTCCACCCGGAAGGACCAGCGTCACGACGCTCGACGTGGTGGTGAACTGCGCGTCGCCGACCAGGTTGACCCGCCTCGACGGTGTCGTCCAGGTGTGCCACCCGCTCGACGTCCGGTAGTACTGGATCCGGGTCGACGAGCCGACCGGCATCAGCCGCCACGCCGTCCATCGGCTGTGCGCCGGCAGTGTCCACTTCGTGTTGTCGCCCAGGTCGGTGACGGTGAGCCCGGACGCCGGCCGGACCACGACGTCTGACGTGTAGTCGGCGGAGACGAGCACCCGGACCAGCCCCGTGGCCGTCGTCAGCGACGTTCCGGGGTAGTAGAAGCCGACGATCTGCCGGTACGACTTACCGAGCCGAGCCGCGCCCTCGGCCCCGTACTGGCCCATGCCGTGCCCGTGCCCGTACCCGTGGCCGGTGATCGTCCAGCTCTTCGTGATCGGCACCCAATAGTCCTGATCCGCCACCGCTCCGGAGGCGGGGAGGCCGACGACACCGAGGCCGGCCACCGCCAGGGCGGCAAGGATGGTCACGCGCATTCGCATCATCGTCGGCCGCTTTCTAGCTGTAGGTGACGGTGATGGCACCCGTCGCCTTGTTGTACGTCATCGAGCCGCCGTGGAAACGAACCAGCGACCCGGTGCTGGTCGCAACCATCTCCGACGTGGGGAGGCCGAGCCTTCCCTCGAACGAGCCGAGCGACCAGTACTTCGCCAGCATCGGACCGGTCAGAACGTGCGCCCCCGTCGAGTGCGAGTAGTAGATGTTCCCCTTCACGAAGCGGGCGAGCTGGACCGTGCCGTTGTTGAACCGCAGCACGTTCGTCCGGGGATAGCCGAGGTCGTGGAGGATCTCCCGACCGTGCAGGAACCGGGTCAGCACCGGCCCATTGACGAGTGTCCGCACACCGGTGTCCTTGCTGGAGTACATCCGGGCGGTCTGGAACACGGTCATGTGTCCGGTGCCGTTCTCCTGCTCCCCGACTCTGACCAGCCCGAGCGAGCTCTTCTGGGCGCCGCGGGCACGCCAGGCCCGCTCGATCGCGGTGTTCATCCGCGAGACGTAGGTCGTGACGGCGGCCCGCAGCGTCGGCAGGTACGCGTATCCGTAGGTGCCGGGGCAGGCCGTCGACATCACGTCTCGATGGCCCGAGATTCGAGTGATGGTCCGGTCGTAGATGAACGTCCGGCCGTAGCCGCTTTCGTACGCCGTACCCACCCGCCAACCGACCAGCTTGATCAAGGCGGTCTTCATCGCCGTGCTCGGCTGAACAAGGTCGAAGTTCCCCATCATGGAGATGCCGGTGGTGTTGACGTTGTAGTTCCCCGAGTGGGCGCCACGCACCGGCCGGCGCATGCCACCCCGCCGACCCTCGAAGATGTTCCCGTACTTGTCGACGAGGAAGTTGTACGCGATGTCGCACCATCCTTGGGTCTGGGTGTGGTAGGCGTAGATGCTGCGAACAATTGCCGGCGACTGAGCGGCGGTGTACGTGTTGCTGGTGACCGTGTGGTGGATGATCACGGCCTTGAGCGCGGTGCCGTACTTCGGGGCCCAGCAGGCATCGCCGAGGCGCGGATCCGCCCCCCACTGGGCGCGAGTGATGATGCTCGGCATCCCCGGGAAGCCGGGCGTCGCGACGTTCGCGCTCGCGCTGCCCTTCGCCAGGACCGCGGCGCTCACCCCGTTCGCTCGCCGGCTGGCTTCCACGACCTGCGCGTCGGCCGCCGATGAACCAGGGTCGATCGTCGCCACCTGAAGGTCGTGCGGCGCCCGACCGTTCGTGGTGAATACGGCGACCTCGACGCCGGTGGCACCCGGAACCCACAGGGGGTCTGTTCCCGGACGTGCCGACCGTTCAGTCTTCGCACTCGGCGCGTCGGTCGGGTCGTACCCCAGCCGCGCCCAGCCACTCCAGGCGCCCGCCGTCCGGGTCCGCGCGTAGACCATGATGCCGTCCGCCGTGCTCGTGCTGCTCCAGGTGACACCGACCAGCTGGAAGTCGTGCGTCCCGGTCCGCACGACGTGCGCGGCCAGCGGCCCGCGTGCCGAGGTCCCCGAGATGTTGCTCAGCCCGTCAACACCCGCCGCGGCGCGATTCGTACGCACCTGCGGGATCGGCGCGTTGCTGATGACGGGGGCGACCGGGTGCGGCGCCGTCGATGCGGCGGCGGCTCGCGCCGACATCGCCCCAGGTGGCACCGTCGCGGCGGCAGAGTGGGACGGCAGGTCGATCATGGCGACCACCAACGCGAACATTGCGAGCGCGACCGCACGCGTGACGAGAGTGCTCGGGAGGGGGCGGACGACGTTTTCGCGGCGGGACGGCATGGGACTCCTCGTCACCGACCTCACGAATTCTTTGCGAGTCGAGTGACCAATGTTATTGGTGTGACAACGAGGAACGATCATGCTCCCAAATGAGTAATAGATCTACTACTTTGGGTAAATATTTATATGACACCAGGGTAATTACATCGTTGTTGTTCACGGCCTGGAATGCAGCCGGCGAGCCGCCTCCGCGATCGAGCCGGAAACCGACGGGTAAACCGTGAAGGAATGCGCCAGCTGGTCGACCGTGAGACGCTCTTGCACCGCCAGCGACACCGGGAAGATCAGCTCACTTGCACGGGGGGCGACCACGACACCGCCGACGACGATCCCCGTCCCGGGACGGCAGAACAGCTTCACGAACCCGTCTCGCGTGCCTTGCATCTTGGCGCGGGCATTTCCGGCGAGGGGAAGCATCACCGTCCGGGCGTTGATCTCGTGAGCGTCGACCGCCTGTTGCGACCAGCCGACGGTCGCGATCTCGGGATCGGTGAAGACGTTGGAGGCCACCGCCTTCAGGTCGATCGGCTTGACCGCGTCGCCGAGCGCGTGCCACATGGCGATCCGTCCCTGCATGGCGGCGACCGACGCGAGCATCAGCACGCCGGTGCAGTCACCGGCGGCGTATACCCCGCGCGCCGTCGTCCGGGAGACGCCGTCGGTACGGACGTACCCCGTGTCCGACGTTGCGGCACCCACCAGCTCCAGACCGAGGTCGGCGGAGTTCGGTGTCGATCCGACGGCGAGCAAGCAGTGTGTGCCGGAGATCGTTCCCCCGTCGCCCAATGTGACGACGACCTCGTCGCCGGAGCGGACGACAGCCTGCGCCCGCGAGCGGCTCAGCACCGTCATGCCGCGTCGACGCAGGACCTCTTGCAGAACGGTCGCGGCGTCCGCGTCCTCGCCGGGCAGCACCCGGTCACGGCTGCTCACCAGCACGACGTCGACGCCCAGCGCGTTGTAGGCGCTCGCGAACTCGGCGCCGGTCACTCCAGAGCCGACCACGATGAGCCGATCCGGGAGGTCGTCGATGTCGTAGACCTGCTCCCAGGTGAGGATCCGCTCGCCATCGGGAGTGGCCGTGGGAAGCACTCGTGGCCGGGCGCCGGTCGCGACCAGCACGACGTCGGCCGTCAGGCAGGTCGAGCGGCCACCGTCAGCAGAGGTCACCTCAACGGTGTCCGGTCCGGTCAGCCGCCCCGTCCCCGCGATCATCTCGACACCTTCGTCGGCGAGCCGCCGACCGATGTCAACCGACTGGCTGGTCGCGAGCCGCCTGACCCGCTGGTTGACGACCCGGAGGTCGACCCGGACCGGGCTCTTTCCTGCGTTGAAGCGAAGCCCGAGCTCGTCGCTCTCGTCGACCTGGTTCATCACCTCGGCGGTCGCCACCAGCGTCTTCGACGGGACGCAGTCGGTAAGCACCGCGGAGCCTCCCACCCCGTCCCGCTCGATCACCGTGACCTGGGCGCCCAGCTGGGCGCCGACGAGCGCGCCCTCGTAACCGCCGGGGCCGCCGCCGATGATCACCACACGCGTCACCTCGACACGGTAGCGATACCCTGCACCTCGTGCTTTACGCGGCGTACGGGTCCAACATGGACCCCGCCCGGATGTCGCGGCGCTGTCCACATTCACCGGCCCGTGGCGGAGGCTGGCTGGTCGGCTGGCGGTTCACGTTCGGTGGCGAGGACATCGGCTGGGAGGGTGCCCTCGCCACCGTCGTCCAGGATCCGACGTCGCAGGTGTTCGTCGCGCTCTACGACATCACCCGCGAGGACGAGGCCGATCTCGACGCCTGGGAGGGCGTGGACATCGGGCTGTACCGCAAGGTCAAGGTGCGCGTCGACACACTCGAGCGCACGCAGATGGCGTGGCTCTACGTCCTGGACGCCTACGAGGGCGGCCTGCCGTCGGCCACCTACCTCGGTATGGTCAGCGAGGCGGCACTCGCTGCCGGCGCCCCCGACGACTACGTCGCCGAGCTACGCAGACGCGAGTGTCGCAGCACGGGCAGCTGATCCGAGCCCACTACCAGCGGCGAAGCGCCGGGAACCGTTCGCGAATCGCGCGGGCGCCTCGCCGCATCAGCCCGCGGCGGCGCTGCCGGTCCTGCTCCAGCCAGATCACGAAATCGGCGAACGCGGAGACCATGTCGTCGAGCCCTTGCGAAACGGTGAGGTCGGCGGGCTGGCCACGGTCGAACGTGGCGCCCGATGGCATCAGCTCGGCCAGGTCGCCGACCACGTCGACGCCCGAGGCCGCGAGACCATCGACTCGCAGCCGTGACTCCCGCTCGTACCAGGTACGGTGCTGGGCCGGCAGCCGCAACGGGTTCTCCCCGGCCGGCGCGAGCACCTTTTCGGCGAGCCGGTCGCGGACCCAGATCTGGTAACCCGCTTCATCGACCCCCCGAGCCGCCAGGGCGGAATTGAGCCGACGAAGTACTTCACCACCGTGGACGCCGATCTCTCCGGCCGGAGCCGGCTCCGGATCGATGGACCCGGGGTCGACGCCGAGAACGCCAGCGACCCGGTCCCACAGCTGGGCGAAGCCCTGAGTTTCCGGTTCGGGCGCGGTGACCACGTGCAGCTGTTCCGCCGGGAGGCGCGAGCGCCAAGGACGCAGGACGAGCAAGGGGTCCTCGGTCAGCCAGAAGTACGCGCCGGCGCGCCCGACCGTCGAGTTCGCGACGATGCCGTCGAGGAAGAGGGGGAACGAGTCGGTGCCCTTCGCATAGAGCAGGTATCGCACCCAGGCCCGCCCGACCTGTTGGTCTAGGTCGGGGACCGTGACGATCAGATGCACCGCCGCCGGCGCCAACGACTCGATTGCGCGGTCGACCATCTCCTGGCTGAGCGGGCTGAAGTGCTCGTGGGCGATCAGCCAGGTGCCCGGATTCTCCCGCACCTGGCGGGCCAGGTCCTCCCACGCATCCCGTTCGGCTCGGATCCCCGGATCGGTATCGACGTCGTGACGCAGGTCGAGTGCGGCGTAGAACTGCTCAAGGTCGTTTCGGCCGGCCAATCGGACGCCCTGTCCGGCGAGCGCCCGCGCCTGTGCCCACAGCATCGGGCGAACGCCTGGAAGCGGGCTGGCCGGTGTGCCCACGTACAGGAACACGGCATGGCCGCCGGGCTTGTTCGGATCGTGCGGGTCAACCCGCGCCGCCGCTGCGGGGACGTCGTTCGACACGCGTACGGGAGTGCTCACATCGATCTCCGGTTCGTGCTCGTTGGCAGCGGCCGGAACGGGCACGGGACCCGTTCCGGTGACCTCCCCGAGCTCGGCCTTCAGCTCGTCCTCACGCTCCCGTGCCTTTCGGAGGTGGTCGAGGAGGTCGCGGATGACGCTGACCGCGGCCCGGGCGACGTTGGCCTCGTCGGGCTCGGGCGCCGGGGGGCCCGGTACCGGGCGGAGATCAGCGAGGTCACCTGTTACGTGGAAGCCCCGACTCTCGATGTACGCGATGATCTCGTCCGTCCGGCGCTGCACCGACTCGAAGTGCTGCTCTGGGAGACCCACCTTGCCGTCCCTGCCGGTGGCGACGAGCGACGTCTCGGCGACGTTGTGCTTGACGTACCAGCGATAGACCGGTACCGGGAAGTCCACCGGCAGCGATGCGTTGATGCGCTGAAGCAGATCCGCCTGGGAGACGCCGAGCCCGACGTTCGACTCGGCGCGGAATGGCTCGTACGCGTCGGGGTCGATCCCGATCACGGCGCTGAACCGGCGCCACAACAGATCGGGATCGGACCCCCTGGGGGGCACCGTGACGATGTGGACGTTGCCCGGGTCGAGCTCGGCGGCCCACTTCTCGACGCAGATTCGTGGGTCCTGGCCCATCCAGACCTGCCGTGGCCCGAGCTTGTTGCCCGGGTCGTCGAGCCGCTCGAGGAAGGCGTCGAAGCTGATCCGCGCACCGTTCTTCAGCTCCTCCTGCCAGATGGCGGGCACCTGTCGCCCGAGATCTCGAGCCGTGAAGACGACGTGGATGTCGCGGCCATCGAGCGCCGCCCGAGCGCGCGCCACATCGGCCGGAGTGGCCCACGCCAGCAGTTCCGAGGACAAGATGGCGTCCAGCTCGGAGCCCATGATCCGGTCCACGACGCGGTGCCAGATTCCCGCGTAGTTGTTGCGCTCCGACGGCTGGGGCGGGATCCCCCTGAGGTCGAGCGCGACCTGGTGCTGGGCGAACATCCGGCCGGGGACCAGCAGGTTGCCGTTCTTCGCGAGCGTCTTCGTGTTGTGCTGCAGGCGCTGCTGGAGGTACGTCGTACCGGTCTTGGGCGCACCGATGTGCAGGAAGACTCGGCGCGGTGGCGACGAGCGGTCAGTGTTCATTGCGGGTCACAGCGTAGCGACCCGTTCCGGGGTCGATGGCGCCAGACGATACCGTCTGCTGGTGACCGGACCCGCGCCGTACGAACGTGCCGCCCGCGCCGCCGACGCGTTGCGGGTCGCAACCGGGGTCGAGCGTCACGACGTCGCCGTGGTGGCCGGGTCGGGCTGGCTCCCGGCCGCCGACCTGATCGGCGAGACCGCCGCGGACCTGCCGACCACCGACCTACCCGGTTTCGCCGCACCGGCCGTGCACGGCCATGCCGGCCGGATCCGCTCCGTCGATGTCGGGGGAAGGCACGTGCTCGTCTTCCTGGGTCGTACGCACTACTACGAGGGAATGGGTGTCGAGGCCGTCGTCCACGGCGTGCGTACCGCCGCCGCGGCCGGCTGCCGCGCGGTCGTGCTCACGAACGGCTGCGGCGGCCTGAACCCCGACTGGGCGCCCGGCACATTGGTGCTGATCTCCGACCACATCAACCTGACCGGTGCATCGCCCGTCGCCGGTGCGAACTTCGTCGACCTGACCGACCTGTACACCCCTCGGTTGCGCGACCTGTGCCGCTCGCACGACCCCTCACTCGACGAGGGGGTCTATGTGCAGTTCCCCGGACCCCACTACGAGACACCGGCGGAGGTCCGGATGACCGGCATCCTCGGCGGTCACCTGGTCGGGATGTCGACCGCCCTCGAGGCGATCGCCGCCCGCGAAGCGCAGCTGGATGTGCTCGGGATCTCCCTGGTGACGAACCTCGCCGCCGGAATCTCCGAAGCGCCACTCGACCACGGGGAGGTACTCGCCGCAGGACGGGCCGCCGCGACCCGGATGGGCGACCTGCTGGCCGCCGTACTGCCGGAGGTCTGATCCCATGCCGCACCCACCCGACGGTCTGATCGAGGCGGCAACGCGCTGGATCGCCGACGATCCGGACCCCCAGACGCGCGCGGAGCTGGGAGCGCTCGTCGACCGGTCTCGCTCGGAGCCCGCAGCCGCGGCCGAGCTCGCCGACCGTTTCGCCGGCACCTTGGAGTTCGGCACGGCCGGCCTGCGGGGGGAGGTCGCCGCCGGGCCGAACCGGATGAACCGTGCCGTCGTGGTGAGGGCAGCCGCCGGACTGGCTGCGTACCTCCTGGCGACCGTCCGCAGCGGCACCGTCGTGATCGGCTTCGACGCCCGGAACAAGTCGGGTGAGTTCGCGAGCGACACCGCGGAGGTCATCCGTGGCGCCGGACTCGGCGTCGTGCTGCTGCCCGAGCCGCTGCCGACACCGGTGCTCGCATTCGCGATCCGACAGCTCGGCGCTGTCGCCGGCGTGATGGTCACCGCCTCCCACAACCCGCCACGAGACAACGGCTACAAGGTGTACCTCGACGACGGCTCCCAGATCGTGCCGCCGGCAGACCGCGAGATCGCCGGCCGGATAGCGGCCGCCCCGTCAGCCCGTGAGGTGCCCCGCGGACAGGGCTGGGAGGTGGCGGGTCCCGAGCTTCTCGATGCGTACGTCGCCTCGGTCGCGTCGCTCGTCGATCCGGCCACACCCCGGGACCTGCGCATCGTCTACACCCCGTTGCACGGCGTCGGCGACGCGACGGTCCGGCGCGTACTCGCTGCGGCCGGATTCGCGTCGCCCATCGTCGTTCGGCAGCAACAGGCGCCCGACCCGGACTTTCCGACCGTCTCGTTCCCGAACCCGGAGGAGCCGGGGGCGATGGACCTCGCGACGGCGCTCGCCACCGAACGGTCAGCCGACATCGTGATCGCGAACGACCCCGACGCGGACCGGTGCGCCGTCGCGGTGCCGACCGTACGTGGCTGGCGGATGCTGCGTGGGGACGAGCTCGGAGCCGTACTCGCGCAGGAGATCACCGCGGATCAGTCCAACGGCGTCCTCGCGACCACCATCGTCTCGTCCTCGCTGTTGTCCCGGCTCGCGGCGGCGCGCGGTTTCGCGTACGCCGAGACCCTGACCGGATTCAAGTGGATCGGCCGGGTACCCGGCCTCGTGTACGGCTATGAGGAGGCGCTCGGCTACTGCGTGGCACCGCACCTGGTCCGCGACAAGGACGGCATCTCGGCGCTGCTCGTCGTCGCGGCGGCCGCCGCCCGACTCAAGGCCGAGGGTCGGACCTTGCTCGACCTGCTCGACGACATCTACCGCGAGTTCGGGGTACACGCGACCGACCAGCTCTCGATCCGCGTCGAGGACGTCGCATCCATCACCGCTGCGATGCAGCGGCTTCGCGCACGCCGGCCTTCGGTCCTCGGCGGGCTCGCCGTCGAAGGCATCGACGACCTGGCTGCTGGCGTCGACGGCCTGCCTCCGACGGAGGGCCTGCGTTACCGGCTGGAGCGTGACAGCCGGGTCGTCGTACGGCCCTCCGGGACCGAGCCGAAGCTGAAGTGCTACCTCGAGGTCGTCGTCGCCGGCGATGACCGCGACGTGGCTGCGGGCCAGATCGCCGCGGCCGGGCGCCTCGACGCGATCCGTGGCGACCTCGCGGCGATCCTGGCGATCAGGTGACGGTCGGCCGAGTGGCGATCCAACCAGGAGCCATCGCGCTGCGGAGCGACTCCGCGGGGAGTGATCAGCTGAGCTGCGTCCCGATCAGGATCGCCGCGACCGCAGCAAGCAGCGCCAGCACCGGAAGGAGCGCCCACTGCTGGACGATCGGACGGTCCGGCGAGCCGGCCTTCTTCCAGCGCCGTTGACCGTCGTGGACGTAGCCGCGCACGAGGTCCTCGATGTGTGCGGTCAACGTCCGGCTCGCCGTGTCCTGCTCTGGTGGCCCGTCCACCATGCCTGCCAGCTTCGTGCCGAGCATCATCTTGGCTACCGTCGGCCGTTCGCCGTACGCCTTCGACTGCTTGAGCTGTGCCCGGGTCGAGGTCACGACGCCGACGCAGCTGAACCGTCGTTCCTCCGTCACGACCTGGAACGTGGACAGAGCACGCACGTTCTCGATGTGTTCCCAGGGGATGAACACGTCGCGGACCATGTTGGTCAGCTGCAGTCCGTTGTCGTAGGCGGCGATGCTCGGCCGCAACAGCGCGACCCAGCACACCAGCTCGACAACGACGACGACGACGACCAAGAAGACCGCCTCGCTGCCGCCGGCGAAGGCGGCATAGACGCCAAGCGCGGCGAGGAGCGCAAGAACGCCGAGGGTGAGGTAGCGCGACGTCGGGTACGGTAACCGCCGAATCAGCGAGCCACGAGCGGATCGGTCCATCTCGATCATCGTAGGTGTGAACGCGACCGGGGGCGATGGGCTGTGTCGGAACCGTTACGCGCGGGTGAGCGAGTCCTGCCCGTGACACTGGCCTCGTCCCAGTGGCACTGGCCCCGGCCCGGTGGCACTAGACTCGTCCCGGTGACAACGGGGACGTCGGCGCCGCTCGGTATCGAAGACGCGACCAGCTCGGCGGCGGCGCTGCGCCGTTTTCTGCGTGGACTTCCCGGCGTCGACCAGGTGGGATGCGAGGCCCGAGCCCAGACTCTTGCCACCCGTTCGATCAAGACGACGTCGAAGGCGTTGGCCCTCGACCTCGCGATCCAGATGATCGACCTCACGACCCTCGAGGGCCAGGACACGCCGGGAAAGGTGCGCGCGCTGTGTGCCAAGGCTCGGCGCCCCGACCCTGAAGACCCCAGTTGCCCGCCGGTGGCGGCGATCTGCGTCTATCCCGACCTGGTCCCGTACGCCCGCTCGGCGCTCGGAAGATCCGGCGTCCGCGTCGCCTCGGTCGCGACCGCGTTTCCCTCCGGCCGCAGCTCGATCGACGTCAAGCTCGCCGACACCCGGGATGCGGTCGAAGCGGGAGCCGACGAGGTCGACATGGTGATCGACCGCGGCGCGTTCCTTGCGGGCAACTACCAACTGGTCTTCGACGAGATCGTCGCGACCAAACAAACCTGCGTCGAGGCTACTGACGACGAGGGGCCGCACCTCAAGGTGATCCTCGAGACCGGCGAGCTCGCGACCTACGACAACGTCAGACGAGCGTCGTGGCTGGCGATGATGGCCGGCGCGGACTTCATCAAGACGAGCACCGGGAAGGTGCAGCCGGCTGCGACGATGCCCGTCACCCTGATCATGCTCGAGGCGGTGAGGGACTTTCGGGAGCAGACCGGCCGGATGGTCGGCGTCAAGGCGGCGGGAGGTATCAGCACGTCGAAGGACGCCATCCGTTACCTCGTGATGGTCAACGAGGTCGCCGGAGACGACTGGCTCACGCCGAACTGGTTCCGGTTCGGAGCGTCCCGGCTGCTCAACGACCTGCTGATGCAGCGGACCAGGCTGAGCACGGGCCGCTACTCCGGATCCGACTATTTCACGCTGGACTGAACCGTGACCTTCGACTACTCCCCCGCACCCGAGTCCCGCGCGATCGTCGACCTGCGATCGTCGTACGGCCTGTTCATCGACGGCGCGTTCGCGGACGGCCGTGGAACGTCGTTCAAGTCGATCAGCCCGGCCACCGAGGAGGTCCTGGCGGAGATCTCGGAGGCGAACGACGCCGACGTCGACCGCGCGGTCAGGGCCGCCCGCCGCGCGTACACCCGGGTGTGGTCCACGATGCCCGGACCGGAACGCGGCAAGTACCTCTATCGGATCGCGCGGATCATCCAGGAACGCTCACGCGAGCTGTCCGTGCTCGAGTCGCTCGACAACGGCAAGCCGATCCGCGAGTCGCGCGACGTCGACGTGCCGCTGGTGGCGGCGTACTTCTTCTACTACGCGGGCTGGGCCGACAAGCTGGCGTACGCCGGCTACGGCCCGGACCCGCGTCCACTTGGCGTCGCCGGCCAGGTGATCCCGTGGAACTTCCCCCTGCTGATGTTGGCGTGGAAGATCGCGCCGGCCCTCGCCTGCGGCAACACGGTCGTCCTGAAGCCGGCGGAGACGACGTCGCTGACGGCCCTGCTGTTCGCCCAGATCTGCCAGCAGGCGGACCTTCCCCCCGGCGTCGTCAACATCATCACCGGCGCGGGCGCAACCGGTCAGGCTCTGGTCGCTCATCCGGACGTGGACAAGGTGGCGTTCACCGGATCCACCGAGGTAGGCAAGGCGATCGGCCGGACGGTCGCCGGCACCCGGAAGACGGTGACGCTCGAGCTCGGCGGCAAAGCGGCGAACATCATCTTCGACGACGCCCCGGTCGACCAGGCGGTCGAGGGCATCGTCAACGGGATCTTCTTCAACCAGGGACACGTGTGCTGCGCCGGGTCGAGGTTGCTGGTCCAGGAGAGCGTGTATGACGACGTGCTCGCACGGCTCAAGCGCCGGATGCGAACCTTGCGGGTGGGTGACCCCCTCGACAAGAACACCGACGTGGGCGCGATCAACTCCGCGGAGCAGCTCGCTCGGATCCGTGAGCTGTCGGAGGTCGGGGAGTCCGAGGGTGCTGAGCGCTGGTCGGCCCCGTGCGAGCTGCCCGACCGAGGCTTCTGGTTTGCCCCGACGATCTTCACGGGCGTCTCACAGGCGCACCGGATCGCCCGCGAGGAGATCTTCGGACCGGTCCTGTCGGTCCTGACGTTCCGCACTCCCACCGAGGCGGTCGAGAAGGCCAACAACACGCCGTACGGCCTGTCGGCCGGGGTCTGGACGGACAAGGGGTCACTGATCTTGTGGATGGCCGACCGGCTGCGCGCCGGCGTGGTCTGGGCGAACACGTTCAACCGCTTCGATCCGACCAGTCCCTTCGGCGGGTACAAGGAGTCCGGCTACGGTCGCGAGGGCGGGCGGCACGGATTGGAGGCCTACCTTGCCCACTGACACCGGACGCACTCGGCGGTTGGATGTGCGCAAGACCTACAAGCTGTACATCGGCGGCGTCTTTCCGCGCTCCGAATCCGGCCGCTCGTACGTCGTGCAGGACTCGCGGGGCCGGTTCCTCGCCAACGCCGCATACGCGTCGCGCAAGGACGCGCGCGACGCGGTGACGGCAGCGCGCAAGGCGTTCACCGGCTGGTCTGGCGCGACGCCGTACAACCGGGGGCAGGTGCTGTATCGGGTCGCCGAGGTGATGGAGGGCCGGCGTGAGCAGTTCGTCTCGGACGTCGCCGCGAGTGAGGGCATCACCGCACGGCGTGCAGCGAAGGTCGTCGACCAGGCGGTCGACCGATGGGTCTGGTACGCCGGCTGGGCCGACAAGATCGCCCAGGTGGTCGGTGGTACGAACCCGGTAGCCGGCCCGTACTTCGACTTCACAGTACCGGAGCCGACCGGCGTCGTCGCTGTGCTCGCGCCGCAGCGCTCCTCCCTGCTGGGGCTGGTGTCCGTACTGGCGCCGGTCATCGTCTCGGGCAACACCGTCGTCGCGACGTCGTCGTACCAGCGGCCACTTCCGGCGATCACCTTGTCGGAGGTGCTGGCCACGTCCGACCTACCCTCCGGAGTGGTCAACATCCTGACCGGTCGGGTCGGCGACACGGCTCCCTGGCTGGCGTCCCACATGGACGTCAACGGACTCGACCTGACCGGGGCGGCCGGTGATCGTGAGCACGCCGTCGCGCTGGAGGTGGCGGCGGTCGACAACCTCAAACGGGTGACCCGTGCGCCCGACGAGGAGCCGGACTGGACGGTCGAACCCGGCATGTCCCGCCTGACGGCGTTCCTCGAGACCAAGACCGTCTGGCACCCGATCGGCACCTGACTCTCGGCCCCCTGCCTGGGGCCGTTTGCCATGTTGACATGGGCTGGGCGCCGTTTGCCATGCTGGCTGGGCTGGGCGCCGTTTGCCATGCTGGCATGGCAGATGGTCGCACGAACGCCCCGAATCGCCCCGCGTGGCGACCGTTTGCCGTGCGTAGTGCGAGGTGTGTCCGCCGGCCGGCACTCCGCCGGCCGGCGAGTGTCCGGGGTTTGCGTGCGTGGATCCACAGCGGGCGCGGTGCTCATGGCTTTCGTCCACAGGTTTCCGGTTGGCATTCCGTGGCTCGCGGATTCCCTCGAACATCGGTGGGATGGATCCCGTCCTTGCCTCTATCGCCGCCGACCAGGGTGGCGTCTTTCGCCGCAGCCAGGCGCTCCAGTCGGGGTACTCGCCCCGCGCCTTCCGTACGCTGTGCGCTCCTGGCGGGGAGTTCGTCCGAGTTCGTTACGGGGCGTTCGCGGTGCGAGAAACGTTCGAACGGCTCTCGGAAGTCCAACGCGCCGTACTCCGTGTTCGTGGAGCGATGCTGTTCTGTGATCCCGACGCCACGGCGAGCCACAGCTCGGCGGGCAGGAGCTACGAGTTGCCGGTCTACGGTGTCACAGATGATCTCGATCACCTCACTCGCGACGGTCCCACTCACGGACGGCGAAAGGAATCCGGGGTCGTTCATCATGTCGCCGAGCTCTGGCCGCCAGACATCGTCGACGTGAACGGAACGAGCACGACGTCTCGCGAACGGACCGCGATCGACTTTGCCCGCGAGTATGGTTACGCGTCCGGCCTCGTCTTTGCCGACGCCGCACTAGCGCTCGGAGCGAGCAAGCAGCGGATGCTGGAGTTGGCGGACCTGACCAGGCACTGGCCCCGGTCGACGACGATCCGGGCGGTCGCCAACGATGCGGACGGCGGATCGGAGTCACCCGGTGAAACGCTCATGCGTCCCCCGCTCATGCTGGCGGGTATCGGTCCAATCCGCCTCCAGCATGTGTTCCAGTTCGATGGATGGTCGGCGCGCGTCGATGCATACGCTCCGTTAGTCGACCACATCTTCGAGTTCGACGGGTGGATGAAGTACGACCCGGCACTCAATGGTGGAATCGACCCGAACACTGTTCTGCAGCGCGAGAAACGCCGCGAGAACTGGTTACGTGGCATGGGCATGGGCCTGACGCGATTTGAGTGGTACGAGGTGCAGCCCGACCGCTGGCAGCTTACGGTCGCCAGAATCCGCCGAGAGGTGGCGGAGCAGTCGAGACCGCGCCGCCGTCCTGTCTACCGACCGGCCTGATTGGGCCGATCCGATCACGAACGAGGCGGGTACGTCGGCGGCCGAACGTCTCGGTGGACGTGGCCCCCGGACGTACCCTGCGGGAAAGACGTCGCTCCGCATGGCCGATGGTCGGTCGCCTAGGTGAGTTGTCCCGGTTTCGGCGGCAATTTGCCATGCTGGCATGGCAAAGAGTCACGTGAACATCGCAAACGGTCGCACCACCACGTAAGCGTCGTCAGGCGGGGATGGTGAGGGCCGCGTAGCCGGGTTTGATGACGCGCTCGATCAGGTCAAGCCGCTGGTTGAACGGAAGGAACGCGCTCTTCATCGCGTTGACCGTGGCCCACCGGATCTCGTCCAGGTCCCATCCGAACGCCTCGGCGAGCAGCCGCATCTCACGACTCATCGACGTACCGCTCATCAGCCGATTGTCGGTGTTGACCGTGACCCGGAAGCGCAGGCGCGCAAGCAGCCCGATCGGGTGGTCGGCGATGGACTGCGCCGCACCCGTCTGCAGATTGGATGACGGGCACATCTCGAGCGGGACCCGGCGGTCCCGGACGTACGCGGCGAGGCGTCCCAGGGTGGCCTGACCGACGTCGACGGTGATGTCGTCGACGATCCGGACGCCGTGGCCGAGTCGCTCGGCCCCGCACCACTGCAACGCCTGCCAGATCGACGGGAGGCCGAAGGCCTCACCGGCGTGGATCGTGAAGTGCGCGTTCTCGCGCTGAAGGTACTCGAACGCGTTGAGGTGGCGGGTGGGCGGGTAGCCGGCTTCGGCGCCGGCGATGTCGAACCCACATACGCCGCGGTCCCGGTTCGCCACCACGAGCTCGGCGATCTCCCGCGAGTACGCGGCCTGGCGCAGCGCGGTGAGGATCTGCTTGACGACGATCGGGCGACCGGCTCCCCGAGCCTCGGCCATGCCGCCGTCGAACCCGGCCTGGACGGCATCGACCACCCCCTGCAACGTGAGGTCTTGGGTCAGGTGCTGCTCGGGTGCGTACCGGACCTCTGCGTACACCACTCCGTCGGCCGCCAGGTCCTCGACGCACTCGCGGGCCACCCGCTCGAGGTCGCTCGGCCGCTGCATCACCGCGACCGTGTGCTCGAACGTCTCGAGATAGCGGACCAGCGAGCCCGAATCGGCCGACTCGACGAACCAGCGCCTGAGCCCGTCGGCGTCCGACCGAGGCAGCTGATGCCGAGTCTCCGCGGCGATCTCGATGATCGTCTCCGGCCGCAGGCCACCGTCGAGGTGGTCGTGCAGAAGTGCCTTCGGCGCCCTGACGTACGGGTCCGCGTCGAGGATCGGCATGCGGATATCCTCGCATCTGCATCGGCAGGCACCGGACACGGTGTTGATGAAATCGGAAGGGTCGTCCTATGACATCTGATCAACGGGTCGCGGTTGTGACGGGAGCCGCTCGGGGCATCGGAGCTGCCGTCTCCCGCCGGTTGGCTGCCGACGGGTACGCCGTCGGAGTGATCGACCTCGACGTCGAGAGTTGCGCCGGCACGGTCCGGTCGATCGAGGACGCCGGTGGCCGCGTCCTCGCCGCGAGCGCCGACGTGGCCGACGCCGCGGCCGTCGAAGCCGCCGTCGCCACGGTGGCCGAAGGCCTCGGCGATCCGGTCGTGCTCGTCAACAACGCCGGGATCACCCGCGACAACCTGATCTTCAAGATGACCGAGGACGACTGGGACGCGGTGATCAACGTGCACCTGCGCGGTGCATTCCTGATGACCCGCGCAACCCAGTCGTACATGACCAAGAACAACTGGGGCCGGATCGTCAACCTGTCGAGCCTGTCCGCGCAGGGAAACCGTGGCCAGGCAAACTACGCCGCCGCGAAGGCGGGTCTCCAGGGATTCACGAAGACGCTCGCGATCGAGCTCGGCAAGTTCGGTGTCACGGCGAACGCGATCGCGCCCGGCTTCATCGAGACGGACATGACGGCGCAGACGGCGAAGCGCCTCGGCGTCGACTTCGAGGAGCTGAAGAAGGCGCGGGCCGCTGCCACCCCGGTGCAGCGCGTCGGGGTGCCCGACGACATCGCTCACGCCGTCTCGTTCTTTGCCAGCGAGGGTGCGTCGTTCGTCACCGGCCAGGTGCTGTACGTCGCGGGTGGCCCGGCCGACTGATGCGTACGTTCAACGGGATCGACGAGCTCGCCACAGCGGTCGGCGAGCAGCTCGGATCCAGCGACTGGTTGACGATCGACCAGAATCGCATCGACACGTTCGCCGACGCGACCGGCGACCACCAGTGGATCCACGTCGACCCGGAGCGAGCCGCGTCCGGACCGTTCGACGGCACGATCGCGCACGGATACCTCACGCTGTCGCTGGTGCCACTGTTCGTCGCCGAGGTGCTGGCGATCGACGGCGTCTCGGTCAGGCTGAACTACGGCGTCAACAGGGTCCGGTTCCCCGCACCGGTACGCGTCGGAGCGCGGGTGCGGGGAACCGTCGAGATCGTGTCGGTGAACGAGGGCGAGGGGAGATCGCAACTCGTCCTTCGTACCACCGTCGAGATCGAGGGCGAGGCGAAGCCGGCCTGTGTCGCGGAGACGGTGACCGTGCTGGTGCCGTAGTCACGGCTCGACGCGCACGCAAGTCGCCGTGACAAGTTTACAGAATCTCCTATGCATAGTAACTTGTGCATATGCGCAAGCCTGCCGATCCGACGACGCTGCTCCGGGCGCTGGCACACCCGATCCGGCAGGAACTCCTCGACCGGCTGGCCGTCGGACCGGCGACGTCCGCGATGCTCGCGCGTGCGATGTCGTCGAACACCGGGGTGTTGTCGTACCACCTCCGTGAGCTCGCCGCCGCCGGCCTGATCGTCCGCGATGACGAACACTCGCGCGGCCGCAAGCTCTACTGGATGCCCACCGAAACTCAGATCACGCACGACGACCCCTCACGTTCGGCACCCGAGGTTCGAGACCTCGCCCACGCTGCTGTCGCGACCGAGCTCGCCAGGACGGTCCAGTCGATCCGGACGTACGTCGACCGTGACGACATCGACGACGAATGGCGCGATGCCGCGCTCTTCTCCCGCTCGAACCTCCGACTCACGCCTGGACAGCTGCTTGCGATGAACGACGAGTACCTCGCGTTCGTCGACCGCTGGATCGCCGCAGCGACCGACGGCGAAGGACAACACGTACGGATCCGCCACTTCGCGTACCCGGACCCACCGGCGCGCGGACCCACCGAGGAGCAGTCATGAAGGCACACCCGACGCCGAATGCGAGCGCAGACCGAGCCGGATGGTACGACGTCGATGACGGCCGGGTCCTCTTGACGTACGCTCCGGCGGCCCTCGCCGGGAAGCCGCTTGCGCTCGTCGCCGAAGGTGATCGCGTCTGGCGGGGTGAGCCCATCGACGAGTCGAGGGTGCGGTTGCCCGACGGACGAGTGATGGAGCTCGGTCCGGCCAACCGGGCAACGGACCTACACGAGGAGGAGCTCTCCTTCGTCGCCAACGACATCCGCCTCGCCGCCACCGTCCTCATCCCCCACGGCCCCGGCCCGCACCCGGCGTCGGTCATGGTCCACGGTGCGGCTGGTGGCGAGCGCGACTTCTACCGCCTGTTCGCACGGCCGTTCCTCGAAGCCGGCGTCGCCGTGCTGCTGTACGACAAGCAGGGGTTCGGCGCGTCGGGTGGGAGCGCTCCGCCGACGATCTTCGACCAGGCCGCAGCCGCGCGCGCCGGGCTCGACGCCCTCAGCGAACGGTCTGACATCGACTCCGGCCGACTGGGGCTGTCCGGCTTCAGCAACGGGATGTGGTCCGTCCCGATGGTTGCAGCCGAACGGCCGAATCTCGCGTTCGTCGTCGGCATCGGCTCCCCCGGGGTCACGATGTCCGAGTCCGAGGTCCACCGTCGCGTCAAGGTTCTGCGCGACGAAGGCATCGGCGCCGCCGTGCTCGAGCAGGTCGAGATCGCCTGGCGCGCGATCTTCTCGATTGCGGCCGCCGGGGAGGCGACGCCCGAGGCCGCGCGCTCCTTGGCCGCCGCGCAACAGCTGCTCGCGAGGGACCCGGTCGTGCAGGCGTACGTGCCGGCGCTGTACGCACAACAGGAACCGATGCTGTCACCGGTCCCGCCAGCGCTCTCGACGGACGATCTCGTCGCCACGCTTGACGGGGCGACGCCCGAGCTCATCCATGACCCGGTGACCGACTACGCGTCAATACAGTGCCCGGTGTTCCTGCAGTTCGGCGAGCACGACACCAGCGTCCCGGTGGATGTGTCGGTCGAACGGATCACCGCTGCCCTCGAGCACGCGGGCAACAAGGATGTGACGATACGCGTCTACCCCGGCTTGGAGCACATGCTCAACATCCCGCGGGCGGTCGACGGCCACTCCGTGGAGGACTCGTCGTACCAGTTCCTCGACTTCGACTTCGGCAAGGGCGTTTGGTCGGACCTCCAGACGTTCCTCACCTACGCGTCGGTCAGCTGATCCAGTCGACCACGATCGTCGTCGCGGCTCTCGCGGCGGCCGTGCCTCACCGTCCCGGGTTTGCAGGCAGGTAGCCTGTTTGGATGGCAGATTTGCCACGTTTTACGTCGCGCCGGCCACGTGTGCACTGCCACGTAAACGTGGCAAACGGGCACGGCAGCGACCGTCAGGCGATCCGTTCGAGGACAAGTGAGTGGCCGGGAGCTGACTGACCGGAAGCGGGCTCGAGCTCATGCGCCGTGATGTCGTACGCGTCGTCCAGTGACTCGCGCGCCCGGGTAAACCGGTCTGCGTCGTCGGACAGGAGCGTCATCAGCGGCTCGCCCGCGCGCACCGCGTCGCCGGGCTTGGCATGAAGGAGGACCCCCGCCCCCGCCTGAACCGGATCCTCCTTGCGTGCGCGTCCGGCCCCGAGCCGCCAGGCCGCGATGCCGACGGCTAGGGCATCGAGCCGGGTCAGCTCGCCCGACGCCGGCGCGACGACGACGTCGGACTCGCGGGCCATCGGCAATCGTGCGTCCGGGTCGCCGTCCTGGGCGCGGATCATCCGCTTCCACACGTCCATTGCCGACCCGTCGGCGAGCCGTTCCGCCGGATCGACACCATCCGCGCCGACGGCGGCAAGCATTTCCCGCGCCAACGCGAGCGTCAGCTCGACCACGTCGGCGGGACCACCGCCCGCGAGCACGTCAACCGCCTCCTGCACCTCCAACGCGTTACCCGCCGTGAGGCCGAGCGGCGTCGACATGTCGGTAACCAGCGCGACGGTCGTCAGTCCGGCGTCGGTTCCGAGATCCACCATGGTCCGGGCGAGGTCCCGTGCCGACGAGAGGCCCTTCATGAACGCGCCTGTCCCGGACTTCACGTCCAGCACCAGCGCGCCCGTACCCTCCGCGATCTTCTTGCTCATGATCGACGACGCGATCAGCGGCACCGATTCGACCGTCGCGGTGACGTCGCGCAGCGCGTACAGCAGCTTGTCGGCAGGCGCGAGCGTCGAGCCGGCCGCGCAGATCACGGCACCCACCGACTCGAGCTGGGCCATCATCTCGTCCTCCGACAGGTCGCAGCGCCAACCGGGGATCGACTCGAGCTTGTCCAGGGTGCCTCCGGTGTGCCCGAGCCCGCGACCCGACAGCTGGGGTACGGCCAACCCGCAGGCGGCCACGAGCGGCGCGAGCGGGAGCGTGATCTTGTCTCCCACGCCGCCGGTCGAGTGCTTGTCGGTCGTCGGCCGCGACAGGGCGGAGAAGTCCATCCGCTCCCCCGACGCGATCATCGCGGCGGTCCACCTGCCGATCTCGTGACGGTTCATGCCGTTGAAGAGGATCGCCATCAGCAGCGCCGACATCTGTTCGTGCGCGACCACACCCCGGGTGTAGGCGTCGACGACCCATTCGATCTGGCTGTCCGAAAGCTGATGGCCGTCGCGCTTGGTGGCGATCACGTCGACCGCGTCGAACGGCTCAGCCACTGCGGTCCGCGAGATCGTCGGCGCCGAACGCGTCCGGCAGCAGCTCCGCCAGCGGGCGGACACCCGAAACCGTCTCGAGCAACAACGACGGCCCCCCGTTCTCCCAGAGCAGCTGGCGGCATCGGCCGCACGGCATCAGCAGGCTGCCGGCCCGGTCGACACACGAAACCGCGACCAGCCGGCCACCGCCCGTGTCGTGCAGGGCTGAGACGAGCCCGCACTCCGCGCAGAGCGTCACCCCGAAAGAGGCGTTCTCGACGTTGCACCCGGTCACGATCCGGCCGTCGTCGACGAGGCCCGCGACACCGACGGGGAACCGCGAGTACGGCGCGTACGCGCGTCCCATCGCCTGCGTCGCCGCCGTACGCAGCGCTCCCCAATCGATCTCGATCATCGGCAACTAGCTCTTCGAGTACGGTTCACCGTCGGCCGCGGGGGCCCTCACCCGGCCGACGAACCCGGCGACCGCGATGACGGTGGCGACGTACGGAGTGATGGCGAGCAGCTCGCTCGGGATCCGCTGAAGCACCTGAAGCTGGAACTGAAGCTGCAACATGAACCCGAAGAACAACGACGCGATGGTCGCGCCGATCGGGTGCCACCGCCCCATGATGAGGGCCGCCAGCGCGATGAACCCGTTGCCGGCGGACAGGTCCTTGTCGAACGCACCGTTCGACCCGACCGTGAAGAACGCGCCCCCGAGACCGGCGAACACTCCTCCGAACAGCACCGCCTGGTAGCGGATCCGCCGGACCTTGATCCCGACCGTGTCGGCGGCGGTCGGGTGCTCGCCGACTGCACGAACGCGCAGCCCCCACTTGGTCTCGAAGAGTACGAACGTCACCAGCGCGACGGAGGCGTACATGATGTAGATCAGGACCGTCTGGTCGAAGAACGCCGGGCCGATGACGGGGATCTTCGCGAGCCCGGGGATCGCTACCGGCGACAGCACCGGTGGTTGGTTGAGGTCGGGGATCTTGTTGTCGGGGATCTGGTCCAGCAAGAAGCCGGTGACGCCGCCGGCGAGCACGACCAGCACGACGCCCAGAACGACCTGGTTGACCTGGTATTTGATGGAGAACACGGCGAGCAGCGCCGCGACCAGCACAGATGCGCCGACGGCGCCGAGCATCCCGAGGTACGGGCTCCATGCCAGGGTGCCGACGACCGACGCGGCAAACGCGCCCATCAGGAACTGGCCCTCGATCGCCACGTTGATGACACCCGACCGTTCGCAAAGGGCACCGGCGAGTGCGCCGAGGATCAACGGTGTCGCGGCCTTCAGCGAGTCGCTCAGCGGATTCGTGATCGCGATCTGCTCCTGGCCGGAGTACGCCCAGCAGAAAAAGCACAGCATGAACGCGAACCCCGCGACCACGCCGAACAGGATCCGGAGCCAGCTCAGGACGACGTACGAGCCGACCCCGAGCGCGACCACGCCGATCAGGCACGCCAACCCCGTCGTTCGGGCCGGGAAGTCGATCGGTGAGATCTGGTTCGCGTCGAACGGGCTGGTCGGCTGGAACTGCACGTTGCCGCCGGCCGTCTTCACAACCATCCAGACCATCAGGACCGCGGTCACTGCATAGATCGAGACCACCTTGACGCGGGCCCGGCGGATCGCCGGGTTGTGGACGACCGCCGCTGTACGCGGGACGTCGCGGGGGCTGGTGGCCGACGCCTCACTCATCCGTTCCACCCCTTGGCGAGTACCCCGCCGGCGTCGGCTCGGGCCCTGACCCGCAGGATCGAGCGGACGAGTGCCGGCGCCGCGATGAACAGCACGATCAGCGCCTGCAAGACCGTGGTCAGCGTCAGCGGAGTGTTGGTGGCCGCCTGCATCTGGATTCCACCGGACTGAAGGGCACCGAACAGCAGCGCGGCGACGACCGTACCGAACGGCGACGCCCGTCCGAGCAGAGCGACCGTGATCGAGTCGAAGCCGATCGAGCCTGCGATGCCATCGGTGAGCGGATCGCGGTGCCCGAGCACCTGCTGGGTGCCGGCAAGCCCGGCGAGCGCTCCCGCGATCAGCATCGCGAGGATGTACGCCTTGGAGATGCTCATCCCTGCGGTCCGGGCCGCATCCGGGTTGGCGCCGACGGCACGCATCTCGAAACCGAGCGTCGAGCGTCCCAGGAGCCACCAGACGAGACCGGCGGCGAGCAGTGCGACGACGAACCCCAGGTTGTATCCGCCCGCGTGCGGGTAGAGCGCGTTGTCGTCGACGTAGGGGCTCTGCGGGTTGTTCGAGCCGGGGATCTGGAACGGGTTGGTCAGCAACAACCAACGCAGGATCCCGAGCGCGACGTAGTTGAGCATGATCGTGACGATCACCTCGTGGGCGCCGGTCCGGGCCTTGAGGACACCGACGACACCACCCCAGATCGCGCCGCCGATGATGCCGGCGACGACGGCGGCCAGGAGGTGGACGACCGGAGGTAGGTTCCAGGTGAACCCGACGTAGCCCGCGCAGATCGCGCCGAAGAACAGCTGTCCCTGGGCGCCGATGTTGAACAAACCGACCCGGAACGCGAGGGACACACCGAGACCACCGAAGATCAACGGCGTCGCCTTCCCGAGCGTCCCCCCGAACGCAGCGGACGAGCCGAACGCTCCGCTGAACAAGGCCTTGTACGAGTCCCAGACGGCGGAGGTTGCCGTCGTGACCGCTCCCCACGGGTCGGCGAAGAAGTAGCCCCACGTCGAGACCACGTGGTCGTTGCTCACCATGATGAGCACGGCACCGACGATCAGCGCGAGGACGATCGACGCGAACGAGACCTGCACGGTCGGGAGGACCGACTCGATCCAGGTCTTCGCCCGCGGCTGCGTACGTTCGTCCGGCTCGACGCCCGACTCGTCGGTCCCGGCGTCCGGCTCGTCGGCTCCGGAGTCCGCCTCGTCGGTGCCGGCGCCCGGCTCCTGCTCGGGCTCACCCATGGGTCTGCATCTCCCGCTCGGCACCGGCCATCAAGAGTCCGATGTCCTCCCGGCTGATCCCTGGGTCGACCACGTCGACGACTCGACCGTTGCACATCACCGCGATCCGGTCCGCAAGCGAGAACACCTCGTCGAGCTCGGTCGACACGATGATGACGGCCGCACCCGCATCGCGGGCACCGACGATCCGTTTGTGCACGAACTCGATCGACCCGACATCGAGCCCTCGGGTCGGTTGCGACGCGATCAGCAACTTCAATTCGCGCGACAACTCACGAGCGACCACCACCTTTTGCTGGTTGCCCCCGGACAGCGACTCGACCGGCGTACTACTGGATTGCGTCCGGATGTCGAACTCGACGATACGGTCCTCGGCATTGCGGTCGATCTCTGCCAACGACAGGGAGAGTCCCGATGAGAACGGCGGGTCACGATAGAGATCGAGCACCAGGTTCTCGGCGACGGTGAACGAACCGACGAAGCCGTCGTGCTTGCGGTCCTCGGGGACGAAGCCGATCCCGTCTCGGAGGCTCTCCCGAGGACCGTGTCGGGAGATGTCGTCGCCCGACAAGGCAATCGACCCCTCAGCCGGCTTCAGCAGGCCGAGGAACGACTTGATCAGCTCCGTCTGCCCGTTGCCCTGGACACCGCACAGGGCCAGGATCTCGCCCGACCGGACGTCGAGGGAGACCTGGTTCACCACGGTCACGCCCCGGTCGTCGACCACCGTCACGTCGTTGGCGGCAAAGACCACCTCACCGAGGTCCGACTCCCCCTTGTCCACCCGTAGGCTCACCGCGCGGCCGACCATCATCTCGGCAAGCTCGGCCTCTGACACCGTCGGCTTCGCGGTGCCGACGACCTTGCCTCGGCGGATCACGGTGATCTTGTCACCGACCGCCTTGACCTCGCGGAGCTTGTGGGTGATGAAGATGATCGACGTGCCGTTGTCGCGAAGCGATCGCATGATGTCCATCAGCTCATCGGTCTCCTGCGGAGTCAGGACCGCTGTGGGCTCGTCGAGGATGAGTATTCGCGCCTCGTTGGACAGCGCCTTGATGATCTCGACCCGCTGCTGCACCCCGACCGGCAGCGCTCCGACAAGGGCGTCCGGCTGAACCGCGAGCCCGTACTGCTCCGAGAGCTCGGTCACCCGCGCCGCCGCCTTGCTGCGCTGGAGGACGCCGAGGCTGGCCTGCTCACGGCCGAGCATCACGTTTTCGGCGACGGTGAAGACCGGGACGAGCATGAAGTGCTGATGAACCATGCCGATCCCGGCGTCGATGGCGTCACCCGGCGACCTGAACGTGACGGGCTCGCCGTCGAGCAGGATCTCGCCCTCGTCGCTGTCGACCAGCCCGTAGAGCATGTTCATCAAGGTGGTCTTCCCGGCGCCGTTCTCACCGAGCAGACAATGGATCTCTCCGGGCTCCACAACAAGGTCGATGGCATCGTTCGCAGTGAACGTGCCGAACCGCTTGGTGAGGCCACGGATCTCTAGCTGCATCGGCGGCCCTCCTGATCACCGCAGCCTGTCATCGCGACGGCGTCGGTGCGCGCCGGCCGTCTCACCGTAGCGCGGGCCGCCGTGCTCTCGGGCGCACCTTCCCGGCCGGGTCAACCTGCGGCTGCGGTGAGGTGTCCGATCAGGAGGCGGGCTGCGCCTTTGACTTGATCTTGATCTTGCCGCTGATGATGTCCTGTTTGAGCTGGTCGATCTTGGTCTTGAGGTCGCTGGGAATCTTGGAGTCCCAGTCATGGTACGGCGCCAGGTTCGTCCCGCCGTTGGCCAGCGTGCCGACGAACGGCTGGTTGGTGAACTTTCTGTCGACCGCCGCCGTGATCGTCTTCTTGACGGCGACGTCCATGCCCTTCTGAACGCTGCTGAGCAGCACACTGCAGTACGCGGCGGCGCTGACGCAACCGTCCGTGTCGACCCAGATCGCGTTGACCTTCCCGCCCGAGTTCTTTGCATCCTGCAGAGCACCGAGCCCGGCCGGTCCGGCCACGGGAAAGATGATGTCGGCGCCCTGGTTGATCAGCGTCGACGCAACACTTGCGCCCTTGGTCTTGCTCTCGAAGTCCTGCGTGAAAGACCCCTTCTGGGTCTTCTCGTTCCAGCCAAGGACCTGGACGTTCTTGTTGTTGTCGGCGTTGTACTTCTGGACGCCCTCCCAGAAACCGTCCATGAAGATCGTCACCGTCGGGATCGGGAGGCCACCGAACGTACCGACCTTGCCCGTTTTCGTCATGCCTGCCGCGAGATACCCGGCGAGGTAGCTGGACTGGGCCGTGTTGAACTCCAGGGACTTGAGGTTCTTGCCCGGCTTTGTGAACGCGTTGTCGACGATCGCGAAGTCGATGTTCGGGTTCTTCTTCGCGGCGGCCTGGGTCGCGTCGGCGAGCAAGAAGCCGACCGTGACGACGATGTTGCACTTGGCCTGCACCATCGCGTTGACGTTGTTGACGTAGTCGCTGTTCGAGTTCGACTCGACCTTGGACACCTTCAAGCCGAGCGCGCTCACGGCGTCCGTCAAACCCTTGTACGACGTCTGGTTGAACGACTTGTCGTCGAACCCACCGGAGTCCGACACCATGCATGCGCGAAAGTTGGGGTGCGACGCCGTCTGCGTCGGGGTCGACGGGGACCCACCCGACCCGCCTGGTGTGGGTCCTGAGTTGTCCTTCGGCTTGCTACCGCAGGCCGCGACGCTCAGGGCGACGACACTCACGCCGGCGATGATTCGGGCGACGTTCTTCACGGTGCCTCCTAGGCGATGCTCAAACTGCTCATCACGGGTGCCTCGCCCCGTCGCGGTTGATGCTAACGCTCCGATGAACGCGAAGGAACCAGATGCTTGTGCCGCTTCAGACGTCGATACCCGTTCGTGACCTTACCCGGTCATCCGGCTCGCCGGCGCTGCCGGTCGGCTCACCGGCGTCATCGCGCCACCCTGCCGCCTGGCTCGCCGCCGTGACGAACATCGTGCCGATGGCGATGGCGTCCTCGTCTACGTCGAAGCTGCCTTGATGCAGGTCGGGGGCGGTGTCGTGACTGGCCGGACGTACGCCGAGGCGGACTAGTGCACCTCGTCGGTGTTGGAGCATCCAGGCGAAGTCCTCGCCACCCATGCTCTGGTCGGTCTCCGCGACGACGCGCTCTCCGAACACCTCGGTGGCGAGGTTGCGAAGCTCGGAGATCACCCCGGCATCGTTGACACAGGGCGGGACGCTGTTGTCGATGTCGAGCTCCGCCTTCACGCCGAGCGGGTCGAGGAGTCCCTCGATGATCTCGGGCAGGTCATGGGAGAGCGCCTCCCACGCCACCAGGTCGAGGGTTCGGATGGTGCCCTCGACGAAGCCGGCCTGCGGCATCGCGTTCGAGACGGCACCGGCGTGGACCTGTCCCCAGACCAGGCTGAGGGCGGCCCGCGGGTCGTAGCGACGCGACAGGATACCGGGCAGCCGGGACACGATCTCACCGAGGGCGTACACGAGGTCGGCGCCGAGATGCGGCCGAGCCGTGTGGCCGCCCGGTCCCTGGAGGTCGACGCGGACACGGGTCGCGGCGGCCGTGATGCCGCCCTCATGGAACCCCAACTCGCCCACCTCGAGCCGGGGATCACAGTGCACGGCGTACACGCGTTCGAGGTTCTCGAGCTCGCCCTGCTCGATGATCTCGAGTGCACCACCCGGGGTACGCTCCTCGGCGGGCTGGAATATCAGCCGGACAGGGCGCACGACCGACCCCCGAGCATGCAGCTCGGCCAGCGCGAGCCCGGCGCCGAGGATGATGCTCGTGTGCACGTCGTGGCCGCACGCGTGGCACACTCCGTCGAGGATGGACCGATGGTCACCGGTCGTCTCGTCGATGATCGGCAGCGCGTCGATGTCGCCGCGCAGCCCGACCCGGGCCGGCTTGCCGGCGCCGGCGCCGACATCGCAGATCACGCCCGTGCCTCGTGGCATGATCCGCGGCGTCAGACCCGCGGTCGCGAGGCGCTCGACGATCCGGGCAGTGGTTCGGGTCTCGGCCCAGCCGAGCTCCGGGTGGCGGTGCAGGTCCCGACGGAACGCGACCAGCTCGGGGACCAGCCGGCGTACGACGAGGTCGATATCCGACCACTCGCCCGAAACCAGCACCCCCTCATCCTAAGCGTCAGCCGTAGAAGCCCCGCTGGGCGTCATCGAAGATCGGCTGACGAATTGAACCGTATTCGGCTCAGATCTTCAGCCGTTGGATCGGGACGCGTCGTCAGAGCGCGTCGGGCGGCTGGTAGACGCCCCAGACCTCCCGCAGGGCGTCGCAGACCTCTCCGACGGTCGCGCGGGCCGCGAGCGCCCGCTTCATGGGATAGAGCACGTTGTCGCCGCCCTGCGCGGCCGACCGCAGCGCATCCAGGCGCCGGTCCACGTCGCCCTGATCACGTCCGGCCCGCAACGCGGCGAGACGCTCGTGCTGCTGCTTCTCGATCGCGGGATCGACCCGGAGCGGTTCGTACGGGTCCTCCACGTCGAGCCTGAAGCGGTTGAGGCCGACGATGGTCCGCTCCCCGCTGTCGATCTCCTGGGCGATCTGGTACGCCGACTTCTCGATCTCGTTCTTCTGGTACCCCTTCTCGATCGCCGCCACCGCGCCGCCGAAGTTCTCTACCGACGTCATCAGGTCGACGACCTCCTCCTCGAGGTCTTCGGTCAGCGACTCGACCGCGTACGACCCGGCGAACGGGTCGACGGTCTTCGTCACGTCCGTTTCGTACGCGAGCACCTGCTGGGTCCGAAGCGCAAGCCGCGCGGCCTTCTCGGTGGGCAGAGCGATCGCCTCGTCGTACGAGTTCGTGTGCAACGACTGAGTTCCGCCGAGGACGGCGGCGAGACCCTGGATGGCGACCCGGACCAGGTTTACCTCCGGCTGCTGTGCAGTGAGCTGGACGCCGGCGGTCTGGGTGTGGAACCGCAACATCAACGACTTCGGGTTCTTGGCTCCAAACTCCTCGCGCATCACCCGTGCCCAGACTCGACGCGCCGCGCGGAACTTCGACACCTCCTCCAGCAAGGTCGTCCGCGAGACGAAGAAGAACGCGAGCCGTGGAGCGAACTCGTCCACATCCTGCCCGGACGCGATCGCAGCCCGGACGTACTCGATGCCGTTCGCCAACGTGAACGCGACCTCCTGCGCGGGCGTCGCGCCGGCCTCGGCCATGTGGTAGCCCGAGATCGAGATCGTGTTCCATCGAGGCATCTCGGTCCGGCAGTAGCGGAAGATGTCGGTGGTCAGACGCAGCGAGTGCTGCGGCGGGTAGATGTACGTACCGCGGGCGATGTACTCCTTGAGCACGTCGTTCTGAGTCGTACCGGTCAGGCTCGACCCTGGAACGCCCTGGTCCTCGCCGACCAGTTGGTAAAGGAGCATGAGCAACGACGCCGGCGCATTGATCGTCATCGACGTCGACACGGTGTCGAGTGGGATGCCGTCTAGGAGGATCCTCATGTCCTCGATGGAATCGATCGCGACGCCGACCTTGCCGACCTCGTCGTGGGCGATCGGCGCGTCGGAGTCGTACCCCATCTGCGTAGGCAGGTCGAATGCGACCGACAGGCCGGTCGTGCCGGCGTTGATCAGCTGGTGGTAACGCTGGTTCGACTCGCGCGCCGTGCCGAAGCCGGCGTACTGACGCATCGTCCACGGCCGGCCGGCGTACATCGACGGGTACACGCCTCGGGTGAACGGGTACTCCCCCGGCCTGCCGAGCTGCTGGTCGGGGTCCCAGTCGGCCAGCGCCTCCGGGCCGTACACCACCTCGAACGGGAGCCCGGACTCGGTGTGGCTACTCATGCGTCGAGCGTACGGCCGATGCCCCCGCGCAGGTGCCGAGAGAGGCCCCTCGAGGAGATGTTCCACGACTCAAGCCGGCAGTGCTCGCGCGCGCTCGCCATGCCACCCTGGTCCCGTGCAACCACTGGTCGAGCCGGAGTGCGTCAGCGAGCTGGAGGCGATCATGGCGCTCGGCTGGTGGCCCTTGGAGCACGCATGGCAGGGCCGCTGGCTGCTCCGGGCTTCCGAAGGGTTCACGGGCCGGGGCAACTCGGCGTTGCCGCTCGGCGACCCCGGTCTCGACCTGTCTGGGGCGGTGGATCGGGTCGAGGCGTACTACGTCGAGCGTGCACTGCCGTCTCGCTTCGCCGTCCCGAGAATGCTGGCGCCCGACGCTGAACAGCCGCACCATCGGCTGTCCGCCGAGCTCGACGTCCGCGGCTACGAGGTCCACACCGAGACGCGAGTGCTGGTCGCTGCCCCGTCGAGGGTGGCGGCTGACTCACGCGCAACCCTGCTGCCGGAACCCGACGAGGACTGGCTCGGGCTCTACCACTACCGCGGCGAGCCGACGCCGTCCGCCGGCCGGCGGCTGCTTGTCGGCGTCGACCACGTCCGGTTCGCAGCCGTACGCGAGGGCGCCGCCACCGTTGCGGTCGGACGGATCGCTCTCGCACGGGGCTGGGGCGGTGTCACCGCGATGGAGGTGGCCGGATCGCACCGACGTCAGGGGCTGGCCCGGGAGGTGCTGGCCGCGCTCGCGGCGTACGCGCGCGACGCGGGCGCGACCGGCCTCTACCTGCAGGTGTCGGCGGACAACACCGGCGCGCGCCGGCTCTACGCGTCAGCGGGGTTCACCGAGCACCATGGCTACCACTACCGCATCCGCTGACAGGGCTCATCATTCGCCGGGTCCCGACCTGGGAGTGGTAGACGACAGCGACGGTCTCGGGCTCAGTCGTCGCGGGCACTCGTGATGATTCCCGCCACTACTGCTCCGATTGCCGCCCCGGCGACGAAGGCAGCCCGTGGTGGCATGGGCGCGGTGTCGTCGGCCTTGTGCTCCGTCCGACTGCCTGCTACGCCGACGGTCCCCGTACCGACCGGTGCGGTTGCCACGGGCGCGACGCCAAGCAGCCCGACGTCAGGCTGGACGACGCCGGTGGATGTCCGAGCGGCGGTGACGGCCCACGCTGCCCCGTACATCGCGATCCGCGACGAGTAGTTGATCCAGATCAGCAGGACCAGGCTGACGCCGAGAACCGCCGCGGCCGGCGAGCTGGATGCGTTGGCGATGAGGAACGACGCTGCGAGCTTGAGCAGCTCGAACCCGATGGCCGACAGCAGGGCGCCGCCGAGCAGCGCCCGGTTCGGCAGGTCCGGATCTCCGAGCAGCCGGAACATGATCAAGAAGAGGACCGTGCTGGCCGCCAGCCCGAGGCCGACCGTGAGCAGCCACAGGACGACCTGGACCGGAAGGCTGTTGCTGACGCCGACCCAGTCGAGGATGTCGCGAGAGAACCCGGTCACCAACCCGGTCACCGCCACCGACAGCAGCAACGTGATCCCGACGGCGACGAGGGTGACGAAGTCGTACGCCTTGGTGAGGATGAAGTTGCGCTTCTCGCGTTGCGGAACCTCGAACACCGCCTGGAGCGCCTGGGTCATGGCCCACAGCCAGCCGAGTCCGGTGTAGAGGAAGCTGATCGCGCCGATGATGCCGACGGCGGCGCCCGCATGCGCGATCGTGCCGATGCCGATCTGACCGGGGCCGTTGCCGATCAG
>JBBSHE010000021.1:0-53534 GCA_038253325.1 Propionibacteriales bacterium
CCCCAACCTGGCGCGTCCCGGGGGGCGGGGGGGTTTCTATTGGGGGTCACTTGTGCCGCGCGGCCCCCGCGGTGGGTTTTCGGGCGCAGGGGGGGGGTCCCCGCCCCCCACGACCCGACCTTGGAGGCTGACGTGCGTGTACCAGCCGTCGGCATCGAGCACGGTGAGGCTGACTCGCGGGTCCTCACGCAGGTAGTCGAGACGCTTTCGACCCTCGTCCATGTTGACGAGGACGCGCCCGTCTTCCCACAGGTACCAGGTGGCCACCGAGACCGGTTGACCATCTGGCCGCACGGTGGTGATGACGGCAGGGTTCGGCTTGGCCAGAAGGTCGGTGGTCGGGGCGGTCAGTGGTGGTTTCGGCATGCCATCCATCATGCCGCGGGTCCCGGCCACCGCATCAGACCGGGCGGTGTCAGCGGGCCCGGCAGTGGATGTGGCTGGTGTCGTCCTTGCGGATGTGGGCGAACAGCCGGCGCGCCTTGACGGCGTCCCAGATCACCGCCGATCCCGCCGACGTGGCAGCGCCGAGGCTCGAGTAGGGGACCACGCAGCGCTTCCCGGAGTTGATGTGTGCGACGGCCCACGCGAACCGGGTGAGGGCGATCGGCCCCACATTGGTGCCGACCCGGATCGACTCCGCTCCGGAGAAGTTCACCTTCACGTAACGCCACGGGAGCACGACGGTCTGCCAGCTCGCGGCCTTCTTTGCCGTCGCGTTCACAACTTCTCGCTGGTGCTCGGTGCGGATGATGTCACCGAGCGGGAACGCCCGCGAGCGGGAGTATCCCAGCGCGGTCTTGCCGTCCGCATGCTGGCAGCCCTTCTTGACGTTGAGGTCGGCTTTCGGGTCGTCGATTGCCTGGTTCGGGCAGATGGTGATGCCGCCGACCGCGTCGACCAGCTTCACGAACCCGCCGAAGCCGATCTCGATGTAGTCGTCGACCCGGACACTGGTGTTCGCCTCGACCGTCTTCACGAGCAGCTTCGGTCCCCCGATCGTGTACGCGGCATTGATCTTGCTCTGGCCGTACCCGGGGATGTTCACGAACGAGTCCCTCGGGATCGACAGCAGCAGGGTCGGACCACCACCGGACGGGATGTGCAGCATCAAGATGGTGTCTGTTCGGCCGGTGTCGACCGTGACCCCGCCGGTTCCGAGGCGACGGTTCTGCGACGCCGTCAGCCCTTGCCGGCTGTCGGAGCCGACCAGCAGGTATGTCGTACCGGGTGTCTCGGGCGGACGGCTACTCGACGGCTCGGCGTCGACTTTCGTCACCTTGGTCCACGCCCACAACGGGATGACGACGAGAAACAGGACCCAGGCCACCAGGAGGGCGAGTACGACCCGCAGCCACCAGCGTCGTCGACGACGCGGACGGACTGGACCGCTGGGCACGGGAGGCGGCCGGGTTCCCGGCGGCGGGGCGTACCGCATCGGGCTGGGCGGCGCGGGTGTCCCACCACGAGGAGGCCCATCTGCTCGGAACACGCGGGTCGGCTCGGGCTCGCCAGCGGCGGCACCCGGCGCCGGTACGGCGCTGCTGCCATCGCGGCGGATCAGTTGAGTGGGCTCGTCGCCCGGCTGCTCGTCCCGCTGCTGCCCGGCACCGCGCTGCGCAACGCTCGGCTGCCCGGCACCGTGCTGGTCGTCGCCCGAAGGCCCATACAACCAGTCGTAGCGGGGGTCGTTCGGGTTCTGCTCGCCGGCCACTCCGCCGAGGTTACCCGGACCCATACCGCTCGGATTGGTCCGCCGTCGCTCGGCGTGGCCGCTGGCCTGTGACGGAAGTGACTGGTGATACTTGCCACCGTGTCGGCTACTTCCCCCCAGCTGCCGTCTCCCGGAACGGTCGGCATCGGCGACGGCAGGATCAGGTTCCGGCGAGCGGTGACGCTGCTCGCCATGACCGCCGTGATGCCCGGCTCCGCACAGCTCGCCGCCGGTGACAAGCGCGTCGGTCGCCTTGCCATCCGCTGCTGGATCCTGTCGATCATCGGGCTGCTGGCACTCGTCGCCGTCGGTCTCGCGTCGCGGACCGAGCTGGTCACGCTCTTCACCTCGCTGTGGTTCCTACGGCTGCTGCGGCTCGCGCTCGTCATCGCCGCGCTCGGGTTCGCGTACCTCATCATCGACGCCTGGCGGCTCAGCGAACCGATGCGGTTGTCACAGGGCCAGCGGCTGACGATGACCGGGCTCAACGGAGTCGTCTGCCTCGCGGTCACCGGCGCTCTGTTGTTCGCGAGCCACTACGTCGCGGTCCAGAAGGACTTCATCGCGAGGGTCTTCGGGTCGACCACGGTCACCGCAGCCGAGCACGGGCGCTACAACGTGCTGCTGCTCGGCGGGGACGCCGGAGCAGATCGGGTCGGGTTGCGGCCCGACAGCATCACCGTTGCGAGCATCGACGCCGACACCGGTCGCACCGTCCTGTTCGGCCTGCCTCGCAACCTGCAGAACGTGCCCTTCCCCGACGGCACGGCGATGCACGCGGCGTTTCCGAACGGCTTCAACTGTGCGGGCTGCTACCTCAACGCGATCTACACCTCGGCCACGGACCACCCAGACCGGTTCCCCGGCGTCGCGGACCCGGGCATCGAGGCGACCAAGGAGGCGGTCGAGACCACGACGGGGCTGGACATCAACTACTACGTGATGATCGACCTGCGCGGCTTCCAGGACCTCGTCGACGCTCTGGGCGGCGTGACCGTCACCGTCAACGAGCGGCTCCCGATCGGAGGGATCGCGGCCCCCGTCACCGGCTATGTCGAGCCCGGGCGGCGGCACCTCGACGGCTACCAGACTCTCTGGTTCGCCCGCAGCCGCACGACCTCGGACGACTACTCGCGAATGGCCCGGCAGAAGTGCGTCATGAACGCGATGCTGCACCAGCTCAACCCGGCCAAGGTGCTCACCAGGTTCAGCCAGATCGCCAAGGCCAGTGAGAAGGTGATCTCGACCTCGATCCCGGCCTCCGAGATCGGCAGGTTCGTCAGCCTGGCCGACAAGGCCAGGTCCAAGCCCGTGACGACCGTTTCGTTCGTGCCGCCCCGGATCAACGGCTACGACCCGGACTTCACCGAGATCCGGTCGATGGTGTCGTCGGCGATCAAGACGTCGGAAGCCAAGGACTCCGGCGGAAGCCAGCGCCACCGGCACCACAAGAGCAGAGACGTGTACGCCGCCAACGACAGCGCCAACCTCGACAAGACCTGTTGACGTAGGGTCGGGACACGCCCACCACAAGAGCGCAGGAAGGCGGGTGCGGTGCCGACGGAGCACGTGGTCGCCGTGGTCGTGACGCACAACCGGCGTACGCTCCTCGCCGAGTCACTGGCGGCGCTTCGGGGACAGTCCCGACCTCCGGACGACATCGTCGTCGTCGACAATGCCTCGACGGACGGGACGGCGGACCTGCTTGCCGGGGCGGGCAACCTCGTCGTCGTCACGTCACGCGTCAATACGGGGGGAGCCGGTGGCTTCGCGATCGGGATCGACCGCGCGCTCGACCTCGGCGCCGACGCGATCTGGCTGATGGACGACGACACGGTCCCCGATTCGGACGCCCTGACCGCCTTACGCGACGTCCGCCGCCGATATGTCCAACCCGGCGCACCTTCGGGTGTTCGAGAGCCGGTGGTGGTGGCGAGCCGAGTGGTGTGGGGCGGAGGCCCCGGTACACCCGACGAGAGGATGGGGCGCGACCATCCGATGAACACCCCCCGGGTCAAGCCAGGGGTGCGGGCTGCCGAGCGAGAAGCGGCCGAAGCGGTCGGGTGCTACCCCATCCGGTCGGCATCGTTCGTGTCCGTGCTCGTCGACGCCGCCGCGGTTCGTGCCAGCGGTCTTCCGGTCGCCGACTACTTCTTGTGGAACGACGACTTCGAGTTCACGACCCGGCTGCTTCGCGGCCATGTCGGAGTGTGCTGTCCGTCCTCTCGGGTGGTCCACAAGACTGTGACGTTCGGCACAACCGACGTCGCGCCGGGGGAGCGGTTCTACTACGAAGTGCGCAACAAGACCTGGCTCTTCACCCGCTCATCCGGATTGTCTCCGGCCGAGAAGGTGGTGTACGCGGGCTCGACGGTGCGCCGGTGGGGGAGAGCCCTGGCCCGGTCCGACGACCGGCGGACACTGGTCCGGTGCCTGGCGACGGGTCTGCGCGACGGCCTTGTCCGCAGTCCCCGAGAGACCCGGTCCGTCATCTCCGAGGCGACCCGCGATCCCGGAGGCGAGCGTGGGTGAGCGGTTCTCGTTGCTGATGAGTATCTGGGCCGGCGACCGGCCCGGCTTCCTCGAGGCTGCCTTCTCCTCGACCGTCGCGGAACAGACCCGCCGCCCCGACGACGTGGTGATCGTCCAGGACGGACCAATCGATGCGGACCTCAGCGGGTGCCTGCTTCGGCTGCTGGAGCAGAGCCCGGTGCGTACGCAACTGGTGGAGCTGAAAGCCAATGCAGGCTTGGGAATTGCGCTCGACCAGGGGATGGCGGCGTGTGCGCACGACATCGTCGCCCGGATGGACGCTGACGACATCTCACTCCCACATCGGTTCGAGACCCAGATTCCGCTGGTGGAGTCCGGAATCGACCTGGTCGGTTCGTCCCTGCTGGAGTTCGGCTCCGGCCCCGACGACATCGTAGGCCGGCGCGTCCCACCGCTCGACCAGGAGTCGATCGTGGCGTACTCCCGTTTCCACCAGCCGTTCAACCATCCGACCGTCGTCTACCGCAGGCGCATGGTGGAACGCGTCGGCGGGTACCACGACCTGCCGATGCTCGAGGACTACCTCTTGTTCGCGAAGATGATCCAGGCCGGTGCAAGCGTCGCCAACGTCGCCGAGCCGCTCGTCTTGTACCGCGTCGGCGCGGGCGCGTACGCCCGCCGCGGCGGGGTCGCCGTGCTCCGTTCGGAGTGGCAGTTGCAGCTGCGGCTGCGCGACCTTGGATTTACCTCCCGCGGGCAGTTCTTGCGTAACATCGTGGTGCGGGGAGGATACCGTTTGGTACCCGAGGGGGTACGCCGAGCCTCGTATCGGAAACTCATCGCGCGCACCGGCGAGCGCCGTGCGCACCGTCGGTCCCGGTGAAGCCACCACCAGGCGCCGTGACCCGAACCAGGAGAACGTGTGGACGCCGATCTCGTCGTGGTCGGATCGGGCCTGTTCGGTCTGACCGTCGCCGAGCGCTGCGCGAACGACCTCGGGCTCCGCGTGCTGGTGCTCGAACGCAGACATCACGTCGGCGGCAACGCGTACAGCGAGATCGAGCCGCAGACCGGCATCGAGGTGCACAAGTACGGCGCGCACCTGTTCCACACGTCGAACGAGCGGGTCTGGGAGTACGTCAACCGATTCACCGCATTCACGGGCTACCAGCACCGGGTGTTCTCGCGCTACCAGGGCAGGGTCTATCCGATGCCGATCAACCTCGGCACGATTTGCGAGTACTTCGGTCGTTATCTGACGCCGGACGAGGCACGCGTTCTGGTGGCCGAGCAGGCCGGCGAGATCGCCACGTCGGAGGCGGCAAACCTCGAGGAGAAGGCCATCTCGTTGATCGGGCGACCGCTGTACGAGGCGTTCATCCGTGGATACACCGCCAAGCAGTGGCAGACCGACCCGACCAAGCTTCAACCGGAGATCATCAGTCGGTTGCCTGTCCGCTACAACTTCGACAACCGTTACTTCAATGACAAGTACGAGGGTCTGCCGGTCGACGGTTACACCGCCTGGATGGAACGGATGGTCGACCACCCGCGGATCGAGGTTCGGCTTGAGACGGACTTCTTCGACCTCCGCGACGACGTGCTCGGCCGGGTGCCCGTTGTCTACACGGGTCCCATCGATGCGTACTTCGGCAACGCGGCCGGCGAGCTGTCTTGGCGTACCGTTGACCTCGAGCTCGAGGTCAAGAACGTCGGAGACTTCCAAGGCACATCGGTGATGAACTACGCGGACGAAGAAGTTCCGTTCACGCGCATCCACGAGTTCCGGCACTTCCATCCCGAGCGGAACTGGTACCCCAAGGATAAGACCGTGATCGTCCACGAGTACTCGCGCTTCGCGGAGTCCGGTGACGAGCCGTACTACCCGGTCAACACGCCGGAGGACCGCGCGAAGCTGCTGAAGTACCGCCAGCTGGCGAGGTCGGAACCGGATGTGTTGTTCGGTGGCCGGCTGGGCACGTACAAGTACCTCGACATGCACATGGCGATCGGGTCGGCATTGTCGATGTACGACAACTTGCTACGACCCCACTTCGCCGACGGGACACAGATCGAGAGCGGAGGGATCGACGCATGACGGCAACGGTGGGGCGTGTCGACGTCGAACCGGACCACCCGCACGGTCCGCTCGTCCACCCGGGTGCCCAGGGTGGTCTGCTGGAGGTCTTTCGCCGGCGTTACCTGCTCAAGCTGATCGTCAAGAAGGAGCTCAAGGTCCGCTACCAAGGCGGGCTGGTCGGACTGGCCTGGTCGTACGTCAAGCCTGCCGTGCGCTTCGTGATGTACTTCTGGGTGATCGGGCTGCTGCTCGGTAACCGGCTTCCCGGTCGCGCGCTGCACATCTTCTCGGCCCAGATCATGTTGACGTTCTTCACCGACGCGCTGACGAACGGTAGCCGGTCGGTCGTGAAGAACTCGTCGCTGGTGCGCAAGATCAACCTGCCCCGTGAGATGTTTCCGATCGCCTCGCTGGCGGTGTCCGCGTACCACCTGCTCCCGATGTACCTGATGCTTCTCATCGGGTGCTTCCTGGCGAACTGGAGTCCAGACCCGCACGCAGCGATTGCTGCGGCGCTTGCGCTGGCGATCATCTTCACGTGGGGAACCGCGGTCGCGCTCGTCTTCTCGGCCTGGAATGTGTTCTATCGCGACGTACAGAACTTCACCGACGTGATCCAGACGGTCATCATGTGGATGGTTCCGATGATCTACCCATGGAGCATCGTGGCCGATCGGCTGCACGGAGTCGTGATCGAGATCTACACCAACAACCCGTTGACGTTGGCGATCTTGCTCAACCAGCGGGCGTTCTGGTTGACGAGCCTTTCCCCGGACCAGCGGGTCGGCACCATGCCGGCCCACTTGATCGAGCGTGGGGTGGTCGCACTGGTCATCGGCTTCGTCTTCGTGTGGTTGGCCCAGCGGTACTTCTCGCGGCTCGAGGGCCGGTTCGCGGAGGCGTTCTGAGATGACGACTGCCATCATCGTGGACGGCGTGTCCAAGGAGTTCCGGATCCGCCGGCAGAAGACGATCAAGGCGCTCACCGTCAACATGAGCAGAGGAGAACGTGCCCAGACCACGCGATTCCTCGCTCTCGACAACGTCAGCTTCTCCGTCGACGAGGGAGACTCCATCGGGCTGATGGGGCTCAACGGCAGCGGCAAGTCGACGCTGCTGAAGCTCGTCTCCGGCGTGATGACACCGGACGCCGGCTCCGTCCTCACCCGCGGCCGGATCGCCGGCCTGATCGAAGTCGGCGCGGGGATGACTCAGGACCTGACCGGCAGGGAGAACATCTTCCTGAACGGCGCGATCCTCGGGATGACGGAGCCCGAGATCAGGCGCAAGTTCGACGCCATCGTCGCCTTCTCGGAGGTCGAGGAGCTCCTCGACGGCAGCGTCCGCTACTACTCGTCCGGCCAGTACATGCGACTCGCGTTCGCGATCGCGGTCCACACGGACTGCAACATCTTCCTCATCGACGAGGTACTCGCCGTCGGGGACCAGCCGTTCAAGCGCAAGTGCCTGCGTAAGATCCGCGAGCTGCGCGAGGAGGGTCGCACCATGGTGTTCGTCAGTCACAACGCGACTCAGGTGATGAAGCTGTGCCGACGCGGCATCGTGCTGAAGAGGGGTGCACTGGCGTTCGACGGGGCGAGTGACGAGGCGGTGCGCTACCTCGGCTACGACGAGGTGGACGACGACTAGCCACACCGACAGCGTAGGCCGATCGTCGTGGACGGGTTCACGTTGGAGCGACTGCGGGGTCGCCGTGCACGGGCGTCCAGGCCCGCCACGCCGAGTCGATCATCGCGTCGAGCTGATATGACGCGGTCCATCCCAGGACGTCGCGGATCCGTGAGACGTCAGCGACGAGCGCCGCGGGATCGCCGGGTCGACGACCCACGATCGTCGGACGTACGTCGTAGCCGGTGGACCGGCCGACCTGATCGAGCACCTCGATGACGGAGGCGCCGGTGCCGGTACCGACGTTGAACAGGTCGTACGACCGGTCATCGGTGGCGAGGTAGTCCAGCGCGATGAGGTGGGACTCAGCCAGGTCGAGGACGTGCACGTAGTCGCGGATGCACGTGCCGTCGGGGGTGGGGTAGTCGTCGCCGAATACGGCCGGTTGCTCGCCGTTCGTCAACGCCCGCAGCGCAATCGGAATCAGGTTGAAGACACCCGGGTCGCCGAGCTCCGGCCAGCCCGAGCCTGCGACGTTGAAGTAGCGAAGTCCCACGGCACGCAGCCCCCATGCTTTCGCCGCAGCCCGCATCAACCACTCCGAGACCAGCTTGGTCTCGCCGTACGGGCTGATCGGGCTCGGCCCGATGTCCTCGCCCAGCAAACCCCCGTCCCGCAGGTTCGGCAGACCGTACGTCGCCGCGGAGGAGGAAAACATCATGGTGTCGGTGCCGGCGTTCTGCATCGCCTGCAACAAGTTTGCCATCCCGCCGACGTTCTGGTGGTAGTACCAGGCCGGGCGTTGCGAGGACTCTCCGACCTGCTTCTTCGCGGCGATGTGGATGATGGCGTCGACGTGATACTCGGCGAGCACGGCCTCCAGCTTCTCCACCGCCTCATCGCTGGAGAGTTCGATGTTGACCAGCGCTGCATCACCGACCCGCCCGGGAGTTCCCGTGCTGAGGTCGTCGACGACGACTACGGTGTCGCCGCGTTGGCGCAGCAGGCGCACGACGTGCGCACCGATGTAGCCGGCGCCGCCGGTAACAAGAACGATCACGACCGCAAACCGTGCTGGCGCAGGGTCTCCAGGATCCGGCTGCTGGAGTCGGCCTTGTCGGTCCCACCGACGCCGAAGCGCATCTCGATGCCGGCTTCGGCGCACGAGTCCTGCTCGTCTTGCGGTACGTCGTCCAACGCACGCCGGTCACCACCGTTCGAGAAGACGACCGTGGCGCCGGGATACCGGGACCGAACCAGCTTCAGGGACGCTCCGACGCCTGGTCCGGTGTCGACAGCGACGAATGCCTCGTCGACCACCCGGAGCGCGGAGACGATCCGGAGGCGTTCGTCCTCGGCGGTGATCTTGATGCCCTTCTTCGCCAGTTGCTGCTCGTCGTTGTTCACGATGACGACCAGCCGGTCCGCGTCCTCACGGGCGGCTTCCATCAGCCGTAGGTGGCCAACGTGCAACGGGTTGAAATAGCCGCTGACCACCGCGACTCGTCCGAGGCCGGTTGGGTCGCTGTCGGTCCGGTCGGTGCCGCTCGTACTCAAGGTTCCACCCTCCTGTTCAGCCGAAGAGGCCGCTGTTGCGAATGAAGTCGACGCCACCGATGACCGCCGCGAACCGCAGCGTACGTCCGACGGCGACTGTCAGGTAAAACCACAGCCTGCTGAACCGCAGCTGACCGGCCAGCACGGCCGTGATCGCCAGTGGCGGAAACCCGAGGACCGCCGAAAGGAACAAGAACACGAAGCCGGTCCATGGCTTCTCGTCCGTCCGTTTCTTGACCGCGTCGAAGCGCGCCTTCCACCCCGGTGCGGCCATCTTCTTGCGGATGTACGTCCAGTTCATCGACGACCTGCCGACTTGATACCAGAAGACCTTGCCGACGGCTTGACCGAGACCGGCGACGAACGCGATGCTCCACAGCCCGCTCGACCGGCTGATCGCGCTGAGGCCGGCGATGAACGCCTCGACGTTCAGGAGCGGGAACAGTGCCGATGCGATCGCGAACAGGAATGTGCTGAGATAGACCTTCATCGCGTGGATGACACCGGATCGTTCGTACGATCCAGTGCGCAGCCGCCGGGTACCGGCAACGTGATCCGCGCCAGCCGGATGAGCGACGTCGTCTTCAGCGCGAGCAGCCCGAGGGCGACAGCGCCGCACAGCCACGGGTCCTTGGTCCACACGACGAGAACGGCGAACAACGCGCTGTTGACCACCTTCCCGGGCTTTGACCAGTTCCACCACCAGATCCGGCGGTCGACGACGTAGTAGTAGTTCGGGCTCGAGATCGGCCAGGCGAGGAACGCGAGCGACAGAAAGAAGTCGACGACCATGAACTCGGCGAGGTAGATCCCGACCGGAGCGACCATCGTCGGCTCGTACCACGCGTAACCGAGGTAGAAGCAAGCCGCAGACATCCGGTCGCACATGATGTCGATGACGGCACCGATCCGGGTCTCCTGGTCCATTGCGCGGGCGACCATGCCGTCGACGATGTCGAGCACCCAGTAGATGCCGAGCGCCCACAGCAGCAGTGCCAATGAGCGCTCACGGGCGGCCTCGAGCGCCAGCGCAACGGTGGCCGTGGTCCGGACGAACGTGATCAACGTGGCGAGCGTCAGGAAGCGCTCCTTGTCCGGGTGAGCGCACTCGCGGTGGTCGCAGCGGTTCACTGTCGTCGGTCTTCCGCGTCGGGCACCTACTGGTGCCAGAGGAAGCCCTCCGGGGCGTCGTCGTACGGATACTGCTTGAGGAAGGCGTCCAGGCGTGGTCCGGAGAAGGTGGTGCAATACACGCTCACGCCGACGCTCTTCGGGTTCGGCTGCCGCCAGTGACCGCCGACAGACCAGTGTGTCAAGGCGATGTGCTTGCCGGCCGGCATCGGTTTGCCGTCGGTGCTCTCCCACGGTGCGATGATCAGGTTGTATCTCGGATCCTGCCCATGTGTGTCGTACACCCTGCCGAGCCTGTGCAGCACGGCCATCTCCGCGCTGTCCTTGGCCGCGGTGTCGTCGTACCAGACGATCGTCCAGCCGTGTTCGAGGTTGTGCACCAGTCGCTCGACCTCCGGGCGGTCTGAACGGTCGTAGAAGTGGATGCCGATGTCGGCGGGGTTCGACCAGTGCGGCCCGTGGGACGGTGGCGACACGTCGTAGCTGATCTGCTGGCCGTCGAGGTGCTGGCCGGTGCCGGTTCCGTCGACCTTCTGCTCCGGTGAGCATCCGGCCGCCGCGGACGTCACCCCGAGGTCGGCGACCGCCGTGTTCTTCAGCGTCTCGGCGTCCTGGTGGTCCTTGACCAGCTTGAAGACCGTCGCTCCGACCACGGCGAGGATGATGACCCCGACCACGGCGGCCAGGATCATGGTGCGCCGACGTTCCTGCGCCCGCTGCTCGCGTCGCACCTGTTCGAGGCGGGCACGATGGTCGCGGTTGGAGCTCGACTTCCCCACCAGGACACTCATTCCCTTCGGTCGAGACTGTGCCGCGTCAGCGGCCGGGATCGCTGAGAGTGTACGCAACGGGGAGCCGTACGACGGCTACCGTCTGCCAGATCGCGTCCCGATCGAGAGCACCGTCGGTGTCCACGTCGGTCTGCAGCCGATGGGCCGCGAGCGCGGTCACCAGTCGTTCGACGACCCGCCCCGCCTCGAGCGGCGAGGCTCCCTTACGTAGCCCTACCGCGACCCGGTCACCTTCGACTCGTAGCCGGACACCCTCCGGAAGAGCGCCGACGAGCAACAGCACGGACCGTACGTCGTCGGCGTCGGGGACGGCGAAGTGGGCGAGGTCGTCCGGTCCCCGGCGCAGGGCCGCGAGGACGGCTTCGCGTGCACCCCACCCGAAGAGGTCGCTGCCGGGTGGGCGGTGCAGGGCGCTCGCACCCGGCCCGTCCTCGCCGGGCGGCAGGACCAGGTGGCCGAGCCCCCGGACGACGGCTGCCGGGCAGCCGGTCGTCTTGCCCTTCGCCAGGTCGGCAGCGGCCGAGACCTCGTCGGCGATCGCGGGCATCGTCACCTCGAGCCGGTTGCCGTACGGGTCCACGACTCCGGCGAGATCCACGAGCGGGTCCATTCCGGCGCAGCCGACGGCTTGGTCGACGTGGCCGAGCCGCCAGGCCCGGCCCATGGTGTCCGTGACGACGACCGCGACATTCTGCTCGGTGAGCTCGAGCAGCCGTCGGCGGAGCTTGCGTGCACTGGAGTCCGGGTCGACGGGCAGCATCAGCTGCGAGCCCGGCTCGACGTTCGAACTGTCCACGCCGGCGTTGGCCTGCACGATCCCGTGACGTGACTCGGTGACGACCAACGGACCCCGACGTGCCACCTCGCGCCTGGTCTCCGCTGCAATCGCGTGCGCACGGTCGGCTGGAGCGTACCGACCCTCCGACTTGCTGACGACCTTGCTCGTGATCGCGACCACGTCGCCTGTCGAGAGGTCGCTGCCGCTGTCCACGAGCAGCCGCGCCAGGTCGTCTCCGGGCACCACCCGCGGCCAGCGACGCGTGGTGACCTCCAGCCGCCCGGTCATCGGAGGTCGGCGCCGAGCTGCAGGGCGGCGGCCGCCATCCGTGCCGTCGCCTGCGGGTCGGTCATCAGCAGCGGCACTGCTCGGGGCTCGATACCGGCGGACCTGATCGTGTCGAGCTGGCTGCCGTCACGGATGTCGACCAGCCAGCCGTCGATGAAACCACCTCTGCTTCGAGCCCCGTAGTGAGCCGCCACTGCCGCGGCCGTCACATCCACCCCGATCGCCGCCAACATCGCGTCCGCCATGCCGTGCACGGGACCGGGACCCACGATCGGAGAGAGCCCCACCACGGGTGCCGGTGCCGCTCGCACGGCCGCCGCCACGTCGGCGACGCCGAGGATCGTCCCGATCGACACAACCGGGTTCGACGGGGCGAACACGACGACGTCGGCGTCCAACACCGCGTCCACGACGCCGGGTGCCGCCGATGCGTCGTCGATCCCGACCGGGACGACGCCACGGGCGAGGACGGCTGCCCGAAGGCGTACCCAGTACTCCTGGAAGTGGATGGCCCGGCGGCCGCTCGGCTCGCTCGGGTCGTCGACGACGACGTGGGTCTCGACCCGGTCGTCGCTCATGGGCAGTAGCCGGACGCCTGGTTCCCACCGCGCACACAACGCGGCGGTGACCTCCGACAGGGAGTACCCGGCGTTCGTCATCTGGGTTCGGACGACGTGGGTCGCGAGATCCTTGTCGCCGAGCCCGAACCAGGACGGCTCGACGCCGTACGCGGCGAGCTCCCGCTTGACGTTCCATGTCTCCTTCGACCGTCCCCAGCCGCGGTCGTCGTCACTGCCGCCGCCGAGCGTGTACATCAGGCTGTCGAGGTCGGGACAGATCTTGAGACCGAAGAGCCAGATGTCGTCGGCCGTATTCGCGATCACGGTGATGTCGTCGGCGGAGTCGAGTGCTCGCAGCCCGCGGACGAAGCGGGCGCCGCCGACGCCTCCGGACAGCACGGTGATACGCACGCGGTCCAGTGTGGCAAGAGCACGCGGTCGCGGTTGCGGGGGAGTCAGCCGCGTCCACCGTGCGCATGGCCCCGAGGATGTGGCAGGCTAAGCGCGTCAGCCCGTACCCAGATGGGGGTTTCAACGTGTCCTCCGAATCGTTCAAGAAGAATCGAGAGATCTTCTCGTTTGCGCTGCTCGCGGTCGCCGTGCTGTGGTTCATCAGCGCCCTCTCGCTGTTGTTCAAGGACTACGGTCCGGGCGTGGGCTTCTCCCTCAAGTCGGCTCTCGGCGGCCATCTCTTCCTCAGCCCGGTCGTGGCGCTCAGCCTGGTCGGCGCCGTCGCCGTGGTGACCGCGGTCGGCGAGGCGACGAAGAACGCCCGCATCATCGTGTACGCCGCACTCGGGATCGGTGGCCTGTGCGCGCTGCTCGGCATCATCGCGTTGCTGGCGTCGTTGGGTGCCAAGGACTCCGAGGTCGGTGCGGTCGGCGCCTTCGCGGGCATCCCAGGTGCCGGCAAGATCGTCGGGACGCTGCTCATGCTCGGCCTGCTGATCTTCCTCGGGGTCGCATTGTTCTACGTGTTCACCGTCTTCCAGTCACTGCCGGCCAGTCAGCCGGCGGCTGCTTCCTGGCAGCAGCCGCAGCCGCAGCAGGGGTGGGGACAGCAACAACAGGGGTGGGGTCAGCAGCCGCAGCAGGGGTGGGGTCAGCAGCCGCCGCAGCAGCAGGGCTGGACCGCTCCGGCCGGAGGTCCGGCCGCGGGTGGCTGGGAGCAGCCGCCAGCCCCGCCGCCACCCGAGCATCAGCCGGCGCAGTCCTGGGGCCAGCCGGCCGACCCCGCCGCTGCCCCGCCGCCCGCTCCGGTCACCCCTCCGGCGGAGACCCCGCCGGCCCCGGACGAGCAACAGCAGTCTCAGCAGCCGCCTCCCGGTGGCTGGTGGCAGCAGCCGAACCAGTGAGCTTCGGGCCACGAACGGCCCCGACCACAGCGACCGCCCCCGGTTGACCCGGGGCGGTCGTCTCGCCCCGACGCAAGCAATGCGTCGGCGTGTCGCGATCTTTTTTTGTGCATGGACTTGACGCGGGCGAATAACAGGCATGTAATTTCCTCAAACGGCGCGATCGAGACGTCGTAGACATTGGGTCGAGGAGGCGCACCGTGAACGAGCTGTACGTGCTCGACGGCGAAGCCGAGGAGCTGGGATGGCAGGAGCGCGCTCTGTGCGCGCAGACCGATCCGGAGGCGTTCTTCCCCGAGAAGGGCGGTTCCACCAGGGAGGCGAAGAAGGTCTGCCTTACCTGCGATGTCCGCTCGGAGTGCCTGGACTATGCACTCGCCCACGACGAACGGTTCGGGATCTGGGGTGGACTGTCCGAGCGTGAACGTCGCAAGCTGAAGAAGCGCGCGATCTGAGACCCGCTGCGGCGAGCAGTTAGGGTGGGCGGGCCGCTGTGAGGCGGCGGATGTTCCGTGTCCCCAACCGGCTAGAGGTCACCACCGCCCCATGAGCGCCCATCGGGTGACGGCCGTCGTCGTCAGCCACGACGGCGCGCGGTGGCTCCCGGTGCTCCTCGCTGCGCTGGACGCATCCACCAGGAGACCGGATCGGGTGATCGCGGTCGACACGGGCAGCTCCGACAGATCGCCGCAGCTGCTCGCCGACTCGGGTCTCGTCGACCACGTCGTCACGATGCCGCGGGAGACCGGCTTCGGTGCCGCCGTCCAGGCGGGCATCGACCACCTCCCACCGGCGGGGGCCGCGATCGAGTGGATCTGGCTTCTGCATGACGACTGCTCCCCGGCTCCAGGCGCACTGGAGGCCCTGCTCGCGGCGGTCGACGCCGACGTCGAGATCGCGGTCACCGGCCCGAAGATCAGGGCCTGGCCCCGCGGTCAACGGCTGCTCGAGGTGGGTGTGTCGATTGCGGGGACGGGCCGGCGGGTGACCAATCTCGACGCGGGGGAGTACGACCAAGGTCAGCACGACGAGCCGCGTGACGTCCTCGCCGTCAGCACCGCCGGCGCCCTCATCCGTCGCGAGGTCTGGGACCGGCTCGGTGGGCTCGACCGCCGGTTCCCGTTGTTTCGCGACGATGTCGACTTCGGGTGGCGGGCTGCGAAGGCAGGCTTCCGGGTCACGGTGACGCCGGCCGCCGTCATCTTCCATGCCGAGGCGGCATCGCGGGGCGTACGCCCCATCGCCAACACCCACCGCAGGCCGCACCGCGCCGACCGGCAGGCCGCTCTGACCGCGGTCCTCGCGAACGCATCCGTCCCGGCGATGGTCGTCGGCGGCGTCCGGCTGGCTGTCGAGTCCGTGCTGCGGGCGGTGGGGTTCGCCGTCGGCAAGCTGCCGGGTGTGGCGTACGACGAGATCATCGCCGTAGCGGCGGTCATCGGGCGGCCGGACCGGATCTTTCGGGCTCGCCGGGCCCGGTCCCCGTTACGGGACGGCGACCGAGAGCACATCCGTTCGCTGCGGCCGAGCTGGTCCGCGCCCTACCGGGAGTCGCTCGACGCCCTGCTCGTGCGCCTCGTCGAGAGTGTCGGGGAGCTTCGCCGACGCGGCTACGGCGTTGACAGGTCCGCCGCCGATCGGTCCGGCTGGCGCGGCGCGGTCGGGCGGCATCCCTTGCTGACCATGCTCACGGTATTGACGGTGTGTTCGTTCCTGGCGAACCGCGGCCTGTGGGGCTCTCAGCTCCTGCAAGGGGGCGGTCTGCTTCCGGCACCCGACGGCGCGGGTCGGTGGTGGACGCTCTACGCCGAACCGCATCACGACGTCGGCGCCGGAAGCGACCAGCCGACCGGTGCGTACGTCGCCGTGCTTGCGGTTGTCGGGGCAGTGCTGCTCGGCAAGGCGTGGCTCGTGATGGACGTGTTGATGTTGCTCGCTGTACCCCTTGCGGCGTTCGGCGCCTTCGTCGCGTCCGGGCGGCTGGTCACGTCACGCTCCGCCAGGACCTTCATGGCCGTCAGCTACGGACTGCTCCCGGCGGTCACCGGTGCCGTGGGAGCGGGACGGGTCGGCACCGTTGCCACCACGATCGGGCTACCGTGGCTGGTTCTCGCCGGTGCGCCCCTGCTGCGCGCCACCGGTCCACGGTGGCGGAACGTGGCCATGGCCGGGTTCGTGCTCAGCGTCCTGGTCGCGTTCACGCCGGTCATCTGGCTGCTGGCCGGTGCCGGTGCAGCCGTCCTGGTCGGGCGGGCACTCCTCGGGCGCGATCCAAGGCGTGCCGCGCAGGTCATGGTCGCGGTCCTCGTCCCGGCTCTCGCGTTGCTGCCGTGGGCCTGGGAGGTGCTCGGGCATCCGCACCTCTTTCTGCTCGAGGCCGGACCGGTCGACGTGGCGCACCAGCAGCACTCCGCGCCCGGCTGGTACTGGCCGTTCGGCAGGGTCGGCGCACCGGGCAGTGCTCCGACCTGGTTCGGGATCGGTACCGTCCTGGCTGGACTCGCCGCGCTGCTGCGAGCAGACCGACGCAACCGGGTGACGGCATGTTGGTGGGTGGCGGCGACCGGACTGCTCGGTAGCGTCGTCATGCTGCGCAGTCCGGTCGACAGCGGGCTGGGACCCGACGTGGTCGCGTGGGTAGGGGTTCCGGTCGTGGTGACGGCTGCCGCGCTGATCGCGGCGGTCGGCATCGCTGCCGACGGGCTCGCCGGATCGGTGGCCGGCGCGTCGTTCGGCTGGCGGCAGCTAGTCTCGCCGATCGCCATCGGGCTCGCCGTACTGACGCCCGTCCTCGGCCTCGGCTGGTGGGTCGTGACGGCTCCCCACGGAACCCTGAGTCGGGCACCGGCGCTCGACGTTCCCGCGTACATCCAGCAGGCGATCTCCGACCACACCCGGGTACTCGTCGTCGGACGGGAGGGACGGGGCATCGGGTACGACCTGGTGTCCGGCGACGGAGACCGGCTCGGCGACGACTCGGTCCAGACGTCGTCCGGGTCGAGGCTCGAACCGTTGGTGACCGACCTCGTCACCGGCGAGCGGACCGGCGTGGCCAAACGCCTGGCCCGAAGCCGGATCCGATATGTCGCCGTCGAACGTCCGGCCGGACCCGGCCTGCTGTCGACCGTCGACCAGGTCCCGGGACTGGCCCGTACCGGCTCCGACGTCCCGCACCTCGAGATCTGGCAGCTGAGCGTGCCCGTCCCGGCCTCACCTGGGCCCATCGACGGCACTGCTCGAGCCCACCGGCTGGCCGCGCAGGGCGCCGTCCTGGCGGTCCTCGTGGTCATGATCGGACCGGGGTTGCGGCGGCGGCACGGAGCACGATCGTGAGACGGGGGATCGTCATCCTCGCCGCGCTCGTCGTGTCGGTGCTGGCCGTCGTCGCCGGATCAGGTGACCACCGGGTCGTGACCTCGCCGCCCGGCAGCAAGACCGGACCGGTCCACCACGGTGTGCTGACGTGTCCACCCGCCGTCTGGGCAGACACCGCTCGGGTGCTCGCCGGGTCGCCTTCGTCGGTGGGCCGTTCCGGCGCGGGTTCGCTCACGATCGCTCCGACAGCGTCGTCGGGCGCCCGGGTGTCGGCGCGGCTCACGTCGGCTCAGCAGATGCTCGGGTACCCCCGACACCCGAACGTGCCGCTCGACGTCGTCGCAACGGGCGACCGGGCGCCAGGGGTGGCGGCACTGCGCTGGTGGACGGCAGCCAGCAAGACGCGCCGGGGCCTGACGGTGGCTCCATGTGGTGCACCAGGGCGGCACTGGTGGTTCCAACCCGTCGACACGAGCGTCGGGACCACGAGCCGGCTGGTCGTCACCAACCCGGCGTCGACCGTCGCGGTGGTCGACCTCCGGTTGTTCGGACCGAACGGGCCGGTCGACGCCGTGGGACGGCGCGGGATCGCGATCGCCCCCGGAACGACCCGCCAGCTGAGCCTCGCGACGTTCGCGCCCGGCGTCGACGCCCTCACCGTCGGCGTGGTCGCCACCTCGGGTCTGGTCGTCGCCGGGGTCGAGACCTCCGTGCGCAACGGCCTGACTCCGTCCGGCCTCGAATGGCTCGCCCCGACATCGGAGCCGGCAACCGACGTGGTGGTCAACCCGGTGGTCAGGGGTCGAGGGCAACGTCATCTGGTGATCGCCAACGCGACCAGTGAGTCCGCGGTCGTCCAGGTCGAGGTGCTCGGCTCCGACGGGCCGTTCCAGCCGACGGCGTTGAGATCCGTCGAGATACCCCCGGGCACGACAGTCAGCGAGGACGTGAGACGCCTCCTTCGCCGCGACGCCGCCGGCTGGCGGTTGACCGCGAACACCCGGATCGTCGCGAGCACGTCGAGCACCGCCGGCTCTGACCTCGCGACGTCAGGTGCGGGACCCTCGCTCGAAGGCTCGACCTTCGTACCCCTGGTGCAACGAGCAAAACTCGCCGCCAGGTTCGTCGGTGCGACGCGTCGCGGAGGCATGGTCACCGTCACGTCGTACGACCGCGAGGGAAACCGTCTGCGGGTTACGCGCCTGGCGGTCCCGGGGCGGACGGCCCGGGCCTGGACCTACGCACCGCCGCCGAAGCGGCGGAGCCGGCCACCGACCGCGTACGTCGTCATCAACGTCGGCGCGGAAGGTGACGTACGCGGCGACCTGACCGTCCGGTCCAGCGCCGGCATCGCGTCGACACCGCTCAGTCCCGGCGTTTTCGAGCAGGTTGTTCCGCAGGTCGTCTACCGGCCCGAGTCCGTCCTGCCCTGACAACGACACCAGCCACGGACGCGCCCCAATCCGACCGGGTGCGCGGCTGTGACGGTACGGTCTGTTCGTGACTCCCGGACGGCTGTGCTCGCGCAGTGCGTGCCGCCGTCCCGCGTTCGCGACCTTGACGTACGTCTACGCAGATCAGCAGGCCGTGCTCGGTCCGCTCGCAACGGTCGCCGAACCGCACTCGTACGACCTGTGCGAACTGCATGCCGAGCGGTTGAGCGCTCCTCGGCGCTGGGACCTGATCCGGCTCGCCGTCGACCCCGGGCGCCCCGCACCAACGGACGACGACCTGGTCAAGCTCGCCGACGCCGTCCGAGAGGCAGCGCGGCCGGTTGCCCCGACCGAACCGACGGGCCGCGGAGTCGAAGTGGGGCGACGCGGTCACCTCCGAGTCCTCCGGTCGGCCGACGTGTGACCGTCCCGATGGCTGGAGCCGTACCGCCACGCACCAACCGCGGACGCGACCGACGTGGCCGTGGCCCGCGCGGGCCGATGACGCTTCCTGGCCCGCTCAGCCCGAAGCCGCAGCGACGCCGACCCCGAGACGAGTTCGACGACCTTGTCGTCAGCCTGGTCGAGCGGCTCGTCGGACGGTGGGAGAGAGAGCTCGACGATGTCGAGTTCGGCACCGAGGAGGTTCCTGACCTGCCGTCGGACTGGGGTGACGAACCTGCCCCGTTGGGTGCCATGACGCCCGCCAAGCCGGGCGTCCCCGCACGGATCGTAATCTTCCGTCGCCCGGTCGAGCTTCGTGCCAAGACCCGGCTCGAACGGTCGGCACTCGTCAATGAGGTTCTGATCGAGAACATCGCCGAGCTGCTCGGCCGCGACGCCGACGAGATCGATCCTCCCTTAGGCTGACCGGTCATGAGTAGATGGAGCACGTCGCGTCGTCCCGGGGTCCTCGCCAAAGTCGTCGCGGTTGCGACCGCCTCCCTGCTGGCGCTCGGCGCCTGCGCGCCGGCGAAGAAGAAGGCCACGGCGCCGCCGCCGTCCAAGGGGACTACTCCTGCGAGTTGCATCTCGAAGGACAAGGTGCATCTCACCAAGGCCGCCGTGCTGACGGTGGCGACCGACGCTCCGGCGTTCGAGCCGTGGTTCAAGAAGAACGACCCCACCAACGGAAAGGGGTTCGAGAGTGCGGTCGCATATGCGGTGGCGAACGAGCTCGGGTTCGTCCGGTCGAAGGTGACTTGGGTCAAGGAGTCATTCAACAACTCCTACGCTCCGGGACCGAAGAACTTCGACTTCGACATCAACCAGATCTCGATCACCCCCAAGCGGGCGGAGAAGGTCGACTTCTCCGACGGGTACTACAGCGCCGCTCAGGCGGTCATCGTGATCAAGGGGTCGAAGTACGCTTCGGCACGTAGTTTCGCCGACCTCAAGGGCGCCACCGTCGGCGCCCAGGTCGGCACGACGAGCCTGGCCGCGGCTCAGGACCAGATCAAGTCCGACCAGCAAGTCCAGATCTACGACGACACCAGTGCCGCGACGCAGGCCCTGAAGAACGGTCAGCTCGACGCCCTGGTGGTGGACCTGCCGACCGCCTTCTACATCACGGCCGCCGAGATGGGCGGCAAGGGTGTCATCGCGGGACAGTTCCAGCCGACGAGCGGCCAGACGGAGCAGTTCGGGATGCTGTTCGAGAAGGGCAACCCGCTGGTCGGGTGCGTCAACCTCGCGCTCGCCGACCTGAAGAAGAACGGCGCACTTCACCAGATCCAGCAGAAGTGGCTGAGCAGCGACGTCAACATCCCGGTGCTCCACTGAGCGCGACCGCCGGGGAAGCCTGGGAGAAGTCCGAACGACAGCTCCAGCGGGAGGCGTCCCGCCGTGCGACCGCCGTCCGGTCGGCCGTGATTGCGTCCGTGTCGACGATCGTGCTGTTCGGTGCGCTCGTCACGGGGATCGTCGCTTCGCCGGGATGGCCGACGGTTCGTGCCGACTTCTTCGACTGGGGCGATGCCAAGGCGGCATTTCCGGACATCGCGTCCGGGTTCTTGGTCAACGTGGAGATGTTCATGGTCGCCGAACCGCTCATCTTGTTGCTTGCCCTCTCGGTTGCCGTGGTCCGGGTCGGTCGCTCGCCGTTCCTGTTTCCCCTGCGGGTGCTCGCGGTGGTCTACACGGACTTCTTCCGGGGCGTACCGACGCTGCTCGTCGTCTATCTCACGGTGTTCGGCATCCCGGCTCTCGAGCTGCAAGGGGTGACGAACAACAAGATCGTCCTCGGGGTCACCGCGTTGACGTTGAGCTATGGCGCGTACGTCGCGGAGGTGTTCCGTGCCGGGATGGAGTCGATCCACCCGAGCCAACGGTCCGCGGCGCGCTCACTCGGTCTCTCGCACGGGCAGTCGTTGCGGTACGTGGTCATTCCACAGGCAGTGCGCCGGGTGGTGCCGCCGTTGCTCAATGACTTCGTGTCCCTGCAGAAGGACACCGCGCTGCTCGCCAGTGTTGGCGTCGTGGAGTCGTTGCGGCAGGCCAACCAGATCGGTCTCACGAAGTTCGTCTACACGCCGTATCTCGTCACGGCCGCCTTCTTCTTGTCGCTCACCATCCCACTGGCCCGGTTGACCGACTGGCTCGGGCGGCGGACGACGGTCCGGCAGTCGGCGCAGGGTGCGACGTGACCAGCCTCACGCTCGACAACGTCTGGAAGCGTTACGGAGACAACGTCGTGCTCAAGGGGATCGACCTCGACGTCTCGCCGCACTCGGTGGTCAGCCTGATCGGCTCGTCCGGGTCGGGAAAGTCGACGGTTCTGCGATGCATCAACTTGCTGGACTCCATCGACGACGGCGCGATCCGACTCGGTCATGAGGACATCACCGACCCCGGTGTCGATCCCGACGCGGTCCGCAAACGGATGGGCATGGTCTTCCAGCAGTTCAACCTCTTCCCGCACCTGACGGTGCTGCAGAACCTGACGCTGGCACCGCGCAAGGTCCATAAGCTGCGCCGGCACGATGCGCTGGACAAGGCGATGGACCTGCTGAGAAGGGTGGGGCTCGCCGACAAGGCCGAGAGCTACCCCGACAGGTTGAGCGGTGGCCAGCAGCAGCGCGCCGCGCTGGCCCGGTCGCTGATGACGGACCCGGAGCTGATCCTGCTCGACGAGGTGACGTCGGCGCTCGACCCGGAGCTGATAGGCGAGGTGCTCGACATCGTCGGAGACCTGAGCCGGCAGGGCATGACGATGGTGATGGCGACCCACGAGATGGCGTTCGCCCGGCAGGTGAGCGACCAGGTCTGCTTTCTCGATGCAGGCCGCGTTGTCGAGAAGGGCGGTCCCGAGCAGGTCTTCGGCGCACCGCAGCAGACCCGGACCCGGCAGTTCCTCTCCCGGGTGAAGTCGTGAGGTCGTCGTCATGTACGAGCTGAGCCGGATCTTCAAGGCGTACGACGTCCGCGGCCGCGTTCCCGAGGAGTGGGACGACGCGGTCGCATACGCGATCGGCCACGCCTTCGCCGAGGACGAGCCGCGGGTCGTCGTCGGACACGATATGCGGGCGTCGTCGCCAAGTCTGGCTCAGGCCGTCGGGGCCGGCGCGGTCGAGGCCGGATCCGATGTGCTGATGCTCGGGTTGGCGGCGACCGACGAGGTCTACTTCGCGTCCGGTTCGCTCGGCCGGGCGGGGGTGGCCGTGACCGCGTCCCACAATCCGGGCCACGACAACGGCCTGAAGTTCTGCCGGCCGGGCGCGGTACCGGTCGGTGGTGACACCGGCCTGGACGTTGTCGAGCAGCGCGCCGCCGCCCTCCTGGCCGGCTCCGCAGGACGCCGCAACGCGATCCCCGAGCTGGTCGTGTGCGACGTGCTGCCCGCGTACGTCGCGTTCCTGCACGAGCTGGTACCGGTGTCAGGCCGGCACCTCTCGGTCGTCGTGGACGCGGGCAACGGCATGGCTGGCCTCACGGTCCCGGCGGTGTTCGCCGGCCTCGACGTCGACCTGCATCCGATGTTCTTCGAGCTCGACGGCTCGTTCCCGAACCACGAGGCGAATCCTCTGGACCCCGCGAACCTGGCCACGTTGCAGGCAACCGTGCGGGAGACCGGCGCCGACGTCGGACTGGCGTTCGACGGGGACGCCGACCGATGTTTCGTCGTCGACGAGGCGGGTGATGTCGTGTCTCCGTCCGCGCTGACCGGACTCATCGCTGTCCGCGAGCTCGCCAGCCATCCCGGCGCGACGGTGATCCACAATCTGATCACGTCGCGTGCCGTCGCCGAGGTCATCCAGGAGCATGGCGGGCACGCGGTCCGGACCAGGGTCGGCCACTCCTTCATCAAGCAGGCGATGGCAGACCACGACGCGGTCTTCGGGGGTGAGCACTCCGGCCACTTCTACTTCCGCGACTTCTGGTACGCAGACTCCGGGATGCTCGCCGCCCTCCATGTGCTGGCGTCGCTCGCCGCGAGTGACCGGCCGTTGACGGCAGGGGTCGCGGACTACCAGCGGTATACGGCGTCCGGCGAGATCAACGTGCGCACCGCAGACGTCGCCGCGGCGACCGAACGGGTGCAAGCGGTCCTGGCCTCAGCCGGCACCACCGTCGACCGCCTGGACGGCCTGACGATCTCCCACCCGGACTGGTGGCTCAACGTCCGTCCTTCGAACACCGAACCGCTGCTCCGGTTGAATGTGGAAGCGGTGGACGCTGCCATGATGGAGACCCTTCGCGACACAGCGGTAGCCCTGATGAGGGGATAGGACAGATGAGGAGCCTGGTGTGAACCTCGACCCGATGCTGCTCGACATCTTGGTGTGCCCCGATTGCAAGGGCAGCCTCACCGTCGACCAGACCAATGACGAGCTGATCTGCAACGGGTGCGGGCTGATCTACCCGGTGCGCGACAACATCCCGGTGATGCTTGTCGACGAGGCACGCCGCCCGTCGACCGATGACTGACATTTTCGACGAAACCCGCCTCGACGACCCCGCGTGCCTCGAGCGCGCCGACCGGCACCTGCGCAACCTCGCCGAGGCGGGGGCACGGGTCCGGCGCGAAGCCAGCGGCTCGGCCGAGCTGGTCGGTTCGCTGGCCGGCGACGGGGCGCCCCGGGCGGTGGTCGCCGCCGGCACGGACGCGCGGCTGCTCCGCGCCGTGCTGGAGCCCTGGAGCCCCGTTCCGTTCGTGGCCTGGCCCGGCCCTGGGCTGCCCGGCTGGGCCGGGACGCTCGACCTCGTCGTGGTCCTCTCACCCGAGGACGACCCGGAAGCAGTGCCGATCGTCGCGGAGGCGAACCGTCGCGGTTGCCTGCTGGTAGTGGCTTGCCCCGAGCATTCGTTGCTGGCTGAGGCCAGCGCCGGGCGGCACCGTACGCTGCTTCCCACCCAGACCCACGACGCGCTCGCCGTCGCGGTCGTCATGTTGCAGGCGCTCCACAAGCTCGGCGTCGGTACGGAGGTGGTCGCCGACGACGTCGCTCATGCACTCGACGAGGTCGCCGTCGAGTGCTCGCCGCATCAGGAGGTCGGGTTCAACCCCGGCAAGGATCTTGCGCTCGCGCTTGCCGACGACCTGCCGCTGGTCTGGGGCGGGTCGGTGCTCGCGGCACGTGCGGCCCGCCGGGTCGCGGAAGCGCTGCGCCGCAGCAGCGGCCGTCCCGCACTCGCGGCCGACGCGCGCCACCTGCTGCCGGTGATCGCGGGAACCCGTCGCCGGGACGTGTTCGCCGACCCGTTCGCGGACCCGACGGGAACGCTCGGGCGACCTGGCCTCGTGGTCCTGGACGACCGAGCCGACGACCCGTCGATCCAGGTCATCAGACGACGCCTCGACGGTGCCGCCAGGGACCACGACGTCCGCGTCGACGTGATCAGCACCGGTGAAGAGTCGCCGGTCGCTCGCTATGCCTCACTGCTTGCGAGCGGCCTGTACGCCGCGGCGTACCTCGCCGTCGGCCTTGGGCGCGAGCAGGCGACGGCGTGAGCAACGAGGGATCCCCCAAGGCGGTCATCGCTGCGCTGACGGCAAACCTCGGGATCGCGTTGACGAAGTTCCTGGCATGGCTCGTCACCGGTGCATCATCGATGCTCGCGGAGGCCGTGCACTCGCTCGCGGACTCCGGCAACCAGCTGCTGTTGCTCGTCGGCGGTCGCCGCTCGCGCAAGCGAGCGACCGCCGAGCACCCGTTCGGCTACGGCCGCGAACGGTACGTCTTCGCGTTCGTCGTCTCGATCGTGCTCTTCACGATCGGTGGAGTATTCGCGCTGTACGAGGCGTACCACAAGTATCAGGAGGTGACGTCGGGGCATGCCAACGAGCTGCTGACGAGCAGGTGGTGGTGGGTTCCGCTGGTCGTTCTGGTCGCCGCGATCGCGATGGAGGGAGCCTCGTTCCGTACCGCGTTCAAGCAGGCCACCCCGGGCCGTCGGGGGTTGTCCTGGGTGGGCTACATCCGGCAGACAAGGTCGCCGGAGCTGCCGGTCGTACTGCTCGAGGACCTCGCAGCTCTGCTCGGCCTCGCGTTCGCCCTGATCGGTATCGGGGCCACGCTGCTGACGGACAACGGGTACTGGGACGCCGGAGGGACCGCGGCGATCGGGCTGCTCCTGGTCACCGTCGCGATCGTGTTGGCCGTCGAGACGAAGAGCCTGCTCATCGGAGAGAGCGCGACGCCGAGAGAGCTGGCGAAGATCGAGGACGCGCTCGCCGACGACCCGGCGGTCCTGGAGATCATCAACCTGCGCACCATGCACCTCGGCCCCGACGAGCTGCTCGTCGCAAGCAAGATCGCCGTCCACGCGACGGAGTCCGGGGCGGAGATCGCGCGGGTGATCAACGAGGCGGAGACCCGGATCCGTGATGTCGTTCCGTACGCCGAGCACATCTACATCGAGCCCGACATGCGCGGACCAGCGGGCCGTTGATTTCGACCTCGCCCCGCGAGCGCACTACCCTGGTTCGAGGCTGTTGGGGTGTCGGCCTGGGCACCCCCGGATGTAGATGGAGCAGAGGGTTCGTATGGACTACAAGGTTGCCGACCTGTCACTGGCCGAGTTCGGCCGCAAGGAGATCACACTCGCCGAGCACGAGATGCCGGGTCTGATGGCGATGCGTGAGCGGTATGGGACGTCCCGGCCGCTGGCGGGCGCCCGGATCACCGGTTCGCTGCACATGACGATCCAGACTGGCGTCCTGATCGAGACCCTGATGGCTCTCGGTGCCGACGTCCGGTGGGCGAGCTGCAACATCTTCAGCACGCAGGACCATGCTGCGGCCGCTGTCGTCGTCGGACCGGACGGGACACCGGACGACCCGCAGGGCGCACCGGTCTTCGCGTGGAAGGGTGAGTCGCTGGCCGAGTACTGGTGGTGCACCGAACAGGCGCTCGGCTGGCCAGACGGTGCGCTGCCCAACATGATCCTCGACGACGGCGGCGACGCCACCTTGCTCGTGCACCTCGGTGTCGAGTACGAGAAGGCCGGCGCAGTACCGTCGCCCGAGACTGCCGCCAACCCCGAGCTACGTGAGGTGCTCACCGTGCTCGCGCGGACGGTCGACGGCTCCAACCTGTGGACGGAGATCGCGAACTCGGTCAAGGGCGTCACCGAGGAGACCACGACGGGCGTCCACCGGCTGTACGACCGGCAGCGTGAGGGGTCGCTGCTGTTCCCGGCGATCAACGTGAACGACTCGGTGACGAAGTCGAAGTTCGACAACAAGTACGGCTGCCGGCACTCGCTCATCGACGGAATCAACCGGGCGACCGACGTCCTGATCGGTGGCAAGGTCGCCGTCGTCTGCGGCTACGGTGACGTCGGCAAGGGCTGCGCGGAGGCCCTTCGCGGACAGGGTGCCCGGGTGGTCGTCACCGAGGTCGACCCGATCTGCGCGTTGCAGGCCGCGATGGACGGCTACCAGGTGTCGACGCTCGACGAGGTGCTCGGTGATGCGGACATGGTCATCACGGCCACCGGCTGCTACCACGTGGTCACTGCCGAGCAGATGTCGAGGATGAAGCACCAGGCGATCGTCGGCAACATCGGTCACTTCGACAACGAGATCGACATGGCCGGACTGGAGGCCACGCCAGGGGTCAGTCGCACGAACATCAAGCCGCAGGTCGACCTCTGGACGTTCGAGGACGGACACAGCCTGATCGTGCTCAGCGAGGGTCGACTGATGAACCTCGGCAACGCGACCGGCCACCCGTCGTTCGTGATGTCGAACTCGTTCACCAACCAGGTGCTGGCGCAGATCGAGATCTACACGAAGGGCGACGACTACCCGGTCGGGGTGCACACGTTGCCGAAGCACCTTGACGAGGAAGTCGCAAGGTTGCACCTCGCCGCGCTCGGTGTATCACTGACCAAGTTGAGCGAGGACCAGGCGACGTACCTCGGTGTGCCTGTCGACGGGCCGTTCAAGCCGGACCACTACCGCTACTGAGCAGCGGGACGAGGACGGAGGACAGGTGACGGACACGCCGAGATCCCAACGTGGTCGCGTGCTGGTCGTCGACGACGACTCGTCGCTCGCGGAGATGCTGACGATCGTGCTGCGCACCGAGGGCTTCGACTCGCGCGTCTGCGGAGACGGCGATGACGCGCTCCAGGATTTTCGGGCCTATCGTCCAGACGTCGTCTTGCTGGACCTGATGCTGCCAGGGCAAGACGGCATAGACGTGTGCCGGGCCATCCGTGGCGAGTCGACCGTCCCGATCGTCATGCTCACGGCGAAGAATGACACGATCGACGTCGTGCTCGGGCTCGAGTCTGGTGCGGACGACTACATCGTCAAGCCGTTCAAGCCGAAGGAGCTGATTGCGCGAATCCGGGCCCGGCTGCGAAAGCACGAGTCGTCGGCCCCGGAGGAGCTGTCGATCGGTGACCTCCGGATCGACGTGTCGGGGCACACCGTGCATCGAGACGACGTCGAGCTCGCATTGACGCCCCTGGAGTTCGACATCTTGGTGTGCCTGGCCCGCCGCCCTTGGCAGGTCTTCACTCGGGAGGTACTGCTCGAGCAGGTCTGGGGCTACCGGCACGCCGCCGACACCCGGCTCGTCAACGTACACATGCAACGGTTGCGATCGAAGATCGAGTGCGACCCCGAGAACCCGACGATCGTCGTGACGGTACGCGGGATCGGGTACAAGGCCGGAGTCGTGTCCGCGCGAAGCGACCTGCCCTAGGGCGGCACCTGCATGGCCAGACCGGGAGCGCGTCGTCGCGAGAACTCGCTCGTCGACCACGTCCTGCTTCGGACCTCGATCCAGGCCCGCGTGGTCGTGTTCACGCTCGTCTTGTCCACCGTCGTCGCGATGCTGTTCGGCTGGGTGGTGCTACGGCAGGTGACGACCGGTGTCCTGGACGCCAAGCAGTCGGCATCACTGAACCAGGCCGAGGCGGGCTTCGACAGCGCACAGAGCAACCTGGACAGCACCGACATCGTCGACCCATCCGACGAGGGCCGCGAGCTGAGCGCGCTGATCGACGTCTTGTCACCTCACGACCAGTTCCGTGACGACTTCCGGATCTTGCTGCTCGGACCCTTCGCCGCGGGACAGGTCTCCGAGACGGTCCGCGGTGTACGAGGCGCCCCCGACCTCGATCCGGTGCGGACGATCCCGACCGCACTGCTCCACCAGGTCGAAGCGGCGCCCGGTACCTGGTGGCAGTTCAGCCGGGTGATCTACACCAGTCCGCTCAAGTCCGAACCGAGCCTGATCGTCGGTTCGAGGTTGACCATCAACGTCACCGGCAACGAGTACGCGATGTTCTATGTATTCCCGTTGACCGAGCAGCAGCAGACGCTGTCCGTGCTTCGCCAGGCGCTGATCACCGCGGCGGCGCTGCTCGTGCTGCTGCTGGGTCTGATCGCCTGGCTGGTCACCCGACAGGTGGTGACACCGGTACGGATGGCCCGACGTATCGCCGAGCGGGTCGCGGCCGGGCGGCTGGAGGAACGCATGCAGGTCCGTGGGCGCGACGACATCGCGCGGTTGAGCGGGTCGTTCAACCAGATGGCGCAGACCCTGCAACGACAGATCCGCGAGCTCGAGGAGCTGTCGCGCGTCCAGCACAGGTTTGTGGCCGATGTCAGTCACGAGCTGCGCACCCCGCTGACGACCGTACGGATGGCCGCCGACCTGCTGCACGAGAACCGCGACCAGTTCGATGCCTCCACCCGCCGAGCTGCCGAGCTGCTGCAGAACGAGCTCGACCGGTTCGAGTCGCTGCTTACCGACCTGCTCGAGATCAGTCGCTTCGACGCGGGGGTCGCGGTTCTCGAGCTCGAGCCCGTCGACCTGCGGGCGGCGGCGCGCCGGGTTGCCGACCGGTGTCGCGGAATCGCTGAGCGCCACGGGTCCGAGATCGTGCTGCGGCTCCCCGACCGTCCCTGCACGACGGAGGCCGATCCGAGACGGATCGACCGGATCGTACGCAACCTCGTCGTCAACGCAATCGAACACGGCATGGAAGAGCGCGTCGTCCTCACCTGCGCGAGCAAGGGCTCCGTCGTCGCGTTGACCGTCCGCGACTACGGAGCCGGTCTCACCCAGGGCCAGGACGCGCTCGTTTTCGGGCGGTTCTGGCGTGCCGACCGTGCCCGTGCCCGCACCCGCGGCGGCACCGGGCTCGGGTTGTCGATCGCCAAAGAGGACGCCGAGCTGCATGGTGGCCGGCTCGACGCGTGGGGTGCCCCCGGCCAGGGCTCACAGTTCCGGCTCACGCTTCCGCGGTTCCCCGGCGCGCCGCTCGACGATGACCCGCTGCCGTTGAAGCCGGGCGACGCGGGGAGGGTGAGGCGTCCGACTACCGCAGTTCGCGGCGGTGCGCCGTGAGACGATCCGTGTGCGCCGGTCTCGCGCTGGTGACGGGTCTGTTCGGCGCCGGGTGCGGCACCGGAATCCCGGACACGTCGCCGGTGCACCGGGCCCGTGGCGCCACCAGCGTGGGCGACTCCGCGCTGCAGCGTTACTCCGTCGAACCACCGCGGCCCGGCGCCCCACCGAAGGAGATCGTCGACGGCTTCCTCGAGTCGCTGCAGACCTCGCCGCGCAACGTGACGCTGTCGCGGGCGTTCCTGACGCCGGCCGCGGCCGAGTCGTGGCGTCCCACCGGCTCGCTCACCGTCTACAGCAACCGCAGCACCGTCGTGCAGACCAGCAGCCGGGTGATCATGACCGCGGCCAGCCTCGGAACCGTCAACACCCGCGGCGCATGGGTGACCGACAAGCACCCCTACCGCCACACGTTCGCGGTCGTCAAGTCCGGCGGGCAGTGGCGGATCTCCGACCCGCCCCCCCAGCTGCTCGTCGACGTCGACTACTTCGACCGCTACTTCACGTCGGAGTCCCTGTACTTCTTCGATGCCGCGCGGCAGGTCCTCGTACCGGACCCGATCCACGTCCTCCGTGGTGACAGCGTCGCGACGTCCCTGGTTCGCGGACTGCTCCGCGGTCCGTCGGCGGCACTGAGCGGTGTGGTCCAGCCGATCGTGACGTCGAACGCGGAACTCACCCTCGGAGTGACGATCAACAACGGGATCGCCGATGTTCCGCTGACCAGCGACGTCCTGGACCTCGACGCCTCGGACCGCCAGCTGCTCGCAGCTCAGCTGGTATGGACGCTGCGGCAGGTACCGGAGATCGCGGCGATCCGCATCACCGTCGACGGCACCCCGTTCCGGATCCCCGGATCAGCGGCCACCATCGAGATCGGCAACTTCGCCGCGTACGACCCGTCGGGGATCACCACGAGCCGCGACCTCTACGGGCTCCAGGACGACCGGATGGTGACGATCACGTCGACGTCGGTGTCACCGGTCAGTGGTCCGGTCCACCGGTTGAACGGCCGGATCGCGGCGTTCGCGGTGAATCTTGCCGGCACCAACGCGGCCGTGATCACCACGGGCCGGCAGCGGCTGTACTTCGGTGGGCTGATGTCGCCGAACGGGTCGGTCCCCCGGCTGTGGACGGCCGACGGCGTGGACCTCGAGTCGCCCTCCTGGGACCGGGCCAACCGTTTGTGGGTCGTCGACCGGGCAAGCGGCGAGCCACGCCTCGAGGTGTTCGACGGCGGCAAGAAGGTCCCGGTCGATGCACGCGGACTGGACGGCACCGACGTCCGCGAAATTCGGGTCTCGCGGGACGGCTCTCGGATCGCGGCACTCGTGGGCGCCGGGACGACCGCGCACGTGATGATCGGCCAGATCGTCGGGACGCCGGGGGCCACCCGTGTCGAGGTGATCGGGGTCCATCGGCTGGTCCACGCCCCTGACCAGATCCGGTCGCCGACGAGCCTGGCGTGGTACAGCCCCACCGACCTCGCGGTCGTGGCCGACGACGCGCAGGGCAAGCCGACGCCGTTCATCGTGTCCATCGATGGCGCGACTCTCGGCGAGGCCTCGACGTACGCGCTGCCCGCGGTCGTCAGTGTCGACGCCGGCTCCAACAGCGAGGTTCCGATCGTGACATCCGCGCCCGACCACCGGGTCTACAGCCGCGGGACCGACGCCCGATGGCTCGCCATCGGGGGCGACGTGAGGCTGACGTCGGTGCGATACCCAGGTTGACCCCGCCGTCATCCACAGGGCGCTCACCGGTGGCGTCCACACCTGCCATCAGCCGATTGCGGTCCCAACGCAACCGCTGGGAGTCTCAGCCGATGGACCGGTGGTCGACATTTTGCCGCGCCGGTGCCGACCTCCTGTTCGGTACGCGGTGCGCCGGTTGCGGCGTGCCCGGATCGATCGTGTGCCGGGTCTGCTGCGTCGTCCTGGAGGCGACCGCACGCCCGGTCTGGCCGCGTCCGACGCCACCTGGTCTGCCGTTGCCCTGCGGCGTGACCGCGTATGCGGGTGCGGCCCGAGACCTGATCCTCGCGTACAAGGAGCACCGGAACGTGGCCCTACGACGACCGCTCGGTGCGGCACTGTCCCGCGCCGTCCTCGCGGTGCTCGCGTCGTATCCCGTCGAGCGCCCGATCGCGCTGGTGCCCGCGCCGACGACGAGACGAGCCGTCCGCGAGCGGGGTCATGACCCGATCCGCGGTCTCGCGGCGGCTGCGGCCGACCGGGTCCCGGGCCTGGTCCGGGTCGTGCCGGCGCTCGAGCTGGTCCATGACACCGAGGACCAGGCGAGGCTGTCGGCGACCGCCAGGATGGGCAACCTGTCGGGTGCCTATCGAGTCCGGCGGACTCGGCAGCGAGCGTTGCCGTCGGTTTGCTGCATCGTCGTCGACGACGTCCTCACCACCGGTTCGACAGCGGCGGAGGCCGCTCGAGCCCTCAGGCACGCCGGCGCGACGGTCATCGGGATCGCCGTGGTCGCGGCGACCGAGCGCACCCGCTGAGCGGCCTATCTCCCCCGGTCTGCGCCCGGTAGGTTGAGACATGGCAGGCGAGCGTGGGGACGAAGACCAGGTCGGCCGGACGGGTGCCTCGACTCGTGGCGCGGACCCCGGTCCGCGGCGGGGCCGGCGAGCACCCAGCCAAGGAGGAATCGGTGGAGATCAATGTCAAGGGACGGCGATGCGACGTGTCGAACCGTGCCCGGGAGGCGATCGAGGACAAGCTGAGCAAGCTGGAGAAATACGATCACAAGATCATCCGGGTGGACGTCGAGCTCACCAAGGAGGAGAAACCTCGGTTGGCCGACCAGGCGGCCAGGATCGAGATCACCCTGCACTCCCGTGGGCCAGCGATCCGCGCCGAGGCCGCGGCCTCCGACCAGATCTCCGCTCTCGACAAGGCCGCGGCCAAGCTCCAGGCGCGGCTCCGCAAGGCGGCGGACCGGCGCCGCGCGCACCGCCATGACAAGCGCAGCGTCACCACCGTCACTGCGGACGACTGGTCCGGTGATCGCCCTGCCGACCGGAATCACTCCGACGATGAGATGAGCCACTTCGGTGACGTACACGTCCTCGGCGACGGGCCGGTGGTCGTCCGAGAGAAGGAACATCCAGCCGTTCCGATGTCCATCGATCAGGCGCTGTACGAGATGGAGCTCCTCGGCCACGACTTCTTCTTGTTCGTCGACGAGCAAGGAATGCGGCCGTCGGTCGTCTATGCCCGTCGTGGCTACAGCTACGGGGTGATCCGGTTGTCGGTCTGACCTGGCATGCTGCGGGAGTGGAGGAAGAGCGCATGGCGAGCCGGGTGGCGGGCCAGTGACGAGGGAGCCGATCAAGGTCGCCATCGTCGACGACCAGGAGCTGTTCCGCCGCGGCCTGGTCCTGCTGCTGTCGGGCGAGGACGACCTCGAGGTCATCGGCGAGGCGTCGAACGGGCCGGAGGCGGTCCGGTTGTGCGAGACCTCACCGCCCGACGTTGTCCTGCTCGACATCTTGATGCCGAAGGGGTCGGGACTCGACGCATGTTCGGAGATCAAGGAGGTGGCCCCGTCGGCGGCCATCATCATGCTGACCGCCTCCGACGACGAGACCGACCTGTACACCGCGATCAAGAACGGCGCGACCGGTTACCTACTCAAGAGCTCCTCGATCGGTGAGGTGGCCCAAGCCGTCCGGGGGGTCGCCGCCGGACAGTCGTTGATCAGTCCCGGGATGGCGACGAAGCTGCTCGAGGAGTTCAAGTCGATGGTGACCCGCGGCGACGAGGGTGCGTCGACGCCAAAGCTGACCGACCGGGAGAGCGAGGTGCTCAGCCTGGTCGCTCGTGGCCTGCACAACCGCGACGTCGCACGGCAGCTGTTCATCAGCGAGTACACCGTCAAGAACCACGTTCGCAACATCCTCGACAAGCTTCAGCTCAAGACCCGGATCGACGCCGTGCTCTACGCGGTCCGCCAGCACCTCGTCGACGACAGGTGAAGCCGGGATCGCTGAGCCGTGCCCAGGCACGGCGGATCGGCCTCGCCGCGCAGGGCTTCGGCGAGCGGCGGCCCGGAAAAGTCGACGGGGCCTCACTGTCTCGCCTGCTCGACAAGATCGCCCTGCTCCAGATCGACTCCGTGAATGTCGCGGTCCGGGCGCACTACATGCCGCTGTTCAGCCGCTCCGGGCAGTACGACCTGGACGTGTTGCACCGCGCTGCGGGCCGAGCGCCGCGCCGGGTGTTCGAGTACTGGGGTCATGTCGCCTCGTACATCCGCACCGACCTCTTCCCGGCGCTTCGCTTTCGGATGAGCGAGGCCCACCCGTGGGGTGACGTGCGGCGACTGCACCGCGAGCGACCGGACCTGATGCCCCAGGTTCTCGAGGACATCCGGGCACGGGGTCCGCTCACGGCACGGCAGATCGAGGACGACGCGCCGCGCGACCGCTCCCACTGGGGCTGGAACTGGTCCGACGTCAAGGAGGCGCTGGAGTACCTCTTCATGTCCGGCGCGTTGAGCTCGGCGGGCCGCAACGCCCAGTTCGAGCGCATGTACGACGTGACCGAGCGGGTGATTCCGCCCGAGTACTACAACGCGCCGACGCCAACGAAGGCCGAGGCCCATCGCGAGCTGCTACGTGCCGCCGCGATCGCGAACGGCGTCGCAACGGCGCAATGCCTCAAGGACTACTTCCGGACGAAGCCAGAGCCGACGAGGCAGGCGATCGGCGAGCTCGTCGAGGGCGGTGAGCTCGTGGTCGTCGCGATCGAGGGCTGGAAGCGGGTCGGCTACCTCCACCGCGATGCCCGGCTGCCGCGCTGGGTCCGGGCCCAGGCCCTGTTGACGCCGTTCGACCCACTGATCTTCGAGCGGACCAGGACGGAGCAGCTCTTCGGGTTCCGCTACCGGATCGAGATCTACGTCCCGGCCCACAAGCGGGTGCACGGCTACTACGTCTTTCCGTTCCTGTACGGTGACCGGCTGGTCGCCCGGGTCGACCTCAAGAGCGACCGGGCGACCGACGTGCTCCGGGTCCAGGGTGCGTTCGCCGAGGACCAGCTGCCCCCCGACGCCGTCCCGGCGCTGGCGAGCTCGCTGACGCAGATGGCGCACTGGCTGGGCCTCGAGGCGGTCGCCGTGGCTGACCGCGGCGACCTCGCGCCAGCTCTGCAACAGTTGCTGCCCTGACCCGCCATCCGACCGGCTCGACGATCCGGCCCCGGCACGTTCGCGAGCTGCGTCCATTGCAACGTTCACCGCCTCGCCAACGTTTTGGTGGTATGCGTGAAGGTGACCGGAACTGATGCTCTCGAGAACGTCGGCCAGCGGCATCCCCGGATACGTGAATGTGCCGAACCAGGTCGACTGCGAAGGATCGCGCGGCATCGCCGAGGTGATCGACGGCGACGTCCTGATCATGGGTCGACGGGAACAACCAAGCCACCGGCAAGCAGCTCGTCGACGTCGCTGACTCGATCCAGCCGACGAAAAGAAGAAACCCTGACGCCAACGACGGCTGGAACAGCACCTTCACGGCCCCGTCCTGTTTCTTTCTGAAGATCTCGTACGCGTGCGGTGCCTCTTCGAGCGACATCCGATGTGTCGCGAACGACTCCACACCGAGCGAGTCGCCGTCCTGGACGAGCAGCGGCATGATCGCGCTGACCCAACGCTTGACGTTGGCCTGTCCCATCCGCAGCTGCACCTGCTCGTCGAACAGCGTCATCATCGGGAGTGGGTCCGTCATCCCGCCATGCACGCCGATCAGTGAGATGGCGCCATCCCGGCGCACCAGGTCGATCGCCGAGTAGAACGCCGCGAGGCGGTCCACCCCGCCTGCCACGCGGTCGGCAACGAGCGGGTAGCATGCACGCCGCCCCGGAGCCCGTCGGTGTGTCGGTCGCCTAAGATGGTCGTGCCCACCACTTTGCTCAGAAGCGTCCCAGGAGCCAGCCCACGTGCCGAAGCTGCTTGACAAGATCCTCCGCATCGGCGAGGGGAAGATCCTGCGCCGATTGGAGTCGATCTCGGCGCAGGTGAGCGCCATCGAGGAAGACTTCGCCGCGATGAGCGACGCGGAGCTCCAGGGCATGACCGCCGAGTTCAAGAAGCGGCACGAGGAGGGCGAGTCCCTCGACGACCTGCTTCCCGAGGCATTCGCCACCGTCCGCGAGTCGGCCCGCCGGGTGCTCGGGCAGCGGCATTTCGACGTGCAGATCATGGGCGGCGCCGCGTTGCACCTCGGCAACATCGCCGAGATGAAGACCGGTGAAGGCAAGACGCTGGTCGCCACGCTGCCCGTGTACCTCAACGCGCTGACCGGCAACGGCGTGCACGTCGTGACGGTCAACGACTACCTCGCCCGATATCAGGGCGAGTGGATGGGTCGGGTCTACCACTTCCTCGGTCTGGAGACCGGGATGATCTTGTCAGACATGGACCCGGCCGAGCGCCGCAGGGCGTACGACGCCGACATCACGTACGGCACCAACAACGAGTTCGGGTTCGACTATCTCCGCGACAACATGGCACAGAGCCTCGAGGAGTGTGTCCAGCGGGGACATAGGTACGCCATCGTCGACGAGGTCGACTCGATCCTGATCGACGAGGCACGGACGCCGTTGATTATCTCGGGTCCGTCGAACGAGCAGGTCAAGTGGTACGGCGAGTTCGCCCAGCTGGTCGACCGGATGCGCCCCGACATTGACTATGAGTTCGACGAGAAGAAACGGACCGTCTCGGTCCTCGAGGGCGCGATCGACAAGGTCGAGGACCAGCTGGGGATCGGCAACCTGTACGACGCGGTCAACACGCCGCTGATCTCGTTCCTGAACAACGCCATCAAGGCCAAGGAGCTGTTCAAGCGGGACCGCGACTACGTCATCATCGAAGGCGAGGTGCTCATCGTCGACGAGCACACCGGCCGGGTGCTGCACGGACGCCGATACAACGAGGGGCTGCACCAGGCCATCGAGGCGAAGGAGAAGGTGGAGATCCGCGAGGAGTACCAGACGCTCGCCACGATCACCCTGCAGAACTACTTCCGGCTGTACGACAAGCTCGCGGGCATGACGGGAACCGCGATGACCGAGGCGAGCGAGTTCAGCAAGATCTACAATCTCGGCGTCGTGCCGATTCCGACCAACATGCCGATGGTGCGCGCCGACCAGCCGGACCTGGTCTACCGGACGGCCGACGCGAAGTTCGACGCGATTGTCGACGACATCAGCGAACGTCACGCCGAGGGCCAGCCCATGCTCATCGGGACGATCTCGGTCCAGAAGTCGGAGCACCTGTCGTCCTTGCTCAAGCGGCGGGGGATTCCGCACAGCGTGCTCAACGCCAAGCAGCACGAGAGCGAGGCCGCGGTGGTCGCCCAGGCCGGCCGGAAGGGGGCGGTGACGGTCGCGACGAACATGGCTGGCCGTGGCACGGACATCATGCTCGGCGGATCTGTGGAGTTCCTCGCCGACGAGGCGTTGCGTAAGAAGGGCATCGACCCGGTCGAGCACTCGGAGGAGTACGAGGCCGGGTGGCCCGGCATGGTGGAGCAGGTAACCGCCCAGGTGCGGACGGAGCACGACGAGGTCAACGACGTCGGTGGACTGTACGTGGTCGGGACGGAACGCCACGAGTCACGGCGAATCGACAACCAGCTGCGCGGGCGGTCCGGGCGGCAGGGTGACCCGGGCGAGTCGCGGTTCTACCTCTCCCTCGAAGACGACCTGATGCGGCTGTTCAAGGCCGACTGGGTCGCCTGGGTGCTGCAGACGATGAAGATCCCGGATGATGTGCCGATCGAGAACAAGCGGGTCACCGGCTCCATCGCGTCGGCACAGGGCCAGGTGGAGAGCCAGAACTTCGAGACCCGCAAGAACATCCTGAAGTACGACGACGTGATGAGCCGGCAACGCGAGGTCATCTATGCCGAGCGGCGGAGTGTGCTCGAGGGAGCGGACCTGCACGAGCAGGTCCGCCGGATGATCGATGACACCGTCGAGGGCTACGTGGTGGGCGCGACCGAGGGGTTCCCCGAGGACTGGGACCTCGAGCAGCTGTGGAACGCCCTGAAGACGCTGTATCCGACCGGGATCGACCGGGCGACGCTGGTCGAGGAAGCCGGTGGAGCTGCCGGACTCGACCGCGACCAGCTTGCCGAGACGCTGAAGGACGACGCCCAGGCGGCGTACGACAAGCGAGAGGATGCGCTCGGTGAAGAGGTGATGCGGGAGCTGGAGCGTCGGGTGATGCTGTCCGTGCTCGACCGCAAGTGGCGTGAGCATCTCTACGAGATGGACTACCTGCGTGAGGGCATCGGGCTGCGGGCATACTCGCAACGCGACCCCCTCGTCGAGTACCAGCGCGAGGGCTTCGAGCTCTTCAACGCGATGATGGACTCGATCAAGGAGGAGTCGGTCGGCTACCTGTTCAACGTCGAGGTCCAGGTGGCGCCGCCGGAAGGCGACGCCGCGCTGATGCAGGACGCGGCCGCGGCGCTCGTGTCTGGCGGCCCCGATCCAACCGCCGAGGAGACGAGTCCCGACGGGCATCCGCACATCGTTGCCAAGGGACTCGAACCTCAGCAGCCAAAGAACCTCGCATACTCCTCCCCGACCGTCGACGGCGATGCCGCGCCAACGGTGACGTCGACCGCCGAGGACAACGAGTTCGGGGACATCGGACGCAACCAGCTGTGCCCGTGTGGCTCCGGCAAGAAGTACAAGCGCTGCCACGGCGACCCCGCCAGCAGGCGATAGTCACACCAACGGGCGTCGAGGATCGCGGGCACGATGGCGACCATGGTCACGCGTTCGTTCACGATCGTCCCTCGGGGTGAGTTCTCGCTGCGGGAGTCGGCGCTGTTCGGCTTCGGCCAGCGGGTGCCGTTCGGGCAGCGGGTTGGCGGAGCGCCGAGCGAGGACGACTTCGACGGCGTGATGCGGCTGGCATTCTGTCTCGACGGATACCGGCAGCAGGTCGGGGTCGAGGTGCGACAAGACCGTTCGGGGGTGCACTGCGTGGTGCACGGCGGCGGACCTATCGACGCCGTGTCGGGCCAGGTCGCTCGGGTGCTGTCGCTGGACTACGACGCTCGCGAGTTTACCGAGGTCGGACGGCGCGACCCCGTGATCGGCCGGCTTCAGCGAGCCGCGCCGGGGCTGCGTCCGCCATTGTTCTACTCACCGTACGAGGCTGCGGCCTGGGCGGTGCTCAGCGCCCGCCGGCCGGCGCGGCAGATGGCCCAGGTTCGAGAACAGCTCAGCCGGACGTACGGTGCCGGCTTCGACCTGGCCGGTCAACGATCGGCGGCCTTGCCGACTCCTGAACAACTGCTCGCCGTCGACGAGTTCCCGGGCGTACCCGCCGCCAAGCTCGACCGTCTGCACGGCGTAGCCCGAGCGGCGCTCGACGGGCTGCTCGACGTGGAGTCGCTGATGGCACTGGGACCGGACGAGGCGATGACCGCGGTTCAACGCATCAAGGGGATCGGCCCCTTCTACAGTGGACTGATCGTCATCCGCGGCACCGGATTCGCCGACGTGTTGCCCCGCGACGAAGCGAGGTCGCTCGACCTGGTCCGCCAACTGTACGGGTTGGCGTCCGCACCCGGACCGGACGATCTCGAGGCTCTGGCGGAGAACTGGCGACCGTTTCGCACCTGGTCGATCGTTCTCATCCGCGCGGCCGGAATGCGGGTAATATCTCGCTAGCCAAGTGACTCGTTTTCCATCATTGACCGCAAAGAGTAGCCTTTCGACCACGCACAGTCATTTTGCTACATCGGGTTTAGGGAGTACGAACGCTATGCAGCACGAGTCATCGCGCCGGCCACAGCGGTGGGCGCTTGCCTTGGCGGCGGTGGTGACAGCTGTTGCCCACGTCCCCGTGATCGCTCCCCACCTGGACGAAGCGCCGTACATGGGTGTGCTGTTCATCGTCTTGACGCTGGCATGCAGCGCATTGGCCCTGGGTGCGCTGGTGTCCGACAGCGACGCGATCTATGCGCTCTCCATCGTGACGTGCGGGGGCGCGATCGTCGGGTATGCAGCGACCCGACTGGTGGCGTTCCCCATGCTCGCTGGCGACGTCGGGAACTGGCTGGAACCCCTCGGTGTGGTGTCCGTCCTTGCCGAAGCCGTAGTCGTGGTATCCGCGATCACGGCGCTCGTCTCGAGCGCTCGCAGCGCGTCGCTGCACGGCGTAGCGGCTCAGTAGGAGCGCATCAACGCCCAGACGCTTCGCAGCTGGTGCTCGGTGAGGATCATCAGCGCTTGGCGGATCTCGGTCCGGCGCGCCTGCAGAACAGGGTCGGGACGACCGGGTCCGGCGTGACCGACGGGCTTCACCGGGCTCAGTCGATCACCGGCGTCGCCGCGGACCTTGTGTCGGACCGAGCCCAGCTGAGACTTGTTGAGGTCCATGATCGCCGGCCGGATCGTCAGCCGCAGCCTGATCAGGGCCGCCTTGACACCAAGCAGCCGGTTGGGGGTGAAAGCCTCCTTCAGGCTCGGGGTGCAGTACACGTGGACCATCTCCATGTCCATCATGCTGGCGTCCGTGTGCGCGCGCGGAATGGATCCGAGGTGGGGGAGGGGCATGCCGTTGAACATGACGCCACCGAGCTTGCCACCGTAGATCAGCGCAGCTGCCGGCTTCGCCGGATTCAGCCCCTGAGCGGGCGGGCGGGGATTGAAGTAGTGGGTATGGTGCGTTGGGCGCGACGTCCCCGGCCGCCAGTATTTTCTGATCCCGGCGGCCGTGTGCGTGTGGCAGAACTTGTTGACGCCGTCGAGCAGCCTCTGGGCCCTCGCCCGGTCTGCAGCCGACGCGCCGGCGACATCGGGTATGTACGTGGACCTCGATGGCGGGACCATCTCCACCTTGTTGCCCGTCGGGCCCGTCTTGACGTGCCGTGTCATGCCACTCGGCGATGAACTGGGTCCCGCCAGGGCACTCGGAACGGCCAACGACAGGACGACGGATCCCACGAAAACGGCACCGGTGGTCCGGACCACGAACCTCTTGGGGAGTCTCATGCTTTTCCCTTCAACATGGTCGAGGCTGGCAACGACAGCCACGTGCGCAGCAGCCCTTCGAATCCCCGGTGGCGAAGTGCCCGTTACCGACAGTGACGAACACGTTACCGTTCGTATCGGTTCCGGTCGAATCCTCCGGGCAAGAGACCCGGGTCAGCCGGGATGGTGCACGCGGACGCGACGGTCATCTTTGGCCGAGTCGGGGGCAGGGCGCGTAGCGAGCTGTTCCAGACCCATGTTGACTCCAGCCTGACCACATCCGTGGCTCGATCCGTGAACCGCCCGGCCCGGTCGCGGTGACCGATGAGGCCGGTCCGGCAGGGTTCGGTCTGAACCGGACCACCCGGACCGCGGCCGGGATCCGGTGCGAGGTCTGCGCGCCGTCGATGCTGCAACGTCCGGCCGGTGATCGGGCACGACCGATGTCAAGGACACGGTTCACCTGGCCAAGCTGCTCAGACTCGATGACGTCACTGCGGTGGCGATCCCGACCGTGGACCAGGAAGCAGCCCGCGACCTGGTGCGGGTACGTGAGGACTGCCGTGGTGACCTATGCGGGGCGGGCCCGCTGGGTCACGGTCACTGGCCGTCGCATGCGACATGTGATCGCCAACGTCGTCATCACCCGGCAACTGGCGGGCTGGTGCTGGGTTCGGACCCACTCCTACCGAACTGTCAGTTTTCACGTGCCGTCGACACGCGCCCCTCACCCTGCCTCTTGACAGGAGTGGCCTGCCTACATGTCAGTTGAGGTCGCGCTCCGATGCGGGTGGCGACCTGAACCAGATCCAGCGCATCACGACGCGCTCACCCAATGGATGTCGGTAGCCCTTGCCGTCGGGCGGGTGCGGCGGCGGCCCGGTCGGAGGTGTCGGCGTGCGGGAACCGATCATTCTTCCGTCCGAGTCAGTGAAAACGGGGCCGGCTGGTTGGTCGGGATTGCCCCCGATGGCGTACTCGGCGCGGTGATGACTGTCGTGGTGGTACGGGCACAGGCAGACCAGGTTGCCGGTGTCGGTGGGTCCCCCGTTGGTCCAGTGCCGGATGTGGTGGACTTCGACGTAGCCGGTCGAGTTGCATCCAGGAAACCGGCATCCGCGGTCGCGGTCTTCGACCAGGCGCCGGGTGCGGTCAGGGACGATCCGTCGGGTCCGGCCGACGCTTACGGCGTGCCCTCCGGTTTCCCAGACTGGTTGGACAACGCCGTTGCAGGTGAGCTTGTTGAACAGCTCGGATGGCAGCGCGGGGCCCTTGTTGAGCCAGCCGCCGGCGGTGTCGAGGTGGACGTAGATGCGGTACTTGTCGGCGCGACCGGCCGGGCCGTCAGTCTTGAGACGGTTCATTGAGGTGGTGACCAGAGCGATGAACGCGGTCGCGAGCGTCACGTCGGCTTCTCCGGTCTGGAACAGGGCGTCCTTGGCCTCGGCAAGCGCCTGCTGGACGAGCGCGCCTTCGTCGGCGGGGGCGTCGTAGACCAGCTGGTATCGGCCCTCTTCGGTCCAGCGCCCGTTACACCTCGCGGCGGCTGCTGCCCGGTGGACTTGTCTGCTCATGGAGCCTGAGTCGGCGTCAAAGGCCGGCTCCCCGGTCTTGACGGGCGCGAGGTCCGGGAACGGGTACCTTCGCAGCGTCGACCGAAGTTGCGAAACTGACAGGTGCCTGGCCAAGTCGGCGATCTCGGCGTCGTTGTGCGACGGAGCCCGTTCGACGATCGGAATCACCTGGTCGACCGCGAGCTCACGTCCGACAGGCTCTTGATCGTCACCGGCAGCTCGGCCGACCGGCGTGCGAGCACGACGATCTTCCGCGCCCGTTCGGCTGACAGGCCGGCTTGCAGGCTGAGCCAGTGCTCCGGTGAGCGGATCCCGGCACCCCGCCAGATCCCGGTCTCCAGTGCACGCGCCGTCACCTCGACCAGTTGGGCGTGGGCGACGTTCAACCAACCGCATATCCGGGCCATCTCGGTCTCGATCTCGTCCCGGACCGCCTCCTGCGCCGCAACCACGTCGACGGTTTCGGGGAGGTCGGCGGAATGCGCGAGTAGGTCGACTGACATGTATACTAGTATATACGTTCGAGTAAGGAAACTCAAGTCTTCTCTCGTAGTCTTTCGACTACGTTCCGTGACGCCACGCCGCCGTCATCCCAGCTCCAGGGCGGTGCACTGCCATCCGTCGTCGGTGACGTCGAGCCGAGCAGCCAGCGCACGGAAGCGTTCTCCAGAGCGGATCCGGGCGCAGACCTCGATCGCCTTGCCGTCGGGCTGGCTGACCCGCACCGCGGCCACCTGCTGTCGGCCCAGCCGGGCATGCTTGCGTACTCGGTGCCGGCTTTGCGACTGGGCGTGCTCGGCGACGGCCAGGTAGACGGGGCGGGTCGTCCAGCGAACCAGCTGCGCCGGCGGCCGGTCTCCGCTGACCACCTCGACGAGGATCTGGACGAATCGATGCGCCCAGCGGACCGGGTCCGGCCGGTAGTCGCCACTCTGGTCGGGTACGAGCCGGAGACCGGGGTCAGCGGGGAGCCCGGAGGGTAATGCGTACGAAAGTGCGAGCGTCCCCTGGACGTACGGGCTCGGCACGGCGACCGCCGGTGAGTCATCGACGGGTCGCCATGAGCGCGTGCGAGACGGGAACATCGGGCGGACCGGAACGGTCAGCGATGCGGTCATGTGTTTCCTCCGGGTGGTTCGAGGTGCGTACCGGGGAAGATCAGGTCAGGGTCGGAGCCGATGACACGGTGGTTGACCGCGTACCAGCGGTGCACGATCGCGGCGATCTCGGCGTCGTCCGCCGAGGATGGCAGCCGGCGCGCCGCGACCGCCCACAGCGTGTCCCCCGGCTGTACGATCACCGCCTCATCCATCGGGGCGGCGCGGCCGATTGGCAGGTCGGGCAAGGCAAGTCCGTCGAGCGAAGGCCTGGATGGGTGGCGCGCTCGGTCTTCGGCAACGGCCGTGACCGGTGTGGCGACGACCGGTGTGGCGACGACCGGTGTCGCGACGACCGGTGTGGCGACGACCGGTGTGGCCGCGAGGCCGAGCCCGCACGCCGAAGCCACCATCGCTGCCCAACGCCGGGGTACGACGACGCGAAGCACCCGCGCCAGGCGAGGAAGGCTCTGGCCGGCGAGCCGCTCGGCCACCGCACCCGCGGCCAGCAGGGCCAGTACGGCGTAGCTTGCCACCGACGCCACCGCGCAGAGGTCGGTCAACAGCCGGTCGAACACCAGGTCGCCGCGGACGGCGGAGCCAACCAGCTGATGGGCATCGCCGAGGCTCGGCCGCGCGGACCGCAGCAGCACGATAGCGGACATGGCAGCACCCGCCGTGACGGCTGTCGTTCGAGCGACTCCTTGCACAGGTTCGTTCATTGGCGGTCAGTTACCCTTGTTTGACGTTGTTTGAGTGTTATAACGTTCAACCGGGGTCGCGCGCAAGGGCCCGTCCACACCCGGGCGGTACAGGTCGGTAGCGTCGGCGGCGTGCGGTGGGACGAGTTGTTCGACGACCTCGAGGGGCAGTTCGCGGGTCGGCGGCGGGCCGAGCAGGACGCCGAGGTGGCCGAGCAGGTCCGCGCACAGCTGGCGCAAACCACGTTCGAGCGCCGGCTACGGGCGGCGGTGGGGCGTCAGGTGGAGATCGAGGTCCAAGGCAGCGGCACGGTCTCGGGACGGCTGCTGCGGATGGGAGCGGACTTCCTGCTGCTCGCGGGTCGCCGAGAGGTGCTCGTGATGCGCGAGGCCATCACCGCAGTCATCGATCTGTCCGCCGCGGCCCAAGCCGAGTTGGGCGTCTCGGAGGTGGCGCGGAGGCTGCGGCTCGGCACAGCATTGCGCGCGCTCGCCGCCGAACGCGTCTTTGTCGAGCTCGGACTCCGCGTGGGAACGCGGTACGCCGGGACGCCGTCGCGAGTGGGCGCCGACTTCGTGGATCTGGCCGTGCATGACCCGAGCGATGCACCTCGAGCGGCGGCCGTCGCGCGGGTCATGACGGTGCCCTATGCCGCACTCGCAACCGTGACGCGCCGGTCAGTGAGATGGTGAGTCGATCTCGGCGTCGGCCGCCTCGGCGGCGTCGCGGCGCCTGATCGACTCGTCGGTCTCGGCGTACATCCGGGCGATGAACTCCTCGAGGCGGTCGTTCTCGACCCGCCACTGGCCGCGGCCACCGATCTTGATCGCCACCAGTTCGCCGCGTCGCACCAGTGCCTGTACCTGGCTCAGCGAGACCTGGAGGATCTCGGCGACGTCCGGGAGCGAATAAAAGCGTTGGAGGGAAGGGTCGGGCACGCCGACAGTTTGCCACGTTCGTCCGCGCCGGCCCTGTCCCGCGCAGCGGGCTGTGGACGGAAGTTCCGCCGCGGCCCGGTCGTCGGCCACAATGTCGTGCATGTCCCATGGCTCGGGTACCCAGCGCGTCGCCGTGCGTCGCTGGACCGACCTGCGGCTGTGGCTCGGGATCGCCCTCGTCCTCGCGGCAGTGGTGATCGGAGGCCGGGTGCTGGCCGGCGCGGACACGACGGTCCCGGTCCCGGTGCTGCGGCACGACGTGACCGCGGGCAGCAGGCTCTCGGTCGGCGATCTCGGCACCGCCCGGGTGCATTTCGACGACTCGGCGACGGCCGCGGTGTACTTCTCGTCGGTCGACGATCTGCCTGCCAACGCGATCGCGGCTCACGATCTCGCACGCGGTCAGCTGCTGCCCAAGACCGCGGTAGTCGACGACCGCAGCAAACAGGTCGTGGAGGTGCCGATCGCCGTGCCGCCGACCGGCATCCCGTCGGGCTTGACGAAAGGCGACCACGTGGACGTGTGGACCGTCCGCGATGTCAGCGGCAAGGCGAAGGTGACCGGGACCGCTGAGCTGGTGATGACCGACGTCGTCATGCTCTCCGTCAGTGCGGACCCGTCCGGCGTCGACAGCAGCGACCGTCAGGTGCTGCTCGCGTTGCCGGCAGCGGCGGACGACCAGGTCGCCAAGCTGCTCGAGTCGGTGCACGGAGCCGACGTCGTGCTGATCCGGCACGGAGGCTGAGCGTGACGACCGGGGTGCTCGTGGCTCTGACCGGGTCGGACGCCGAACCCGCGGTATTGGCAAGGCTGCAGACGTTCGGCGCGAGCTTGCACGTCGCGCGGCGGTGCATGGACGTGGCTGACCTGCTGGCGTCGGCGACCACGACCAAGGCGGGGGCGGTCGTCCTTGCACCGGAGTTCCATGGGCTGGACGCAGATGTCGTGGCACGGCTTCGGGCCGCCGCGCTTGTCGTCATCGGCGTCGTCGACGAGCTGGCTTCACCCGCGCACGCGAGCCTGCGCGGCCTTGGGGTCGGCGAGGTCATCACCGCGGCTGAGATCGACGACCTCGAGTCGTACGTTGCAGCCGCGATCATCGCCGGCCGAGACGGCCGTGACCGTGACGATCAAGTGTCCGGTTACGAGCACGACGCCGGCGCCGCCGCGGCGCCGTTTGGTGAGCGAGCACGGCGCGGGCGCGTGCTCGCGGTATGGGGTCCGACGGGTGCGCCGGGGCGCTCGACGGTGGCACTCGGGTTGGCTGACGCACTGGCTGCGCTGGGAGCACCGACGCTCCTCGTCGACGCGGATGTCTACGGCGGAAGCATCGCTCAGCAGCTTGGCATGCTCGACGAGTCCTCCGGTCTGCTCGCGGCCACCCGGGCCGCGAACGCCGGTGACCTGACGATCACCGGGCTCTCCGGCCATGCCCGGCCGGTACACGATCTGCTCCGCGTGCTCACCGGGCTGCCGCGCGCCGACCGGTGGACAGAGTTGCGTCCCACCCTGCTGGCGGCGGTTCTCGACGTCGCGCGGACCTGGGCCGCGTACACCGTCGTCGACTGCGGGTTCTCGATCGAGCTCGACGAGGAGGTCAGCTACGACACGGCGGTGCCGCGGCGCAATGGGGCGACGCTCGAGGTCTTGGGGAGCGCCGACGATGTGGTGGTGGTTGGTGCTGCCGATCCGGTGGGCATCACTCGGCTCGCGCGTGCACTGGCCGACCTGGACACCGTCGTCAAGCCCCGCTCGGTACGCGTGGTGGTGAACCACCACCGTCCGAGCCTGGGCTGGAGCACCGATGACCTACACGAGATCCTTTCCCGCTTCGTGTCCGTCGGCACGATCGTCACGCTGCCTCGGGACTCGTCCGCGTGTGACAAGGCGCTTGTGCACGGAAAGCTGTTGCGCGAGTGTGCGCCGGGTGCGCGCCTCACTGAGGCGCTCGCCCAGCTCGGCCGGTCGACGACCGGCGTACCGACCTCCATGAAGCGTGCTCGACGCAATGCGCATCGGTGGCTCAGGAGGAGAACAACAGCCACAGACCAGTGACCGTGTATCCGACCATCAGCGCCAGCAGCGGCAGCTGCCCGATCAGCCGGTCGCGTTTCGGCAGCAGTCGCACACGGCACCAGGACGGCACGGAGCGAGCGCCCCGCTGACCTGGTGCATCAACTCACTTCGAGCTTGACGACCACGACATCGAGTCGATGCGACTCCACCTCGTACGTGCCCGGCGTATCGACGCTGAACGACTCGACGAGTCGCTTGGCGGCATGCACCCGGAACTCGTGGTCGGGCTCGGTGTGGACGTGGATCTCGTCATCGGCGTCGCTGTTGATCACGAACGTGATGTCCTGGCCGGTCTCGGCTCGGACGACGTCGCCGCTGGGCGATATGCGGCCGTCCTTCTCCGTGATCACCACCTTGAGTGGCGTCGTGACATCGCCGGTGTCGGAGCTGCTGCCGCACCCGACCAGTCCCCCGGTGAACGCGACCCCGCTGGCGATGATCGCTGTTGTCGTCCGACGGAAAGCCATCGCCTTCATTCCTCTTGGTTCGATCTGCCGAACCATGACACCGCGGAGGTACGGTCGGCTGGCTCGGGGTCCTTCGCGGTCAACCGGCAGCGCAGCGCAGGATCGCGTCAACCGACCTGTCGACGTCAGCCTCGTCGGTGAGCCAGTTCGTGACCGAGATCCGCATCGCCGTCTTGCCCTGCCACGTCGTCCCGCTCATCCAGCACGTCCCTTCGTCCTGGACCCGCTTGACGACCCGTTGGGTATGGGCGTCGTGGTCACCGTCGGCCGCGCTGAATCGGATGAGCACCTGGTTCAGTACCACGTCGTTGAGCACCTCGATGTCTGCCTCGGCACCGAGGCGCTCGGCGAAGCGACGGGCGAGTGCACAGCAGCGTTCGACCAGGTCGACGACTCCGCTTCTCCCGAGGGCTCGCAGCGACGCGTAGACCGGAAAGCCGCGAGCCCGGCGGGAGAACTCCGGGTTGTAGTCCATCTGGTCTCGCTCACCGGACTCCGCATGGATGAGGTAGCTCGCCCGGATGCCCATCGCGGCCCGGTGTGCTGCCGGGTTCGCGCAGACGACGATGCCGCTGTCGTACGGGACGTTGAGCCACTTGTGCGCATCGGTGGCCCAGGAGTCCGCTCGTTCGACTCCGGCGACCAGGTGCTGCAGGGCTGGGCTCACGGCTGCCCACAAGCCGAAGGCCCCGTCGACATGGACCCATGCGCCTGCGTCGTGAGCGAGTTCGCAGATGTCGCCAAGCGGGTCGAACGCGCCGGTGTTGACGTTGCCCGCCTGGGTACAGACGATCGTCGGGCCGCCGGCGCGGGACAGCTCGTCGGCCAGCGCTGCTGAACCCATCCGGCCCTGGTCGTCGACTGCGATGGTCGTCGCGGAATGTGTTCCGAGTCCCAGGAATCGCAGTGCCCGGTCGATCGTGGAGTGCCGCTCCTCACCGACCAGGATCCGAACCGCGGGCGCCCCGGTCAGGCCGTCGCGCTCGACGTCCCAACCGGCCCGGTGCAGTACCTCGTGCCGAGCCGCCGCAAGAGCGGTCAGGTTCGCCATCTGGCCCCCGGTCACGAATCCGACGGACGCACTCGGCGGCAGTCCGAGGAGTTCCGTCAGCCAGCCGCCCGCAACCTCCTCGACGACCGATGCCGACGGTCCCGCCGCGAACAGGCCGGCGTTCTGATCCCACGCCGCGGTCAGCCAGTCCGCGGCCAGCGCGGCGGGCGTACCGCCGCCGATCACGAAGCCGAAGAAGCGACCGCTCGGGGTCGCTACCAGTCCGGGGTCGGCTGCGGCGGCCAGCTCGGCGACCACGTCGCGAGGATCCGTCGGGACCAGCGGCAGCGGGCCCCCGAGCGAGGCCCGCAGCTCCTCGACGGATGCCTGTACTCCGACCGGTCGGTCGGGCAACCCGGTGAGGTGTTTCAACGCCTGAGCGGCCGCCTCGTCGAGCGGTCCCTTCCAGTCAACGGTGCGCACCGCTCCATGATCGCATCGCCGGGACCAGATGGGGTCTTCTTGGATACGCTCTCTGTATGCAGGCGATCTGGAAGGGCTCCGTGTCGTTCGGGCTGGTCTCGATTCCGGTCCGGCTCTACTCCGCGACCGAGGAGCGGGACTTCACGTTCCGCCAGGTGCACGAGAAGGACGGCGGCCGCATCCGCTACCGCAGAGTCTGCGAGGCCGAAGGCACCGAGGTTCCGTACTCCGAGGTGAGCAAGGGCTACGAGCTTCCGGACGGCCGGATCGTGATGCTGTCCGGGGAGGACATGTCCGCGCTTCCGCTGCCCACGGCCAAGCAGATCGAGGTGCTGGAGTTCGTGCCGATCGATCAGATCGACCCGATGTTGCTGTCCAAGGCCTATTACCTGTCGGCAGACGGATCCGGCGCCAAGCCGTACGTGCTGCTGCGTGACGCGCTGGCGAAATCCGGTCAGTGCGCCGTCGTCAAGGTCGCGATCCGGACCCGGGAGGCGCTCGCCCTGCTCCGTGAATCCGACGGTGTGCTCGTCATGCAGACCATGCTCTGGCCAGACGAGGTACGAGACGGGTCGTTCGCGCGTCCCGACGAGTCGATCGAGGTACGCGAGCAGGAGGTGGCGATGGCCGAGTCGTACATCGACACTCTGCGGACAGACTTCGACCCGGAGCGCTACCACAGCGATTACCGGCGCGCGCTGGAGGAGCTGGTCGAGGCGAAGACGGCCGGCCTCCCACCACCGTCTGAAGACGACGAGCGGCAGCCGACCTCGGGCGACGTCGTCGACCTGGTGGCGGCGTTGCGGGCGAGCGTCGACGCTGCCAAGAAGCGGCGCGAGAAGGCGTCCAAGGGACGGCCGTCGGAGGAGTCGGCCTGACCGACCGGTACGGGCCGGGGGTGTACGGCAGACGCGATCGTGACGTGGCACGATGCCGCGTATGGATGCCATCTCGTCGGTGCCGACCCCACACAACGAAACCAACCTGACCTATGCGCCGGGCAGTCCTGAGCGTGCCGCCCTCGAGCTCGAGCTCAAGACGTTGCAGGCCGCCCAGACCGAGCTGAAGGCCACCGTCGGCGGCGTCCAGCGGTGGAGCTCGGGTGAGGAAATCGCGGTCGTACAGCCGCATCGCCACGAGCACGTCCTCGGCGTCGCTCGCGGTGCCACCGCCCGTGACGCCCGGGCCGCGATCAAGGCGGCGGGCGACGCGGCTCCGGGCTGGCGCGCCATGTCGTACGACGATCGCGCGGCGATCCTGCTGAAGGCCGCCGACCTTGCCGCCGGGCCGTGGCGGCAGGTGCTCAACGCCGCCACCATGCTCGGCCAGTCCAAGACCGCATGGCAGGCCGAGATCGACGCCGCCTGCGAGCTGATCGACTTCTGGCGGTTCAACGTCTACTACGGCCAGCAGATTCTCGCCGAACAACCGATCCGCAACTCACCCGGTACCTGGAACCGCACCGACCACCGCCCACTGGAAGGCTTCGTCTACTCGATCACGCCGTTCAACTTCACCGCGATCGCCGGCAACCTGCCGACCGCGCCCGCGTTGATGGGAAACACCGTGATCTGGAAGCCGTCCGTCACCCAGCAGCTGGCCGCACACGTGGTGATGCGCGTGCTCGAGGAGGCCGGCCTGCCGCCGGGCGTCATCAACATGCTCCCCGGCCACGGCGCCGCCGTCTCTGATGTCGCACTTGCACACCCCGATCTCGCAGGCATCCACTTCACCGGGTCCACCCCGACGTTCCAGCACCTGTGGCGTACCGTTGGCGAAAACATCACGGCGTTTCGTTCGTACCCCCGAATCGTCGGCGAGACCGGAGGCAAGGACTTCATCGTCGCGCACCCGTCGGCCGACGCCGACGTGCTGCGTACGGCGCTCGTCCGCGGCGCCTTCGAGTACCAGGGACAGAAGTGCTCCGCCGCCTCTCGTGCTTACCTGCCGAGGTCCCTGTGGCGACGGATGCGTCGCGACCTGGTCAGCGAGGTCCAGTCGCTGACGATGGGAGACGTGACCGACTTCTCCAACTTCATGGGTGCGGTCATCGACGCTCGGGCCTTCGACAAGCACCGCCGTGCGATTGCGCGGGCGAAGCGGTCCGCAAAGCTAGAGATCGTCGCCGGGGGTGACGTCGACGACTCGATCGGCTATTTCGTCCGCCCGACCGTCGTCTCGTCGTCCGACCCGACCGACCAGATCTTCAACACCGAGTACTTCGGGCCGATCCTCGCCATCCACGTGTACGACGACGGTGACTTCGAGTCTGCCGTGCATCAGATGGAGTCGTTCTCGGAGTACGCACTGACCGGCTCGATCGTGGCCCAGGATCGGGCGGCGATCGCTTGGGCGACCGAGGAGCTGCGGTTCGCGGCCGGTAACTTCTACGTCAACGACAAGCCGACCGGTGCCGTTGTCGGCCAGCAGCCGTTCGGTGGCGCGCGCGCGTCCGGAACCAACGACAAGGCGGGTTCGGCGCAGAACCTGCTGCGCTGGACGTCGCCGCGCTCCATCAAGGAGACGTTCGTGCCCCCGAAGGACTACCGCTACCCGCACATGGGCTGAGTTGCCGCGCTTGACGGATCCCCGTCATTGCGGCTGAAGAAGCGAGCGGCATAGCACTCATTTCTTCAGCCGTTGACGGATGCACGGGGATCGGTCGTGCGCTGATAGAGTAGGCGTCAGCCACGGCCCCTGGAAACTGGTCGCCTCGACATGAGGTCACGCGCGATCAGCGACACCGGGGCCGTCATTGTGCCCGCCAGCCCGTACGCTGCACGCGTCACCAGGAGATCGGGTACTCCGCGTTCGACAGGCTCACCGGACCGCTGACAGCGGTCTGCGTCGGACGTGACCCGACCGAACCTGGAGAACTTCGACGTGTCCGTCGACATCACGCCCGTCACCACCGACCGCATCGCCGCCGCCCCCGCGGCGGCGTTCGATTTCCGGTCCCTCGACCTGCCCGTCCCGTTGGTGCGGGCACTCGAGCGGCAGGGCATCACCGAACCGACGCCGGTCCAGTCCGCCTTCGTTCCCGACGCGCTCGCGGGACGAGACGTGCTGGGCCGGGCGCGCACCGGATCCGGCAAGACGCTTGCGTTTGGGCTCCCCATGCTGGCGCGTCTGAGCGGCGAGCGCAGCAAGCCCAAGTCCCCGCGGGGACTCGTGATCGTGCCGACGCGCGAGCTCGCCAACCAGGTACGCGCGGCGATCGAGCCGCTGGCGGCCGCACTGAGGCTCGGAGTCGCGACCGTCTATGGCGGAACGCCGTACGACCGGCAGATCCGCCGGTTGCGCGCCGGCGTCGACGTCATCGTCGCCACGCCCGGCCGCCTCGACGACCTCGTCAGGCGCGGCGCCTGCAGTCTCGATCGCGTCCAGATCGCCGTCCTCGACGAGGCGGACCACCTGTGCGACCTCGGCTTCTACCCAGCCGTCGACGCGCTGCTTCGCCTCACCCCGCCGGGTGGTCAACGGCTCCTGTTGTCAGCCACGCTCGACGGCGACGTGGACCGACTGGTGCGGACGCACCTGAACCGTCCTGTCTTTCACGAGATCGACGCGGTCGAAGGCAACATCAGCGAGATGGCGCACCACGTGCTGGTGACGGACCCTGCGACGAAGTACCGCAGCACGTCGGCCCTGCTCGAGGCGAATCCGCGGTCGATCGTCTTCACGCGGACCCGGCGTGGAGCGACCCGACTGGCCCGGCAGCTCTCCGACTCCGGACTGGATGCAGTCGACCTGCACGGGAGCCTCACGCAACGGGCTCGCGAGCGAAACCTGCGCAAGTTCTCCAGCGGGCAGGCCAGCTTCGTCGTCGCGACCGACGTCGCCGCCCGCGGCATCCATGTCGACAACGTCTCGATGGTCGTGCACTACGACCTGCCGGCGGAGGCCAAGGCCTTCCTGCACCGTTCCGGTCGTACTGCCCGGGCTGGGGTGTCCGGAGCCGTGGTGACGATCGCCACCCACGGCGAGGTACGGCAGGTCGTCCGTCTGCACAAGGCCGCCGGCGTCGACGCCCGTCACCACGATGACCGGACCGCCGCACGCCCCATGACCGTCGAGTCGCTCCGCGAGTCTGGCCGAGCCGCACCGGGCGCCACTGACCGGACGCCCGGCGCATCCACATCCGGCAGATCAGCCACATCCGGCAGATCAGCCACATCCGGCAGATCAGCCACATCCGGCAGATCAGCCACATCCGGCAGATCAGCCACATCCGGCAGATCAGCCACATCCGGCAGATC
>JBBSHE010000022.1:0-46861 GCA_038253325.1 Propionibacteriales bacterium
CTAAGGCCTGGTAGCGCCAGCCGTCACGCTGCTCGAACAGCGAGAGCTGCGAGCCGGGCCGACAAGTCCTCACCGCCGCAGATCCGCTCCCACGCGATCTACGCGACGCGCTCGCGCTCATCAACTGACCAGACGGTGCACACTAATTTGAGCCAAGTCAGGTTTTCATTCTCCACCCATTCCAGAAAGGCGCCCTCGCCCAACAAATCTTCCAATCCGGATGGTTGATTTTAGCGGCCGGGACATCCTGGGAGAAATTCTGAAAACGAGCTCCTTGTCACGGCAAAGCTCAGGAGAGCATAGTGCGAGCCCCCTCCCATAGCTTGTGAACCACTTCACCAGCAGGTTGCGAAAGCGCCAAGGCGCTGGATTGCCCGGCCCACGCTTGCATTCGATCAATGTCATTAGCCTTTATGGCAGCGTCGCGCATCGCTTGCGTCAGTCCACGCTGGACAGGGTAGGGTGCGGGATTTGGGGCGTCAGGCGATACCGCAGCGCGGACGTAGCCCGTCTCGATGCCGCGACCCGGTCGACCGGAGAATGCGCGGGTCACTATTGTTTGCTCCGGCAAGGTTCGCCCGATCGCATCGGCCCACGCTGTAGGCAGCTTCGCTTCTGGGCAGCGCAGGAAGCCGGTGCCGACCTGGGCCGCCGATGCGCCGAGCAGCAGAGCCGCTGCAACACCACGTGCGTCAGCAATGCCGCCAGTCGCGATCACGGGGACGCTAACCGCGTCGACAACCGCCGGCAGCAGCGAGAAAAGCCCGACCATGCTTGCTTCAGCTTTCGTGGCATCGAAGGCACCGCGATGCCCGCCTGCCTCCATGCCCTGCGCCACGATCGCATCGGCGCCAGCTTGTTGTGCAGCCCTTGCCTCGGCCACTGTGGAGACGTTTGCGAACCACTTGATCCCTTTCGCCTTCATCCGATCAACAAATGCTGGCGGATAAAGACCCATGACGGATGAGATGATCGGCGGCGCGATCTCTAGCAGAGCGTCGCATTGTGCCGCGAAATCGGGTGGCGTCGCATCGCCTGCCTCGCGCGGAACGTCGGGTCCCCAAGCCCGAAGGAACGCGCGGACCGCGTCCTCGGCGGCTGGATCGCGGCTTGGCTGCGGATCGGGTATCCAGAGATTGAGTTGGAACCCGCCATTGCTGCCGACGCGGACTTCTGCCGCCCAGGCTTTGATTGCGGACGGTTGCATCAGCAGCGCACCGCAGCTTCCGAGCCCGCCAGCGTTTGCGACGGCAATGGAGAGCGACGATGCAGATGCCCCTGCCATCGGCGCGAGCAGTATTGGCACTTGAAGACTGTAGGAGTTGGCGAAGCTTTGGGCACGCGCGAGGGCGGGATGGGATGTTGTCATTAGGGATCACCTATCTAGCCGGATTTTGCAGTCTCTCAGGCCATCCGATGTTGGCTGTCACGAACTACACCCGATGCAGCCCAGTGGCGAGACTCACCAGCTGCCTCGACACCGCGGGGAGACGGGGGCAGATCTGTGGAGAGCCGCGGCGCCAACCGTTCTGCCGCCGGTTGGAGTCCGCGAACGGATCGGAGCCGTAGCATCTGGGCTAACCCGTACGGCGAGAGAAGGGCGGGCGACGATGACGGACACGGGTGCGTTCTGGGACGACCTGGCCCGTGACCTGGAGGACCCGAACTTCCTCCGGGAATACGTCATCGAGTCGATGCGGATCGCGATGATCGACGCGGTGGCCAACGCGTGGGATGACACCCAAGATTCCCAGGCCGCCTGCCTCACTGGCGCCGACGCCGAGCTGCGGGGTCGTGGGGCCGCCAGCCGTGTGGGCGCAGATTAACGGAGGTCTTACGCCAAACGTCTCGGTGAACCGGGTCTCGCCGCGTTCCTCGACCGCTACAAGGCGTCGCCACATACTGTCTCCTGGAGATGAGGCCCGAGTGCCGCACGGACGGGTGACGGCTCACGACGGACAACGTTGGCTGACGCGGGGCTAGCTCGGTGCGGTGAGCGCGGGCTCTGCCGCCGGCTCGGCGCGTTCGGAGATCACGACCGCGAGCCCGACGAGGACCAGACCGATGCCCGCATATACGGCGACGGGCGGCTGCTGGCCGAGGAAGACAGCAGCCAGCAGCGCGGCACCCGGTGTCTCGAACAGCAACGCCAGTGAGACCACCGTCGGTCCGATGGTCGCGAGCACGTGGTTGATGAACGAGTGTCCGACGATCTGCGCAAGCACGGTCACCGCCACGATCTTGACCCAGTCCGACGCCGCGTAGTGGAGCAGGTCGACCCGGCCGACGACACAACCGACGAGCAGCAAGCCACCCGCCGTCCCGTAGCACGCGAACGTGTACGCCGTTGTGGTCGTGGTCGCCCGCACCCGGCTGCCGATCAGCACGTACGCGGCTCCGAAGATGCCCCCGAGAACAGCGAGACCATCGCCCACGAGCGAGCGCGGGTCGACGGCGAAGTCCACCCCGGACACCACCAGCGTCCCCGCCAGGCCGAGCACCAGCCCCGTCAAGACCCGGCGGGTCACCGACTCACCGCGCCACCACAAGTAGACGACGACCCACGCCGCCTGCAGGCACGTCAGCGCGACCGCTGAGGCGACGTTGGTGTAACGCAGCGAGGATGTCCAGGTCGCGAAGTGGCCCGCGAGCGCGACGCCGGCCCACCAGATCTGGCGGCGTTCGGGCCGGTGGACCATCGCGAAATCCCCGCGGCGCGCAACCGCGACCGGCGCGACGAGAAGTGCGCCCAGCAGGTTACGCCACATCGCCACCGCGAGCGCCGCGACGCCGGTCGCTGCCATCAGCGGGCCAGACGAGCAAGCACCGAAGACGCCGAGGACCAACATCGTCCAAGTCGCGGTCGGATGGCCCGGTCGGCGGTCGTTCACCTGGTCATTCAATCGGTTCACCAGCCAGCGCCACCCTGTGACACCGTGTCCTTGTGGTGACCGACCCGGCATGGTCTTTGGTCGACCAGGCGATGAAGAAGTCCGGCGTCGTGTGGGTCGGCGTGACGGGGCGACCACAACCGATCGGTCTGTGGCACGCCTGGATCGAGAGCCGGACGTACCTGCTGATCGGACCGGGGGAACAGCCGGACCCGGGGCTCGTCGAGGGGGAAACGTTGACCGTGACGGCCCCCGGCAAGGACAGCGGGCGTCGTCTGGTGTCCTGGGTGGGTGTGGCGTCGGCGGTCTCACCGGACGATCGGGACTGGGAGAGCGCGACCACGGCGCTCGCGAAGGGTCGGTTGAACCTGCACGAGCCGTGGCATGCGCCGCAGCGTTGGGCCGCCGATCCGGCAATCGTCGTGTGGCGGATCATGCCGACCGGACAGCTGGTGGAGGGACCCGGCACGTACCGAACCGACGACACGTTCGCGACGCCGTTGCCCAGCCCCGCCACGACGGTGGCTCCGCTGCCGGTTGTCACCCGAATCCGTCGCTACGCGCGCCGCAGACGTCCGCGGATCCTGACCCACGCACTGGGCCGGTTCACGACGCGTTGTCGACGCGGCCATCGCTCGTAGCCCCAAGAACGTGGGCCTCGCCACGACCACCCCCGAGGACTTGTCGGTCGCTGATGGGGCCATGGCCTTGTCAGCGACCGACAAGTCGGCGGGTCCGGGCGATAACCTCGGATCGTGAGTGTCAGCGCCAACCGCGTCTTCGTCGCCCGGCTCGCCGGGCTGCCGACGTACGACCCGCACGGCGACCCCACCGGAAAGGTGCGCGACGTGGTCACCGCGCTGCGTTCCGACGGGCAGCCACCACGTGTGCTCGGGCTGGTTGTCGAAGTACTCGGCCGGCGGAAGATTTTCGTGCCGATGACGCGCGTCTCCTCGATCGACGCCGGCCACGTCGTCGTCAGCGGAGTGGTGAACGTGCGCAAGTTCCAGCAGCGGAGCACCGAGACGCTGGTCATCGGCGAGCTCTTCGACCGGCGAGTGACGATCGCCGACTCAGGCGTCGAGGGGTCGGTCTACGACGTCGGCATCGAGCAGCGGCGCAACCGAGACTGGGTGCTGTCGCGCGTTGCGGTCCAGGCGGGATCCAGTCGATTCCGGCGAAAGGGCCAGACTCACGTCGTCGACTGGACCGACGTGGTGGGACTCGCCCGCGCGGCCGGCAACCAGGGGGCGACCCACCTGCTGGAGGCACTGCACACGATGCGGGCCGCCGACCTGGCCGGTGTGATCCACGACCTCGAGCCGAAGCGCCGGGCCGAGGTCGCGGCGGCGCTGGACGACGAGCGACTCGCCGACGTGCTCGAGGAACTGCCCGAGGACGTCCAGGTCGAGATCCTCGGCCAGCTCGCCTCCGAGCGAGCCGCAGACGTCCTCGAGGAGATGTCGCCGGATGACGCGGCAGACCTGATCGCCGAGCTTCCGACCGAGACCGCCGAGCAGCTGCTCACGTTGATGGAGCCCGACGAAGCCGAGGACGTACGCCGGCTGCTGTCATACGCCGACCGCACCGCCGGCGGCCTGATGACCACCGATCCCGTGATACTCCCGCCCGACGCCACCGTGGCCGAGGCGCTGGCTCGGGTCCGGAACCCGGATCTGAGTCCATCGCTCGCGGCAATGGTCTACGTCGTACGCCCGCCGCTCGAGACGCCAACCGGGCGCCTGCTCGGGGTCAGCCACATCCAGCGCCTGCTGCGAGAGCCACCGTCGACGCTGGTATCGGGGGTGATCGACAACGACATCGATCCGCTGCGTACCGATACCACTCTCGAGGACGTGACCCGCCAGCTCGCCGCGTACAACCTCGTGGCGAGCCCCGTCATCGACGACGCCGGGCGTCTCCTGGGGGTCGTCACGGTCGACGACGTGCTCGACCACCTGCTCCCGGAGGACTGGCGGCACGAGCCGAAGCACGCCGTAGGAGACCCTCGTGGCGCGTGAGGGCCGTCGCTCCGAACGCGCACGGCTCGACGTACCGAAGGACAACCGGCGCGCCCTCGTTCCACATCCGACGTACGACCCGGAGACGTTCGGCAAGTTCGCCGAGGGATTCGCGCGATTCATGGGGACGGCCACGTTCCTCGCGTACATGACCGGTTTCGTGGTGTTGTGGCTGGCGATCAACATCATCGGCCTGTACGGCCTGAGGTGGGACCCGTACCCGTTCATCTTGCTGAACCTGTTTTTCTCCACCCAGGCCTCGTACGCTGCGCCGCTGATCCTGCTGGCGCAGAACCGGCAGGAGGCGCGCGACCGGGTCATCACCGAGAGCGACCGGGAAGCCGACGCCCGTGCGCACGCCGATATGGAGTTCCTCGCGCGCGAGGTGGCTTCGCTGCGGATGTCGATCGGTGAGGTCGCGACCCGCGACTTCCTGCGGTCGGAGCTGCGGATGCTGCAGCTGGAGCTCGAGCGGGCCCAACCCGGCGATGACAGCCAGCGGACCGGGCCTTCCGCGGAAGCACGTAGCCTGGACGCATGACAATGCCCACCCGAGAGCAGCTCGACGCCGCGCTCGACACCGTGCAGGACCCGGAGATCCACAAGCCGATCACCGAGCTCGGCATGGTCAAGAGCGTTGAGATCGACAACGCCGGCGCGGTCGCGCTGACCGTACTGCTCACGATCGCCGGCTGCCCGTTGAAGGACACCATCACCCGAGACGTGAACGCCGCCCTGACGAAGGTGCCCGGTGTCACATCGGTCGACCTGACCCTCGACGTGATGTCGGCGGAGCAGCGACAGAGCCTACAGACACAGCTGCGCGGTGGACAGCCCGCGAAGGAGATCCCGTTCGCGCGGCCCGACTCACTGACGAAGGTCTTCGCGATCGCGTCCGGCAAGGGCGGCGTCGGCAAGTCCTCCGTGACGGTCAACCTCGCTCTCGCGATGGCGCGCACCGGCCGCCGGGTCGGCATCCTCGATGCCGACATCTACGGGCATTCGGTCCCCTCGATGCTCGGGATCGCCGATCAGCGCCCCACCCAGGTCGAGGACATGATCTTGCCGGTCCCCATCATGGGGTTGACCGCGATCAGCATCGGGATGCTCAAGCCCCGCCGCGACCAGGTCGTCGCGTGGCGCGGACCGATGCTTGATCGGGCCCTGGTCCAGATGCTCGCCGACGTCTACTGGGGCGACCTAGACGTCTTGCTGCTCGACCTCCCTCCCGGCACCGGCGACATGGCGATCTCCGTCGGCCAGCACCTGCCGAACGCCGAGGTCGTCGTCGTGACGACTCCCCAACAGGCCGCGTGGGAGGTCGCCGAACGGGCCGGAACGATCGCGTCGATGATGCACCAGCGGGTCGTCGGGGTGATCGAGAACATGAGCTTCCTGCCGTGTCCGCACTGCGGTCCTGAGCACCGGATCGACATCTTCGGTAGCGGCGGCGGTGCCGCGGTGGCGGCGACCCTTTCGGCGCGGTTCGGGTACGACGTACCGCTGCTCGGTGACGTGCCGATCGACCCGGCGTTGCGGCGGAGCGGCGACGACGGCGTGCCTATCGTCGCCACCTACCCGGACTCGGTCGCGGCCCAGGTGATCAGCGCGATCGCGGACGGGCTCGTCGGACGCGGACGCAACCTGGTCGGGATGCAGCTCGGCCTCAGCCCGGCGGCGAGGTGAGGGGCCTTGTTCGACATCGGTCTGCCCGAGTTCGTGGTCCTCGCGTTCATTGCGATCTTCGTCTTCGGACCGGACAAGCTTCCGGAGGTTGCCCGTCAAGCCGGGCGGATGATCAAGCAGGTTCGGGTCCTCGCGAACCAGGCTCGCTCACAAATCTCTGAAGAGCTAGGCCCCGAGTTCGCCGACATCGACCTGCGGGACCTGACGCCGCGCCGACTCGTGCAAAAGCACCTGCTCGACGACCTGGAAGACGATGACGACGATGTGCTTCCCGGGCATCGTCCGCTCGCGGCCGGCGAGCTACCGCCGTACGACCAGGACGCAACCTGAGCCCCGTCCGCAACGTCCTCGGCGTCTTCAGCCGACCTTTCCGGCCAGCGTGATCTCAACCTTCGCGGTCGCTCGACCGCGTGCGTACGTCACGGCGATCCGGTCACCGGGCTGGTAGGAGCGGATCGTCACGATCAGCTCGACCCCGTCAGATATCGGCTGACCGTCAACGCCATGGATCACGTCCCCGGCCTGAAGTCCAGCGCTGGCCGCCGGGCTGCCGGTGTCGATGGACTCGATCTGTGCGCCGTCGGTCGTCGTCGCCGTGTTCACCTGAGCCCCGATGATTGGGTACTCCGCCTGGCCCTTGTCGATCAGCTGGGCGACCGTCGTCCGCACCTGCTGCATCGGGATCGCGAAGCCCACGCCGATGTTGCCGGACTGGTCGGTGCTGCTCGCCTGGCCGACCGTGGCGATCGCCGAGTTCACGCCGACCACGCGCCCGCTGAGGTCGACCAGCGGACCGCCCGAGTTTCCCGGGTTGATCGCGGCGTCGGTCTGCAAGGCGTTGATGAACGCCGTCTCGCTGGCGCCGCCGACCGTCACCGGGCGCTTCGCCGCACTGATGATGCCCGAGGTGACGGTCTGGCTGAGTCCGAGCGGCGAACCGATCGCGAGAACCTGTTCGCCGACCTGGACCGTGGTCGAGTCGGCGAGCCGGACGGGCTTCAGCGATGCGCTCGCGTCGACCTTGACGACCGCGAGGTCGTAGGACGGGCTCCGGCCGACCAGCGTCGCCTGCCGCGGTTGACCCCCCGCGATACTCACCTCGATGGGTGTCCCGCTCACCGCCTCGCGTACGACGTGGTTGTTCGTGACGATGTCGCCCCGACGGTCCCAGACGAAGCCCGATCCGGTTACGGTTCCCGTGCTGTCGGTCAAGGTGATCGAAACGACACTGGGAAGCACGTCTTTGACGACCTGTACGACGGAGTCCCTCGACACGTTCAGGGAAGCGTTGGTTCCCTCGTCGGGCTGGTCGATCGCGTTCACGACGAGGGCGCCACCGATCCCTGCGAACAACCCGAGGACCACAGCGACGATCAGGACGAGACCGGGCCGCGAACCGGGCCGACGACCCGACGTTGGCGGTGGCCCGCCGTACGGGCCGGTGGGTGCGAGCTGAGGTGGATCAGGCGGCGGGGGCCATGCCGAAGCCGGCAGCGCGAGCGGCAACGGTTGTGTCCGCTCCGGGCCGCCGTGCGACGGGTACGGTTCGGACGGGTCGTGAGGGTCGGGCGTCGACAACGGCTCTCTCTCGGATCGGATGTACCTCAAGGATGCCTCAAGCGCAGCCGACGACCAACGCATGCACGGATCAGGGTCGAGATGGTCACCGCCTCGGTGGGTCGTTAGTCTCGACCCGACGGCCGCTCGTCGTACGAGCCCAACCGAGGAGGCCACCAGCGCCATGGCGTTGAAATCATCGTCTGTCACGTATGCCGACGGCTTCGTCGCCGAGGACGAGGTGCTCGTCAGCGCCCGAGACCGGGCGGCCGAGGTGGCGGCGGTACCGATCGGCGCGGGCGGCGGCGCGACGCTGCGATTCCTGGCATCGGTGCTCGACGCACAGAACGTCGTGGAGGTCGGCACCGGGTGCGGCGTATCCGGCGTCTGGATGGTGCGGGGCATGGCCGCGGACGGCATCCTAACCTCGGTCGACATCGAGCCGGAGCACCAGCGACTGGCGAAGCTGGCGTTCGACGCGGCAGGCATCCCGAGCCAACGCGTACGCCTGATCGCCGGGGCGGCCTTGGACGTCCTGCCCCGGTTGACCGAGTCCCACTACGACCTGGTGTTCATCGATGGGGACAAGATCGAGTACCCGCAGTACCTCGAGCACGCGTTGCGGCTGTTGCGGGTCGGCGGCGTGGTCGCGATCGACAACACGCTGTGGCACGACAAGGTCGCCGACCCTGCCCAGCGTGATCCGGAGACTGCGGCGATCCGCGAGACCTTGAGCGCCGTCCGCGACCACGAGTCACTCGTCTTCGTGCTGCTGCCGGTCGGCGACGGCCTGCTCGCGGCGCAAAAGACCACCTGACGGCACCCGTCCGCTAGCCCTGCCGTTACGCCCGCCGAGGTGGCAGGGGTCGCCCCGCTTGTCGGGGCAGGAGCCTGCGTTCCCCGACTTGTCGGCGCCGTATCGGGTCCTGACCCCATGACGTACCGACAAGTCGGTCAGGACGTGGAGATCCAGAACCGCAGCTTGTGGCCATTCGGCTCGTCCGGTACGCCGCTATTGGCTTCGATCACCTTGCGTGAGCCGACGTTGACGTCGTCACACGTGACGAGCGCGGGATCGATGCCGAGCCCGTGTGCGCACGCCAGCGAGGCGCGGAGCATGGCGGTCGCGTGTCCCTGCCGGCGCGCGCTCGGCCGTACGGCGTACCCGATGTGTCCGCCCAGCCGGCGCAGGAACGGCGTCAGCTCGTGCCGAATCGAGACCCGGCCCAGGAACTCGTCATGCTCGACCCACCACAGCACGGTGGCGGGCACATAGTTCTCGGGCAGCGGCGTCACCGGGTCGGCCAGCTCCAGGTTCCGCGCGACGAACCGTTCGAACGCCCTCGGGTCGGTGAGCATCTCGACCGTATACACCTGGTCGGCGAAGTCTGGTGGCGTACCGACCAGCGTCGTCCCGGCGAACCGTTCGTTTCCCTCGGCGATGAACTCGCGCGCGGCGTCGACGTATGACGCCTGGTACCGCAGAGTCGGTGTGACGAGCCCGGCCATGCCCGGGAGCGTACGCAGGCGGCCGAGGCGGGGCCATGCGTTTCTCGCTGGCGCCGCCAGGCGGACGAGCTTGGCTTAGTTTGCGAAGGCACGGCCTACCCAGGTCAGGTGTTTTCCGACGGCGCCGGGGTCATCAACCCTCGCCTCGGCGAGCCAGGTCAGGGTGAGGACGCGGGTCAGCCATCGGAGCTTGGAGCCGAACAAGTCGTCGAGGGGCAGTTCGTAATGTGCGACCACCTGGTTGATGAACGAACGATCACCGATTCCGACCAGTCCGACGAAGTCGAGGACCGGATCACCAACCATGGCGTCACCGAAGTCGATGACGCCGGTCAGGTGACCGCTGGCCGGATCGACGAGCAGGTGGTCGGGGCAGATGTCGTTGTGGATGAACCTGGGTGGCCCGTCCTGCGCCGGTTCGGCGACGTCACCGGCCAGGTACGGACCGGCCAGATCGCGTAGGTCGTCGTCAAGCAACGGTCCGACGGTCTCGGCGAGGTCGACGAGGTCGGTGCGCAAGGCGCTCCACGGCTCGGACTCCCACCCGCCGGGTGTTGCCGGGATGCGACGGGCGTCCACGCGGTGCAGCCGGCTCAGCAGCTGGCCGAGGTCCTCGGCCAACCTTGCCTGGTCGAGTGAATCGATCTGGTCGGCACCCTTCCCCGGAATCCGTCGGTAGCCGACGAACGGGTAAGGGAACGCAGCAGACGGCTGTCCCAAATAGTCGAACCGGGGCATCAACGAACCCGAGGCTTCGGCGATGGTCGGCATGATCTCGATCTCCCGGAGGAGCCAGGGCACCCGCTCAGCCCGCTTGGGAAACCGAAAGACCAGGTCCGCACCGACGGTGAACAGCTCGTTGTCCCACCCCTCGGCCATCCGACGCACCCGTCTGCTGTCAAGGTCGGGGAACTGCTCGCTGACGAGCTGTGAGACGAGCGCCGCGTCGAGGCGCTGATCTGAAGCTCCAGGACTCATGCCTCCATCGTGCCAACCGTTCACCTCATCTGATCCAGATTTCCCGTGATCGAGACGTCCCGACAGCGCCACTCGGTCCGCACGATTCACGGTCCGAACCCTGGGCACGAGAAAGCCCCGGACCGTGCCGCACGGTCCGGGGCTCCTGCTCAGAAGGACCTAGTGAGTGACGGCGCTGAGCGCATCCTCCAACGCCTTCGCCTCTTCCTGGTTGAGTTCGAGGACGAGACGCCCGCCACCTTCGAGCGGAACCCGCATCACGAGTCCTCGGCCCTCTTTGGTGACTTCGAGCGGACCGTCTCCCGTCCGCGGCTTCATCGCCGCCATGCCGGCACCTGCCTTCTCCGGTTCCCGGCAACCGTCGTGTCCTTCGGTCGTCTCGGGTAGTCGCACCTGTTGACGGTTTCATTATCGCATCGACCGCAGACCTTCGGAAACATCAGTGACCCCAACGACTCGTAGGGCAGACTGCTGAGCGTGAACGCCCGATCCGCGCTCTTCGACGTGTTCGGCGACCACCTGCGCCACCGCGACGGCTCGGCGCCGGTCGCGTCCCTCGTCCGGTTGCTCGAACCGCTGGACGTCAGCCCGGCTGCCGTTCGCACCGCCATCTCGAGAATGGTCCGGCAGGGTTGGCTCGTTTCCCTCCGTACGTCGGCCGGACCTGGCTACGCACTGACGGCCCGGGCCGAACGTCGGTTGGCCGATGCGGCGCACCGGATCTACCGGACCGGCGAGCAGCCGTGGGACGGGCGGTGGCACGTGCTCGTCGTCGAACACATCGAGCACCGGCCGCGTCGAGACCGGGTCAGCAACGGCTTGGCCTACCTCGGCTACGGTCGCCTCGCCACCGCAACCTGGGTCAGCCCTCGGTCCTCGGAGGAGGTGGCCGCCCTGCTGGTCGGCGAGAACGTGAGTGCGGAACAGTTCGTCGCCGACCACCTCGGCTCGTCGGCCGATCTCGCGACCGCTGTGTGGGACCTCGATGACGTCGCCAAGGCGTACGAACGCTGGCAGCAAGACGCGGCCGCCATGCTCGGTGCCGACCCCGGCACGCTCGATGACCAACAGGCCTTCGTCGTGCGCAGCTCGCTGGTGCACCAGTGGCGCAAGTTCCTCTTCACCGACCCCGGCCTGCCCTCCGAGCTGCTGCCTGACGACTGGCGGGGACGTACGGCAGCGGCGTTCTTCGACCGACACGCGGGCGCGCTGCTTCCGGGCGCGGCCCGATACGTTGACAGCTGCCTTCGACACCCGGCCTCCTGACCCGCGAGATCGGTTGTCAGTCTGCGGCACCGGACACGAGGAGAGTGACGATGGACATGCCCGTTGACTACGCCGCGAGCGACGGTGTCGCGACGATCACCATCAACCGCCCGGATGCCATGAACGCGCTGGACACAGCGGCCAAGGTGGCGCTGCGCGACGCCATCCAGCGAGGCGCGGACGACACGACCGTCCGAGCCGTGGTCATAACCGGCAGCGGGCGCGCCTTCTGCGTGGGGCAGGACCTCAAGGAGCACATCGACAATCTGGAGCATGCACCGGAGGAGGTGTGGGCGAGTGTTGCCGAGCACTTCATCCCGATCGCGACCGGTCTGCGCACGATGGACAAGCCGGTGATCGCGGCCGTCAACGGCGTGGCGGCCGGCGCCGGCGCGTCGATCGCATTCGCGTGCGACTTCCGGATCGGCAGCGAGGCTGCCGCGTTCAACACGGCGTTCGCGGGCATCGGGTTGTCATGTGACACCGGTGCGTCCTACACGTTGCCCCGACTGGTCGGGATCGCGAAGGCGACCGAGCTGCTGCTCACCCCCCGCACGGTTGCCGCCGACGAGGCGCTCGGCGTCGGTCTCCTCCATCAGCTCGTGCCGGCCGCGGAGCTGTCCGGCGTCGTTGCTCAGTTCGCGGCGACGTTGGCGGCCGGCCCAACCTTGGCATACGCCTCGATCAAGCGGGCGATCACGTTCGCCCAGACCCACACGTTCGCCGAGTCGCTCGAGTTCGAGGCGGCAGGGATGGAGCTGACCGGCGGCTCGGACGACCATCGAGGCGCGGTGGCCGCGTTCGTCGCAAAGCAGGAACCCGTGTTCACTGGCCGATGAGCCGCCGTCAGTCAGCGGTCGCGCACCCAGCAGTCTGCGAGATGGTCGTTGACCACTCCGATCGCCTGCATCATCGCGTATGCGGTCGTAGGACCGACAAACGTGAACCCCCGTTGCTTGAGTGCCTTCGACAGCGCGAGCGACTCGGGCGTCGTCGCCGGCACATCACTCAGCGTCCGGGGCACGCTATGGTCGGGAGGCCGGAAGCTCCAGACGAAGTCCGAGAATGTTCCCTGCATCGCCAGTACGGCGCGCGCGTTGGTGATCGCGGCGTCGATCTTCGCGCGGTTGCGGACGATCGCCGCATCCGTCAGCAGCCGCTCGCGGTCCGGCAGGCCGTACTGGGCGACCACGGCGGGATCGAACCCCGCGAACGCGGTCCTGAAGCCTTTGCGTTTGCGAAGGATGGTCAGCCACGACAGTCCGGACTGGAACGCCTCGAGGGTGAGGCGCTCGAACACTGCTCGATCGCCGTGTACGGGCCGGCCCCACTCCTCGTCGTGGTAAGCGGCGTACTCCGGCGTCGACGTACCCCATGGGCAGCGGGTCCGACCGTCGAGGCTCGTCGACGACGTCACGACTCGGTGTGGTCGGCCGGACGGTTTGCGCTCGCCGGACCGGTCCAGGGATACCCGTCGTCTACGTCCCTGGCGGGCGCAGAGCCGTCGTTGGCGGGCACGGGCTTGGCTCCGTCAGCGCCATCGCCAGCAGATCCCTCGTTGGCCGGCGCCGGGTCCTTGTTGTCGTCGTCGTCGGGGAGCCCCGCCACGGTCCAGTTGTCGCCGAGCCTGATCCGCGCGCGCTCCAGGATGTCGTCGCGGCGGTCGATCTCCGTGGCGAGCAGGTCGAGAAAGCTGTCCACCTCGTCTTGACGGTAGCCTCGGATGCTGGGACTGAACCGGACATCCTTGATGTGCCGGCTCGAGATCCAGGTGGCGGGAACGACCACGTCGGGACGGTCCTCGTGCACGTCTTGCATCGATCCCCATCGCCCGGACGCCACGACGGCGACGGCCCCGATGATGGCGACCGTCAGCAGCGCCCACAGCCAGATCACGTCCCCATCGTGCCACGCTGGCCGCATGCAGATTGTCTATGAGGAGTCCGTGCCGTGTTGACTCTGGGCACGCGCGACTTCCGCGAGGCCGACCCGGTGGTGATGGCGATCGTCAACCGGACGCCCGACTCGTTCTACGACCGCGGCGCGACGTACTCAGAGCAAGCAGCGATGGAACGCGTCGGGCAGGTTGTCGACGAGGGTGCGGACATCGTCGACATCGGGGGCGTGAGAGCGGGCACCGGCGATGACATCGGACCTTCGGAGGAGCTGCGACGGACCGCGCCGTTCGTGGCAAACGTCCGCGCGGCGTACCCACAGCTCGTGATCAGTGTGGACACCTGGCGCGCGGACGTCGCCCGCGAGCTGTGCGCTGCCGGCGCCGACCTCGTCAACGACACCTGGGCGGGTGCGGACCCGGTGCTGAGGGACGTGGTGGCCGAGTACGGGGTCGGGCTGGTGTGCAGTCACACCGGTGGCCTCGGCCCACGAACCGACCCGCATCGTCCGCGGTACGACGATGTCGTCGCCGACGTGATCACGACGGTGACGTCGCTCGCCGACCAGGCGGTGGTTGCGGGCGTCGAGAGGCAACGGATCCTGATCGATCCGACCCACGACTTCGGCAAGAACACCTGGCACTCTCTCGAGCTGACCCGGCGCCTCGACGAGCTGGTCGGCACCGGCTGGCCGGTGCTCGTTGCGCTCTCCAACAAGGACTTCATCGGTGAGACCCTCGACGTCGGCCTCGACCAGCGCCTCCCGGGGACGCTCGCTGCGACCGCCATCTGCGCCTGGCACGGAGCGAGGGTGTTCCGCGCCCACGAGGTGGCCTCGACCCGGCACGTCGTGGACATGGTGGCGGCGATCCGAGGCACCCGTCCGCCGGCCAACGCGACTCGGGGCCTCGCCTGACAGCCACGACTCGGGTCGGGTTCAACGGTTGCGGTCAGATCGCAAGTGCCCGACGGGTGCGGGTGTACCACGCGAGCAGGTACGCAATGAGACCGATTGCGACGGCGAGAAGGACACACGTGACGAGCACGGTGGGATAGCCGTGCTGGCGGGGATCGATGAACGGGTACGGATACCAATCCACCACGGGCCCCCGAACCAGGCTGTAGATCGCGTACGCCAGCGGGAAGACGAGCCACCAGACGGCTTGCCGGGTCTCGACCCGCCCGCGTGGAGGGTCGAGGAGCCAGTCGAGCAACATCACGACCGGAAACACGTAGTGCAGCACGGTGTTGACCCACGGGATCGCTGTCTGGAGCTCGGCCTCGAGCCCGCGGAGCAGCAGGGTGTAGGTGATCCCGGTCGTCACCATGTACGCGGTCGCCGCGCCCCGCCAGAGCGCGTACCGCTCGATCGATCCGCGGCGCAGAGCGACGAAACCGGTCACCAGCAAGACCATTGCGGCGAAGAGGTTGCTCTCGATCGTGAAGAAGCTGAGGAAGTTGACGACCGAGAATCCGTCGCGTTGCAGCCCTCGATCAAGCTGGACACCGGCGGCGGTGAAGGTCAGCATCGCGAAGGCGACTCGGGCAACCCCGAGGGCGCGCTGCATGGACATCAAGCACACTGTCCCAGGTGCCGTCGTCGCGCAACAGGGCGAATGGTGGTTGACGCGGTACTAGGTTGTCGCCATGAACGATGACGGCACAGCACCCCGGGAGAAGCGGCAGGGGCCCGTCGTCATGCGCGAGGGACAGGTCCAGACGTCGACGACAGATCAACGACTGCTCGACACCAGAGGTCCAACGGACTGGCTGCACACCGACCCGTGGCGCGTGCTGCGGATCCAGGCGGAGTTCATCGAGGGCTTCGGCGCGCTGGCGGAGCTCGGGCCGGCGATCTCCGTGTTCGGCTCCGCGCGCTGCAAGCCCGGCGAACCCGACTACGAGCAGGGCGTCGGGCTCGGCGCGGCGCTGGCGAACGCCGGGTATGCCGTGATCACCGGCGGCGGACCGGGTGCGATGGAGGCCGCCAACAAGGGCGCAGCGCAGGCCGGCGGCGTCTCCGTCGGCCTCGGCATCGAGCTTCCGTTCGAGTCCGGGCTGAACGAGTACGTCAACCTCGGCATCAACTTCCGGTACTTCTTCGCCCGCAAGACGATGTTCGTGAAGTACGCCCAAGGGTTCGTGACGCTGCCCGGTGGATTCGGGACGTTCGACGAGATCTTCGAGGCGGTCACCTTGGTCCAGACGCAGAAGATGACGTCGTTCCCGATCGTGCTGCTCGGTAAGGCGTACTGGGAAGGGCTGATCGACTGGATCCGCGACACGGTGATGCGCGAAGGGAAGGTGAACGAGAGCGACCTCGACCTCATCTATCTCACCGATGACGTCGACGAAGCGGTCTGGATCATCGTGGACGCTGCGGCGAAGCGAATCGACGACGCGCCCGGATCCGGCGAACGACACGAGGGCACCGGGCGCCCCGACTAGGGAACTCCCGGTCCTCGTTGTGGACATCGGACGTGAGGACCTGTCGGGCACGATCAGCAGAAGGCACGGCCTACCCCAAAGCGAGAACCTGGCGTACCCGACCGTCGACCACCAAAGCGACTCGACCCCGATCGAGGGGCAGCGACCGGAGGCTGTCATGCAAGCCCGCGATGGCCACCGTCCCGCGCAGCAGAAGCGACCCGGTGTCGCCCACATGCACGACATTGAAACCGACCCCTTCACGGTCGCCGTAGGTCGGCACGAGTGCGATTCGCAGCTCCGGCAGATAGGTGAACGCTCGCGCGTCGTTCTGGACGGGGCTGTAGAACGACCCGGCGAACGTGACCTGGTCGATCCTCCCGAGCTTTGCAAGGTCGAACGTCGAGACCTGCGCACCGCTCGGCCGGTCGCCTTCGGCTGGGCCCTCACCGACCCCCAGCAGCACGTCACCGCCGACCGGGTGCAGGTAGTCCGAGAACCCTGGAACCTTCAACGTGTCGGTGACTCGAGGGTTCTCCGGATCGGAGAGGTCGAGCGCGTAGAGCGGGTCGATCTGGCGGAACGTGACCACCACGGCGCGGTCGCCGAACCACCGCACCGCATGGATCTGTTCGCCCCTGCCCAGACCGCCGACCTCGCCCGTCTTCAGCAGCCTGTTTCCCCGCTCGGAAAGCACCGTTACCGCGTTGTCCGATGACCGGCGCCAGGGCCGGCGCGTCGTCACCACCCGAAGCGAACCGCGGTAATCGCTGAACGCCCAGCGGTCAGGGGCCACCCCCACGACCTCCCCGGACGCCACGTAGGTCGTCTGCGTCCCCGCCGTTTCGAACGCGTGGATCTCGGTGGCGGGATTGCGCCAGGACGTCCGGCTCTCCCGATCCCCCAACCCGGCACCGATGCCCCCGTCGACAGTCGCGACGTACAAGCGGTCGACCGAGGCGTACACGAGAGAGCCGTCGGCTGCGACCGCCGTCGTCGTGATACCCGTGCGCACGAGCGGGTTCATCGTGAGCACCGTGATTGTGCCGAGCCCGGCGGCCGTGCGTGGGTGGCTGACGCCGCCGCATCCGAGCAGCGGCCGGCCGTACGCCCCGCGCGGTCCGAGACCGCGTTCGGGAAGCCAGTCCTGGGCAGTCGCAGTGCGAACGATCTGCCGGTTGCTCCTCAGCGCTTCACGCCGGCTGAGCAGCTTTGACGGATGCACGAGGTCGAGCCGCGGCGCCGAGGTGAGGACGACCCGGACGGTCGCGTCGTGCTCGCGGGACGTGACGATGTCTCCTTCGACGACGTTGCGGGCAAGAATCGACGGAGCAGTGGGGTCGCTCAGGTCGACGGTCGTGATCGAGGACCGCTCCGACGACGAGAACGCGATGGGACCGTCGGTCCGGAAACCGCCGGGACCACCCCAGCCGTACCCCGTCTGTGACCCGATCACGACTGCCCGGTCTCCGACGACGAGCAGCTCGTACGACGAGAACCGCGGCGACAGCTCGAGGTGGCCGACCTCGACAGGTGCGGCACCTGACACGTCGGTGACGAGCAGGCGGTGACTTGGCGCCGAGATCACGAGGTCGCCCATCGTCTTGGCAATGTCGGACTCGTCGACGCCGAGCTCCTGGACGTTCGTCCCGGTCGGACCGTTTCCGACGGGAAGATCCGCTGGTGAAGCGGCCGCATCGGCTGCCCTCACGGGGACCGCTGCGTCCGAGATCGCGTAGATCGGCCCGTCGTACGGCAGTCCCCATGCCGTCACCTGCGGCAACGCCTGCTTGCGGTACCACCCAGCCAGCTCGGCGCAGCCCGTGAACGGCGCCAGCAACGTGTCGGCGGATGCGGGTCGTGGACCGAGCGGTGCGAGCGGCGATCCGGTCGGAAGCGGGAGCACCGCCGCCGCCACGATCGTCGCCCCCGCCACGCCACCCAACAACGTGCGGCTCGCCCAGCGGGCAACCCGGGCTCTGGTCGTCATCGCGCCTCCCCGTTCCGTGCCTCTCCCTTCAACGGCGGGCGCCACCGGTTCGTTGCGGCGGTTTCCCATGCTGGCATGGCAAGGTGTCGCCCGGAACAGACAAATCCCGCGTCGAAGCGACCGTTTGCCATGCCAGCATGGGAAACGGTCGCTCCTCAGGAGGTCAGCCAGGTACGCATCTGGTCGAGGCAGCGCTCGAGGTGGGCGATCGGCACGTACTCGCCTCGGCTGTGCGCGAGCTCGGGGTTTCCCGGACCGTAGTTCACCGCGGGGACGCCGAGCTCACTGAAGCGCGCCACGTCGGTCCACCCGAACTTCGGGCGGACCTGCCCGCCGACGGCTGCCACGAAGGATGCCGCGGCCGGCCGGTCGAGACCGGGCAGCGCGCCGTCGGCCGCATCGGAAATCTCGACGTCGAAGCCCTCGAATGCGTCGCGCAGATGGGTCTCGGCGTCGGCCACAGAGCGGTCCGGCGCGAACCGGTAGTTGACGCTGACGGTGCACAGGTCCGGCACCACGTTGCCCGCGACGCCGCCGGTGATCCCGACCGCATTCATGCCCTCGTGGTAGCGCAACCCGTCGATCACCGGCTCCCGAGGCCGGTAGGCAAGGAGGCGTTCCAGTACCGCCGACGCACCGTGGATCGCGTTGACGCCGTTCCATGACCGGGCACTGTGGGCGCGTTCACCGTGCGTCGTGACCTCGGCCCGCATGGATCCCTGGCAGCCCGCTTCGACGATCGCGTTCGTCGGCTCCATCAAGATCGCGAAGTCCGCCACTATCAGGCCCGGTTGCTCCGCCGCGACTCGCGCGAGTCCGTTCCGCTCGGCTTCGACCTCCTCGCACTCGTAGAAGATGTACGTCACGTCGCGTACCGGTTCGGCGACAGATCCGGCCAACGTCAGCGCGACCGCGACGCCGCCCTTCATGTCGCAGGAGCCCAGCCCGTGCAGCAGGTCTCCGTCGTTGCGGGACGGCAGGTTGTGGTTCACCGGCACGGTGTCGAGGTGACCGGCGATCGCCACCCGGTCCGCGTGGCCGAGCATCGTCCGGGCGATCACGGAGTGACCGATCCGGGTCGAAGCCAGCCACGGCACACCGGACAGTGCCGACTCGACGGCGTCGGCTATCTCCGCCTCGTTCCCGCTGACCGAGTCGATGTCGACGAGCGCCGCCGTGAGGTCGGCGATCGGAGCAGTAAGGTCCAAGTCAGCCATGCCCGCCATTGTCGCGGGCCGCCGTTCGGCGCCGGCCCATGGACCGCCGTTTGCCATGTTTACGTGGCAAACGGCCCCTTTGAACGGCAGCCCTGCCATGTTTACGTCGCGGTTGCCACGTAGACATGGCAAACGACCAGCCGGCAGCCGTCACGTACGTCGTTCGGGCTGAGGTAACGTCGTCGTTCAGGTACGCGAGAGGACGAGCACGGTGGCCCTAGAGGAGACACGGCTTCGCCATGTCGTCCTGACCGGCGCGACCGGCTTTCTCGGGCAGGCGGTCCTCGAGCGTCTGCTCGCCGACCGGACCGACACGACGGTCTCCGTACTGATCCGTCCCCGTCCTTCCCAGACCGTGGAGGATCGCTGCCGCGCCCTGCTCCGCAAGCCGGTCTTCAAGGTCTGGAAGGAACGGGTCGGGGAAGCCGAGGCACAGCGAATCTTCGAACGGCGGGTCCGCGTGCTCGAGGGCGATATGACGGCCGGGCCGCCGCCGCTTCCCGACGACGCTGACACGGTCATCCACTGCGCATCGACGGTCAGCTTCGACCCGCCCATCGACCAGGCGTTCAGCACCAATGTCGCTGGAGTCGTCAACCTGTACGAGGCGGCGCTTGCTTGCCCGGCGAGGCCGCACGTGGTCCACGTCTCCACGGCGTACGTCGCCGGCGCACGCAAAGGGGTCGTACCCGAAAGGCGTCTCGACCACGACGTCAGCTGGCGGAGCGAGCTGGCTGCGGCTCTCGAGGCCCGTGAGGAGGTCGAGCGGGACTCGCGGCGGCCGGAGGTCCTCCGAAACGCGCTGCGTCAGGCCAGCGGCATCCACGAGAAGGCCGGCCCGCAGACGACCGCACAGGCCGCCGAGCTGATCCGGGTCAACGGCGTCGGTGAACGACTCATCGACTACGGGCGGGCACGCGCTCGCAGCCTCGGCTGGCCCGACGTCTACACGTTCACGAAGGCGCTCGGCGAACGGGTCGGCGAGGAACTCGGCTCACCGTTGCCGGTCTCGATCATCCGACCGGCGATCGTGGAGAGCGCACTGTCTCACCCGTACCCCGGCTGGATCGACGGGTTCAAGATGGCCGAGCCGATCATCTTGGCGTTCGGCCGCGGCATCCTGCCGGAGTTCCCGGGTGCCGCCGACGGCATCCTCGACGTCGTACCCGTCGACATCGTCACCAATGCCCTGCTCGCGGTTGCGGAGAACCCTCCAGCGGACGGGGAGCCGAACTACTTCCACGTCGGATCGGGATCACGCAACCCGCTGACCTTCGGCGGGCTGTTCGACCTGGTCCTCGAGTACTTCACCGACCACCCGCTCCCGGACGCGAACCGCGGCGAGATCAAGGTGCCGAGCTGGACGTTTCCCGGCTCTCGACGCGTCGACCGACTGCTGCGTACCGGGGAGCGGTTGACCGACCTGGCCGAGAAGACGCTGCTCCATCTTCCCGCGAACGACCGAACCCGCGGATGGATGAGCAAGAACCACCGGCAGCAGCAGCAGCTGGAGTTCCTCCGCCGGTACGCAGACCTCTACGGCGTATACACCGAGATCGAGGTGATCTACTCCGACGACAAGCTGCTCGCGCTGCACCGAGAGCAGCCGCCCGAACGGCAGCGCGACGCCGGGTTCGACACGGCGGTCATCGACTGGCACCACTACTTCGTCGACGTGCACTGTCCGACGGTCACCAAGGCGCTACGGCGCATCGGCGCCCCAGCCCAGAAGGCGTCCCGCAAGCCGCTCCCCTCCGATGGAGACATCGTCGCGATCTTCGACCTGGAAGGCACCATGATCGCGTCGAACGTCATCGAGACATACCTGTGGGCACGGCTCGGTGACCAGCCGACGTCACGATGGGCCGGTGACGTCGCGACGCTGGCAAGGACATTCCCTCGACTGCTCGTCGCCGAGCGCCGAGACCGTGGCGAGTTCCTGCGGACGTTCATGCGTCACTACGAGGGCGCGTCGGAAGCAGAGTTCCGGGCAATGGTCGACGAGCGCCTCGCGAACCTGTTGTTCCACCGAACGGCTCCCGATGCACTGAGGCAGGTGCGCCGTCACCGCGCGGCGGGGCACGAGACGATCCTGATCACCGGCACCCTGCGACAGCTGGTCGAACCGATGAGCACCCTGTTCGACGTCGTGGTCGCAAGTGAGCTCCAGATCCGCGACGGCCGGTTCACCGGCTTTCTGTCGCTGCCGCCGCTCGTCGGTGAGGCGCGAGCGGCCTGGTTGCGGCGTCACGCGGCAGCCACCGGGAAAGACCTGGCCAAGAGCTACGCGTACGGCGACAGCTTCTCCGACCGGCCACTTCTCGAGGTGGTCGGCAACCCGATCGCCGTGAACCCCGATCCTCGGCTCTACCGCCACGCCAAGAGTTGCAAGTGGACGATCGAGCAGTGGGGCAGACACACCCGGGGACCGATCGAGACCATGGTGGAGGCGGCCCGGTGATCACCGCCGTCCAGTACCACCGTTCCCCCCTGCGTTTCCTCGCGGCCCGTGGCGCCAACGGCCGGGTGAGTGGTGCGTTCGGGGACGCCGTCGCCGGGTCGCTTGCACCGTTGCGGCTCGTCAGCAAGCAGGATCCGCGGCGGCCGACCGACGAATGGGTACGCGTGCGGCCACGGTTGGCCGGTATCTGCGGCTCCGACCTCGCACTGCTCTCGGCCAAGTCCTCGCCCTACCTGTCACCCGTCGTGTCGATGCCGTTCGTACCCGGTCACGAGATCGTTGGTGACCTGCTCGACGATGCCGACGGCATCAGAGCCGGAACCCGGGTGGTCATCAACCCCGTGCTGTCGTGCGTCACCCGGGACATCGAGATGTGCCGGCACTGCGCCGCCGACCGACAGAGTCGCTGCGACCACGTCACCGCGGGAAGCGTGGCGCCAGGCCTGCAGACCGGCTTCTGCGGCGACACCGGCGGCGGTTGGAGCGGCATGCTGGTCGCCCACCGGCGTCAGGTACACGCCGTGCCGGACGCCGTGTCCGACAAGACGGCGGTCCTCGTCGAACCGCTCGCCTGCGCGGTGCACACCGTCCGTCGGGCCGATGTCGCCGACGGAGCGGGCGTCGTGGTCATGGGAGCGGGCACCGTCGGCCTGCTGACCCTGCTCGCCCTGCGGGCGTTCGCATCACCAGGCCAGGTCTACGTGGTCGCCAAGCACGGACACCAGCGCGACCGTGCCAAGGCACTCGGCGCGGACGAGGTCGTCGAGCCGAAGCAAGCGGCCCGGGTGCTGCGTCGGGCGACCAACGGGTCCCTGCAGACGCCGGACCGCGGCGGACAGTTCCTGCTCGGCGGGATGGACGTCGCGATCGAGTGCACCGGCGGATCCGGTCTCGACCAGGCGCTGCGGCTCGTCCGCGCCGGTGGACGCGTGGTTCTGTCCGGAATGCCGTCACCGACCGTGGACCTGACGCCGCTGTGGTTCCGAGAGCTCGAGCTCGTCGGCGCGTATGCCTCGGACGGTGGGACCGGTGACCGGGTCAGCGACTTCGCCGACGCGATCGCGCTGGTCGGGCACTCGGCCCTCGACAGCTACGTCGACGCCGTATATCCGTTGTCGGGGTGGCGAGAGGCGATCGGCCATGCACTCGCGGCCGGCCGATTGGGTAGCGTCAAGGTCGCGTTCGACCCGCGACGAGACTGAGATGGCGATGCTCCACCCGTTTTTGCGTACTTGCGGGGCACCGCGGCGGTGCCGCGTGCCCCGCAAGTACGCAAGAACACCGGAAAATGCAGAGGGAGACTGAGCAGATGAGCAGACCCGGCTTCGTCCTCGAGGTGGACGAGCGTACGCCGCCGCTTCTGGTGCATGGCGGTGAGAACTTCGGGCTCGAGCGGTTCCCGCTCGGCACCAAGGTCATCTACCCGCCGGACTCGTTGCCCGCGATCCGGGACGTCGAGAGCGCGATCGCCGATGCCCTGTTGAACCCGCACGGCTCACCACCGCTGCCTGAGCTGCTCTTCTCCGGGATGAAGCTCACCGTCGTCTTCGACGACATCGCGCTCCCGCTGCCGCCGATGCGAAAGCCTGACATCCGCGGACGCATCATCGAGGCCGTCCTGGAGATGGCGGCTGCCGCGGGCGTTGACGACGTCGAGCTGCTCGCGAGCAATGCCTTGCACCGTCGGATGACACCCAACGAGCTCAAGCACGTCGTAGGGGACCGGGTGTTTGCCTCGTTCTACCCCGACCAGCTCAAGAACCACGACGCCGAGGACCACGGCAACCTCGTCAACCTCGGTCAGACCGAGCACGGCGAGGACGTGGAGATCAACCGCCGGGCGGCCGAGTCGGACCTGCTCGTCTATGTCAACATCAACCTGACGGCCATGAACGGCGGAAACAAGTCGGTCGCCGTCGGCCTGGCGTCGTACCAGAGTCTGCGCCACCACCACAACGTGCACACGATGCGACACTCGACGTCGTTCAACGACCCGCCGAACTCGGCGATGCATCACTCGTACGACCGGATGGGAGCCGTTCTCGACAAGGCGGTCAAGATCTTTACGATCGAGACCACACTCAACAACGACACGTTCCCACCCGCCATGGGCTTCCTCAACAAGCGCGAGTGGGAGTGGTCGATCAAGGACCAGGCACGTTACCTCGCCGTGAAGCGTGGCAACGACCTGGCGCCGCCGAAGATGCGATCCAAGATCTGGCACCGCACGCTGTCACCGTACGGTGTCACGGCTATCCATGCCGGTGCCACCAGCGCCGTCCACCCCTTGACGCTGGACAACGTCCATCGCCAACAGCTGACGCCCGTCGACGGACAGTCCGACGTCGCGATCTTCGGGCTGCCGTACATCTGCCCCTACAACGTGAACTCGATCATGAACCCGATCCTCGTGATGTGCCTCGGGCTCGGCTACTACTTCAACATGTACCGGAACAGGCCGATCGTGCGGAAGGGTGGCGCACTTATCATGTTCCATCCGATGCCGTACGACTTCCACCCGGTGCACCACCCGAGCTACATCGACTTCTTCGAGGAGGTACTCACCGAGACGACGGACCCGGTGACGATCGAGCAGAAGTACGAGAAGCAGTTCGCTGAGGACGAGTGGTACCGCCATCTCTACCGCAGCAGCTATGCGTACCACGGCGTACACCCGTTCTACATGTGGTACTGGGGAGCACACGGGCTCGAACACCTCGGCGACGTGATCTGTGTCGGCGCAAATCGGCGGGCCGCGTCGCGGATGGGGTTCCGTACGGCGTCCTCGCTCGCCGACGCGCTCGAAATGGCCAGCGACACGGTGGGCCGGTCGCCGTCGATCTCCTACCTGCACAGTCCGCCGCTGACGCTGGCCGACGTGCAGTAGGACGACGGTCATGGGTTTCGTCGACGAGTTGCGGCTGATCACGCAGGCCCGTGACTGGCGCGGCAGAGCACGCACCCCACGGTCGGCCGAACAGTGGGCGGCCAGTCCGGAGCCGCGCGAGTTCCCGACCGGGTGGGCGCGGACGCCGGCCGCGAGGGTCGCCAGGGAAGGCATCCGCCGCGGAGTGATGCAGCCTCTGGTCCGTTCCCAGACCCGGGTCGACGTCCACGGCGCGGACCGACTCGGCGGCCTGCGGGGTCCGGTCATCATCGTGAGCAACCACGCGAGTCACCTCGACGCCCCCACGATCATCGGTGCGTTGCCGCCGGCGCTGGCACAGCGGACGGCGGTCGGCGCCGCAGCCGACTACTTCTTCGACGCGCGCTGGAGGGCGAGTCTCACGGCGCTGGTGTTCAACGCCTTTCCGATCGAGCGGCTCGGGGGCCGAAACCTCCGGAGCATCGCGCCCGACCTGATCGCCGACGGATGGAGCCTGCTGATCTTCCCCGAGGGAACCCGGTCCGAGGACGGTTGGATGAAGCCGTTCCGGCTCGGTGGGGCGAGCCTCTGCGTCCAGAACCAGATTCCCGCGGTCCCGATCGCGATCCGCGGCGCGTACGCGGCGATGCCGCGCGGGCGTAACTGGCCGCGTCCCGGGCGGCCGCGGGTCGCGGTGCACTTCGGCCGGCCGCTGTGGCCCGCCGACGGAGAATCGCCGCGGGACTTCTCCGGCCGGCTGTACGACGCCGTACGGACGCTGTGGGCCGAGGAGGACCTCGGGTGGTGGGAGGCGCAACGTGCCGCCGCCGACGGCCGGCTCCCCGACACGACCGGCCCGGACGCCACGTCGTGGCGACGGGTGTGGGAGGCCACCCGCCCGCTCGGCGGGTCGGGCACGCCGAGCCCGGCCGGCGTCAAACGCCGCCCGAGTGCCAGACGCCGCGTCGGCCGGGTCTGGAATAGCATCCGCCGCTGACCCGACGGGCCGTACCGCAAGAGCGATCAAGTCGCCTGCCTCAGACCCATGACAGTCTGAGCGTATGCACGAAACAGCAGACGACCTGGCGAAGCTCCAGAGCTTGCTCGACGCATCGATCGGCGGCGCCGGTGAGCACCTACGGGCCATCATCCGGCCGGGGGAGCGGACATTGACCGCCGGCCAGCTGACGACCGCCCTGGACGGCATGGTTGTGCTCGTGGTGGCGACGACGACCGCGTCCGGTGAGCCTCGCGCCAGCGCGGTCGACGGGCACTTCCTTCGGGGCCGCTGGGTGTTCACCACCAGCGGTACGGCGGCCAAGGCGAGACACCTGCGCAAGCGTCCGGCTGTCAGTACGACCCATGTCGACGGCGAGCGGCTCGGCGTGTTCACGCACGGGAATGCCGAGTTCCTGACGCCGCGAGACGCCGACTTCGGCTGGGTCGAGGACCACCTCGTCGGCCACTACGGCAGCTCGCCGTCGTCTTGGGGTGACGACATCGTCTACGTACGGGTCCAGCCGACCTGGACGGTGGCCTACGCCTTCACGTCGTCGGAGTTCCCGGAGGCCTGACCCGCGCACGTGCCCCGGTAGGTTGGGCGCCATGACGGCAGCCGACAACGACCGCCAGCGCTCGGCCTGGGGACTGGGACTCACGACCCGCGACGAGAACGCCAACGTGCTCGAGTGCTGGTTCCCGGACCCACGGCTGGGTGATCCCGTCGCCGGCTACGTACCGCCCGAGGGCCTCGCCGAGCGCGAGGGTGACGACCCCGTCCGTCGGGTGTCCGTCGTGATGGAGACCGTTGCGATCGACAACCTCGACAAGTCACCGGTCGACGCCCTCGACGTCTGGCTACGGCTGCATCTGCTGAGCTCGCGGCTGGTCGCACCGCAGACGATCGACATGACCGGCGTCTTCGGCTTGCTCACCAACGTCGTGTGGACGTCGATCGGCCCATGCTCTGTCGACGGGTTCAACGAGACGCGGCTACGCCTTGCCGGGGCGGGCCAGCGGATCACCGTGCTTGGGATCGACAAGTTCCCGCGGATGACGGATTACGTCGTCCCTACCGGCGTACGGATCGGTGATGCCGACCGGGTCCGGCTCGGTGCGCACCTTGCCGAAGGAACGACCGTGATGCACGAGGGCTTCGTGAACTTCAATGCAGGCACGCTCGGAATGTCGATGGTGGAGGGCCGGATCTCCGCCGGTGTCGTGGTCGGGGACGGGACCGACATCGGTGGCGGCGCCTCGATCATGGGTACGTTGTCGGGCGGTGGCAGGGAGGTGGTGTCGCTCGGTGAGCGGTGCCTGCTCGGCGCGAACGCCGGGATCGCCATCTCGCTCGGCGACGACTGCGTCGTTGCCGCCGGGTGCTACGTGACCGCGGGGACGAAGGTGACGCTCGCCGACGGCTCGGTCGTGAAGGCGCGCGAGCTGTCGGGGAAGTCCGGCCTTCAGTTCTGGACCAACAGCGTGACCGGCGCCATCGAGGCGCAACAACGCGAAGGTGGCCACGTCGGGCTCAACGACGAGCTCCACTCGCGCCAGTAACCGTGGCACGTAACCAGTCCCAGGCGGTCGCCGTCGTCGTCGCGCTGGCCGCGCTCGCCGGTGGGGCCTATTGGGCGGTTCACACCGGGGTCGGCCCGCTTCCGAACCCCGAAGGCTGCACGGCCAAGGCGAACAGCCACGCCACTCATGTCGACCTCGACCAGGCCGAGAACGCCGCCATCGTCGAGATGGTGGCCGAGCAGCGCGGACTACCCGCCCGAGCCGTCTCCATCGCGTACACGACCGCGTTGCAGGAGTCGAAGCTGCGCAACCTCGACCACGGAGACCGCGACTCGCTCGGTCTGTTCCAGCAGCGGTCGAGCCAGGGATGGGGACGTCCGGCCCAGATCATGAACCCCGCTTACGCCGCCGGGGCGTTCTTCGATGCGCTGGTCAAGGTCGACCGCTACCAGACCCGCGATATCGGGCAGGTGGCCCAGGCGGTGCAGCGCTCGGGCTACCCCGGTGCGTACGACGACCACATCACTGACGGTCGGACGCTCGCGTCGGCGTTCACGGGGTACAGCGCCGCCGGGTTCAGCTGCGTCGTACATCCTCAGTCGGTAACCACCCAGCGGCCGGCGAGTGACGGTTTGGTTGCGCGCGCCCGCACGCTGCGAGGTGAGGTGCGACGGGCGTACGGCGGTTGGCTCGTGGCCAACGCGACGAGCGCGACCGGCCTGCGCCTTTCCGTCGGCTCGTCGGCCGACCGCGTACGGCGCGGCTGGGTGGTCGCGACGTACCTGATGGCGAACGCCAAACGACTCCAGATTGCGTCGATCGGGTACGACGACTCCCGATGGCGGGCCGGCTCTGCGTCCGAGCACGGCTGGCAACGTACGCCCGGTCCGTCCGTCGGCGCGGGCGGCACGGTCAGTACAGGCGGAACGGTCATCACCGTCACGGTCTTGAACTGACCCGCGTTCGCGGAAGGGCGGGTGGTCAGGTCTCTTTGTTGCCGAGCAGGTCAGGCCGAACCAGTCAGGCCGTGAGGCGGGAGACGGCAGCATCGATGCGCTCGTCGGTCGCCGTCAGCGCCAACCGGACGTGCCGGCTTCCGCCGGGGCCGTAGAAGTCCCCCGGGGCGACCAGGATGCCCCGAGCCGCGAACCAGCCGACGGTGTCCCAGCAGGACTCGTGCCGCGTGACCCACAGGTACAACGAGCCCTCGGAGTGGTCGACCCGGAAGCCAGCATGCTTCAGCGCTCCACGTAGCTTCGTGCGCCGATCCAGGTACCGGACGTACTGCTCCTCGACGTGGTCGTCGTCAACGAGTGCGGCCGTTGCGGCGACCTGCACCGGACCCGGGACCATCATCCCGAGGTTTCTGCGGACGGCGAGCAGCTCGGCCACGAGGTCGGAGTCGCCGGCCACGAACCCGGCCCGGTAGCCCGCGAGGTTCGACCGCTTCGACAACGAGAAGACGCCGAGCAGGCTCGCCATCGAACCACCGGACACCGCCGAGTGCAGGACCGACGTCGGCTCGGCGTCCCAGCCGCACTCGATGTAGCACTCGTCGCTGGCTACGACGGCGCCCACGTCCCGCGCCCAGCCGACCAGCTCCGAGAGCTCGTCGACGCCGAGGACCCGGCCGGTCGGGTTGGCGGGCGAGTTCAGCCAGAGCAGCTTCGGGTGCGTCGCGCCGTCCGGCAGTGGTACGTCGGTACGCACGACGTCCGCGCCGACCAGCCTTGCCCCCACCTCGTACGTCGGGTAGGCGAGCTCGGGGATCGCGACGACGTCACCGGGCCCGATTCCGAGCAGGAGCGGCAGACCGGCAACCAGCTCCTTGGAGCCGATCGTCGGTAGCACCGACTCGGGATCGAGGTCGCGGATCTTGAACCGCCGCTCCAGCCAGTCGACGGCGGCGGCGCGAAGCTCGGGGGTTCCGGCCGTCGACGGGTAGCCCGGGCTGTCGGCCGCTGACGCCAGGGCCCGGGACACGACGCGAGGTGTCGGGTCGACCGGCGTCCCCATGGCTACATCGACGATGCTGTCTGGATGCTCGGCGGCGCGTCGGCGACTCGCCGCAAGACGGTCCCAGGGAAAGTCGGGCAGCCTGCTCGACATGGCCCGCGTCTCGTTCACTCGTCGTGCTGCTGCGGCGGCAGCGCCGCGACCAGCGGGTGGTCCTTGTCGATCACGCCGAGCTTGGCGGCTCCGCCGGGGGATCCGAGATCGTCGAAGAACCCGACGTTGGCGTCGTAGTAGTCCTTCCACTTCTCCGGGGTGTCGTCCTCGTAGAAGATCGCCTCGACCGGGCACACCGGCTCGCAGGCCCCGCAGTCGACGCACTCGTCGGGGTGGATGTACAACATCCGCTGCCCTTCGTAGATGCAGTCGACAGGGCACTCGTCGACGCACCCTCGATCCTTCAGATCGACGCATGGCTGCGCGATGACGTACGTCACGGACTCCTCCTCAGGTGCCTGGATCGGGCGGTCCGGCTGCTTGGACGCTCGAGGCATTCCATTATCCCCTACGATCCAAGAGGTGAGTACGCGTACCCACCTGGCGGCCTCCGACGTGGGGTCTCGGGTCGTTGTCCGCTACCGGCTGCCCGGCGAAGTCGGCCCGACCGGTGGCCCGCTCGCCACCGACGTGATCGGCTGGCTCCTGGACTGGTCGACGAACGAGGTGAGCGTCGAGGACAAGACCGGTGCGCGCGTACGTATCGCGCAGGAAGCCATCGTCGCGGCGAAACCGGTGCCGCCGCCCTACCGCCGGCACGTGACAGGAGGCCGAGGCGGATAACGGGTGGGCCAGGGTACGGTCCTGACGAGCCGGCCGTCGTGAAACAGGCTCTGGGTCAGGTTGACAGTGAACCCGGGCGTGCCCTTCCGCGCCTCACAGCTGGGTCCCGACTTCGTCATCTCGGCTGTCTTCCTCACGTTGTACAGCGGCGAGCGGCTGGCGCGTACCTTCCAGTACGGCGAGCTCCACAGCTCGACGTGGACGGTCGGTCTCGCGGCCGGACCCGTCGGATAGGCACGGACCCAGATGCCGAACGGAGTGTCGTTGCGCAGCCGGAGATCATCGGAGCCGTACACGACGTTCGCGTCGAGGCCGACCGGGAACCTCTCGTCGTACCCCGTGCTGTGACGCTGCTCGACCCGGCCGAGGCCCGCGTTGAAGGCCGCGACCGAAAAGACGGACGCGACGAAGCTGACGTCGCCCTGCAGCGTTGCCTCGGGGGCTCGGGTGGAGACGCGGAACCCTCGATCGGCAGTCGTCGGACCGATCGCGGCGTTGAGACTGACGACCGAGCCCGGAGTGATGATCGTCCCGTTCAGGTCGGACACTGCCCGCCGGACGTTCGCGGCGCGGAAGGGCGTCGAGGCGAAGGCGGAGTGGTACGCGCGGACGAGGCTACGGACCCTCAGCGCGCTCAGGTCCGCGATCGTACGGCTCGGGCCACGCCTGACCGCCGGCACCGTCGCGACCCTGTCCTTGCCCGACTTCACGATCGCCGCCTCCACTGATTTCGCCAGGTCGTCGGGGCGCACCCAGAGGCCGGAACGGCCGGAGACGATGACCACCTTCGTGCCGTGCACAGAAAAGTGCGCGTCCTTCGGGCTCCCCGGCAAGCCCATCAACAGCCCGCTCACCCGGTCGAGCAGTCGACTCCCGTCGACGTGCAGAGCGAGGTTCCCGTCGGTTGCGTCTGCCGACAGGGTCGGCCCGAACACCGGCGGCCGCACGACGAGTCGGTGCGACCGGACGCGCAGGCTGATAGAGCGCGCGACCGCAGGTTGCGCGACGTTGCTGAGGAACTGCTCGGCCTCCGCGGCCGTCACCGGCGGGGTGGTGGCCTCCAACGGCAGCGTGACGGATCCCCGACCTGCGATCAGCGCCTCGCGCAGTGCGACCTCGGCTGCACCCACGTCGATGGTCTGCCCGTCCTCGCCGACCGTTACGGCCGGCTGGCCGTCCGTGTCGAACGTGATCCGGGAGCCGCTGGCCGGTCGGCTCACCGCCGCGCGGATCTTGCCCATCGTCGCACGCAGCGCCACCCGATCCACGTCCACGGTCGGCTCGTGGGCGGAGCCGCCGACCACGACGTTGACCAGATGCTGCGGCGACCACCGGCCACCGTCCATGGCGTCGGCGATTGTGGTGTCGATGTCGAGCGTCAGCCCGGCGTCCTGCGGAACGACCCGGAACGACTTCCCGGCAGTCTTGACGGTGATCGGCTCGATGACCCGCAGGGCCAGCTCGGCCTGCACCTTTGTCCGGGCCGCATCCTCGGTCATGCCACCGACGTCGACCCCGCCGATCGCCGTACCACCGGGAAGCTTGTCACCAACGACCAGACCCGCAACCGCGTACAGGCATCCGAGCACGGCGGCGATGGCAACCGTGAAGATGATCCCGAACCGGAAGTCATGGGTCTTTCCGAGGTCGTCGACGTACACGCGCTTGGGTCGGCCCCATCTCATCTGCGCCTCCCCCAAGTCCCGGCGACCATGACCCCGGCCGTTCCGAGCACCATCATCGAGTAGCCCAACCAGTCCGAGGCCAGCAAGAAGTCGCCACCGGGGTGCCAGGCCAGGCTGCCCGCCTCTCCGGCGACCCAGCCGACGGCTCCGGCGATTCCCGCGTTGCGACCGAACTCGCGCAGCAGGACGACGAACGCGACTCCGCCGAGGACCGCCAGCAGCAGGCCCCACGGCACGATGAGCGGCCCGGGCCGGAACGCGAACCGGTAAACCGCCATCCCGAAGGTGGCGACGACGGGCCCCAGCACGAGTCCGACGGCGCCCGCGACTCGTTCACGCCGGACCACGGGTCAGGCGACACCGGCGAACAGGTCGCGTTCGACGCCGCCGTCAGCCGGGACCGCAGTCCCCTTGACGATCCGGTACGACTCGGTGGCCCAGACCTGCTGCCCGAGGTTGTTCGACAGCGCAAAGAACGGCCCGTCGGTGCTGATCTGGGTGGCGTGGGCGCGCATCGCGGCAAGCTTGCGGTCGACGTACTCCGTAGCCTCGACCACGGTTGAGATGTTGGCGTCCGGCGTCACGAAGGGCGGCAACGGGCCTTCCGGGTCGAGCCCGAAGAAAGAGGTCGTGTCGCCTGATGCCCGGAGCCGGCGGAGTCCTTCGCGCATGCGTTTCTCCGACTGAGCACCCCAGTAGATCTTCGCGATCCCCCAGGCCTCGCCGAGCTGGCGACGGTACGACGGCACCGCCGCCAGCAGCGAGGCGTACATGGCGACCCGGTGCGCCTGGATGTGGTCGGGATGGCCGTATCCGCCGAACGGGTCGTACGTGATGAGCACCTGGGGCCGCACCTCGCGGATCACCTCGACCAGCAGGTCCGCCGCCTCGAGCAGGTCCGCCGCCCAGAACGTGTCGGGACGAATCACGTCAGGCACACCGGCCCCCACGTCCGCCTGAGCCATGCCGGTGTCGCGGAACCGGCCGGGACCGCCGAGAAACCGGTGGTCGGTGACGCCGAGCTCCTTCATGGCCGCGGCCAGTTCGTCGACCCGGTGCTCACCGAGCCGGTCGTCTTGGGCTGCGGCCAGGTGAGCCAGGTCCGGGACGAGGACCTCGCCCTCCTCCCCCCGCGTACACGTGACGAGCGTGACGTGTACGCCGGACGCCGCGTACTTCGCCATCGTAGCGCCTTGACCGATCGATTCGTCGTCGGGATGGGCGTGCACGAGCAGCATCCGCCGATCGGCGTTGATGATGGATGACTCCGCAGGACTCATGCGCCTACCCTACGGCGCGGCCCGACGCTCACGTCCGACCTGGCGGCTCGGTGCATCCAGGTCCTCGCGGCTCGGGTACCGGGCCTCGGGGTCCCTGCCTCCCGGACTTGGCAGGTCGCGGCATCCCGGACCTGTCGGGACGCTGCGCCCCGGAAATGGCGGGACGCTGCACCCCCGGAAAACGACGAGACATGGCCGGGTTGTCCTGCTATCCTTTATTCCTATTAGGAATACGGATGCTCTCTCATGCGCGCGAGCACAGGCGCCTTGGCATGATGAGGATCCCACAAGCGAGCAGGGGGAACATCGGTGCCGCAGATGACGACTGAGCGGGCTCAGGAAGTGGAGACCATGCGAGACCAGGCAGCCGTCGAGGCGCGCGGCCTGGTGAAGCGCTTCGGCGACAACACCGCCGTCGACGACGTGAGCTTCTCCGTTCCGGCAGGGTCGGTGCTCGGTCTGCTCGGACCGAACGGTGCCGGCAAGACAACGACCGTGCGGATGCTCGCGACCTTGACGAAGCCCACCCGTGGCACCGGGTCCGTCGCTGGGCACGACATCGTCTCCGACCCGGCCGGCGTACGGCGCAGCATGGGGCTCACCGGGCAGGTGGCGACCGTCGACGAGCTGCTCACCGGACGCGAGAACCTCTGGATGATCGGCAGCCTGTACGGTCTGTCCAACCGCGCGGTCACCAGGGCTGGCGACGAGCTGCTCGAACGCTTCTCGCTCACCGACGCCGCCGACCGGACGGCCAAGACGTACTCCGGAGGGATGCGCCGGCGTCTGGACCTGGCGGTGAGCCTGGTTGCGGCACCCCCGGTGCTGTTCCTCGACGAGCCGACGACCGGACTCGACCCACGCAGCCGGGTGGAGCTGTGGGACGTACTCCGTGGGCTCGTCCGTGACGGGACCACTTTGCTGCTGACGACCCAGTACCTCGAGGAGGCCGACCAGCTCGCCGACAACATCGTCGTGATAGACCACGGCACGATCATCGCCGAAGGCACGCCGTTGCAGCTCAAGGACCAGGCGGGGCAGGCCAGCGTCGTCCTCACCGTCTCGCATGCGGCGGACCTGCCGGAGGCCGAGCGTCTGCTGCGCGAGTGCGCGTCCGAAGTCCACGTCGAGGAGCGGGCGCGCCAGCTCACCGCGAAGGCAGACGGGCTGGCTGACATGACCCGGATCGCTGCTCTCTTCGACCGGAGTGCGATCGTCCTCGACGACCTGGGGCTCAGTCGGCCGAGTCTCGACGACGTGTTCTTGCACCTGACCGGCCACAAGGCCGAGCTCGACGAGGGCGCCGAACAAAAGGAAGAGGCGGCCCGATGAGTGTCGACACGACGAGCCGGCTCGAACGTCCGCAGATCGAGCCGAAGGGCGTTGCTGCGCAGTCGCTGGTCATCGTGCGCCGCAACCTCATCCACATCAAGCGAATGCCGGAGATGCTCCTGGACGTGACCGTCCAGCCGGTCATGTTCGTCGCGCTGTTCGCGTACGTCTTCGGCGGCGCCATCGCAACCGCCTCGGGCGGCGGTTACCGCGAGTGGTTACTGCCCGGCATCATGGCCCAGACCATGGCGTTCTCGTCGTTCGTCGTCGCGATCGGGCTGACGGCCGACCTGGAGAAGGGCATCGTCGACAGGCTGCGGTCGCTGCCGATCTCACGATCGTCGGTACTGATCGGCCGCAGCATCTCGAGCCTCATCCACTCGAGCCTCGGCATCGTGGTGATGTCGGTGACCGGACTGGTCATCGGCTGGCGGATCCGCGACGGGCTGGCTCACGCGGTGCTGGCGTTCGCCTTGCTGCTGCTGTTCGGCTTCGCCATGATCTGGTACGGGATCCTGGTCGGGTCGATGATGCGGTCGACGGAGGCCGTCAACGGATTGATGTTCACGACGATGTTCCCGGTCACGTTCCTCGCCAACACGTTCGCGCCGACCGACAAGATGCCGCCGGTGCTCCAGGTGATCGCGGAGTGGAACCCGATCTCGGCGCTCGTGCAGGCGTTGCGGGAGTTGTGGGGCAACGTCCCCGAGGCGCCGAACACGGCGTCGTTCCCGTTGCAGCATCCGGAGCTGATGACCATCGTGTGGTCGGTGGTCTTGACCCTCGTCCTGGCGCCACTGGCGATCCGTACGTTCGTCCGCCGGACCGAGAGCTGAGCCGCCTCCGCAACGCTCTTGCACAACGGCTGACGACACATCGGCTGACGAAGTGAGCGGTATGGGGCTCGTTTCATCAGCCGTTGTTTCGGCCGGTTGCCTGGAGACCTGAGCCAGCACTAACGGCTGACGAAACGAGCGTCATTGCGCTCAGTTCCTCAGCCCTTATCTCGGTCAGCCGTTCGTTCGGGTCGGGCGCGGCCAACCCTGCGCCGCCAGCATTTGCGCCACCTGCTCGAGGTACGCGTCGCGGTGCAGCCGCCAACCGAGAACCGTGATCCTCAGGACGCCGCTGTGCGTGATCGTCAGGTCGTTCTGCCGCAACGAGTCGTCGACTGCTTGGATCGACCCATCATGGTGGGAGCCCTCGATCTCCACGACGACGCCGTAGTCGTCAAAGAACACATCGAGGTAGACGCGGCCGTGCCGGCCGCGTCGGATGACCTGCCGACTCGGCTCCGGCAGACCACCACGTCGACACGCTCGGGCGAAGTCGAGCTCGCCGAGGGCGCGGACGCCCTCCGCGATGTCGCCGAGGACGGCGACGATGAGCGCTCGGCGCCGCAGCCTGCGAAACCGGACCACGGCCGCGACAAGGTCAGAGCAACGAGCCACCCCCTGCTGTACGGGCAAGATCAGCCAGAGCGCGGCTTGCCGATCGCTGGTAGCCCAACTCGCGGCGCGTACCGCCGCAAGCGCCGGCTTGACGCGTCGTACCACGCCGTCGATCACGTCCTCCTCGCGCCAGTCCCGAAGCTCATGGACGACGACGCCCGACGCCCGATTCGGCCGCGACCCGTGGGGAACGCTGACGTGGGTCGCCTCGCCGCATCCTTCGACGCCGCCGGCATCCAGAGCGGTGGGACCGTCCAGAGTGGCATCGGGACCGACCTCCCAGATGGCGCGCCTCCACCTGGCCTCTCGGGGCAGTGGCCCGCGATGAATGGCGACCGTGTTGCGCCCGTGCATCCGCCAGCGCCGCGTCCGGCCTTGACGCGCGACGTCGAAACGAAGGAGACCCATCTCGTACAGCTGGTACTTGTGGACGACACCGTCCTGTTCCCAACCGATCGCCTCGGCAGCGCGAACCAGCTCACGTTTTCGGGCCCGCGCGGCCGCGAGTGGCCGCATGTCGTCGGGCCTGCCGGCGGCGTCAGGATGCATGTCACCAGCCTCGCGCCGGACGACCTACGCACACCACCTGCTCGGCGGAACTGTGGACGACCATTCCGGAACGCACTGCGCCAACGGCTGTCCACATCGGCTGACGAAGTGAGCGGTACGGGGCTCGTTTCATCAGCCGTTGTTGGTCAGGCGAGCGCGCAGACGATGTCGGGCAGCCGGTGGGCGAGACTGGCCAGCGAACGCTCGGTACGTTCCGGTTCACCGACGGTCGCGAGGTTCAACATGCCGACGTCACCTGCCGTCTGGCCGTCGCGGATCACCCGTACGGATCGGTCCATCCGCTCCAGAACCGCCTGCAGGATCACGTTGGGGCTGAACCCACCGGCGTACGAGGTCGCGAGCAGGGTCAACCGCCGGGCGACCTCACCGACCGGCACCTCGCGGTACAGGGGTACCCAGCTCCAGGCGGCGAACGCGACATCCTCGACAGGACGGCCGGGGCCGGCCATGTCCCAGTCGAACACGCCCATCAGCACGTCGCCGTACGCCGAGGGGCCAACGGCGACGTTGTACGTCCCGAAATCGTGGTGGCACACCACCTCACCGCGGAACAGGTCGCGGTCGGCGTTGCGCCACGGCCCGGGATGACGGAACCCCCGGACCACGTCGTGATACCGACGCAACCAGCGCATCGCGTCCACGAGGAGCTCGTCGGAGGCCACCTGGTCCGGCGACGAAACGCGCCCCGGCCGGTACGTGAGCACCTCACGACCGAGCTCGTCGGTTCCCAGCACCCGCGGGACCTGCTCCAGGCCCCGCCGCGACACGTGGTCGAGCAGGGCGTGCACGGCCGGCGTCCACGCACCGGTGGGACGCCGTACCGTCGACCCGATCCGCACCGCTCCACCGACGTTGCCGCCTTCCAACCGCTCGCCGGCCAAGAGCACCGGCCGCAGCTGCCGCAGGAACGGCAGGTCGGCCCCCAGCCAGGTGACGTCGGCGAGCTCCTCGGGACCCAGCCAGCGGAGGGCGTCGTGCTCGTGTGGGATCGGCTCGCCGGAGACCAGGTGTGCGAGGTACGCGGTCAGCTCGTAACCCGGTTTTGCCGTCGTACGACCGTCGAGCGGCTGCCCGACGTCGACCACACAGCCGAGCTCCTCGCGTACCTCCCGAACGAGTGCCTGCTCCGCCGTCTCCCCGACGTCGACCTTCCCGCCAGGCAACTCCCAGCCCCCGGCAACATCGAGAGGAAGGACCCGCCGCGCCGCAAGCAGCCGTCCATGCCTGACCATGGCCGCAGCGACCACCTGGATCGTCACCTGCAACAGCCTCGCACAGCGCAGTGGAGAGGCGGCGAGGTCGCCAGGCGACGTAACTCACGTCCCGTTCGACTTTCGCATCCCCAGTTTTCGCGACAGACTCCAAATGGTGCCGGTCCTCGGCGTGGCGCAGGCCGCCACCGAGCCCGACAGTGCACCTCGAGCACGACGAGGACCAGGAGGAGTTGCCGACGATGCCAACGGGAGTCCTCGGACCAGACCGCGCTCGCGTCGACGCGAAGACGCTGCGCAGGGACCGCTGGTGGTTGCCGCCCCTCGCGACTTTCACGGTGTTCACGGCGTTCGTGGTGTACGCCAGCTGGCGCGCCTTCGAGGGCGCGCACTACTACTCCGCTCCCTACATCTCACCGCTTTACTCCCCCTGCCTGACCGACCGGTGCGTAGCCGGGTCGTCGGACTTCGGCCAACCATTCTCGTGGTGGCAGCTGTCGCCGGCGCTGATCGTCTTGATCTTCCCGCTCGGGTTCCGTCTCACCTGCTACTACTACCGCAAGGCGTACTACCGGGCGTTCTGGCTGTCGCCGCCGGCCTGCGCGGTCGCCGAGCCGCACGGATCGTACTCGGGAGAGACCCGGTTGCCGCTGATCCTGCAGAACGTCCACCGCTACTTCTGGTACGCGGCAGTGCTCGTCACCATGGTCCTGACCTACGACGCGATCCTCGGCTTCCGCAACGAGCACGACGACTGGGGGCATCTGGGGCTCGGCACGGTCATCATGGTCGTCAACGTGGCCCTGATCTGGCTTTACACGTTGTCGTGCCACTCCTGCCGACACATCGTCGGTGGCCGGCTCCGGCACTTCTCCAAGCATCCGATCCGTTACCGACTCTGGACATGGGTCTCGCGGCTCAACAAAGACCATGCCCAGTACGCGTGGTACTCCCTGTTCTCGGTGGCGCTGACGGACCTGTACATCTACTTGCTGGCGACCGGCACGATCAGCGACCTGAGGTTCTTCTAGATGACCGAGGAGACCCGGACGCGGACCGACGTCGACGAGATCGAGACTCACGACTACGACGTGGTGGTCGTCGGTGCCGGCGGGGCCGGCCTGCGGGCTGCGATCGCCGCACACGACGCGGGCGCCAGGACCGCGATCGTCTGCAAGTCGCTGCTCGGCAAGGCTCATACCGTGATGGCCGAGGGCGGCATTGCGGCCGCGATGGGAAACCTCTATCCCGAGGACAACTGGGAGGTGCACTTCCGGGACACCATGCGCGGCGGAAAGATGCTCAACAACTGGCGGATGGCCCAGCTGCACGCCCAGGAGGCGCCCGACCGTGTGCTCGAGCTGGAGGAGTGGGGGGCGCTGTTCGACCGCACCGACGACGGCCTGATCTCCCAGCGGGACTTCGGCGGCCACCGGTACGCTCGGCTCGCGCATGTCGGTGACCGCACCGGTCTGGAGATGATCCGGACGCTCCAGCAGCGGGCGGTCGCGCTCGGCATCGACGTGTTCATGGAGTGCACGGTCACCGACATCCTCAAGGACGAGGAGCGGGTCGCCGGGGCGTTCGGCTACTGGCGCGACTCCGGTCGGTTCGTCGTGTTCCGAGCGCCCGCCGTGGTGCTGGCCACTGGCGGGATCGGCAAGTCGTACCAGGTGACGAGCAACTCCTGGGAGTACACCGGCGACGGGCACGCGCTTGGGCTGCGCGCGGGCGCATCTCTGATCAACATGGAGTTCATCCAATTCCACCCGACGGGCATGGTGTGGCCGCCTTCGGTCAAGGGGCTGCTCGTCACCGAGTCGGTCCGAGGCGATGGCGGCGTTCTCCGGAACTCCGAGGGCAACCGGTTCATGTTCGACTACATCCCGGATTTCTTCAAAGCCGAGACGGCGGACAATGAGGACGAGGCCGACCGCTGGTACGACGACAAGAACAACCGCCGACCACCCGAGCTGCTCCCCCGCGACGAGGTGGCCCGCGCGATCAACTCCGAGATCAAGGCCGACCGGGGCAGCCCCCACGGCGGTGTCTACCTCGACATCGCCTCGCGGCGTACGCCGGAGTTCATCCAGCGCCGGCTGCCGTCGATGTACCACCAGTTCAAGGAGCTCGCCGACGTCGACATCACCAGGGAGGCGATGGAGATTGGCCCAACCTGCCACTACGTGATGGGCGGCGTGGAGGTCGACGCAGACACCGGCACGAGCAAGGTTGACGGGCTGTACGCCGTCGGTGAGGTGTCCGGCGGAATGCACGGGTCCAACCGGCTCGGCGGCAACTCGTTGTCCGACCTGTTGGTGTTCGGTCGACGAGCGGGTACGAGCGCGGCAGCCTACGCGGAGCAGTTGGGAGGCGCGCTGCCGGTCGTCAGCACGGGCGACGTCGCGGCCGCAGCCGAGCACGCGGTGACGCCCTTCACCGTCGAGGGCGGAGAGAACCCGTACCACGTCCAGCAGGACCTCCAGGATGCGATGCAACGCCTGGTCGGAATCATCCGAACGGCGGACGAGCTCGAGGAGGCAAAGCAAGACCTGGTCAAGCTGAAGGAGCGGACCGGCCGACTCACCGTCGAGGGTGACCGTTTCTACAACCCCGGCTGGCACCTGGCCATCGACCTCCGCAACATGCTGCTCGTCTCCGAGTGCGTCGCTGAGGCGGCACTCACCCGCCGGGAGTCGCGCGGTGGGCACACCCGCGACGACTTCCCCGGCCCCGACCCGTACTGGGGTACCAAGAACCTCGTCCTCACCCTGGACGGCGATCAAGTCCAGCTGGAGGAGAAGCCGATTCCCGTGATGCCCGACGAGCTGAAGACCTATTTCGAGGAGTCGCAGTAGTGGGCCACGACTTGGCGATCCGGATCTGGCGCGGTGATGCGACGAGCGGCGCCCTGGTCGACTTCAGTGTCGAGGTCGAAGAGGGCGAGGTCGTCCTCGACGCGATCCACCGGGTTCAATCCACCCAGGCCGGCGACCTCGCGGTGCGCTGGAACTGCAAGGCCGGCAAGTGTGGTTCGTGCAGCGCCGAGATCAATGGCAGGCCACGCCTGATGTGCATGACCAGGCTCTCCGACTTCGCCGAGGGCGAGACCATCACGGTCACGCCGATGCGGACGTTCCCGGTGATCCGGGACCTGGTCACCGACGTGTCGTACAACTACCAGAAGGCCCGCGAGCTGCCAGCCTTCGCGCCTAGGCCACCCGACGCCGACGGGAAACGCCGGATGATGCAGGTTGACGTCGCACGCGGTCAGGAGTTCCGCAAGTGCATCGAGTGCTTCCTGTGCCAGGACACCTGCCACGTGGTTCGAGACCATGACGACAACAAGCGCGCGTTCGCGGGTCCCCGATTCTTCCTGCGGTACGCCGAGCTGGACATGCATCCGCTCGACACCAACGACCGCCGCAAGCTCGCGCAGGAGCGGGCCGGCATCGGCATGTGCAACATCACCAAGTGCTGCACCGAGGTCTGCCCTGAAGGCATCAAGATCACCGACAACGCGATCATCCCCATGAAGGAACGAGTCGCGGACCGCAAGTACGACCCGCTCGTCTGGCTCGGAAACAAGATCCGCCGGCGCGATGACCGGACCGAGATCGCTCCGTCATCGAACCCGCTGGCGCGCTGAGCAGAGGTGGGAACGCGGTCGCCTGACCAGGCCGGGGGATGCGCCGAAGCGTAGGGTCGGACCATGCCAGATCTGCTCAGCTCCGAACAGGTGGACGCCGTGCTGGCCGAACGGCCGGGCTGGAGCCGCGACGGCGATGCGCTGGTGCGAACGGTCACCGCGCCGACGTTCGCCGCCGGGATCCGCCTCGTCGACGAGGTCGCGGCAAAGGCCGACGAGGCCGGCCATCATCCCGACATCGACATCCGCTGGACGGCGATCACGTTCCGCCTGTCCACCCATTCCGCTGGCGGCATCACCGCCAAGGATGCAGATCTCGCCGCCACGATCGATGAGGTTGCCGCGCAACTCAGGTGAACCCGCGCCCCCGGGCGGACATAGACAAGGTGGATGCGGACAGGGGGCACCATGACGATGATCGACGACCCCACCGCGGCCGAGCTGGGCGACGAGGTTCGCCTGGGCAGCGTCGCGGCGATGGGCCTGTTGTTCGAGCGGCACGCCGAGGCGATCTACAACTACTGTTTCCGGCGTTGCGCCTCCTGGGATGTTGCCGAGGACCTCACCTCGGTGGTGTTCCTCGAGGCGTGGCGGTGCCGTTCGCGGCTGGTGGTTCACCACGAGTCCGCGCTGCCGTGGTTGTACGGCATCGCGACCAACGTGTGCCGTAACCAGTCCCGGTCGCAACGGCGCTACCGCCACGTGCTGGCGAGACTGCCGGCCGCGGAGGCGTCGGACGACCATGCCGACGACGTGGTGGCTCGACTGGACGACGAGCAGACGATGCGGGAGATTCTCGACCGGTTGGCCGGGCTGTCCCCGCGAGACCGCGACGTTCTCGCGCTGGTCGTGTGGGAGGAGATGGACCACGCGTCGGTCGCGGCGACCCTCGGCATCCCGGTGGGGACCGTCAAGTCGCGAATGTCGCGAGTCCGTCGTCAACTCCGCCTGCCGTCCGCTTCCGAGCCCGAGAAGGAACAGCGATGAACGATCTGACGCCTCCGCCACGACGGGAGCTTCCGACCCGGAAGGAGAACCAGATGAGATCCATGCTCGAGAACCAGAACGAGCCGAGCCATCACCACCGGCACGGGGGCCTCGTGCCGCTGCTCGCCGCAGCCGCGGCCAGCGCGCTGGTCATCGCCGGCGCGTACGCGCTCCCCTCCCGCGACAGCAGTCCGGGGGGTGACAAGAACCCGGGGAGGTCGATCCAGCCCGCCCACCCACGTACGACCGCGAGCTCGCCGAGTCCGACGACGCAGACGTCGAAACCCACAACCGCACCCCGGACGACCGCACCGCTCAACCCGTCGGCCGCGTCACACCTGATGTCACACCCGGCGCCCGCGTACGCACGGTGCGTGCACGTGACCGAGACGACATATCGGCAGCGGGGGGAGCCGGTGCCGGCCGGCCTGGTCGGTCGGATCGCCATCACCAACGGGACGCTGACCACGGTCGTGGTGAGCAACGGCACCGACGCATACACCTGCAACATCGCACCCGACAAAGCCGTCTCGGCTCCGAGCCCGGACGCGCCGGTGACCCAACCCGACCAGACCACCTTCGCGTTCGCGGAAGGAGACGCGCGCAACTTCGGCTCCCACTCCACGGACCCGTGCAAGCCCGGGGACCGGATCGTGTACCCGAGGTCGGCGCCAACCACGAGTCCGTCGGCCGGCTCGAAGGGCAACGCCCACACCTGCGACCCGTCGAATCCCGGCAGGTTCGTCCCAGGACCGCTGCGGGGCGACCTGTCCTGGGCCGGCGGCAGGCTGCCGCAGGGCGTCAGCTCCGTAACGTACGCGTTCCCCGACGGACATCGGACGAACGCGGTCACCGACAACGGCTACTGGGTCATCCAAGACCTCGCGCCGTACTGGGCGAACAACCTCAACGGGCTGCACGTCACCGTGCATCTCGACGGTCCCGGCGGCCCCCGTCGGGTCGACGTGCCGCTCGGAATCAACACGGTCTGCAACCAGCAGAATCACGGTTGCTGACTGGCCGCGGGCGTACGGCGGACGAATCCCGTCGACGACATCTCGACGCTCGGGGAGAGGGCGGGGGGCTCGAAAAGGGAAAGGGGACCGACCCACCGTGGGCCGGTCCCCCTTCGCTTGGGCGGATCAGGCGGTGATCTCGTGCCGCTTGTGCGGATCAGGCGGTGATCTCGTGCCGGCGGCTGCTGCCGCTGATCTCGACCTTGCGAGGCTTGGCCTGCTCGGCCACCGGGATCTTGATGGTCAGCACGCCGTCGTCGTAGCTGGCTGCCAGATTGTCGACGTCCAGCGTGTCCCCGAGGAAGACCTGACGGCTGAAGACGCCGTACGACCGCTCACCCACGACGCGTTCGGTCCCGTCACCCAGTGACGGGCGACGCTCGGCGTGCACGGTGAGGACGTTTTGCTCGACGGTCAGGTCGATGGAGTCGACGGCGACTCCCGGCAGGTCGAGGTGGATCAGAATCGTGTCCTTGTCCCGGTAGGCGTCCATGGGCATCACAGCGGGACGAGTCGGCGTACCGAAGACCGCTGCCGTCAGCCGGTCGAGGTCACGGAACGGGTCAGTTCGCATCAGCATCTGGTGGTCCTCCTTCGAGTACGGACCCGGCGGCGACGATCTGCCGCCTTCGGGTGGCAATATCTGTCTGTTACAACTAAGATTTTCTACACAAGGCGCTGGATGTCAAGTGGTGAGCCCAAGAAAGTGAGGTGCAGCAGCGTGGCCGACCAGCCCAGCCCGGACCCGTTCGCACCAAACCCTGACCAGGCCGTCTACGGCATCTCGGTAACCGCCGAGCTCACCGGGACGCATCCGCAGACCCTGCGCGGCTACGAGACACGAGGGCTCGTCGAGCCTCACCGGACGACCGGCGGGACCCGCCGCTACAGCGGCCGCGACCTGGACCGGATCAACAAGATCACCACGTTGCTCGGTTCCGGCCTGAACCTCGAGGGGGTCGAGCAGGTCCTCGCGCTCGAGGCGGAGACCGACCGGCTGCGCGCCGAGCTCACTCGGTTGCGCAAACGCCGACGCTGACGCTGGTCCGGGGCCGACGGTCCGAAATCGGCTTGACCTCAGGCGCTCTTGAACTCAGAAGATAGAGCCCATGCTTGCGCGTCTGGGCTTTCCTCCGATCGGCCGCCATCGACGGTTCGTGACGGCGATCGCCGTCGACGCGATCGGCAGCGGCGTCTTCAGCCGATGTCCGTGCTGTACTTCCTCGCCTCGACGTCGTTGTCGCTCGTCGACATCGGTCTCGCCCTGTCGCTCGCGTCACTGCTGCGGTTGCCGTTCTCCCCGGTTCTCGGCAGCCTCGTCGACCGGTTGGGAGCAAAGCGCGTGCTGCTGGCCGCCAACCTTCTCCAGGCCGGCGGGTTCGTCGCGTACGTCTTCGTCGACTCCTTCACCGGCGTCGTGGCGGCCTCAGCTGTCGTCCAGCTCGGTCAGACCGCATTTTGGGGATCGTTCAGTCCGGTGGTGGCCGCGATCTCGGAACCGGGCGAACGCGAGCGTTGGTTCGGCTTTCTCGGTGCGCTTCGGAACGCGAGCTTCGCGATCGGCGGACTCGTCGCCGCCGCGGCAATCACGGTCGGCACGTCGGCGGCGTACACGACCGTGGTGATCGTCAACGCGGCGTCGTACCTCGTCACGTTCGCCCTGCTGCTCTCGGTACCCGACGCGCGGGCTGATCCCGACGCGGCGACCAGCGCATCCGGCGGTTGGTTGCAGGTGCTCGGAGACCGGGCATACCTCGCTCTGGTGGCGACGAACTTCACGTACGCGATCGCGGCGATGGCGCTCAACGTCGCGATGCCGGTCTACTTCACACAGCTTCTCGGACTGCCGGGGTGGGTGGCAGGCGCGGTGTTCACCCTGAACACGGTGATGATCGGGCTCGGTCAGGGCTTGGTGGTTAACGCGATGACAGGAGCGACCCGGAGCAACATCCTGGTCGTCGGCGCCGGATTGACATTGGTGTCGTACGGCGTCCTGCTCTCGGCCTCCTGGGTGCCCGTGCTCGCCGGCGTTGTGGTGGCATTGGTGGCCGCCGTGGTCTACACCGGCGGGGAGCTGGTCGGCGGGCCCGTGCTGGCGGCGCTGGCGACCGAGGCTGCCCCCACGGCCTTGCGTGGACGGTACGTGTCGCTCTACCAGACGTCGTGGAACGTGTCGTCGACCGTGGCTCCGGTGACGATGACGTGGTTGCTCGAACGTGGCGCGTCCCAGACCTGGCTCGCGCTCGGAGCGGTGGCGGCGGCGGGCATGGTCGGCTCGGCGCTGCTGGCGCACGTCATGCCGCTGGCAGCCTCTCCTGTGGTCGACACCCGTCCGAAGACGGTCGAGATCGAGCCGGTCGCCGGCTGAGCCAGGTCGGCCGCCAACGGTCCAGGACGACTCGGGTCCTCGCCGTGTTCATCGGTTGGAGGTTCAGGACGAGCCTTCCCACGTCGCGGTGAAGCGGCGGTCGAGATCGCGCACGACGTCTTCCAGGTTGCCGGTTGCCTCGGCAACCGCGCGCTGCCGGCTCGCGCCGGACCCGCGTGCGATCAGCCGTTCGAGGAGATCTGCGACGCGTTCGGTGTCGTCGTACTCGTCGAGGGCGTCCCGCACGGATTCGACCGTCTCCTCGATGACGGCCCGCGCCGGCTCGAGCTGTTGGCTGAGGGGACTGACCAGCCGGTCCGCCAGACCAAACCGCGCTGCCCGCCAATGAGCGCTACGCAACGCGTCGCTTCGATGAGGCGTCTCGGTGCCCTCGGTGGCACTTCCCACGGCAGTTTCGACGAGCGCCCGAGTCAGCGCAGCGATCAGCAGGATGTCGTCGGTCTCGGTGCACACATCGGTGACGCGGATCTCGACGGTCGGATAGCGCTCGGAGAGGCGAGCGTCGAGATAGAGCATTCCCTTGTCGAGAGCCGCCCTGGTTGCGATCAACCGCTGAGTCGCGGCACGGTAGCCCTCGACCGACCGGTACGGCTCGGCTGGACCCGCTGTCGGCCACCTGCTCCAGACCTGCGTCCGCCAGCTCGCGTAGCCGGAGTCCCGTCCGAGCCAGAACGGCGAGTTCACGCTGAGCGCACGCAGGACAGGTAGCCACGGGCGCAGATGATCGACGACCGCGACCGCCTCGGCCTCGTCGACGACGTCGATGTGCAGGTGCATCCCGCAGACGCATGCCTGGCGCCCGACCTCGCCGAACTCGTCGACGATGAGCTGATAACGCGGAGACGGCGTGACGTGATGGTCGCCGCCGGCGACGACAGGGGTACCGACGGCAAGGGCGCGAGCACCAGCGGCCGCGGCCGCCGTCCCGACCGCTGCTCGAGAGCGTCTCAGCTCACTCTCGAGATCGGCGAGCGTCGACGCCGGGGTGTTTCCGGTCTCGATCTGTTGAAGGAAGAGCTCGTGCTCGACCTGTCCGGACGAGTCCTCTGATCGCCGGTCGGCTGCCGCGTGGTGTGCCTTCAGGGCCCGTTGGGAAACCGCCATCAAGCGTCCGGTGTCGGGGCTCACGAGCATGAACTCCTCCTCGACGCCGATCCTTCGCATGCTCACGACATCACCGCGGTCAAGGCCCGTCACACGTTGAAGCGGAACGA
>JBBSHE010000023.1:0-46724 GCA_038253325.1 Propionibacteriales bacterium
CGATGGCCGGTACCTCCGCGACGCTGCTCGCGCGCAAGTGGGAGTCGGCGCTCCTGGTCAACGTCGACAACGACACGTTGAGGAAGATCATGGCCGACCCGAAGGCCATGGCCGCCGTTATGCACATCGAGGGTTTCAGGGCGCTCGGCAGCGACGTGTTCGAGACCGTCATCAACAAGAGCGAGGAGGTCAAGGCCGCCAAGAAGGCCAAGGGCGACGAGATCACGCCCAAGTAAAAGAAGGAACTCACGGAGGAGGAGAAGGAGTACAAGTCCAAGCGAAAGCAGATCCAGGAGAAGCTGATCAAGTTCGCGACCCGGATACCCGCGTTCATGTACCTCACCGACTTCCGCGAGAACACCCTCAAGGACGTCATCACCAAGCTCGAGCCGGACCTGTTCAAGGCGGTCACCGGCCTGACGGTCGATGACTTCAACCTGCTTGTCTCTCTCAACGTCTTCAACGCAGCGCACATGAACCAGGCTGTTTTCGCCTTCCGGCGGTACGAGGACTCGTCCCTGTCGTACACCGGTATCGAGAGCCACGAGGGGCTGCGTCACTTCGGCCTCTACGACACCGTGATCGCGAAGGAAGCCTGATCTCGTGGGCGTCGCGTCGTTCGCCCTATCACTTGTAGCGCTCGTGTTCAGCGCCATCGCCATCGGCTGGCAGATCGCCAACTTCTTCCTCACCGGCCAGCGGGTGAAGGTTGATGTGACTGGCATGAACGTCGTCTCCGTGAGTCCTCAAGAGCTTCACGAGCCGATCATTCAGGTGACCGTTCGGGCGACTGGTCGAGTACCGGTGGAGGTCACTGGATGGGCCGTCCGTTGGCCGAACAACCAAGCGATCGTCGGGGCGATCATCGCCGCGCAGTACGGCAACCGCCCCGGAGTCTTCCTCGGGGACCCGCTGCCGACCCTGATCGAGCCCGGGCGGAGTGCGTCGTTCAACATCCCGCAGGTGGCGATCACTCAGGCCCGAGATGTGCTCGGACTCGATCCCCACGAGGGGAAGCTTGACGTCTACTTCTCGGCGCGAAGGCGCAAGCGGTTCCGAAAGTCTGTCGCGGATCTTGTAGCGCTCCCGCCTGCGCCGTCCGACTGATCGTCGTCCACGCGGTCGCCTTGGTACACCGAATCCACAAAGAGGGCCATCCAGGCCCGCGCTTCGTCGTACCCCGACGCAGGCTGGTCGGATGACCCTTGCCCACACCATCGCGGAGGCTCGCTCCTGCCTGGCCGCGCTGGCTGACCACGCCCGCTCGGTTGAAGCGTCGATCGAGTATGACCGGCTCCTGATCCACCTCGACGGCATCGGCGACTACGTCGCGGGAACTTGCTCGCTCGATGAGGCCGACCCCGAGCGGTTGCTCGCCCGCTTGGAGATGGCTGTCGAGGAGCTGGTGGCCTGTGGTCTTGACTGTCTCAGCGCCGAGCTACTGCTCGACATGGCCATCGGTGCCGGTGAATCATCGGAGCCGCGCTAACGGTCTATAAGGACTCCAGTTTGGTGACGGAATCCCGCAAGGCGTCCTCGCCGGCTCGGACGTAGTGATTGAGAACGGTCGTCAGCTTGTCGCCAAGGTACTGGGCCACGACCTCCCAGGACTCTCCGAGTTCTTCATGGAACCACCTGGTCGCGGCGTGGTGGCGGAGGTTGCGGTAGACGATCGTGCGTGGCCACGCGTTGTCGGGGTTGCTCTCGTCGACCCATCCGCGGATGCGGTGCCAGCGCTCGTTGTGCAACTCCGGTTTGACCGGCAGGCCTGTGACCGTGTCCACGAAGATCCAGAGTTCGTCCTCGGGCGGCACCGGGTAGTTCCACCACGCGAGGTTCTTGTCCGGCTCCTTGGCCGCTAAGTCTGCCCGTCGCTGCCGCTCCGCCTCCTGTGCGTTGAGGACCTGTTGCAGTGACGCCTTGGCGGGTAGACCAAGCAGCTCCTTGACGCGGGGGAGGAGCTCGTCGTGCATGAGTGACTTGGGTAGCGGCACTTCGTGCAGCGTGTGGTTCTTCACCGGGCCGCGGAACCCGGCTTGGCGGCGCGGCGTGATCCACGAGCCGTTGACGTGGACGTAGCCGTGCTCGAAGAAGACGTCGATCGCGCGGAGCGCGTTCTGCTCGCCGAGGCGCAGGCCGCCGAAGCCAGCTACACGGATCTTCGTGCCGAACAAGGGGAGGCGGGTCATCTGAGGGTCGGTGCCGTCCAGGCCGCAGAGCTCTTCGGCAGCGTCGGCCATCGCGCGGACCTGACGGGTCTCAGGGCGCAGGCGCGGGTCGACGTACTGAGCCGTCGCTCCGTGCAGGACGTTGGCCTTGCCGATCTCCAGGCCGTCGAGCGGGTCGATGCTGCGGTCGAGCCAACCCAGCCGCCACGCGAGCTTGCGCATCGCGGCGAGCTGACCCCGAAGGTCCTCGCGGCCGCGTTGGGAGAACAGGGTCTTGGACCCCTTCTCCATCACCTTGCGGCTGTGCTCCACCCGCCACTTCGAAACCGGTACATCTCCGATGGTCGGGAGGATGTGGGCGTTGAGCCGCGACTCGCGTCCCTCCATCGTGCGCGGCTGCTTGCCGCGCTCACGGCTGTCGCGGAGGTACTCCTCGCCGAGCATCCGGATGGTGCGAGCGGCACGGACGTCGGCACCGGCAGGCGTCTCCTTCTCCGTGTCCAACGCCGCCTCTGCCTGGGCGAAGATCTTGCGAGCCTCCTCCTCAGAGTTGGCGCGACGCAGCACTCGCTTCCACTGCTCGCCTCCGCCAGCAGGCGCACGGAACATCACTTGATACTTCGTGCCGCTGTCCTCTGGCGCGTACAGCCGAACCCGCCATGGCCGCGCACTGCCACCGAGCGTGCGCGGCTTGCCCTGGGCGAGCAGGGTGGGCATCTTGCGGGGCGACCGTGTCGGCACTGGCGTCCTCTCTAGGCTGGAGGCGTGGAGTCGAGCCTGGCTTCACCAGAATACGTTTCGTGTATCACTCTCGTGTATCACTGACGAGAAAATGATACACGTGCCACTCGTCAGGAGTCATGGGAAATGGCCAATCGCCTCGCCAATGCAACAAGCCCGTATCTCCTGCAACACGCTCAGAATCCAGTGGATTGGTGGGAGTGGGGGCCTGAAGCGTTCGCCGAGGCGAAGCGCCGTGATACACCAATTCTGTTGTCCGTTGGGTACGCCGCCTGCCACTGGTGCCACGTGATGGCCCATGAGTCCTTCGAGGACGAGGCGACCGCACGATTGCTCAACGAGCACTTCGTGTCCGTGAAGGTCGACCGGGAGGAACGTCCGGACGTCGACGGGATCTACATGGAGGCCACGCAGGCCATGACGGGCCAGGGCGGCTGGCCGATGACGTGCTTCCTCACCCCGTCCGGCCGGCCATTCTTCTGCGGGACGTACTTCCCACCGGTGCCGGCCCGCGGCATGCCCGCGTTCACGCAGGTGGCACAGGCGATCTCGCACGCATGGCGGGACCGCCGGGACGAGGTCACGAGCGTCGGCGAAGACGTCGCCCGGCGGCTGGGATCCGCGGTGGAGCTGCCCGCAGCCGAGGCTGCGGATATTGCCGCGTCCGCCGTTCGTCGTCTGGCCGCGACGTACGACACCGTCAACCACGGATTCGGCGGAGCACCGAAGTTTCCGCCGTCGATGGTGTGCGACTTCCTGCTCCGGTACGCGGCTCGGACGGGTGACCGCGAGGCGCTGACGATGGCGACGGCGACGCTCGAGGCGATGGCACGTGGCGGGATCTTCGACCAGCTCGCCGGTGGCTTCGCGCGCTACAGCGTCGACGCTAGGTGGGCTGTCCCGCACTTCGAGAAGATGCTGTACGACAACGCGCTGCTGCTCCGCGCTTACACCCGTTGGTTCGCCCGGACGGGGACGCCACTTGCCGAACGAGTGGCGCGGCAGACCGCCGACTTCCTGCTTCGCGACCTTCGGACGCCCGAGGGTGGCTTCGCGTCGGCTCTCGACGCGGACAGTGAGGGCGTCGAGGGGAAGTTCTATGTCTGGACCCCGGGCGAGGTCCGGGCCGCGGTCGAGGCGAACGACGCGACGGTCGCGCTCGACCTGTTCGCCGTGGGGGAGAAGGGCAACTTCGAGGGCGACGCGTCGACGCTCAGGCTCGCAGCCGAGCCCGAGGACGGCCTCGCGTTCGAACGAATTCGTGGACGGCTCTGGGCGGCGCGAGAAAACCGGGTTCATCCGCATCGCGACGACAAGGTGGTCGCCTCGTGGAACGGTCTCGCGATCGGAGCGCTCGCCGAAGCAGGCGTGGTGCTCGAGGAGCACCGGTATGTCGATGGTGCAGCAGCCGCTGCCGACATCCTGGCGCGCGTCCATTGGGGGGACGACGGCCGGCTGCGTCGGGTGTCCCGCGATGGAGTGGCGGGAGCGCCGCCGGGGATGCTCGACGACTACGCGGCGGTGGGGACCGGCCTGCTGGCCTTGTTCGGCGCGACCGGTGACGCGCGTTGGTTCGGGCTGGTGCGAGAGCTGGCCGGGGTCGTCACCGACCACTTCCCGGACGGCGCCGCCGGCTACTTCGACAGTCCCGACGACTCCGAGGCCCTGTTCAAGCGGCCTCAGGATCCCACCGACAACGCGACGCCGTCGGGCCAGGCGCTCGCCGCCGACCTGTTCGTGCAGCTAGCGGCGCTGACCGGGGAGCCTGGGTACGGTGATCAGGCTGCCGCCCTCATCGGCCGCCTCGAGGGCATCGCCGAGCGGGCACCCCGGTTCGCTGGCCATCTGCTGTCAGTCCGGGAGGCGTCCGCCTGGGGGCCACCCGAGGTCGCGGTCGTCGGGCCCGCGGACGACGCTCGGGGCGCCCTGCTGCACGTCGCATTTCGCGGTTATGGGCGTGGAGCCGCGGTCGCCGTTGGTACGGGACAGGGGACCGACGTACCCCTTCTCCTCGGCAAGACTCCTGTTGACGGGCGCGCAACGGCGTACGTGTGCCGGAACTTTGTCTGCCGACGTCCGGTGACCGAACCCGCGGATCTCACCACCCTGGTCGCAGACGGCTGACGCGGCGACAATGGACCTGCTCGTCCACGCGGGCCTGAACGTTCGGAGTATCTGCCATGAGCGACCAGCAGCCGCCTGACGGCGGCCAACCACAGCCTCCGTACGGTGGTCCGCCGCCGGGGTACGAGCAGCAACCGCCGCCGGCGGGGTACGAGCAGCAACCGCCGCCGCCGGGGCCGTCCGGATATGGGCCACTGGGTCCGTCGGGGTACGGGCAACCACCGGCGTACGGCGCTCAGGGCCCGTCGGGGCAGTACGGCGGGCCGCCGTCAGAGGGTCGGCGCAGGGCGGTGCCATTCCTGATCGCGGCAGCATTGCTGGGCGTCGTCGCGGTCGTCTTGGTTCTGGTGTTCGTTGTTTTCAACGGCGGCAGCAACAAACCAGCCGCAGACGACCCGTCGTCGACGGTGCAGAGCTTCCTCCAGTCGTTCAAGGACCAGGACTGTGCCGCCATGACCAAGCTCGTCACGCAGAAGCTGAAGGGGAACGCGAGCCTGTGCAGCTTCGACGGCACGGCCAAGATCACGTTCAGCGACCCGAAGACTCGTGATCAGACGACGACCACTGCGCACGTTTCGTTCACGGTCAGGCTCAGCGGTCAAGCATTCCCAACCACCTTCACCCTGGTCAGGACGGATGGCACCTGGCTGATCGATGACGTCGGCAACTGACCTGCTCGCCGACGCCGCGCTTGCGGTGCGGGTGAGGTGACAACCTTCGGCTGGTCCTCCTTCGTTGTGATTCACAGGAGGCGAGGCGGGGATGCTGAAGGTGGCGCTGGTGCCCGATGACGCGGAGTCGGTCGATTTCGATGCGTTTGTTGTCGCCCGCGGCCGAGCGTTGTGGCGCTCGACATCCCCGTCCCCAACCGGCACATCGACCTCGTTGCCACGACTGCCTATGGGGACGTCTACACGCTCGGGGCGTGTTCGGGTACGGGTCTGTTCACGTACGGCAACGGCACGGTGACGGTCGACAACCAGGTCTGGCGGCACATCAGGGCCGCGCTGGTCCGCTGAGATAGCGCACGGAGTCAGCGCACTGAGTACGCGGCGATCGAGACGCCGACGTAGTGCACGCCGAACGCGGCGATCGTGCAGGTGTGAAAGACCTCGTGGAAGCCGAACCACGCCGGTGCCGGATCGGGGCGCTTGAGCCCGTAGACGACCGCGCCAACGGAGTACAAGGCACCGCCGACGACGATGAGGCCGAACACGACGGGTCCGCCGGCCCGGGCGAAGTCGCCGAGCCAGAACACCGCGGACCACCCCACGGCGAGATAGACGGGCAAGTACAGCCAGCGTGGCGCGGTCAGCCAGAAGACTCGGAACGCGATCCCGATGGCAGCTCCCACCCAGACGATCGTCAGCAGCAGCTCGGCATTTGGTCGGTCGAGCAACAGCACCGCAAAGGGTGTGTAGGTTCCGGCGATCAGCAAGAAGATGTTGGAGTGGTCGAGTCGGCGAAGCAGGGCTTCCCATCGCGGGGACCATCGGCCGCGGTGGTACAGGGCCGAGACGCCGAAGAGGAGCGCCGCGCTGCCCGCGAAGATGCCGGTCGCGATCCTGGCGTGGGCCGTTGGAGAGAGGCTGACGAGGACGATCCCGGCGACGACGCTCAATGGAAAAGCGCCGAGGTGGAGCCATCCGCGGAGTCGGGGCTTGATCTCGGCGGCCAGGTCGCTGAGGAACTCGCCCGGGCTCATGCGCTCAGGTTAGCCGCGGGAACAGCGTCGCTGAAGGTACGCTCGGAGAGTTCATCTGTGATCTCGGTGCGGTAGCGAGGGGTCGGCTTGCCATCAGCGTGGTCCTTGGCGTACGGGCTGTACGAGCGGCGGTTGCTCCGGCGGCTACCCCTGGGCAAGATTCCCTCACACATCGGGGTGATGTGCGACGGGAACCGACGCTGGGCCCGTCGAGCCGGTGAGCACGTCGAGGACGGCTACATCGCCGGCGGGGAGAAGATCCTCGAGTTCCTGGGCTGGTGCCAGGAGCTCGGCGTCGAGGTCGTCACCCTCTGGTTGCTGTCGACCGACAACCTCGGCCGGCCGGAGACCGAGGTGCAGCCCATCCTGAACGTCGTCACGGATCTGGTCAGTCGGTTGTCCGAGACCGGACAATGGCGGTTGCGGCCGATGGGCGCGCTCGACCTCCTTCCAGACAGCATCAACCGGGCCCTGAAGGAAGCCGAGGCGCGGACCGCGTCCGTCGACGCGATGACCGTCAACGTCGCGGTCGCCTACGGTGGTCGCCGTGAGTTGACCGACGCGATGCGCTCTCTGCTGCACCAGCACGCGTCGAAGGGCACGAGTATCGAGGAGCTCGCCGAGATCCTCGACGTGGAGCACATCGCGGAGCACCTGTACACCCGGGGTCAGCCCGATCCCGACCTGGTGATCCGCACGTCCGGCGAGCAACGGCTGTCGGGTTTCTTGCTGTGGCAGAGCGCGCACAGCGAGTTCTACTTCTGTGAGGCGATGTGGCCGGACTTCCGGCGTACCGACTTTCTCCGGGCGATCCGGGCGTACGCCGCGCGGGAGCGACGATACGGCGGCTGACCCGGCGTGTCGTCGCCACGTCGACCCGGGGAGCGCCGTAGCGTCGGTCTAGGGCCGCCTGGGATGCGCACGCGGTCTGCGAAGGGATGAACGTGGCGGCTGACCAGGGCACCACCGGACGTACGTCCATGACCTCGAAGCCGGGTGCTCGTCGCACGTTCGTCGTCGACACGAGTGTTCTGCTGTCTGACCCGGCCGCCCTCCGGAAGTTTCACGAGCACGACATCGTGCTTCCCGTCGCGGTCATCACGGAGCTCGAGGGCAAGCGGCATCATCCCGAGCTCGGGTACTTCGCCCGCTCGGCTCTGCGGATCCTCGACGAGCTGCGGGTGCTGCACGGTCGGCTCGACGCTGCGGTGGCGGTCGGGACGGACGGTGGCACGCTTCGGGTCGAGCTCAACCACGCCGATCCTGGCGTACTGCCGGCGGGGTTCCGGCTCGGCGACAACGACAGCAGGATCCTGGTGGTCGCGCTGAACCTGCAGGCCGAGGGTCACCGCGTGACGCTGGTGTCCAAGGACCTTCCGATGCGCGTGAAGGCGTCCGCCGTCGGGCTTCCGGCCGAGGAGTATCGCGCAGAGCTCGCCATCGAGACGGGCTACACCGGGATGGCGGAGCTCGATGTCGCAGGTGGCGTCATCGATGCCCTCTACGACGCGTCGGTGATCGACATCGACGCCGCTCGCGACCTGCCGTGTCACAGCGGGCTGGTGCTGCTCTCCGAACGGGGCAGTGCGCTGGCCCGGGTGACCCCCGACAAACGGGTGCGGCTCGTACGCGGTGACCGGGATGCATTCGGGATCCGCGGCCGGTCCGCTGAGCAACGAGTAGCACTCGACCTCCTTCTTGACCCGGATGTCGGGATCGTGTCGATGGGCGGGCGTGCCGGCACCGGCAAGTCGGCTCTCGCGTTGTGCGCAGGACTCGATTCGGTCCTGGAACGGCGTCTGCACAAGAAGGTGGTTGTCTTCCGTCCGTTGTTCGCCGTCGGGGGCCAGGAGCTGGGATACCTACCTGGCAGCGAGTCGGAAAAGATGCAACCGTGGGCACAGGCCGTTTTCGACACCCTCGGGGCGGTGGCGAGCGGTGAGGTCATCGAGGAGGTTCTCTCCCGGGGAATGCTCGAGGTGCTCCCTCTGACCCACATCCGCGGCCGATCGTTGCACGACGCCTTCGTCATCGTCGACGAGGCACAGTCGCTCGAACGCAACGTCCTGCTCACGGTGCTGTCACGCATCGGCGCCAACTCGAAGGTCGTGCTCACGCACGATGTTGCGCAGCGTGACAACCTGCGGGTCGGCCGCTTCGACGGCGTGGTCGCCGTCGTGGAGAAGCTGAAGGGCCACCCGCTGTTTGCGCACGTGACGCTGACCCGCTCGGAGCGTTCGCCGATTGCCGCGATGGTCACGGAGATGCTCGAGGATCTCTCGGTCTGACTGGCTGTTGCGTCCAACGCGCTCGCGATACGTGTACACCCGGTGACCAGGGGGTTGCGCTTTCGATACAACGCGGAATGATGTGGCTCACAGCACACTGTTGCTGCGCAGCACGCATGATGACCGAGGAGACAAGTCCAATGACTCGAGCCTTGCGGAGCGGGCGTCGGCGCGCCATTGCCCTTGCTGCAACTTCCGCGTTGGCGGCGTCGGTTCTCGCCGCCTGCGGCGGTGGTGGCGGCAAACCCACGCTCACCTGGTACATCAACCCGGACCCGACATCGACGACGCTTGCGGGACAGGCACTGCTGGCCAAGCAATGCAGCACGGACCAGTACACCGTCAAGACCCAGCTGCTGCCGACCGATGCGACGAGCCAGCGGACCCAGCTCGCCTACCGGCTCGCGGCCAAGGACCCTTCCATCGACCTGATGAGCCTCGACCCTGCGTTCACCGGCGAGTTCGCCGCCGCCGGCTTCCTGGCGGACATCCCCCCGTCGTACGCAAGCATCTACTCGAAGGGGAAGCTCGCCGGTATCCTGACGACCGCCACCTACGGTGGGAAGCTGATCGCGGACCCGTTGTGGGCGAACACCCAGGTGCTCTGGTACCGCAAGTCGTTCGCGCAGAAGGCCGGCCTCGACATGAGTCAGCCAGTCACGTGGAACCAGATCATCGACGCCGCGTCGAAGAATGGTGGCACCGTCGGAGTCCAGGCAAACAAGTACGAGGGTTACTCCGTCTGGATCAACGCGTTGGTCATGGGTGCCGGGGGGCAGATCGTCTCCGACACCGCCGCGGGCGTCAACGCCAAGCTCGGGATAGATTCGGCAGCCGGCAGGGCTGCCGCCAGTGTCATCCAGAAGCTCGCGCACTCGAGCGCGGCAGAGCCTGACCTATCGGTGTCGAACGAGGGAACGGTCCTGACTCCGTTCGCGACCCCTCAAGGCGCCTTCCAGGTCAACTGGACCTTCGTCTATCCCAACTACCAGACCGATAAGCCCACCCTCAAGGACCTCGGGTGGGCCATGTACCCGCGGACGCTCGCGGACAAGCCCTCTCGGCCACCAGTCGGAGGCATCAACATCGGCATCGGTGCCTACTCGTCACACGTGGACCTCGCGCTGAAGGCGGCGCAGTGCATCACGTCGGAGAAGAGCCAGATTCAGTACGCGATCCAGACCGGCAACATGCCCTCCAGCTCGGCGGCGTACGGGAGTGCAGCACTGGCGAAGGCTTACCCTCCCAGCTTGCTCAACCTCTTCAAGGCGAGCCTCAAGGCCGGCGGCCCGCGACCGAACTCGGCGTACTGGAGCGACATCTCGAGTGCCATCCAGAACACCTGGCACCCGCCGAACTCCGTGAGCCCGTCCACGGCCGGCGACTCCTCGAGCTTCATCGACAACGTCCTCCACGGAAAGGCGCTGCTGTGAACGAACCACGAACCGAGGCCGATGCACCGGGCGGCATCCGATGACGGCGGTCATCGCTCCACCCCAGAAGGCCAGCGCCCCGACGAAACCGCGCCAGAGCGACCGGTCCAAGGCGGAGAACAGGTTGGCCCGGAAGCTCGTCGCTCCAGCGGTCGTGTTGATGCTGATCGTCACGGCGTACCCGATGTTCGAGGCGCTCTATCTTTCGCTGTTCCGCTACCGGCTGACGTCGCCGGGCGACAAGGGCTTCGTGTGGTTCAACAACTACTGGGTCGTCCTCACCGACAAGCTCTGGTGGCAGGACGTTGGCAACACGCTGCTCATCATGGTCGTGACGGTCTCGATCGAACTGGTGATCGGCTTCGCGTTTGCGATGGTGATGCATCGCATCGTCTTCGCGCGAGGAGCCATCCGTACGTCGATCCTGATCCCCTACGGGATCATCACGGTCGTCTCCGCCTTCTCGTGGCAGTTCGCCTTCAGCCTCAACAACGGTTTCGTCAACGGGTGGTTCCATTGGCTGCCGTGGGTCGCCAGTGACACGAACTGGTTCGGCGGCCACTGGTCCGCGTTGTTCGCGATCTGTGTCTCGGAGATCTGGAAGACCACGCCGTTCATGTCGCTGCTGCTGCTGGCGGGTCTGTCGCAGGTGTCCGAGGACATGCTCGAGGCCGCCAAGGTCGACGGCGCGACGTGGTGGCAGCGGCTCTACAAGGTGATCCTGCCGAACATGCGCGCGGCGATCATGGTGGCGGTGCTGTTCCGGGCGCTTGACTCCTTCCGGATCTTCGACAACATCTATGTGATGACAAAGGGCGCGGTGAACACCGGCTCGGTGTCGTTCTTGACCCAGGCGGAGGTCATCCAGGAGTTCCAGCTGGGCCTGGGTTCCGCCTTGTCGGTCCTATTGTTCTTGTCGGTGCTGCTCATCGCCTTCTCTCTGGTGAAGTTGTTCAAGGTCGATCTTGCTTCGGCACGAGGGGAGGGCTGATGAGAGCCAAGATGAGCGTCGGGGCCTGGGTGGGCCTGGTCCTGGTGATGATCTGGTGCCTGCTGCCGATCGCGTGGATCCTCTCCCTGTCGATGAAGCCTGTCGCCGAGACCACCACCGGCAGTCCGCGGTTCCTGCCGAAGTCATGGACGATCGACAACTACAAGACGATCCTCAAGAACAATGACTTCCTGCACGCGCTACTCAACTCGTTCGGTATCGGAATCATCGCGACGTTCCTTGCGGTCATCTTCGCGACGCTCTGTGCGTACGCGATCGCCCGCCTGGAGTTCACGGGCAAGAGGATTGTGCTGTCCATCGCGTTGGCCATCGCGATGTTCCCGGTCGTCTCGCTCGTGGGTCCGTTGTTCAACCTCTGGCGCACGCTGCACCTCTTCAACACGTGGCCGGGCCTGATCATCCCCTACATGTCATTCACGCTGCCGCTGGCAATCTGGACCCTGTCCGCGTTCTTCCGCGAGATCCCGTGGGAGATGGAGCAGGCCGCTCAAGTCGACGGAGCGTCGTCGTGGCAGGCATTCCGCAAGGTGATCGTGCCTCTCGCAGCCCCCGGCGTGTTCACCGCCGCGATCCTGACGTTCTTCTTCGCCTGGAACGAGTTCGTGCTCGCGATCTCGCTGACGTCGACCACATCGGCCCGAACCGTGCCGGCCCAGCTGTCCTTCTTTGTGGGTCCTGACCAGTTCAACCCGCCATCATCGACTCTGGCGGCGGCATCCGTGGTGGTGACGGTGCCGATCATCATCATTGTCCTGTTGTTCCAACGCAAGATTGTCGCCGGCCTGACATCCGGTGCTGTGAAGGGTTGATGCCAGATGGCAACCATTGAAATGCACAACATCGTCAAGGAGTACGGCGACGGTTTCGCGGCCGTCAACGACATCAGCATCGACGTCCAGGACGGCGAGTTCGTGATCTTGGTTGGTCCGTCGGGGTGCGGCAAGTCCACGCTGCTGCGGATGATCGTCGGCCTGGAAGACATCACGTCGGGGGACATGCTGATCAGCGGCGAGCGCGTCAACGACAAGGCGCCGCGCGACCGCAATCTCGCGATGGTGTTTCAGAACTACGCTCTCTACCCGCACCTGACCGTGTACGAGAACATCGCGTTCCCGCTCCGGCTGTCGGGCAAGCTGAAGGACAAGGAGATCGACGCCAAGGTACGCGATGCAAGCAAGACGCTCGAGCTCGACGAGCACCTTCAACGCAAGCCCGGCAACCTGTCGGGTGGTCAGCGTCAGCGGGTGGCGATGGGTAGAGCCATCGTTCGGCAGGCGCAGGCCTTCTTGTTCGACGAGCCGTTGTCCAACCTCGACGCAAAGCTGCGGGGGCAGATGCGGACCGAGATCGCCCGGCTTCAGAAGCGGCTGGGGATCACCACCGTCTACGTGACACACGACCAGACCGAGGCGATGACCCTCGGGGACCGGGTGGCTGTCCTCAAGCGCGGGATCCTTCAGCAGCTGGCAACGCCTCGCGAGCTGTACGAACAGCCTGCCAACCTCTTCGTCGCGGGCTTCATCGGCTCACCTCCGATGAACTTCCTGCCCGTCACGATCGAAGGAACGACGGCGTCGCTCCCATTCGGCGATGTCCAGATTCCGAAGGCGATGGCCGACAAGGCCGCCGGTAAGGGGTTGCTGATCGCGGGTATCCGTCCGGAGTACTTCGAGGACGCGTCGGTCATGGATCCAGCCAAGGTCGCGCACGAGAAGACGTTCAAGGCAACCGTCGACGTCGTGGAGTGGCTGGGCAACGAGCAGTACGCGTACGTGCCGTTCGAGGCGCCGCCCGAGGTCCAGCAGCAGCTTCAACAGCTCGAGCGCGACCTCGACGGCGAGTCGCTGCGCACCCAGCTCGTCGTCTCGCTCGACTCGTCCAGCCAGGTCCGCGAGGGCGAAGAGGCGACGCTGTTCGTCAACGTCGACCAGATGCACCTGTTCGACCCGGCGTCGGGCGACAACCTGACCAGGGAAGGCGGCGACCCTCTCGACCCGAAGGGAGGGTCCGAGGCGTCCACCGACGGTGCCGTCCCGGCGGCGAGCGCACGCTGAGCCGACGCTGGTCCACACCCCGGATTTGAGATGTCCGGTGGGATAGACCAGGCTGGCCCGACCTGTCCGCCACCCCGAGGAGATGGTGACTTGCCTGGGCGCCATGTGAAGGCACGCCACCGCGCACCGCGCTCGCTGAAGCGGTCGGTGTCACGGCTGGCTGGCGACGTCGCGTCGTCGGCGCCGCAGGCGACCGCCGCGGTGGCGGTTGTCGGTGCTGCAGGAGTCGCGGTCGGTCTCGGAACGATCACCGCGGTCGGTGGCGGGAGCGGCCAGTCGTCGCCCGGACAGGCGTCGGTGGACCGCGTCGGCCTGGAGCAGACCGTCGAGCGCAACAGAACCGATGGCGTGAGCCGCTCGCTCAGCCGGCCGCCTCTCGTGGCCAAGCAGCGCAAGAGCCGGTCCGAGGCGCTGACCGCCACCTTGCAGGAGATGTCGGGCGCCGACAAAGTCACCGTCGCCCCGACCGACCCGCGTGACATCGCGATGTCGAAACTGAGCGACTTCGGTTGGAGTACCAGCGAGTTCCCGTGTCTGGACGCGTTGTGGACACGGGAGAGCAACTGGAACTACCGGGCGCAGAATCCATACTCCGGGGCGTACGGGATCCCGCAGGCACTGCCTGCTTCGAAGATGGCAACTGCGGGCGGGGACTACCTCACGAACCCGGCGACCCAGATCGAGTGGGGTCTCACCTACATCCAGGCTCGGTACGGCTCCCCGTGCGGCGCTTGGTCGTACTGGCAGGGCTACAGCTCGTATTGACCCACGTCCCACGTGACGGGCGGGTCAGGACCGGGGTGGGCGAGTCATCGACAAGACGTCCAGAGCCTGGTCGAGCTGCTCCATGCTGAGGTCGCCGCGCTCGACGTACCCCTCGTCGAGGATGACGTCCCGGATCGTCTTGCGTTCCGTCATCGATCTCTTCGCAACGGCGGCGGCATTCTCGTAACCGATGAATCGGTTCAGGGATGTCACGATCGAAGGTGAGGACTCCGCCAGCCGGCGGCACTGTTCCTCGTCGGCGGTGATCCCGTCGATGCAACGGTCGGCAAGGATGCGGGCCGCATTGGCGAGCAGCCGGATCGACTCCAGCACATTGCGCGCCATCACGGGCAGCATCACGTTCAGCTCGAAGTTGCCCGATGCGCCGGCGAACGCGATCGTGGCGTCGTTTCCGATGACCTGCGCACATACCATCGCCGTCGCCTCGGGCAGCACCGGGTTGACCTTGCCCGGCATGATGCTCGAACCGGGCTGGAGGTCGGGTAGCTGGATCTCACCGAGCCCCGCTCGTGGTCCCGAACTCATCCAACGGAGATCGGTGCAGATCTTGTGCAGTCCGACGGCGATCGCGCGCAGCTGACCGCTGGCCTCCACCAGGCCGTCGCGGTTTCCCTGGGCCTCGAAGTGGTTGCGGGCCTCGGTGAGCGGGATCCCGGTCAGATCCGTCAGCACCTCGATCACGCGGGCAGCGAAACCCGGCGGCGTGTTGATGCCCGTTCCGACCGCCGTCCCGCCGAGCGGGAGCTCTGCGGTTCGCGGCAGGGAAGCACGAAGTCGCTCCACACCCATCCCGACAATCGCTGCGTACCCGCCGAACTCCTGACCGAGCGTCACCGGGGTCGCATCCATCAAGTGGGTGCGACCGGACTTGACGATGTTCGTGAACTCCTCGCTCTTCTTGGTCAGCGACGCTGCCAGGTGCTCGAGCGCTGGGATGAGATCGCGGGCGATTGCGCTCGTCGTCGCGACGTGGATCGAGGTCGGGAACACGTCGTTGCTGGACTGGCTGGCATTGACGTGGTCGTTGGGGTGGACCTCGCTCCCGAGGCGTCGCGTTGCCAGCGTCGCGATGACCTCGTTGGCGTTCATGTTGCTGGACGTGCCCGATCCGGTCTGGAAGACGTCGATCGGGAACTGGTCGTCGTACCCGCCGGCGGCAACCGCAGCAGCGGCCTCCTCGATCGCCTTGCCGATCTCGTCCGACAGGACGCCGAGCTCGACGTTCACCTTCGCCGCCGCCTGCTTGACCAGGGCGAGCGCGCGAATCTGTTGTCCCTCGAGTCGGGTTCCGGAGATCGGGAAGTTCTCGACTGCGCGTTGGGTCTGGGCCCGCCACAGCGCGTGCGCAGGCACGTCGACCTCACCCATGGTGTCGCGTTCGACCCGGGACTGCTCGCTCATGACAGCGACGTTAGTGCTTGTCACGCGGCCGGGAGGGCGCGGGGTCGCGACATATACGACGTACTCCTCGGCGCGCGATCCGAGGGTGACGGCGAGCTGTACCGTGGCACAGCCGCCGGCGACCTCGTGCAGGATCGCCGCCAGCTCCGGTGACGGACTCGACGACCAGATTGCAAGCGCACCATCCCGGTCGAGCCGGTCGAGACACGCGGTCAGGAACCTCGCCTCGTAGACCTGCGCGTTGTCGGCGTTGACGAGGTAGCCCGGGCCGTTGTCGACATCGAGCACGATGGCGTCAAACGACCCGAGCTGGCTGTCCATCACGAAGACTCCGTTCACGCGGAGCTCGAGGATGTCCTCGCCGTTGTCACCATTGCGTCTGATCAGCATCAGCTCGCCCCGCGGCGTGAGCCCATGCGCAACGGTCGAACGGTCCGCGGCCATCAGGCTCTGGCGTCGACGCGCTGGCGGAGCAGCGCACGTTCGACCGGGTTCGTCGCCAACGCGAGGGCTTGGCGATCTTCGCTCGAGGCTTCGGCATCTCGGCCGAGCTGCCGCAACATGAACGCGCGCGTCGAGTGGAAGTGCTGGTAGCCGGGAAGCCGGTGGGTCAGGGCGTCGATCTCCGCCAGCGCGTCGTCGGGCCCGGTCACATGGGCAACCGCAATCGCGCGGTTGAGCCGCACGACCGGCGACCGGTCATGTCGGACGAGCAAGTCGTAAAGCGTCAGGATCTGCAACCAGTCGGTGTCGTCCCAGGTCGTCGCGGCGTTGTGACACGCGGCGATCGCGGCTTGTAACTGATACCGGCCCGGCCGCCGCAGCTTGGCGGCGCGGTCGAGAAAGCACTCGGCGCGACCGGTCGTCGACTGATCCCAGCGTGATCGGTCCTGATTCTGCAGCAGGACCAGACTGCCGGTCTGGTCGAACCTCGCCGGGTTTCGGGCCTCGAGGTATGACAGCAGTGCCAGCAACCCCCACGCCTCCGGCTCCTTCGGCAGCTGACGTGCCACGAGCTCGGCCAACCACACCGCGTCACCGGCGAGCTGCCGTTGCTCGGCCGAGCCGGTCGGCCCCGCCAGGTAGCCCTCGTTGTACATCAGGGACGCCACGGTCAGGACGTCGTCAAGCCGGTCGGTGAGCTGCTCGGCCGGCGGGACCCGCATCGCGATCCCGGCACTGACGATCTTGCGCTTCGCCCGTACGATGCGCTGGGCCAGCGTCGTTTCGGAGACCAGGAACGCTCGAGCGATCTGTGGTGTCGTGAGCCCGATGACCGCGCGCAGAGTCAAGGCGAGTCGCGCCTCGACCGCGAGCGCGTGGTTGCAGCACGCGAACAGCAACGGCAACCGCTCGTCGGCTTGATCCGGCGCCCGGGTGTTCGCTGCGAGCTGGTCGGCGAGGGCGTGTGCGAGACGGTCGTCGCGATCACGCTTTCGGAGCAGGTCGACCGCATTTCGGCGGGCGGCAACCGTCAACCAGGCGGCCGGCCGGTCCGGAGCTCCGTCACGGCGCCACGCTCGAAGGGCGGAGACCACGGCGTTGTTGACGGCCTCTTCGGCGATGTCGAAGTCCCGGACCTGACGGTGGATGCTGCCTACGATGAGCCCGGCCTCGTTGCGGACCACGGCAGCGAGCGCCGCGTCGGAGACCGCCTCGACGATCACGTACCCGAGTGGTCGACGATCGGCCGGATCTCGATCGCGACGCCAGGAAGGCCCAGGGACGGCCAGGTCTTGACCATGGCGATTGCCGCGTCGAGGTCAGGCACGTCGATGATGCTGAAGCCGCCGATGTTCTCCTTGGCCTCGGTGAACGGTCCGTCGACCACAGCCGGTTCGCCGCCCGGCTCGTCGGCGGACCTGACCGTCGTCGCTGTGTCAGGTGGCTGCAGCTCGGCGCCGCCGTCGGCGATCCGTCCAGCAGCACCGTGTTCATCGAACCAGGCGAAGACCTCGCGGTAGATCGCGTCGATCCGCTTCTGCGGAACGGCCTCGTCGAGGTCGGGGCGATGGGTGAACATGAGGACGTACTTCATGCGGGCTCTCCGTAGTCGTTGGAGTGATTCTGACACCCTCTCGACGCGCGTGTTGCACCGATTTCGACACTCCCGGTCAAGCTGGTGTTGCGGCTGACGCACCGTTCCCGGAACGTATGGCCAACGTTTCCGCGTAACGATTGCTCGGCCCATGTGGGTGTGGTTGTGTCGGTTCAGCGACTACAAACAGATAGGGGTGTCAGGTGAAGTTTCACCGTCCTACCACGGCACTCGTGGCGGCAGCGGCAGTGGTCCTCGCGATGGCCGCATGCTCGCCACCGAGCAAGAACAAGGGGTCGGGTCCGCAGTCTGCGGGCACCGGCTCGGCCGGCATGCAGACCCTCATCGCCAACGCGAAGAAGGAGGGCACGCTCAACGCGATCGCGCTTCCGAACGACTGGGCCAACTACGGCTCGGTGATCAAGGCGTTCGAGAAGAAGTACGGCATCACGGTTCACGTCGCCAACCCGGCTGGCTCCAGCCAGGACGAGATCGACACGATCAAGAAGCTCTCTGGCACGTCGCGAGCGCCCGACGTCGTCGACGTCGGCCTGACCGTCGCCGCGGCGAACAAGGACCTGTTCGCCCCCTACAAGGTCGCAACCTGGGCCCAGATCCCCAACGGGATCAAGGACCCGAGCGGCCTGTTCTACGGCGACTACGGCGGTGTGATGAGCATCGGGTACGACGCGAGCAAGGTTCCTCCCATCACGTCGGTCGACGACCTGCTCAAGCCGGCGTACAAGGGCAAAGTCGCACTCAACGGTGACCCGACGCAGTCGTCGTCGGCGCAGTACGGCGTCATCATGACCTCGCTCGCCAACGGCGGCTCGCTCGACGACATGGCGCCCGGCGTCGAGTTCTTCAAGAAGCTCAAGGCGGCCGGGAACTTCCTCCCGATCGACCCGACGTCGGCGACCGAGGAGTCGGGACAGACGCCTGTCGTCATCGACTGGAACTACCTGGCCGCCGGCGAGCTCGGCAAGATCAGCGGCTGGAAGGTGTTCGTGCCGTCCAACGCCCTGGTCGGCGGGTACTACAACCAGGCGATCAACAAGGATGCGCCGCACCCCAACGCAGCCCGGCTCTGGATGGAGTTCCTCTACTCCGACGAGGGTCAGAACTTGTGGCTGAACGGAAGCGTCACACCGGCGCGCGCCCAGGCGATGCAGAAGGCCGGGACGATCGACGCGGCCGCGTTCAAGAAGCTGCCACAGGTGGGGGGCACCATCCAGTACCCGACGGCGGCACAGCTCAACACGGGTGCTGTCTATCTCCAGAAGCACTGGGCCGAAGTCACCGGAGGCTAGCGCCACGTGTCGAACAGACATCCGACACCCGACGCTCGTTGCCCGTGGCGGTGAGCAGGCGGAGGATCGGCGCGGGCCTCGGGCTCGTGCCGTTCTTCGCGTACGTCGCGATCTTCCTGTTCGTCCCGACCGTCGTCGTCGCCGTCAACGCCTTCAGCGTGAACGGTCGCCCGACGATGGATGCCGTCGACAGCCTGTTCACGTCGACGTTGCTACGGGTGACCGTACGCAGTCTCGAGCTGTCGTTCATCACCGCGGTGATCGGGGCCGTTGTCGGTGCTCTCGTCGCCTATGCGGTTGTCACAGCGAAGCCAAACGGGGTGCTCCGCCGGGCGGTCACCAGCGCAAGTGGTGTTCTCGCACAGTTCGGTGGAGTCACGCTGGCGTTCGCGTTCATCGCGACGATCGGCACGAATGGTGTGGTGACCGCGTTTGTCGCAGACCACGGCTCGATCAACCTGGCCGGGTCGGGATGGCTGTACTCGCTGAACGGGCTGATCCTCGTCTACACGTACTTCCAGATACCGCTCATGGTGATCGTGTTCCTGCCGGCCCTGGACGGGATCCGGCCACAGTGGCGCGAGGCCGCCGAGAACCTCGGTGCGTCCACCTGGCAGTACTGGCGCCACGTAGGGATCCCGCTGATGCTTCCGGCGTTCCTCGGTTCGACGCTGTTGCTCTTCACCAACGCGTTCTCGGCATATGCGACGGCCGCTGCGCTGGTCAGCCAGGGTGCGCCGATCATCCCACTCCAGATCCGGGGGGCGCTCTCGAGTGAGACCGTCCTCGGGCACCAGAACGTGTCGTTCGCGCTCGCGCTGGAAATGATGGTGATCGTCGCGGTGGCAATGGTCGGGTACGCCCGGTTGCAGCGGCGGACATCTGGGTGGCTGCGATGAGTACGCGCGTTCAGCGGATGGAACGCACCCAACGGATCTACCGGATTGTCGTTCTCCTCCTCGTCGGCGCCTTCATCGTGGTCCCCCTGTTCGCGAGCTACAAGTTCAGCGTGCGAACAACCGGTCTGAACGTCGGGAAGTGGGATGGCTGGAAGGCTCTTGGCCAGGATCCCGAGCTCCGAGGCGCGATCAAGGTCTCGTTGCAGCTCGCGGTGCTCACCGTGGCCGGGATGATCGTGCTGCTGCTTCCGACGATGGTGTGGACGCGGGTGCGCGTTCCGTGGGCACGGCGGATCGTCGAGTTCGTCTGCCTGCTGCCGCTCACCATTCCCGCGATCGTGCTCGTCGTCGGAATCGCCAACGTGCAGAAGTGGGTGAACTACCTGATCGCCGAGGGGCCGATGAGCCTGACCTTTCCGTACATCATCTTGGTCCTTCCATACTGCTATCGCGCGCTCGATGCAGGGCTCTCGACGATCGACGTCCCCACCTTGTCGGAGGCGGCCCGAAGCCTCGGAGCGAGCTGGTGGACCGTGATCACACGGGTGATCCTGCCGAACATCACGTCGGCCGTTCTGTCGGCTGCCTTCCTCGCCGTCGCACTGGTTCTCGGGGAGTTCACGTTCGCCTCGTTGCTCAGCTATGAGAACCTCCAGGTGGCGATCTTGCAGGTGTCCCAGACCAATGCCCGAGCCAGCGTTGCCGCATCCCTTGCCTCCCTCGCGTTCGCGTTCGTCATCTTGTTCGCCTTGTCCTTCGTCGGCCATCGGCGCAAGGAGGCATCGTCGTGAGCACCACAACGACCGACGCAGGCGAGGGTGTGGAGGTACGTCTCGACGATCTGCACCGCACGTTCGGCAAGGTGAACGCACTCGACGGGCTCGACCTGACGATCGCGCCGGGTGAGCTGGTCGCACTGCTCGGGCCCTCCGGCTGCGGCAAGACCACGGCACTGAGGATCGTCGCCGGACTCGATGACGCGACGGCCGGGCGAGTTCACGTCGGCGGGAAGGACGTCTCGTCGATCCCGGCGAACAAGCGCGACATGGGAATGGTGTTTCAGGCGTACAGCCTGTTCCCGCACATGACCGCTCGCAACAACGTCGAGTTCGGGATGCGGATGCGCAAGGTGCCGACGAAGGAGCGTCGGGAGCGGGCGCTGCACATGCTCGAGCTCGTCGGCCTGGGGACACAGGCTGACCGCTACGCCCACCAGATGTCCGGTGGCCAGCAGCAGCGGGTGGCGCTCGCCCGGGCGCTTGCGGTGCGTCCGTCCGTCCTGCTTCTCGACGAGCCGCTGTCCGCACTCGACGCGAAGGTCCGTGCGCAACTGCGCGACGAGATCCGGCGAGTCCAGCTCGAGGTCGGGACGACGACGCTGTTCGTCACCCATGACCAGGAGGAAGCGCTGGCAATGGCCGATCGGGTCGGCGTGATGCGAGACGGAAGACTGGAGCAGATTGCGGCACCCACGGATCTGTACGCCCGGCCGGCATCGCAGTTCGTCGCCGAGTTCGTCGGACTGACCAACCGGATCAAGGTGGACGTGACGAACGGGGAGGCGCACTTCGGCACGACGGTTCTCGGCACCCTCGACGGCTCGGTGAAGGATGGGCCTGGGGTGGGCCTCATCCGTCCCGAGTCCGTCATGCTGAGACCTCCCGAAACCGGGGCGGGTGACGGCGTGGTGGTCACCTCGAGCTTCCTGGGCGCCATCTTGCGAGTCACGGTCGACACCGACATGGGGAACCACTTCATCGCCCAGCTGCCGCGGACGATGGTTTCTCGGTTCCAAGCCGGCGACCGGGTCGACGTGACGATCCAGCCGGATCCGGTGCTCGTCGTTGGCGAGTAGGCCGTCCGAGGGGGAGACTGCCTGAATGCGCCAGCTCACCGCGCTCGACGCGCAGTTCCTGCACATCGAGACCTCGACGACCGTCGGGCACGTCGGCTCGATGATCCTGCTCCGAACACCCAGGTCCGGCGACATCACTCTCGACGCACTGCGCAACATCATCGACCCCCGCCTGCACCTGACTCCTGTGCTACGGCAGCGGCTGGTCGGTCTGCCGATCGGCATCGGACCGATGTTCTGGGCCGATGACCCCGACTTCGACATCGAGTTCCACCTTCGCGAGCTCGGACTGCCGTCGCCCGGAACGGACGGACAGCTGGGCGAGCAGGTTGCGCGCCTCCATGCCCGGCCCCTCGACCGGTCCCGCCCGCTGTGGGAGATGTACCTGATCCACAACGTCGAAGGCGACCGTCAGGCTGTGTACACCAAGGTCCATCACGCGGCCATCGACGGCGTGTCCGGAGCGGAGGTCCTCGCCACGTTGATGGACATCACGCCGGAACCGCGGATGGTCGACCAGCCGGAGGACGTCTGGGACCCGCAGCGGCTGCCGGATGGCGGGTCACTTCTTCAGGAGACCCTCTCCTCGATGGCGTTCAGGCCGGTCGATGCGTTCGCGGGCGCCGCGCGGGCGCTCCTGTACGTCGCGTCCCTGCCCGGCGTGTCAACGCTTCCGGGCATGCGCACTGTCGGTAACCTCGCATCGGCGGTGGCCCGGACGATCACCCGCGGAGCGCTCGACATGCCACCCAACCGTGATCTGACGGTGCCGCGGACGCCGCTCAACGGCACCATCACCGGTCACCGCCGGTTCGCGTACGGGTCGATCTCTCTCGACCCGGTCAAGCAGGTCAAGAACGCGCACCAGATGACGCTCAACGACGTCGTGATGGCGTTGTGCGCCGGAGCGCTACGGCGGTGGCTGCTCGACCACGACGGGCTACCCGCGATCCCGCTGGTCGCGGCCGTGCCGGTGTCGGTTCGCACCGAAGGAGACGAGAGCGGCCAGGGCAACGCGATCTCGGTGATGCTGGCCGAGCTTCCCACCCACCTGGCCGAGCCGCACGAGCGTCTCGCGTTCGTCCAGCAGGCGATGGAGGTCGCGAAGGGACAGTTCGAAGCCGTCCCAGCGACCATCCTCCAGGACATGGCCGCGATGGTGCCGACGGCGCTGGCGGGGCTCGCCTCCCGGGCGGCGTACCGGATGGGTACGGCCGGCCTGCTCCCGTTCAACCTGTTCATCTCCAACGTGCCCGGCCCTCAGCTGCCGTTGTACGTTGCCGGGGCGCAGGTTGCCGGGATCTACCCCGCGTCGGCCATCAGCGACGTGAGCGGTGCCCTGAACATCACGCTGTTCAGCTATGACGGTGCACTCGACTTCGGGCTGATCGCATGCCGCGAGCTGGTCCCGGACGTGTGGAACATCATCGGGTACCTGCACGACGAGCTGGACGCGCTGATGGCCGTCTCCGGCTGACCTCGGTCACCGGCTTCGCGGAGCGGGCAGTCCGGATGATCCCGTCGATCAGCGTCGGCCAGAGCTCCGTCGGCAGGTCATGGGCCATCCCGCTGATCAGCATCAGCTCGGCGCCGGGAACGGCCCGTGCCGTCGCCTTGCCCCCCGAGACATGCACGAGCCGGTCGTCGAGACCATGAACGACAAGGGTAGGCACGGACACGCTGCGTAGCCGCTCGGTCCGGTCCGGCTGGGTGAGGATTGCGAGGAGCTGCCGGAGCGTCCCTGCTGGGTCGACCCCTCGCTCGTACGTCTCTGCCGCCCGCTTGCGCGACTCGACCGGGTCGAGCGGATATCCGGGTGAACCGATCGCCGACCAGGTGCGTTCCGCCCGACGGAGATACTGTTCAAGATTGCGGGGACTGCTCGCCAGCAGGTGTCGGAGCAGGCGTGGGTCCTGCCAGCCGACGGACCGGCGGCCCGTTGTCGACATCATCGATACGAGCGACAACACGCGCTCGGGGTGCTCGATGGCGATCGTCTGCGCGATCATCCCGCCCATCGATATTCCGGTCACGTGCGCCTGCTCGATCCCCAGGTGATCGAGCAGACCGATGCCGTCGGCGGCGAGCTCGCTCATCGAGTACGGCACCCGAGCGCCCTTGGCCACGAACGCTCGAACCAGGTCGGCGCGACGCACGTTCGCGCCGCGCACGACGGTGGAGTGACCGACGTCGCGGTTGTCATAACGGATGACGTAGAAACCGTTGCCGGAGAGCTGCTCGCAGAATGCCACGTCCCACCAGTTCAGTGGGCCGGAAAGCCCCATGATGAGGAGAATCGCAGGATCCGCAGGATCGCCGAACGTGTCGTACGCGAGCTCGAGCCCGGTGGGCAGCCGGGCGATCCGCTCAGCGTCATGAGCCATGGTCGGCCACGCGATCAGTGCTCGAAATCGATGGACGCGTAGGCACGGAGCTTGGCGAACTGGTGCTCACTGGTGATCGACCTGATCGTCCCGCTGCGCGACCTCATGACCAACGAGTGCGTCACCGCACCGTGCCGTCCGTAGCGAACACCCTTGAGCAGCTCGCCGTCCGTGATCCCGGTGGCGACGAAGAAGGTGTCGTCGCCCGAGACCAGGTCCTCGGTCGTCAGGACGCGGTCGAGGTCGTGGCCGGCGTCCATGGCCTTCTGGCGTTCGTCGTCGTCTCGGGGCCACAGGCGTCCTTGGATGACGCCACCGAGAGCCTTCATCGCGCAGGCCGCGATGATGCCCTCGGGCGTTCCGCCGACGCCCATCAGCAGGTCGATCCCGGTTCCGGGACGAGCCGCCATGATGGCGCCGGCGACGTCGCCGTCGATGATGAACTTGATCCGGGCACCGGCGGCACGAATCTGATCGGACAGGGATTCGTGGCGGGGCCGGTCCAAGATCACGACCGTGAGATCCTCGGGGGAGCTGTCCTTTGCCCGGGCCGTGCGTCGGACGTTCTCCGCCACCGGCAGCCGGATGTCCACGACATCGGCCGCTTCCGGCCCGGTGACGAGCTTGTCCATGTAGAAGACGGCGGCCGGGTCGTACATCGTGCCGCGCGGCGCCACCGCCATCACCGCGATCGCATTGTTCATCCCCTTGGCGGCCAGCGTGGTGCCGTCGATCGGGTCCACTGCGACGTCGCAGGCCGGCCCGGTGCCGTCTCCGACCCGCTCCCCGTTGTACAACATGGGAGCGTTGTCCTTCTCTCCCTCCCCGATGACAACCGTCCCGTCCATCCCGACGGTGCCGATCAGCGACCGCATGGCGTTGACCGCGACACCGTCCGCACCGTTCTTGTCCCCGCGGCCGACCCATCGGCCAGCCGCCATCGCCGCCGCCTCGGTGACCCGTACGAGCTCCATCGCCAGGTTGCGGTCCGGGGCGTGGGTCGGCGTCGGGAACTCCGAACCTGGGGTGGGGTCTGCGGGCACGGCTGCTCCTTCGATCGACGTCTTGCCGATCGTAGCCAGGTTCGTGCGCGGTCGGTCACCCCTGATCGGTGTACACCGACACCTCGGTCGCCTTGACGCTTGCCCACAGCGTGGTGCCTGGGCGGATCGTCATCGCGGTGACGGCGGCTGGTGTCACGTCGGCGACCAACGTGATCGGTCCGACCAGCCGTACCCGAACGGCGTCCCCGTGGGGGATCACGGTCTCGACCGTGCAGCGCCACCGGTTGCGCGGGCTCCCGTCGGGAGGGCTTACGTACAGACTCACGGCAGTGGGGCGAAACGTTGCGAACACGTCTCCCGTCATGGAGTTCGCCACCGTGATGACCGCACCACCATCGGTGATGACCTTTGTGCCTCGTGCGTGGCCACGGACCAGATTGATGCCGACGAGGTCGGCGACGTGGTCCGTGCGCGGTGCCGACGCGACCTCGCTAGGTGTTCCGGACTGCACGATCCTGCCGTGGTCGAGGACGGCGATCGTGTCGGCCAGCACCATCGCGTCGATCGCGTTGTGCGTCACCAGGACGGTCGGGCCATTGAACCCGGCGAGGTGCGTACGCAACTGGGTGCGCAGGTGCATCGCCCCGGTTGCGTCGAGTGCCGACATCGGCTCGTCGAGCAGGAGGGCACGGGGCTGGGTTGCGAGCGCACGAGCGATCGCGACCCGCTGTGCCTGACCGCCGGAGAGCGCGGACGGCTTACGCCGGGCGAGCTGGTCGATGCCGAGCCGCTCGAGCCACTCCTCGGCTCGTCGCCGGGAGTCGTGCATCGACAGTCCCCGGCTTCGCGGCCCGAACGCGACGTTGTCCAGAGCGCTCAGATGTGGGAACAGCAGCGCATCCTGGAACACGTAGCCGATCCTGCGGAGTGCACTCGGAAGGTGGACGGTTCGGTCGTTGAGGACGTCGTCGTCCAGCCTGATCGACCCCTCGTCGATCGCGACGAGGCCGGCGACTGCCTCGAGCGTGGTCGTCTTCCCACTGCCATTCGGCCCGACCAGGGCGACCACCTGCCCGTCGTCGACGACCAGATCGATGTCGGTGGTGTGTTGGGGTCGGCGGACGACGAAGTCAGCTCGCAGCATCAGGCGCTCACACCGGAGATCCAGCGGTCGCGCAACGAGACGAGGACGATGAGCGAGACGATGATGAGGATGACGCTCAGCGACAGTGCCGCCTGGGGCGTTGACTGGAACGCGAGGTAGATCTGCAGCGGCATGGTGCGTGTGGTCCCCGGGTAGCTGCCGGCGAACGTGGCGGTCGCCCCGAACTCGCCTAGGGCCCGCGCCCAGCTGAGCACGGCACCGGACACGACTCCCGGCCAGATCATCGGAAGCGTCACCCGCCGAAATGCGGTCAGGCGAGACGATCCGAGAGTCGCCGCCACCTGGTCGAAGCGAGAGTCGGTGGCACGCAGGGTGCCCTCGACGCTGAGGACGAGGAACGGCAGCGCGACGAAGGTCTGTGCCATCACCACTGCGGCTGCCGTGTACGGCAGCGTGTAGCCGAACCACGAGTCCAGGTATCGCCCGAAGATCCCGTTGCGGCCGAACGCCATCAGCAGGGCGATCCCGCCGACCACCGGTGGCAGCACGAGCGGCAAGGTGATCGCTGCCCGTAGCACCGAGCGCCCCGGGAGGTCTGCGCGCGCCAGCACCCAGGCCAAGGGGACGCCGACCACGACGCAGATGACGGCGCTGACGGTCGAGGTCCAGACGCTCAACCACAGGGCCTGCCTGACCAGCGGTCCGCCGGCCTGGGCGAGCAGCGTGTGCCACGGCGCGCGGGCCAGGATCGACACCAGGGGTATCACGAGGAAGACAAGGCCAACAGCGGCCACCGCGACCAGGATGGCGGGCGGGCGGCCCAGCGCCCGGCGACGGCCAGGACGGAGGGCATGGGCTGCCCTGGAGTTCACGGCGTTCCGAATCCCGCGGACGCGATCACTTGCCGACCGGCCGCGGATTTCAGGTAGCCGATCCACTCCTGCGCGAGCCTCGGCTGCGTCGATCCCTTGACCGCGGTGATCAGGTCCTTGGTCGTGACGTTGAGACTGTCGGGGATCGGGATGGACACGACGTCGTTTCCAGCCGCCTGGGCATCGGTGACGTAGACCAGGCCCGCATCGGCCTCACCGAGCATGACCTTCGAGAGGACGGCCTTGACGTTGTCCTCCAACGACTTGGGCTTGGCGGTGATGTTCGCCGCCGCGAGCACCTTCGCCGATGCGGCACCGCACGGAGCCGACGGGTCGCAGCTGACGAAATCGGTGTGGGCGAGGTCGGCGATGCTCTTCACGCCGGCCGGGTTGCCCTTCGGCGCGACGACGATCAGGTGATTCGTCGCGAACGGCGTCGGAGTGGCGGCTGTCAGCGACTTGTCGACGAGCGGCTGCATGCTCTCCTCGTCCGCCGTCGCCATCACATCCACGTCTGCACCCTGGACGATCTGCTCGACGAGGGTCGAGCTGGAGTCGAACGACGTCACGACGTCGACGCCGGGGTGGTCCTTCTCGAACTGAGTGGCAAGCGTGTCGAACGTGCCGGTCAGGCTCGAGGCGGCGAAGACCACGAGCTTGGTCTGGTCGCTCTTGCCGGAACACCCGGTGAACAGCAAGCCAACGGTCAACGCGCCAACGAGGATGGGCTTCTTCATCGGGGTACCTCCACGACGACATTGGTGGCCTTGATCGAGGCGATGGCGACGACGCCTGGTTGGAGTCCGAGGTTGTCTGCGGCTTCACGGCTCATCAACGACACCACCCGATAGCGACCGCAGCACATTTCGACCTGGGCCATCACGTCGTCGCGGCGGACGTCGGTGACGATTCCTTCGAGCTGGTTGCGGGCACTCACCCGATGCGATGCCACCGCGGCACCGTCGTCGGGGATCGCGGCCAGCTCACGGGCGAGGGCAGCGAGCCGGACGCCGTCGATTCCGGCCTTGCCGTCCCCGGTGCGCACGACGTCGAAGCGTCCGGTCTCCGACCAGCGGCGGATTGTGTCGTCGCTGACCGCAAGCAACCGGGCAGCCTCGGAGAACCGATAAATCGTCACGCGCCTCATTGTATCCGCAGACTCGGAAGCATCCAGGTGAATTACTTCCGCATCCGCGGAAGTTCGGACGGTGGTGGGAGCCGGTGCAGCAATCGTCGGAGCGATTGGGAACAATGAGCGCGTGAGCTCCCGGGATCGGCCTGTCGGTCACCGTGGCTACCAGCGAAGCGCGACAGGTCTGCTGGGGGCGCTGCTGGCGTGCCTCGGACTCATCGCCGTGGTCTTCGCGTTGACGTTGTTCCAACGACACGGCTCGACCAACCCGGCTCCCACGGTCGACTTCAAGCCCGCTCTCGTCGCCGCCCGGCAGCAGGCGGCGTTCGACGTGCTGGCGCCCGCGCACCTGCCGAGGGGTACTCGGGCGACCAGCGTGGAGTGGTTGGCTGTCGTCGGCAAACACCGCTTCGCGCGTTGGCACGTTGGTTTCGTGACTGCGGCCGGCGATTACATCGGTCTCGAGCAAGGGACGGCACCGGCTTCGAGGTTCATCAGGGCTCACACCGTGGCGAACATGCCGGGGCCAACGGTGACGATCAACGGGCGTCGCTGGCGGTCGATGAGCTCGATCCACGAGGTCGAGCACGCGCTGATCTGGACCCGGGGAGGGGTGACGACGCTCGTCACTGGCACCGCCCCGAAGGAGCAGATCGTCGCGTTCGCGAGATCGCTGCGGTAGCCGGCGTCCCGTGGGGCCTTGTGCCAGCGGTCCCCTGACACTAGGTCTCTTTGCCGTCGACGACGGCGTCGAGTCGGCGCCGAGCGCCGTCCAGGAACCGCTGGCAGACGCTTGCGAGCTTCTCGCCGCGCTCCCAGAGTTCGATCGACTCCTGCAGCGTCGTCCCGCCGGCTTCCAGCCTCCGGACGATCTCGAGCAGCTCGTCGCGTGCCCCTTCGTAGGTTGTCGAGCCGTCCGGGACGTGTTCGTCGGGCAGATTCACGAGGGCGCGCCTTCCTGGTCGAGACTGTCGGCGTGATCGACGACGACGTGGATCCGGCCATCGCTGACGAGAACGGTGAGGGGTTGGGCCGCCGACACGTCATGGGTCGACGTGACCACCCGGCCGTCCGCGCGAATGACGACGGCGTAGCCGCGTTGGAGGGTGGCCAGCGGCGCGAGGCTACGCAGCCGGGCCTCCTGGTGCGTGGTGTCGGAACGGGCCTGTTCGATCGTTGCCGTGAGCGTCTTGTGCCCTCGGTCGACGAGCGCGCGTACGGCATCGGCCCGTGCGGCGACAGCCTGGTCCGGCTGCGCCAGGACGGGACGGGTACGCAGCGATCGAAGTCCCTGCCGTTCCCGGTCGACGAGGCCGTCGACCACCCGCCGAGCCCGGTGCCGGTACTCACCGAGGAGGAGTGACTGCTCGCGGACGTCCGGCACGACCAGCTTGGCCGCGTCGGTCGGGGTGGATGCGCGTACGTCGGCCACGAGGTCGAGAAGTGGGTTGTCGACATCGTGCCCGATCGCGCTGACGACGGGGGACGAGGCGCTCGAGACGGCGCGGACCAGGCCTTCGTCGGAGAACGGCAACAGGTCCTCGACCGAGCCGCCGCCGCGGGCGATCACGATCACCTCGACGGCCGGGTCTCGGTCCAGCCGACGCAGCGCGTCGACGACATGGCGGACGGCGTCGGGGCCCTGAACCGGGCAGTTCTCGATCCGGAAGACGACCCCGGGCCAGCGTCGACGAGCGTTCTCGACGACATCGCGTTCGGCCGCGGACGCGCGGCCGGCGATCAGGCCCACTGCTGAGGGAAGGAACGGCAGCCGGCGCTTGCGGACCGAGTCGAATACCCCCTCCGCGGCGAGCAGCCGGCGCCGCTGCTCGATCCGCGCGAGCAGGTCCCCGAGCCCTACCGGCCTGATGTCGATCGCGCGCATGCTCAACGTCCCGCGCGCAATGTAGTACTGGAACTTCGCGTGCAGCACGACCTTGGCGCCCTCGACGACCGGCGGGTCGACTGAGTCCATCACGGTGCGGGGACAAGACACCTGGATTGACGCCTCCCCGACCGTGTCACGCAGGATGATCCACACGGTCGGCGTGTTTGGTCGACGAGTGAGCTCCGCAATCTGCCCTTCCACCCAGATGTCGCCGAGCCGGTCGATGTAGCCGGCGATCAAGGTGGCGATCTGACGTACCGGAGCAGGTTGCTCGGCGGATGTGTCCAATGCGGGCATGCGTCAAGGTTAGGGCGTGACCAAGGCGCCACCGCCACGATCCCAGCCCGGTTCGATCGTCTCCTACGATGAAGACATGGCTGTACGGCAGAGGGCGAAGGCGCTTACCACGACCCGAGAAGGCCGCCGGGTGCTGCTCGCCGCGCCGCGCGGATACTGTGCGGGCGTCGACCGCGCGGTGATCACCGTCGAGAAGGCACTCGACCTCTACGGTCCTCCGGTCTATGTACGCAAGCAGATCGTCCACAACAAGCATGTCGTCAGGACGCTCGAGGGCCGTGGTGCAGTCTTCGTGGAGGAGCTCGACGATGTCCCTGAAGGCGCCACCGTGGTGTTCTCGGCCCACGGGGTCTCGCCCGCGGTGCACGCCGATGCGAAGCAGCGCCGTTTGAAGACGATCGACGCCACCTGCCCGCTCGTCACCAAGGTGCACCACGAGGCTCGCCGCTTCGCCGGTGACGATTACCAGATCTTGCTGATCGGGCACCAGGGACATGAGGAGGTCGAAGGGACAGCGGGTGAGGCACCGCAGAACATCACCTTGGTCCAGCGCCCCGAAGACGTCGCCGGTCTCGACGTCCGCGATCCGAACAAGGTCGCGTGGTTGTCGCAGACGACGCTCTCGGTCGACGAGACCATGGAGACCGTCGGCCGGATCAGGCAGCGGTTCCCGTTGCTGCTCGACCCGCCTTCCGACGACATCTGCTACGCCACCCAGAATCGTCAGCTGGCGGTCAAGGAGATCGCCGCCGTGTCCGACCTCGTGCTCGTCGTCGGCTCGGGAAACTCGAGCAACTCGGTCCGCCTGGTCGAGGTGGCGCTCGAAAGCGGTGCCCGCGAGGCGCACCGCGTCGACGACGCATCCGAGGTCGACCTCGGATGGCTCGACGGCGTGACCACCGTCGGTGTCACGTCGGGGGCATCCGTACCGGAGACGTTGGTCGACGGCGTACTGGCTCTCCTCATCGAGCACGGGTTTCCGGCCGCTGAACCCGTCCACACGGCGGAGGAGTCGTTGATCTTCGCGCTACCGCCGGAGCTGCGCAAGGACCTTCGCGTCGCGGAGGCAGCGCCGACCCCCGAGCAGCCGCATGTCCGGTGACATCGTCAGCTCGGTCGTCCCCCCGCCCGGCTGACCACCACCAGGAGCGCCGCGCCGTAGCCGCCGACGAGCCAGCCGGCGTGGTAAGCGAGACCGCCGAGAACCCCCTGGCTGAACGTCGTCGCATCGCTCGACACCGCGTCCCGGGATCCGGCGGCGACCACGAGCATGGTGGCCGCGAACACCAGTGGCGGGAGGACCGCCGCGGTGAAGAAGTCGCGGTCGTCGATCGCCAGCGCGGCGACGACGCAGACGATCACGAAGCACATCCCGAACACCAGACCGACGGCACCGGTGAGCTCGATGTCCAGCACCGCCGCGAGCAGTGCTCCGACCAGCGAGACGATGACGGTGCCGCGCGCCGGGACTCCGGTTCGCGCAGCTGGAACGTCCTTGATCGCATCCGGGACCGATTGGAAGACCGAGTCGCCGCCCGGCGCGGCGGCACGTTCCGGTGCGTACGCGCGGGTCGTGGACGGTGCCTGCGCCTGCACGTTGGAGAGGTCGTAGTACGAGCCACCGGTTTCGGTTGTCGCCATGATCCCACCTCGAATCCGCCGCTGTCTTCAACAGTACGGACAGGAGCGGCTGACGCCGACACGACGCGCCCAAGGGTGAAGAGCGGGCCTTCTTCACCCCGGGCGACTGCGTTGAACCCGCAACTATCCTGGGCAGAACCCGGACAAGGGGAGGTCACCCATCAGGTTACGAGACCTACCGACTCGTGTCGCCACCGGCGCGTACATCCTGCACTCGGGAATCAGCAAGTGGAGTGGCGGCCTCGAGCAAGCCGCCGGCGTCCATGGCATGGCGTCCGGCGCGTACCCGGTATTGAAGCCGATCGACCCACCGACATTCCTACGGGCATTGTCGACGGGCGAGATCGCCGTCGGCCTGGCGCTGCTGACCCCCTTTGCGCCGACCCGCCTCGCGGGTGTCGCCCTGACCGGATTCTCGGGCAGCCTGGTGGGGATGTATCTGCGCATGCCAACCTTGCGAAACCCGGGTAGCATCTGGCCGAGCCAGCAGGGGATTGTGGTCAGCAAAGACGTGTGGATGCTCGGTATCGGTCTGAGCCTGCTCATGGACAACGGTGGGTAGCCGCGGACTGCCCGGCCGCGAGCGGTACATACTGGTGGCCGATGGCTTCTGTTCCAACCGCTCGACATCTCCTACGCGCTAAGGACCTGGCCGATGCCAGGTATTTCGAGCCGCTCGACGTCGATGAGCTGGCACGTTCGGCCGGTCTGTCGCGCGCTCACTTCAGCCGCGCGTTCCGTCGCGCTTTCGGCGAGTCACCGCACGCGTACCTGCTGACGCGGCGGCTGGAGCGGGCGGCGGCGTTGTTGCGGACCACCGACCGATCGGTCGCCGACATCTGCTTCGCGGTCGGCTTGCACAGCATCGGTTCGTTCACGACCAGCTTCGGCAGAGCGTACGGCGTGGCTCCGACGGTCTATCGAGAGGCGTTCCCGCCTGCGGTCCACCACGCACTGATCCCGACCTGCGTACTTCGCGCGTACGGGCGCCCGCAACACAGCACGTTTGGAGAAGACACCCGTCTGGTCCACCGGTAGCGTCGCGGCGTAAGCCAGCCATCACGCAGGAGGACCGGATGATCAAGCTCAGCAACGCGCAACTCTGGGTTCACGACCAGGACGCGGCGCTCGACTTCTACACGCACAAGCTCGGGATGGAGGTGCGCAGCGACGTCACCGTCCCTGAGATGGGCAATTTTCGCTGGCTGGCCGTCGGCCCGTCCGACCAACCTGACGTCGGGATTGTGCTGATGGCTGTTCCTGGCCCACCGGTCATGGACGCCGACACCGCCGAGCAGGTACAAACCCTGATGGCCAAGGGGTTCGCGGGAACCATCTTCTTGACGACGGACAACTGTCAGGCTGCCTACGAGGAGCTCCGCGACCGTGGTGTCGATTTCGTGGAGGAACCCGAAGAGCGGCCCTACGGGATCGACGCCGCGTTCCGCGACCCGTCCGGCAACAACATCCGGCTGACCCAGGTTCGCGAGGGCGCGTGGGCCTGAAACCGAACCGCGCCACGCCTATTGCATGAGTCGCCCAACGCGCTAGGCAGTTGACTCGCTCGACGTCGCCTTTCGTTCGAACACGGCGGTCACTTCTTCGAGCGGTAGACCCTTCGTCTCGGGCAGGAACCGGACAATGAACGCGATCGCCACCAGCGAGAGTGCAGCGAACAAGATCATCACCCAAGCGAGCCCGATCGCTGTGTTCAGCGTCGGGAAGAACTGGATGATGACGAAGTTCGCCAACCAGTCGACACTCGCGCCGGTCGCAGCAGCCCGGCCGCGTACCGCGGTCGGGAAGACCTCACCTTGGATCAACCAACCTGTGCCCCCGACGCCGATCGCGAACGAGGTGATGAAGAACGAGAACCCGACCATGACCACCCAGATCCTCGGCAAGCCAGTCAGGTGCGCGACGCCCAACGCCGCGACCAGGATGAACACCGTCATCCCGAGATAGCCACCGATGGCGAGTCGTCGTCGACCCACCCGGTCGATGTAGCGGAAACCGAAGTAGGTCGCGACCACGTTGACGGCGCCCAAGATGGCAGCCGCCTCGACCCCGGCAATGGCGGCGTCCACGGCCGACGAGTTCGGACCCTGGAAGTACCCTCCCAGCAGCTGCGGGCCGTAGTAGAAGGGAACGTTGATACCCGTGATCTGCTGGAAGACAAAGAAGACGCAGACCACCACCAGGGCTCGTTTGACGCCAGGAGTCCATTGCGACTTCTGGTTGCGCTTGCGCTCCGTCTCGGCAAGCTGGTCCGCGGTGTCTCGCACCTGCTGCTCGGTGACGTCCATGCCCAGCATTGCGAGCGCGTTCTTGGTGTCCGCGAAGCGCCCCTTGAGCATCAACCATCTGGGGGACTCCGGCATCCGGGTGCGCAGGGCCAGCGCGATGACGGCCGGAACCGCACCCAGGCCGAGGATGATCCTCCAGTCCGCTCCGCCCGCTGAACCGGGCCAGAGCTTGAGGACCACCACCGCGACGATGTACGACACGAGGATTCCCACCGTGATCATCCACTGCTGCATGATCATCAGCGAGCCGCGCCGGCTCCGCGGCGCGAACTCCGCGATGTAGGCGGTGGCGATCGCGGAGTCCGCACCGATTGCGAGCCCGATGAGCGTACGGGCGGCGATCAAGACCATGGAGTTGACGGCCAACGCCGACAGGATCGCCCCGACCGCATAGATACCGGCATCGACAACGAGCAATGACTTCCGACCGAAGCGGTCGGTCAACGGCCCGGCGGAGATCGCTCCGACCGCGGCCCCGATGGACGCCCCGGCGACGAGGTAGCCGGTCTGGAAATCAGACAGGGAGTAGGGGATGAAGGAAAGCACCGAGCCGATGTCGGCGGTGTCGTAACCGAACAGGAAACCCCCGATGCACGAGAGCACCGCCAGATACCAGTAGAAGGACGACGTGGCCTGAGAGTCCAGACCCGCGAGTACCCCCCTCCTCGCCTGGCTGCTCGGTCCGAGATTCCGTCGTCATCGCTGCCTCCTCGTAGCCGTCATCGATGGTCAAGCAATCGAACGCTGCGACAGGCGTACCCGGTAGTTCTGACGCGGAAACGGGGCAGTTGGCTTTACTCCGAGTTGCTGCGCCGCAGCCTGATCCAGCGGTAGCCCCACCCGCGGAGCTCGAGTCCGGACAACCGGCCGGTTGGCGCGTCGTACGGTCCGTCGGCGAGGATCTCGAACGGTTGGCCTGCCGCGGTGTCGAGCCTGCCGATATCGATGGTCACGGGTTGGTCGGCGAGGTTGTGGAGCAGGAGGACCGAGCCTTCGGGGGCGTCAAAGCGGTGGGCGAGCACCGACCGAGGCAGCGGCACGTCAAGCACCGTGCACTCGCCGACACCGATCTCCGGGCACTCTCTCAGGGTGCGGATGAGCTGCTCGAACCATCGCAGCAGCGACGCCGAGTCGCGCTGCTGCGAACGTACGTTGACCTTTCGCGAGCCGTACGTCCCGCGCGTGGTTGCCGACGGTGCCAGCCCCAGGTCGGTCGTCGTGGAGAAACCACCCGCCGCTCCGTCGTCCCACTGCATCGGCGTGCGGATCGAGCTTCGCCCTGGCAGCGCGAGGTTCTCGCCCATCCCGATCTCCTCGCCATACCGGAGGACCGGAGTGCCCGGCATGGTGAACTGCAGCGAGTAGGCCAGCTCCATTCGACGCCGGTCGCCGCGGAACATGGGCGCCAACCGACGGCGGATGCCGCGTCCGTAGATCCGCATGTCCTGCCTGGGGGCGAAGACCCGGAACGCGTCGTTGCGTTGCTCGTCGGTCAGCTTGCTCAGGTCGAGCTCGTCATGGTTGCGCAGGAACGTCGCCCACTGCGCCATCGCGGGCAGCGGCGGCTGATTCTGCAGGCCCTCGACCACCGGCTCGGCGTCCGATCGGGCCAGCGCCAGCCACAGCTTGGTGTTGAGCAGGAACGAGAACAGCATGTGGGCACGGTCGTTCGGTCCGTCGGCACGTCCACCGCAGTAGGTAGGCAGATCCTCTGGCCCGACGTTCGCCTCACACAACAAGACCGCGTCACCGCTGCGCCACTGCACGTCCTGACGCCAGTCGTCGAGGATCGAGAAGTCGAGAGGACCGGGGTCGACACCGGCACGTACCTGCTCCAGGACGAACGGCGCAGCGTCCACGCGGAAGCCGGAGGCACCCAGCTGGAGCCAGAAGCCCATCACCTTCTTGATCTCGTCGCGCACCGCGGGGTTCGACCAGTTCAGGTCGGGTTGGAAGTCGTAGAAGCGGTGGAAGTACCACGCCTTCGCCCGCTCGTCGAACGTCCATGTCTCGCTCTGCTCGCCGGGGAAGACGATCCCCTGCCGACGATCGGCGGGTTCGGTGTCGCTCCACACGTACCAGTCGCGGTACGGCGACTCGGGATCGCTTCGCGCTGAGACGAACCATGGATGCTGGTCGGACGTGTGGTTGACGACGAGGTCGAGCAGGATCCGGATACCACGCTGCCTGGCCTGAAGCGCCAGCTCCGCGAAGTCGCCGAGGCTGCCGAGCCGCGAGTCGACCCCGTAGTAGTCGGAGACGTCATATCCTGCGTCGCGGTTCGGTGTGGGGTGCACTGGGTTGAGCCACAAGCAGGTCACCCCCAGTCGCGAGAGGTAGTCCAACCGGCTGATCAGCCCCCGCAGATCTCCGTAGCCGTCGCCGTTGGAGTCCTGGTAGGTCTCCACCTCGATGCAGTAGACGACAGCTTCCTTGTACCAGCGTTCCGACATCGCGCAGACCTTCTTCCGGCTTCCCGGCTCGCCGGGCGGGTGTGTCGTTCACAACGTAGCGTCGGCAGTTTCCGGCGGCGCGACGGTCCGGACGACATCGGCTGAAGAGGTGAGCCGTATTCCGCTCGTTTCGTCAGCCGTTGACAGTGGGTCGGGTGTCGAGAGGCTGCGCAACGCCGCTGCGAGGCGTTTCGAAGCGCTGCGACGATCGCGCAGCCGAGGGCCGGCGGTCAGCCGGCCTGGCGTCTCCACTGTTCGCGGCCGGGGTCGCCCTCGATCAGGCGAGGCGGGTCCTCGCCGAGAAGCTCCGTCGCGGTGATCGGCGTCGTCGTGTCCTTCACAGGCATCGGCGCGGGTGTCGGTTCGTCGCTGACCCGCAGGTCGTGCATCCGGCGGGCACTCACCAGCATTCGCGACTCGACCGACGAGATCGTCTTGTTGTACGTGCCGACGAGCGTGGTGATCGAGCGTCCGAGCCGATCCAGGTGGCCGCCAACCACGCCGACGCGCTCGTAGATCTCGCGCCCGAGGTCGTAGACGTGTTTGGCGTCGTCGGCGATGCGCTCCTGCTTCCAGGTGTAGTCGACCGTCTTCAGCAGCGGGATCAGCGTCGTCGGACTCGCGAGCGCGACCGACCGAGCCCAGGCGTAACCGATCAGGTCGGGCTCGATCTCGACGGCGGCGGAGAACATCGCCTCGTTCGGCACGAACATCACGACGAACTCCGGTGCGGAGTCGAACTGCTTCCAGTACGACTTAGCACTCAGGGCGTCGATGTGCGACTTGACCTGCTTGGCATGCCGAACGAGCTCAGTGCCGCGCGCCCCCTCGTCCGTCGCTGCGGTCGCCGCCAAGAACGCGTCCAGCGGAACCTTGGAGTCGACGACGACGTGCCGGTTGCCTGGCAACGTGATCACCACATCGGGGCGGATCTGTCCGTCCTCACTGCGACGGCTCACCTGCTGGTCGAACGCCACATGCTCGGTGAGGCCGGCGAGCTCGAGGCTCCGCTTCAGCTGGAGCTCACCCCACTGCCCACGGACCTGCGGCTTGCGCAAGGCGTCGGCGAGTGCCTGCGTCTGCTGACGAAGGTCGACGCCACTTCGCTGCACCTGCTCGACCTGCTGCTTGAGCTCGACCTGCCACGAAGTCTGGTTGTTCTGCATCGCGTTGACGGCGGCGGCCAGCTTGTCGAGGTTGGTCGTCACCGGGGCGACGACCTGCTCGGTGGCCTTCACCCGGGCATCTGCCATCGCGAAGACCTGCTTGCTGGTCGACTCGATTGCCCGCTGCGACGCCGCCTCGAGCTGTGTCTGCAGCATTGCGTCGCGGTCGGCGTTCGCACGGGCGAGGTCGTCACGGAGCGCCCGGTCGCGGTCGGTCGCGCCCTGTTGCAGCATCCGCTCCCGTTCCGCGGCGGCGGTCCGCATCTCGGTCCGGATCGCCGTCTCGCGGGCTGCCGATCCCCGCTGAGCATGCGCGAACCCGATCGCCACCCCGGTCGCCAGGGCGAGGAGCGCGATCACGATCGTCGAGATGTCCATGCCTCCACTGAATCAGGCGCCGCCGACATTCCGTCCCAGCCGCGCCGGTCGAGTTGGGTCAACCGGGACAGAACCCGTCCGGTCCACGAGCCGCTTGTGGCCTTTCGCGCCCGGCGTACGCAGCACGTACGCTTGTCCGCCGTGGCCCTCAGCATCGGAATCGTCGGACTCCCGAACGCCGGAAAGTCGACGCTGTTCAACGCACTCACCAAGAACGACGTGCTGGCCGCGAACTATCCGTTCGCGACGATCGAGCCGAACGTCGGCGTGGTCGGAGTCCCCGACCCCCGGCTCGCGGTGCTCGCGAGCATGTTCTCGTCGGCGCGCGTCGTGGCGGCGACGGTCCAGTTCGTGGACATCGCCGGAATCGTGCGGGGCGCGTCGACCGGTGAGGGTCTCGGCAACCGGTTCCTGTCCCGCATTCGCGAGTCGGACGCGATCTGCCAGGTCACCCGCCTCTTTCGCGACGACGACGTCACGCACGTCGAGGGCAAGGTGTCGCCGCGAGACGACATCGAGACGATTAAGACCGAGCTGATCCTGGCCGATCTCGAGACGATCGAGAAGACACTTCCCCGGCTGGAGAAGGACGCTCGCAGGGACAAGAGCCTCACCGCGGGGATCGCTGCGGTTGAGGAGGCAAGAGAGGTGCTCAACTCGGGCACGCCTGTGTTCGGCTCGGGGCTCGATCAGGAACTGTTGTGCGACCTTCACCTGATGACGGCCAAGCCTTTCCTGTACGTCTTCAACTGCGATGCCGACGAGCTCGGCGACGAGCCGCTGCTCGCGGACTTGCGGTGCTTGGTCGCGCCGGCGGAGGCGATCTTCCTCGACGCGAGGTTCGAGGCTGAGCTCGTCGAGCTCGAGGACGACGACGAGGCGCGGGCAATGCTCGCGGAGATGGGAGTCGAAGAACCCGGTCTGGACGTGCTGGCTCGGGTCGGCTTTGACACGCTCGGTCTCCAGACGTACCTCACGGCCGGCCCGAAGGAGGCGCGCGCCTGGACCGTTCGCCGCGGTGCCACGGCACCGGAGGCCGCCGGAGTCATCCACACGGACTTTCAGAAGGGCTTCATCAAGGCCGAGATCGTGTCATACGACGACCTCGTGAAAGCCGGATCGATGGCGGCAGCAAAGGCAGCCGGCAAGGTCCGGATCGAGGGCAAGGACTACCTGATGGCCGACGGTGACGTCGTCGACTTCCGCTTCAACGTGTGAATCGCCGCAAAACCGCAGGCCAGAGGGGGTGGGGAGGCTCCCAGTCCGCACAGAGTCCGCAAGAAATTCAGCGGTATGCGCTCGAGCAGGCGGTTTCGGAGGCCTCATCTCCGGGCCCGGTGCTACCAGTTGGCACGTCTGTGACGTGACCCTTTGGCGGGAAGACGCACCTTGCGTGACATACCTGAGCAGCGTTGGCTCCCGTAGCGGCACAGCGCTCAGCTGCGCCTGTCTCTTCGCTGTTCCACCAACTCTGCAATTCTCAGATGACCGCTGCGACCGAGCGTGTCCATGACGCGATTCGCCGTGGTGACTGCTTCTGCATCGCCGCTGTCAAGAGCAGCGGCGATGATCCCGGTGGCGTGCTCCACCAGGTCATACCGACTGAATGCTTCCTCTCGCCCCGCTAGAAGCCGTTCCAGGATTCGAATGGTTGCCAGAGGCGCCTCCGGCGCAGCCTGCTCCAGGTCTTCGCCGATCATCCCCCGAGCATCGAAGGTCGCCGCAGCTCCAACGGCTTGCTCGAGTCGTGCGAGCCACCACTCCCGCGGGAACTGCCCACTCCTCACCCACCAATAGAACTCGGCCAGCTCTTCCGGAGACGTCGCCCCTGCCCGCACAGCCTCGGCTCGTCGATCCCACAGCGCCATGGCGCGCTCGATCATCTCCGCGGGCAGCGGTTCGTCTGAACGACTGAACAACCACCCGAGGTGCCCCAGCACTCTGGCGATGGCGGGCTTGGACGCGTCTTGGAAGAACGCGCTGGCCAGATCGTCATCGGGTTCCACGGCGCCCCATACGAGCATGAGCACGAGGTGATCCCCCACCAACTCCTCAGGAGTCCGGTCGGCGCGCCAACCTTGCGTGATCGTCTCGCCCGCCGCAGTCCGTTCGATCAGCGCCCCGGCGTACGGCGACAGGACCTCCAGAAGGACCTTTGATGGGCGATACGTTGCAAGTGCTGCCGTGAGGACCACGTCCCCGAAAGCGTCGGGCGTCATGAGCTCGTGGCCGTGCGCATCGGCCCAAGCCCGGTCCATCCAGATCAGTCGACCGATACCTTCACCGAAAGCAGCGGCCACGGCGAGGCTGTTGTCCCGCGTACCCGACAGTCTCTGCTCTACAAGACCGAGCACCCTTGTGATGGTCGACGTCTTTGCACCCGGCGCCCCTGCCTCAAGGCGATCCTTCGCCTTGGACCCGACCCGAACCAGGGCGCGTAGGACCGCTGGCCTTGTGGTGTTCAGAGAGAGAGTCAGCGGATCCATATTCGAACCGCCATAACGCTGTTCGTGTTCTCGTGTCGGGTCTGGATGCGCGATCAGCGGTTCAAGCACGTCTACGGCAGCGTCCAATTGCTCCGGCCGAATTGCGTGAGCGCCGTCGACAGATACCCCCATCTCTATTAGGGATGCGAGGGCCCGCTGGGCGAACCGCCACACGACGTCCTCGTCCATTCCCCCCTCGACCTCCGTGCCGTCGTCCGGTCGAGTGGCCACAGCAAGGGCAACGGTGAATACCGGCGCCCAGTCGAATGCCGTTTCGTCCTCCAGCGCCTCGCGCAGGCCCCCGAACAGCGCACGTAGATATGTCGGGTCAAGGTCAACGAGTTGGGACGGGTCTCGGGTGATTGCTTCCGGACGGTCTCGAACGGCCGCCTGGAACGCGCGCCCTAGGCCCTCCTTGGATTGGTCTCGCGGTGTATCGGTCTCGGGGCGCCAGGTGCGCAGGAGCGCCAGAAGCTCGCCAGGTTCCAGCGCCGTCAGCTCTTCAGCCGTGTGAGGGCTCGAAGGTCCTACCCACGATGTCGAGTAGGCGGGAAAGTCGGAATGCTCCAGCCTTCCGTGGTTGTCCTCCAGCGCTGCAAGACGCTCCACGCACGGTTGGCTCAACGACGCACGCCCGACCGCGCTCAGGATCCGTAGCTGCCAGTACTCGCGGAACCGTTCCAGTGCGACCTCAAGGTCCTCGCCCTCCTGCCGCCCGCGTTCGGCGGCTGCTTGGAGGGTGTCCTCGGGAAAGGGGGGCCCCTCGAGGATCATGCGTTCCCACGCTTGAGCGGCGGACTTATCCAGAAGCGGGAGCGCCTGGCGAGCCAGCTCTGTGTACTCGTGGCGGTAGTCGCTCTCGACAAGGTCAACGTCCAAGAGTCGCGAGGCAGCCTCCTGCACGCTCGCCGGGTCGTCTGCGACACGGCCGGAAAGTACGTGCAGGGCAATTCGTCGCAGCAGCGGCTGCCCGCTGCGCTCCAGCGTCTCTAGCACCGCCGTGACAGGGCGTCCGGCTTGCAGTTGCGCGGAGGCCAAGTCACGCACCGCGTCCACAAGATCGTCCCCGTAGTCCTCCGTCACGCCGTTCTGGCTGTGCGGCGCGATCGATGGCCGCCAGATATAGCTGAGGTCATACTCACGACCGGCGTCGAAGTGACCCGAAGCCAGCTGAAACTCTTCGAGCCATGCGGTCAATGTCGTCAGCGCTTTCTCGCCCTGGACACTTCCAAGGACCGCGATCACCCGAGGCAGAAGCTCACCGAACCAGTAGGACTCCATGCCAGCCGTCACGTCACGCCTACGCGGACGCCCACCAGCGTGCTCCTCGCCAAGAGGTCGGGGTCGGAAGGCGGCCTGAGCCAGGCGAACGGCCTGCTTCCCCTTTCCTGACCGCGCGAGATGCTCCATGAGGTCAACAAGTTCTGGCGTGTTACGCAATGACCCTTCCGCCGCGTAGCTCGAGATGGCTGGCAGAAGCCTTATCGCCTGGTGCCCAGGCACGGACAACGATGCCCGGAGGAAGACGTCGTGCACGATCGGGCTCGAACTCTCGGCAGGCCTGAGCAACGCCGTAACGACTTCCTCCGGCACGAGCGGTGCCATGCGCACCAGGTACTCGCCCGCGGGCCACGGCTGCCAGAACTCGCGTCCCTGACTGTCCACCCTCGTCTCGGGCGCTACGTCGTACACACCGTGTTCGGTCAGCGCGACAACCCATAGCGGGTTTTCGAGTCGCTCAAAGAACACCCGCCGGTGTTGCGCGTCGCCGATCCGCGACAAGGCAGCAACAACCAGTTGGCTTTCGGGCTCACGCCATCCAGAGACCGTCATCACTTGTCACCGTCAGTCCGTTCATTGGCAGCCGCCAGCACATCCATCAAGTCTTCGACCGTTTGGAAGAAGCTTCCCAATCGTGTTTCTAGCGCTCGTTCAATGACTTCCAAGGCCTCGTCCACTTGTGAAACCACCTTCTCCAGATCGACCTCGCGACCGCGTTGAGGGTGGCGCACCTGTTCGAAAACCGTGACGCTCTCCTGGAACACCCGGACTGTCGGGTCCTGCCTAACCTCCATGCGGCCCAGCACGAGCGCGCTCCGTCGCCGGCGAGCGTTGTCTGTGCCGACTCGCCTTGCATGTGCCACCTTCCTAGCTGCCTCAACTACAGCAACCGGGACAGTCGCTAGCGGCTCTACGTCGGGACTGGGCGGGCCGGAAACCGTTGGGGTGTCGATTGGCCCGAGCTGACTGGGGTAGCCAGCCACGTCGACGCGAGTTCTTGCGCAGGTTCGGACAACGGCATATGCGCCGGAACCTCGCCAGCATCCGTGAGCACGTCGGGCAGCCCGTTCACGAGGTCTCGGATGCAATGCGCTGCGACCACGATGGCGCCATGTCGAAGCGGTCTTTCATTCAACGCGTCTATCGCGCGTCGGTACAAGTCCGCGAACAGCTCACTCTGCTGCGCGAGCGCGTCGAAAAGGCGCCACCGCCGGGCATCCCACAAGTTGCCGGTGGCCCCAGACGACCCAAGATGGGACGGGTTCGAGGCTTCCGCCACGGTCTGCTTGCCCCTCCTCAGGTCGATCGTCGACTTGGATCGTACGGGAGCCGATCCGGGCCCTCGCGATTTCTCGGTAGCGTTCGAAGCGCCGGCGTGGGTCTCGCACCGCTCTCCACGGGCTTGGGAAGACCGCGGGCGTCTACAGTTCCCTCCAATCGATGCCCGTCCCGCGATCACATGGAGGAGCCCGGCCTGCGTCCTTCTGTGCGCTGTGTCGCACCGCCGGTTCGGTGGGCGAAGACCCGGCGAAGCACAACTGCGATCCGAAGGCGCCGCTCACTCACCCGTATCCGTCGCCAACGCAGCGAGCGTCGCGGCAGGGGGGCCGAGCGAAGCGGACATGATCGACTCGGCGGCCTTTCGCGTGCGGTCCTCGGCGGTAGGCCAGAGGTGTGCGTAGGTGTTCAGGGTGGTGGTGGCCTTCGCATGGCCGAGCGAGCGTTGGACGGTCACCACGTCGCATCCGGCCGCGATGAGGCCGGAGGCGTAGAAGTGCCGAAGGTCGTGAAGCTTGATGCCCGCCAGGCCAGCGTCGCGCAGCGTCTTGCGCCACCAGTAGCCGACCGTGTTCTGATGCGGCGGATCGTCGCCCTCTCCGGCGAACAGCCACTGATCCTTGCCCGTGGTGCCGTAGGTGGCGACATGCTCGGCGAGCACGTCGATGAGGCTGTCGGCGATGTAGACGGCGCGTTCCGATCCGTACTTCGGCGCTCGTACGTTGACCGCGCCGCCGTTGACGCGTTGCACCTGCCGGGAGACCCTGAGCGACTTGCGGAGGAAGTCGACGTCGCCGAGCTGGACCCCGGCGGCTTCGCCGAGCCGCAGGCCGGCGAACGCGCAGAGGGCGATGAACGGCTGGAATCGCTCGTCAGCCACGGCGATGAGCTGTCCCACCTCCTCCGGAGTGGGGATCGACATGGCCACGTCCGCGCGACGGCCACGGGGGAGGCGCACGCCGTCGGTCGGGTCGGAGCCGATCACCTTGTCCTTCACGGCGGCGCGGAACACCGACCTGACGTTCACGTACCGGGTCTTGATCGTGCCGGGGGCGAGCCCGGCGGCGTGCATGCTCTTGATCCAGGCTTCGACATCGGAACGGCGGACCAGCTTCATCGGCTTGCTGCCGAACGGGACGGAGCGTGCCGCCAGGGACATGGCGAGCACCGTCCCTGGTGCCCAGATCTGCCTCGCTGACCACTCGCCGAAGAACGCGGCGAACGTCACCCGCCCGGCCTGTGGGTCGGCGTAGGTTCCGGTGAGCACCGACGCCGAGGTCTCGTCGAGCCAGCGTTGAGCGTCGATCTTGCGGTCGAAGTGACGGGCGCGCTCGTTGCCCGCCTCGTCGCGATAGCGGGCGCGCCACTTCCCATGTGAGCGCTTGGCGATATTTCCGGCCATGGCCGCTCCTTTCCTGAGTCACCACCGTGCGCCTGGCCACCGACAATCACTCCTTCGGACGGTCATCCTGTGGAGAGTCCGGATCGGGTCGGCGTCCCTGCTCGCAACGCCACAGGATGAGGTCCGTGCGCCAGTAGCGCACGTGCCGCTGGACCTTGAAGCTGAACGGCCCGTCGCCGGTGTAGCGCCAGTAGCGCATCGTGGCGACGGGCACGCGGAGGAAGGCGGCGGCCTCTTCGATGGTGAGCATCTCGTCGTGCTCGTGGTTGTCGTCTGCGAATGCGACGGTCATGGTCTTCTCCTTGTCATGGGTGTGTTGGCGGTGCTGGTACTACAAGTGCCGGGACTGGGGGCGAATGGACACTTCGTGAGGAACTCTCCTCAGCGTGCGCACCAAAAATCGCCCGTCCTGACTGCGCCCGTCCTGGGACGGGCGCTGGACGGGCGCGGCCCCGTGAGCGGTGTTTGTGCTGGTCAGGGCATCGCCCGTCCGAAAGTTCAGAAATTTCGACATGCCGTCCAGCGTGACCACCGGGGAGCACCAGAATTCGCCGGTGGTGACCCTGCACGTGGTCAGAAACCGATGCTCGGACCCGACCTTGACGGACGTCGCGACGGGTCGGGTTCTGTGGTGTGCCAGGGCTCGAACTCTCGACGCTGATCGTCCTCACGCCGCCGCTTCACCTGCTCCTTGGCAGGGGCTCGGGCGGGCGCAACTGGACCGTAGCGGTCGACATCGTCGGTCGCCTGGACACGGGCGTGGGCGACTCCGAGGTCGGCGCGGTCGCGGGAGCAGGCCCCCTCCCAGAGCGACCGGGCCTGCTCGGGAGTTTCGGCCACGAGATGTGCGACGTTGTCGTGCCGGCCGCGGGTCATGCCGACGTACGCCGACGCGGCCGAGGTGCTCTCGCCCATGACCAGGTGCCCGATGGCTGTGGTCTCGCCTTGGGCGCCGTAGACGGTCGTGGCGTAGGCGGACTCGACCGAGCCGTGCGCGTACCAGGTGGGGACTTCGCGGGTCAGCCCGTGGTCGTGGCGCAGGGTCAGCGTCTCGTCGGCAAGCGCGGTGATGGTCCAGGTCTGCCGGTTGGCGACTCCGAGCTGCCAGTCGTTGCGGCGGGTGGCCACCCGATCGCCGACGCCGAGTCGTTCGCCAGCCTCATTCACCACCACTTGGCCGTCGTCGACCAGCCCGGCTGTGACGAGGCGGTCTCGGATCGCGCCGTTGAGAGCGGCGACTTGTTTGCGACTGTCGGCCATGAGTGCTCGGTTGGTGTGTCCGGCGAGGATCGCGTCGGCAGTCACCGCGGCGAGAGCCTGGGTCCGTTCGGCCTCGCTCGCGTGCACGCGGATCTGGCCCCGATCCCACAGCTCGTCGAAGACCGGCTCACCACGTCGCATCGCAACACTCAGCTCGGCGTACTCGGGGTCGGAGAACCGGTGCACGACATCGAGGGACACGGTCGCGTCGGGTCCGGCGTGCTGGGCGGCGAGGTCGAGGACACCACCACGGCCGACAGCCGGGAGCTGGTGGCGATCACCCATGAAGGCGACGCGTGCCTGACAGTCCTGCGCGATCTCCAACAGGGCACGGGCGGTGTCTTGATCGAGCATCCCGGCCTCGTCCACGACCAGCAGGTCGCCTCGGCCGAGCATCGCCCCAGGGTCGGTGGGAAGGTCGCCGGTGCAGGTCCAGTGGCCGTCGTCGTCCCACCGCCAACCCCACTGGTGGGCGAGCCAGGCGGCCGAGAACGCCGGCGCGTCGATCTCTCCGGCCGCGACCTCGGCCGCCTTCAACGTCGGCGTCACGACCATCATTCGACGGCCCTGCGCCGCA